>DAOUEK010000049.1:0-24091 GCA_034430425.1 Anaerolineales bacterium | reverse complement strand
AAATCGCCCGGCTCCTTCTTCATCGATTAAATCGAAATATTCCATGAGCTTTTCCAAAGGATCATCGCCAGATACATCCAACGCTTGAAAAGATTTCAAGGTTTCATTGAGACCAATCGGAACGATGGCTTTCCGCATGATTTCGAACGCTCTATCTTTGGAAATCTTCTCCTGGAGTTCCAAAAATACGGCCGAGACGATGGGCAATCGTTTGACGTACTCCACCTCCGGTCCTTTCTCTTTCGACCAGTGCGTTTGTTTGAAGATTTCATTTTTTCTACGCAGACACCTGGCCATCAGTAAAGGCCACGACCAGCCAACTTCTTCAATCAAAACGGAAGCCGTGATTTTGGCTTCATGAATATTCATACAGCAACATCCACTAAAATATCCTCTTCAGGGCGAAGACCAACTTATCGGCATTCCAGAGAAGCCGGCGTCCGCGCATGCGATCTGATCGAATACGTATCGATGCCCGGAGCGTCCTACCGCCAGTCCGGTTTCGATACATATTAGATGATCTGACGGATGCCTGGTATCTTCCGCAGGGCAATACTTGCGCCCCAGCTCAACGATAGACTCCCCACGAAGGTTACGCAGAACTTAAACAAAACAGGCCAGGACACTCCAAGCAGGAAAAATTGAAACCAGATCACAAAAGCGTAATGGATGATGTAGATTCCATACGAATTTTCACTGAGACTATCGAAAACAGCATGGTTTCCGCCTGCGTATCTTCGAAAAGCACCCAACAAACCAAGAGACGTACCGGCGCAGCTGACGGCAAACGCTGTACTGAAGATCAGCGCCATGACTATAGCAGGTAGTTGAACTGCTTCATTTAATAAGAGTAAATACACCCCAAAGGACAGAACCCCGACAACCAGCCAAAGACGCCAATTTATTAACCAATCCCTTCTTCGCCATCCCTGTCCCGCGCCGATTGCCATCCCCAACAGGAAATATGCGAAGTACAGCCCAAGTCGCACAGGCTGCATGTCGATGGGACCGAGAGATAACCACCAGAAGTGGGAAGCGATGAGACTGAGTGGCAGAAACGACAGGATACTAACCATGAAAACGATGAAGGCCGACGGCAGCTTGCTGATTCTGCGTAGCAGGTTCGGCGCGAGCCAATGGACGAACGCAATGATGCCATTGAACAACAGCAATACCCACAAGAACCAGGGCGGTCCCGTCGGCCAGCCATCCGACGTGAAGAACGAGAACAGGAAAGGGGTATCCATCTCCGGTGCAGCGGATAGATACGAAGGATAAAATGCCAGAGGCGCGACAACCAGCACGACGAAAACAAATGGCACACCCAAGCGTTTCAGCCGGGCGAGGAAGTAATCTTTCCCCCCTCGACGTTCCAGACTCCGTAAGACAAACAAACCCGAAATCAAAAACAGCAAACTCATAAGAAATGTGTCGAAATAGAGAACCAACGGGTCCAGCAAAAAACAGCGCTGCGAATCCACAATCGGCGCCGAGGACTTGACCCAATGGGTTTCATCGACGGCGCTGAACGTAGTATATGCAAGGGCCGCATGCATGCAGACAACCAGAACGATCAAGAACGCACGTAGATAATCGACGGCAAGATCACGTCCTTGAAGATTGACTTGATCGGATGCAGCCTTTCCCGCTGAACCCGGGAGATATTCATTTTGCATAATTACCCTCTACTTGAGGAAGAAATGTATTCGAAGATTTCACAATGAACGCAACAATAAACGCATTTTATTTGAGGGACGGCAGAGCGTCAACTCTTGAACCACCGGAACCAGCCTCGCTCTTTCGATGCCGGCTTCAACTCGGCGATGGCACTCTTGACCTGTTCGCAAAATTCCTGGGCAACTGGCTCCGTGCCCATTCCAATATACCCACGAACGCGTTTCTTGGATTCCCCCCCCCCGATATATCCATAGATATCCAAACCCGCATCTTTGCTGAGCATGGATTTATACTCCTTGACCCTGATCATATTCAAATCTGCTGCTTTTAGGATTACGCCCGTTTGATCGCCGCTTCGCACCCAGATGAGCCACTTGGAGGTCAGCAGCATCCAGGTGTGGACCAGCATGTCCTGTTCGCCTTCCAGCCAGGTTTGCAGCTTGCTGGCGCTTTTCCTTTCAGATACAGTCTCACAACACATCAGGGTTTCGCTTTCCGGATCACCCAGTTCGTACTCCTGGAAATGATCCCGAATGGCCTGGCGCGGCTCGTGAGGGATTTGACTCAGCGGACATTCTCGTGTGGTGCGCGTGTAGTCACTCATGCTTCTTCCTTTTCGAATGTGAAAGCCGGCAAGTTAATACAACCCATTCTACTGCAAACCCATACTGATCAGCGACAAGAGAATCACGAAGAAACCTGGATCAACCGTCCAATCAGAACTCAATACGATGTTTCCTGATTTCGCTTACACCTACTTGCATTATTCGGTTGAAGAGATTCGGGCTGATCCGATACAGCCACAAGAACAGGCGATTATGAACCGCGCCATCCAGGATGATGGCCTTATTGCGTGCAACACCTCGCAAAATGGAACGAGCACAATCCACCGCATTCATCATCTTGAACCCCGTCACCATTTCCTCGATTGAATCCTCACGTTTAACCCCCACATACATTGCGGTATCCAGTACGCCGGTTTGAACGGCACCTGGACAGGCAACACTAACCCTGACGCCAAGCTTTTCCGCTTCAAGCCGCAGGGCAGTCGAGAGCCCAACAACGGCATGCTTGGCAGCGGTATAGGGTGTCGCCATTGGCATCGGCATGAGGCCATCCAGCGAAGCCGTATTGATGATATGACCAAACCCCTGTTCTACCATCACACGATACGCTGCATGTGTTCCGTGAACGACTCCCCAGAGATTGACATCAAGCATACGCTTCCAATGTGCAAGCTCCAGGTCGCGCACTTCACCACAGATAGTGACACCGGCGTTGTTGAACATCAGATCCAGACGATCGTGCTGGGAAATTGTTTCATCCACAAGCCGCTGTACATCCGCAGCTTGTGTTACGTCCACATACGCAGCACTTGCCCGGCCACCATTTTCGGTGACGATCGAAGCGACTTGGCGAGCGCCCTCGGCATTGAGGTCGGCCACGACAACCATTGCATCCCTTTGGCCCAGCTCTTCACACAGCGCCTTCCCGATGCCCGAAGCAGCACCAGTCACAATCGCTACTTTGTCTTTAAAGTGATTCACTGTACTGCTTCTCCTCCCGCTTAATTAAATCCATCAAGTATACACGCCTTTCACCATGGTTTACTGGCCACTTTGTTGCAGCAAGTATATTTATAGGTTTACCCACCAGCGACTCGAGCATATTTGCGATCTCATCCTCGACAGGAACAAACCCCGATCCCCAGTTCGTGTTAAAGCGTTCTGGCCAACCGCCGCCATCGGAGCTGGCGATAACGGTAGAAAACGTGTGCGAATATCCAAATCACTGCTGTGAGCCACCCGGCATGGATCTCAATCTCATCGGTGTACTGGCATCGCGCTGCAGAACGGCTTTGCACAGAAATTCGATGATCCCACTGCCGAACGATTCCCCCGCCCTCCTCAGATGTCAATTCCATTTGCTCATCGTCAACCTTGATGACTCGCAATGTGTGCCGCCAACCCGGGATGACATGGAAGAGAAACAGACGCGTGTCGAGCTGCATTCCTTCCCGGAATCCCTCGGGCCACCGTTCGGAGCCCTGAAACCCCAGCATGCCTCGCGTGATATACAAGAACGTATCTCGCTTCAGAAGGTTTCGCCATACCTTCTCGGCAGCGCAGTGCAATTCAGTTCGAATGGTCGCTTTCATTGAAGGTATAACTCCGTGAATCTCATCACCTACCATAGTATTACTAGAATGTACATCCAGCGCATGACTTCAGGATTAACAAACGCTTGTTGAACTAACCCAGACCCGGAATGAGGATAAACGATGCAATGGGTACACCCCAAAACAGCAGGCTCCACAAAACCATCTGTCCTACAAGGCCAAATGACAACTTCTCCATGGCGCGTAGTTCCCGCACCGCCAGGACACCGATGATTAAGAACAAGAAGCTCGAGTACAACCCTGACTCGATTTCTCCAAAAGCGATCGAGCATCCAACATGGTTCAGCGTGTTCATCTCACCTCACAAGATAATGCCACAACCCGCGGCCAGGAATTTCACCTTGTCCTTGTGATAAAAAGCATAACCGATCAGCAACACCGCCACAAAAAGGACATTGTGAATCAGCCATTTTTCAATCGTATAGCTGGGAATATGCCAGTACTTCTCCGCCCAGGCCGGAAAACCAAGCAAGCCTTCTTCGAGCAAGTGCAGGGGTAGATATGCAGCCAGAGCACCAATTACCAGATGTTCGAACTTGATTCGATCCATGCGTTTCATTGTTTCTCCCACATTATTCAGAATCAACACCTGATTATGACGTTTCAACGTCTCGATTCAACGCTGAACGTGAATCTTTCGGACACCAAATCAGCAATATCATCTGACGTTCACAAACCAAAACGCCATATACCTACTGCACTACTGCAGGAATGACATACTCCTCCAGCAGCGGCCACCGATCCCGCCACCTGGCACCCATTTTGGATGTCACAACGACAACGATATCCTTCTGCGGTACACAAAAAATGTGCTGCCCTCCCTGTCCAACAGCGGAGTAGACAAAGACATCGTTCACGTCTCGCAGCCACCATTGGTAGCCGTACCCCGCTGTGTGCGGCGTGATTGAAGCCACAACCCATCTCTCCGGGATGACTTGTTCGCCATCCCACTGACCTTGGCGAAGATACAGATAACCAAATCGGGCCATGTCCCTGGGCTTGAGCATCAGTCCCCATCCCCCAATGTTGTTGCCCTGTGGATCCTTGGGCCAACCTCCGTCTTTAGTTCTGAACACCTTTTCCTGGCTGTAGTTCTGCAGGATGGTCGAGGGTGGTGGATCCATTCCAATAGCTTCAAACAGATGTTCGGCAGCATACTCCTGTGCACACTGCCCTGTACTGCGCGTGATGATCGCCGAGAGCAGATGCGAAGCAGCGCTGTTGTATTGATATGTGCCAAACAATCGCTCCTGAACCGGCAAATCCAGGATGAAGTTCACCCAATCCTTACTTCGCCGCATCCTGTTCAACAATAACTCGTTGGCTCGTGGTCCAGAATGCCACCGGATTCCGGCCGTCATGGTGAGGAGATGTTCGATCGTCATCTGTCGTTTCAGGCCATCACCGGAACCAGGAGTGTACTCGGGGAAAAAGTCCAGGACGCGCTGTTCGACTCCTTCGATAAAGCCGTGGCCGATCACAATGCCGATCAAGGCGGAGATAAAACTCTTGGTCACCGAAGCAACCAGATGTTTATCCTCCAGACCAACTTTGCCGTAATAGCGCTCAAGAACCAGGGAACCGTCTTTTACGATGAGAAATGCGCTGATGCTACGAAAGCGAACTTCGATCTCCCGATCTAGATTCGAAAGCAACGCGGCGTCCATCCCCACACACTCTGGTGCAGTAGTGCGCCATTCCTGTGTGGGCCAATAATCCGGGTTCAACGTTTTCGTCATTTTAGGAACGGTCCGGTCCGCGAACTCGGGTTGACCTTCAAGTCTAGTGGCGATCCCTCAGCAATGACCTCGCCCCCCTCAATGCCGCCGCCCGGGCCTAACTCGATCAGCCAGTCGCAGTAGCACAACACCGTTGGGTCGTGCTCGATAATAATGACCGAGTTGCCTTGTTTCAGCAGCGTATCCAGCATTACAAGTAGATTGGATGTATCGTATAAACTCAATCCAGTCGTCGGTTCATCCAGAACGTATAGGATGTTGCCTTTGCGACGCCGGCCGATTTCCTTTGCCAGCTTGATACGCTGCGCCTCTCCACCGCTCAACGTCGACGTTGGCTGTCCCAGAGTGATATACCCCATCCCGGTCTGTTCCAACACGCCAAGCATCTTGTGTATTGATGGTTGGTCTTCAAAGAGTCTCCCGGCATCTGAGACACACATATTAAGGACCTCGACGATATTCACCCCGCGGTAGGTGACATCCAGGATTTCATCCATGTATCTGGTTCCATGACATCTCAGACACAAGCTGGTCACAAAGGAGTTGCCTCCCAACCAGACCACCTCGCTTCCCTTACCGTTGCACTCGGGACAGGCTCCACTGGCATTGAAGGAGAAGTGACCGGGTGAGTATTGGCGTTGTTCTGACAGTGATTGTCTGGCGAACAACTCTCGAATTTTGCCCCAGATATTGATATACGTGGCCGGATTCGAGTCACTTCGTCGGCCAATCGGCGCCTGAGAGACCTGTGAATACCCAGAAATGTGCGTCATCCCCTCGAGTTTTTCAGCGACAGGACTGGGCAGCACAAAATCGACCTCTTCATCTCCTTTCGATTCACTGCGCTTTCTTTCACGCAAGTCCCTGAAGTACCGTTCGAGCAACGGAATTAGCGTGTTGGAAACGAGAGAACTCTTGCCGCTTCCTGAAACCCCCGCCACGCCAACCAGAACCCCCAATGGAAAACTTACGCTTACATCCTTGAGATTATTTGTCTTTGCATGATGGAGCGTAAGTCGCGGTGCTGCATCATCGATTGAGGCGTAATCCTCTGCCGCCTTACCCGGTACAATCTGTCGATGTGAAAGATACTGGCCTGTAATTGATGCTTCCGATTTGAGTAATCCGGCGTATTCCCCCTGATAGACAATTTCACCGCCCTCACGACCTGCCAGGGGACCAAAGTCGATCACGTGCTGCGCCCGTTCGATCGTATTGCGATCGTGTTCTACTACGATGACCGTGTTCCCCAGAGACCGTAAAGCATCGATCTGTTCGAGCAAGTCTCCCTTCTCCATCTCGTGTAGCCCAACCGTGGGTTCGTCAAGTACATAAATCAGCGAATCCATCTTGGAATCTAGGTGAGCGGTTAGAAAAATGCGTTGAATCTCTCCCCCACTGAGAGTCGGCATCTGGCGATAAGGCATCAAGTGCCCCAGCCCCGCCCGGATGAGATAGTCCGTCTTTCGCAGCATCTCCTGGATTAAATTGCGGCCCATCTGAGAAAGCGCTTCACGCGCACACAAAGATTCCAGATAGGTCTTTACCTCATCAATCGTCATGTGACCAATGTGTCCAATATGCTTCCCGCCGAGTGTGACCCGACGTCCTTCTTCTCCGACCCTATAACCCTGACAGCTCGGGCATGTCTTCATCACCATCGCCCCTCCGACATCCTCACCTTTGGAAAGCAGATAGCGTAGTCGCGAGAACAAGCTGAGACTGCGACGCCGAAACGGGTGTTGAATCTCGACGCCATACAGGATGTGCTCTCTGGCATCATCAGGCAATTGAGAAAAGGGAGTGTCAACATATGCTTTGAGACGCCCCTTGAGCAAGTGCCGGAAACTGGAGATCACCCCGGCATTCACCAACATTTGAGTTAGCGTGATACCGGGATCCGGAACGAGTTTCTCCATCACCAGCTCGAAGTACACCCCCCGCCCTTCGCAATCCAGGCACATGCCATTCGGGGAATTCGCGGAAAAGTAACTGGCCTCCAGGCGCTCTTCGACTCTTCCACATTGCGGACATACCAGGTCATCCCCGACGGTCGTGCTGCAATTGGAGCAGAACACACGCCCATCCCGCGCAAAGAGCATGCCCAGGTAAGCGAGCAATTTTGTTTTCGTACCGACCATGGAGCGCGGGTTACTCTGCCGGATTATAGCTTGCTGTACGGCGACTGTCGGACCTATACCGCGGATCTGATCGAACTTGTCTTCTTCTGTAATGCCGGGAATCATCCCGATGGACTGAAGGTATTGCTTCTTGCCCTCTTCAAAGATGATGTCGAATACCAGACTCGATTTCCCGGAACCGCTGACTCCAGTAACGACAACCAGTTTGTCCTTAGGTATACAAATATCGATGTTTTTCAGATTGTGGATGCGTGCACCTTTGATTTCTATGTTCTTCATGATGCTCCTACAGCAAAACATGAAAGAATATATCGATCACGACGTTGCATGATCACTTGGCAAGTGGGAATTTTATTGATCAAACCCATCATGCCAGGCAAAGTAATTGACCAGAAACTTTGCTTTCTTCAGACCTTCGTTTTGCAAATAGGGATGCGATGCTTGAAGAAGTTCGTGGACCTTCTCCTTCCCGAGTTTGATCTCGCCACCCTGCCTGGCGATTTCCCAGACCGTCTTTGAAATTTCCTGCATGCAATCCAGAATTGCATCGACTTCTTCTGATGAGTCGATGCCCAATTTGGCCCGTAATCGTTCCCCACGGTCAATCCGCCGATCGGGTCCAAATTCCTCGTAAATACAAAATGCCCTGTCCAGGACTTCATCCGTGATATGCATGTCTGTGGCTATTCTTCAGGTCACATTCAACGATTCACTGATCTATTTCCGTATGGCGACGAATGACTTGGGTAACCCCAGGTATCGTTCTGTCAATATGTCCGCATCTGCGAACAATTGCCGGAATTTCTTCTTGTTCAAGAGACGGGCGCTTTCCACAATTCGCACAGCATCATTCTTCGATTTCGCCTTCTTCCAATGTCCAAGTTGAAAGCGGGAAACCAACCAGATCCGCAATGGTTTGGGAAGCCAATGAAAAAACGGCATCATGCTGTGTGGTTCGATGGGAAACCAATAGTTAGGCGTTTGTACGAAATAGTTATCTGCCACTCTGGAGATTTCCTTGGCGAATTGGCGCATTCGATTCCAATCACCGACATGCTCCAACACCGAATTGGAATGGGCGATGTGAAACAACTTATCTTCGAATCGGGAAAGGTCACATCCATCGGCCTCGACAAACCAAAACGGTTCGTGATCCTCAGGCAACGCGCTCCCGGGAAGATTAACAATCGTAATGCGCACCTTGCGTTTTTCGAGAAATTCCCCGGGGACGATCCCCCAGTACGTCTTCGTACCGCCGACATCAATGATATTGACGACTCCATTTTCGTTGAAAACGGTTTGGATCATCTCCAGCAGCGGTGCGATACGCTTTGCTCGGAATCGCGAGCCGATGGATTCCTGTCTGTCGTAGTTCGAGACCCATTTGGCGATTTTCTTTGTAATCGACATATCGCTTCTTCCTTCATTCACCGCCTAGCGACCGGTGAAAATACCATGTGCGCATCCAGGAAGCCAGTTTAATATACCCTACAACCCCTACAAACATAAACAACTTCCCCTTGAAAATGGATTGAACCTACTACGCAGATTTGCCAGGCAGAGATTACATGCAGGGTTAATTCAAATCCATGCAGGAGCATTACCAATCAGCGAAGGGTTTCATTGTATACCACAGCGAAGCGTTCCATGATCAGCGGCGCCTTAGTACTGGGCTCGCGGCCGATCCGCTCACACTCCGAAACAATGTAAAGCCAGTAAATCAACCGCCACGATTCCAATCTGCGGTCTCCTTCCCCGCCCTCCCAGGCGTAGCACTCCGGGACATCATCGAAGGGAATGATCGAGACGTCATCCGTGCGGATAACGCATACCGGTAAGCCGTGACCATCCTGGACGACCCAATAGTCGCCAACGCGCGGGACAGCCACCTTATCGTGCTCGTAGGACCACAGCACGGAGCCCGTAGCGGTCTTCGTACCGTTCAAGACGAGTTCGGCGATCTCCGAAGCGTCCGCAGGGCTGAAACCAAATGAGAACGCCTCGACATAGCCGCCGGGAGGCTCGCTGCCATCAGGTTTCGACTCGATATACTGTGCCCAGTACCGATCAGCGTCGTCTATCATTTGCCACAAATCATTCTTTTCTGGCCATTATCACGCTTCTCGATGCCGCCACATCTCTTACCTGCACATCAACGAAACCAACATCGTATATCAAATCCTGGATCTCTTTGGTGGAATAACATCTTCCTTCTGTCGAATGCATCAGCAGGCAGGAATATTCCGCCACTTCCAACGGTCCATCTTTCGCTTCATTCAAGTGTGCATCAAAGACCATGATTCTCCCGCCCGGGTTCATGGCTCGATACGACAGCTCGACCAGCCTCCGGTTTGATGCCCCATCCCAATCATGGAGAACATTTGCAAATAAATGAACATCAAAGCCTGCCGGAATCATCTCAAACATGTCCCCCGCGATCACTGCCACTTTATCGGACATCTGCTTTTGCGCGATGGATCGTGCACTTGCTTCATCCACCGCTGGTAATTCATACACCGCCGCCTTGAGGTTTGGATTTTCCGCCGCCAAAACGCAAGCGTATATCCCCGAACCACCGGCAATATCCAGCAGCGTTCGATAATCACTTAGATTTAGCACCCCGGACAATTCATGCGCCAGATAATTCCCGCGACTATCCATGGCCGCCGTGAATGCATCGGCAAACGCAGGGTCTTGCATCGCCTCGATCCAACTCCCGCCATCTTCCTTGCTCGACCATACGGAAGGCTTGCCTGTCGAAAGCACGTCATAGAATTCTCGACACTGCGGGCGGTTCTTCTGCGATGCATAATACGGCACAAGACTCCGTGGCCGGCTGCTCACAAGGTATTCTCTCGCCAGGGGAGACAGCGCATACCGATCGTTATCGTAATGGATCAAGCCCATCGCTTGAAAGAGAGTCAGCATTACATCCAGGGGTCGCGAGGCGATCTGTAAACCGCGGCATATTTCATCAGAATCCCGTTCGGTGATATTCAGATAAGTAAAGAAGTCAAAATATGCAACTACACAGATCAGCAGGTCTGCCGCGTAGATCGAATCCCGGAGTCGCAACAGGTCGCTTGGATTTGTATTCGGTTGTGTGTTGTCCATTTGTCGTTTACATCCCCGTTACTTTCTTTCGTCGTCCTGGCTGCGAATAAAAACAATCAGCGGATTTAGGCAAAATCTCCAAGGCATTTCCCCCTCGTGCCCAGCCACTGACCGGTGATCCAGGAATTCTCCCGATTCCTCGAATACGCTTTCATGTCACATCGTATTCCCAAATTGCGCCATGGCGTGTGGATAAACACCGTCCGTAAGGGAAGCCCTTCGAGATGAAATCTATCTCTCCAGGAACGCTCGAATACGTTGGTTGAATACCTGTGGCGTTATAAGGCCGAGCGAATGGGCGCCAAGGCCCTTCGGGAACATATGGCTTTCGGCATGGGGATACAGCTGCTTCATCCCTTCAAAGTACTTCAAAATAACATCATCTCCAGCGACGGTGATGAGCATCTCGCCTTTCCACGAAGCCAAATCATCCGCATGGAATTCATAATTCCTGACGAAGTCCATCATCAAATCGACATGGGTGATTATTTTCTCCTTCGTCAACCGGGATTTGAGTTCCTTGAAGTAGCCTTTATACCATTCCAGCCATTCGGTTGAATCGTGCTGCAGCTCTTCCTTGTCCGGCTGCGCGAATATCTTAAATATAGCTTCGGTCAGGAAGGCGGGCAGAATGCGGAACAAGGTGAAATCGTGACGGTAATAGGAAATCTCCTCGGATGGATAAAATGTGTGCGCCAGTATGGCTTTGTCAACCAGCGATAAATTGTCTCGAAGAAAGCATTGCGCGATCAAGCCTCCTTCACTGTACCCCATCAGATGGACTTTACGGATGTTTTCGGCAGCAAGAATCGTAGAAAGTCCATTTGAATAGGCTTCCATCGTCGCCTCAGGTAATACAGGGCATGTAGGGGCAATCAGGCGATAGTCGTTTTCAAATTCGGCGATTTGATGGATCCACATATCGAAATCGGCATATCCCCCGTGAAGCAGCAGCAGAACCGGTCCTTCACTGCCCGAATCAAGATATTCCCAGGTAAGCCCATTTACATCCAGACCCTTCAGGGAATGAGATGTTACAAAGTCTGAAATAAATACTTTCTGGTCTCCTGGAATCTTGGCGTAGAATCTTTGGATCCTTGAAGAAGTCATTTTCTCTCCCTCTCTATTCGGAGATTACTCTCAGGTTCGATGAAACAGATAGATGCTGCGTAGAATCACGACTCGTCCACGCTTGCGGCGCGCCCCAAAATATCTTCCACCACTTCCGTTTTCGCGTCGGCATAGTGCTGGATGTACTTCCATTTCCGTGCCGCCAATTCACGCTTCGTGTTTTCATACAGCATGCGATCGTCATCGTTGGCGCGAAGCCAATCGCGGAAGACTAGCAATCGTTGGACTTCCTCACATCCCTCCGAAAAAACGTGGAGATGGCCTTCGATATCCGGCGTCTTGAACATGCGATGTTGGAACCAATCGGGCTCGCAAAGCCGCAGAACAAAACCATGTTCTTCCAATGGCGGAACATAGGACGGCTCGTCCGTAGAATCCGCCACAACCAGGACCATATCGATGACTGGTTTGGCCGGCATGCCCTCGATGGATGTGGATCCAACGTGCGCCAGCAAGAGCACCTTCTCCCCCAGCGCTTGACGAACGTTGTCGGCCAGCTGTGAGAATTGTGAGGGCCATTCCGGATCGTAAGATGCAAGCTGGATCGTGCTGTTGTGCGGTTTTCGATCGCCGATGGTCACTTCACGTAGATATGCCTCGGGTGTTTCTTTCATGTGAACATGATATTTGGTATCACTGACTGATACAAGTCTTTCACCATGTATCTAATACATACGCGGTGAGCATGATTCCATGTAGTTATGCAATCTGAGACACAGCTGATTTGACACCTAACCGGTCACGTCAAATCTATCCCCTCCCAACCCGGATCGGTGGCCAGCAATGAATCCACTTCTCCGCGGCCATGGCGATGCGAGTCTGATGAATCATCCACTTGATAAGAGATATCTTTGTTGGGATTTTTTCTTCCATTGGCATCAAACAGGGTATACCAGACCGGCCAGGAGACTGTCAAAGTATTATGATGCCAAGAGAAGCTGGGGTAATAAAGATACCCATCTTCCAGGATGGCAACCCGATCCGATGAAAGATGGGCATCTTCAAGCGCTACCGGCGTAGCCGCGATTTACAGATCCTCCGAGGGGGTCCACTCAACCTGCCAGGGACCTGCCAGTTTGAGCGAAATGCTCGGGATGGAAATCGTGACCTGGCCGGAGGGCAACTCATTCTGATAGATAATCTGGGTGATTTTTACGTTTTTAGGTAAGTCCCCACCGCCTCCGCCACCGCCACCCATTACGGGATGCTCCCGATCAACCAGATAGGCTCCATTGAGCGCGCCGGCAGTCTCTACCTTGAATTCATAGCCCAGGCTACCCATGTCGGAAACAACAGCGCTCACAGACAAAATCGTCAGGCTGTTTCCGGCCACATCGATTTCTTGATTCAGTTCCCAAACATCGCCAGGTTGTGGATCGGTCCCTACATCGAAGGTGAAACTGGTATCGACCGGCATTTCCGCGAATGCATCCTCGAGCACGAGTGTCAGCGGGCCAAGGGCGAAGGGCTTTAAGGCCTTGAGCGTCAAAGGGAGCTTGTGCGGATCCGGCTCGTCAATGTAAGTGTGGACGACCTGCTCCACAGGAATTTCCTGCCCATTGGTATCCAGCAAACGTGCCATCAGCGGAAGTACCTGGGGATAGATATCGCTTTCCCAATGGAAGGTGGCATAAAAGATATAGCCATCTTCCAACTGGACGACGTGATCCAAGGTCAGGTAGATCGATATATCTTGCGGCATGGTCGTAGCAGTCTGGGCAGGGATGCCGGTTTCCGGGATGGCGGAAGTTGGAGTCGGCAGTTCGATCACCGAGTAGACGGTCATCTCCGGTGGGGCCAGGATAAAGTGCAAGGGAATCTCCCAGTTTTCCAAATCGCTATCGGGGGCGCTACCCTGCAAGCAGGGGACGAGAAAGACGGCTTCGTCCACATCTGTCGGCACGGGCGGATATTCAAAGCGGTATTCAAACCCGGAATCCCAGCCAGTCCCCCAACCCATACCGGCCTCAAGTTCCTGACCATCCGGCAGGCGCAAGAATGGGGTTTCTGTGCATTGAGCATCTGTTTCTGAGCGAGAAACCATGGAAACGCCATCGAATTTGTAATGCAGTACTGTGTTCGTGGCAGTCAAAAAGACCTGCTCGACTGTCACGGTTGCCTCCCCGCGCGCTTGAGTGACCGGCTCTTCCAGCACTCGAATGGGGACACTCTGGTCGACGAGCCCAAGGCCGGGAATATACCCCAGCAATCGTTGGAAAGCAGCCACCACACTTTCCGGACCGACGGCGAATAGTGTGAATAACATAACAACCAGAATGAGCACCCCCCAACGGAGGGCCGGACGCCGTAATAGGCCCAACGTGCGGGTCTGGGTTTTTTCGGATTGCGTGATCAATTGTTGGCACAGATCATCCAGAAATGCGGAGGAAGGATCGGGAGCCGCCATGGCAGCCCGGATTTGATTTTCGAAATCAGGGGAGAAAGTGAGATCAGACATTTTTGACCTCCAACTGGTTTTGCAGGCGGGCCTGCAAGCGATAAAGCGATTTTTTAACAGCATCCTGGCGTTTGCCGAGTACACTCGCCATTTCGGCGAAGCTCAAGTCGGCCACGTAACGCAGGCGCAGCAGTTCCTGTTCCTTTTGGTCCAGGCTGCTGATCAAGGCGGATAGCTGCTGAATCTGTTCGCTCTGGATTACATCCGCGAGTAGATCGTTCTGCCCTGCCCGAATTTCAACGCCATCCACAAGCACTTCGTTTCGTTTTTTGCGGAAGTGATCCAGGGCCTTGTTACGGGCAATGGTGAACAGCCAAGCCTTGAAGTAACCCCGCTCGCGATAGCGTGGCAATTTTTCCAGGGCCGTCAGAAAAGTCTGGGCGGTCAGGTCTTCAGCGTCGGCCTGATTGCTGACGCAGCTGTAGAGATAGCGATATACCGGCTTAGAAAAGCGGTCGTAAAGCCGTGCAAAAGCCAACGGGTTTTGCCGCGCATTCTCTATAAGCCGAGAGACATCGTCAATAGGACAGGGTTTTGTTTTTGTCATTGGTATGCTCATATCATATCCCTTCTAGCAGGATCTCGGTGTGAATGCATTCAAATATATAACGAGCATCAGGAGAAAAAGGGACAAAAAAAGCAGGATCGTCAGCACTGACGACCCTGCTTTGCCTGCGTTTCAGGGTAGTTTCAGAAGAGGCGTCCCTGCCGGTCTTTTTTGGTGATTTTCTCCTGTGTATAAACGGACATCCGGGTTTGGATACCGTATCTGTAGGCCAGCTTCTGGAAGACCTCATCCAGGTTGCGTAAGTTTGGGGAGTTTCACTCGTAGTGTCAGCTGCAGACCAGTGCCAGCGCATCCTCAACGACGAGTTTCACACTTGCATCAGCAATTAACCTCGAAGTAACAGCCACGACGGCAGAATCTTTGTCAGTAGACAGCAATGTCGATTCCCCGTCCACTTGCCGACATCTGTAGCAGAGGCTGGCTGGATTTGTTCGTGATTTCAACGTCCCAGGCCGAGATGAAGCATGTACTGTATCCCCAGAAAATCCGACAACAACCCCACAAGCAAATTCCTCAGTCCGATTCGCAAGGTACGGAAATAATAATAGGTGCCGATAAGCCTTATTCGTGGGTCCCAGGCGAGGATCTCCTTCTTATTGTTCAATCCCCACACCAGGTGGGATCCCTCATCCAGCCCGGAGCTTTCCAGGACTTTTCGATTGGCAATCTTAACCCCGATCGGTGAAGCGACATCAAAGAGAATCTCGCTTCCCGGAAATCTATCCATCAAGCGAAACAAGAAATTCTTGACATCCGTCTCCTGGAAATAATAGAAGACGCCAGCCACAATGAAGAGCACATTTTCACTGACTTCGATCTTCTCCAACCATTCATCTTCCAGAAATGATGCGATGATGAACTTCCTTCGCTCGCTTTCTTTCACAAATTCGCTTCTTAGTTCGATCACATCCGGTAGATCCAGGTCATACCATTTCAGTTTCCCGTTATCCGTTCTCTCAAAAGTCGTATCGAGTCCACACCCGATATTGACGATGGTTCCCTCAGGATAGCGCTGCAGGAATTCCCGGACTGTGCGATCACAAAAATTGCTCCGCATTATCCAGGCAATATGTGTAATTGCGTCGATATTTTGGATCATTGGTGAAAAATCAAAATCAACCCGCTCGATGATCCTGACGGCAGTCTCGTCCACCAACATGGGTTTTGGTTTCTTCGATTCTACAGCCCGTCCCCAAAGGGGTAAAAACAACGTCTTCTGTACTTGGCCAAGATTATGGATATCGATCTTTTCTGTCATACTTACCTTCTTTGCTGTCTAATAGGTTTAATAAGATGAATATCATGCTCCAGGTTCAAGCAAACCCCAACGACATACAATTCACCCACTCACCGGAGACAGGTCATCTGCTGGCAAGGATTTGCGATTAATTATCCAAACCCCAAACAATATCCCCAGGATCATGACCGTAATAAACAAAGTGCGAATTTTCGGATAGACAACAGGGATGACTTCCGTCGATTGAATGAGGACATCATACGTAGCGCCAACCCCGGCAAAGAACGGGTAAAGCAAGAGAACACTATTCCCGATACGGTATATCGCAGCAAATACAACCCCGACGACAAACAGCTTCCCAAATTCAGGCTGAAATCCAGCGTGGTGCAAAGAATAAAATGCAGCACTGAGAAGAATTCCGGGAATGATCCCAAACGCTTTCTCAAATAGAGTCCGAAGAAATCCGTAAAAGAAAACCAATTCGAAGATCACTGCCAGCATAACAAAGGCACTTGTCCATAATACGGTAGAGTCCAGGCGGAAATCGGCTGGAGGAGGAACATCTGCCAGGAACTGCATGAGGAGCAGCACCCCAAGAACAAAATTGATGGGAAGAAAGAGATACCAACGCTTGAGGCTGAATCCATAATCGGCGTAGTTCCTGCCATTATAGTAGATGTATATTAATGGAAAGAGAACTCCCAAGCCGATCTGCCCCACATCACGGATTGAGATACTCAACCAAGGGACACTCCGAGTGGCACCCATGGCAATTGACAAAGCAATAATAACGCAACCCGCAATGAAGGCGATGATTGTCTCTTGGGATGGATGCCATGAACAAAGCTTTGAGATTATCGTTTTCATTTGAGTACTATCAGACGGTGATCACACGTTTTAATCCTCGAATTCTTCGTATTCCAATTTGAATTTGGGTGTATGGATCAGGATCAATTTGGCTTCGCTTGAGCCCACATTTTTATAGTGAAAACGATCTCCTTTCGGTACGATACAAACATCCCCTGAAGAAAGGGTGCAGGATTCATCATTCACCGTGAAACTTACCTTTCCCTGGACGACATAGTAATATTTATCTGATCTGTTCGACCACGATCGTTTATGGCCGACGCCAATAGGAACAATAATTTCAGCGATCGACGAGCGGTTTTCCGATCCTGCGGTGTAATCCACGATCTGGAGTCCATCGAACTCAATCGGTTCCACTTCCTCATGTTTTACAATCATATCTTCACCTTTTTACAGCCGCTTCGTTCGAGGCGGCATACCGCGTAGTTACTGTGTGACGGAATCTACTTCCGATCTAGACTCTTACTCCCGCGATTTGACGTTTGTCCAAGATCACACACGGGCGATCGCTTTACCCTCACCCGCCCCGACACGATGGCCAGCAGCAAGGCAAAGCACAGACAGCTTATCTGACTCATAAGGAGCGAGAATTCGATGGGATCGAAGCTGCTGTTTGATATGGAATCCACGAGTTGGCCAGGCAACTGCGCTTCACCAACGAAGTAATTAGCCAGCAATTCCATCCATAAACCGCTGCCCAGCGCACAGGCAGCGCTGAACAACACCTTCAGCAAGTATCCCCGCCATCCACGCAGATCAGCAGAATGCGCGGCTGCAGCAATAAACAAGCCCGTGAGGCAAGCGATCCCGATGGGCGCGATCGCAAGCAGCTTCATGAGGGAATCCGTCGTATTCAGTGAAAGGAAATACACCACCAGAGCCGCCATCGTTCCGCCAAAGATCGCCAGCGCGATGCACAATCCAAGCAATGCCTTCCTCCGACGCGTAGATCCTGCCGGCGTGCTCCTGGACATTGAACCGATCATAAGTCGCTCTTTCATCCATCACATCCATTATCACAGGCAGCCATACAGATATTCACAGTCCACACTCAATCTCCCCGATGCCTCTTCCCAACTGATACGCAGCATCCAGAGTGGATGGTGCCGACGAAACATGCCCATCTTTAGCGCAATGTTCCAACACATCCAATCTCACATTGATCCATTCCTTGAAATTTTCAAACATTTTAATTGTGCATTCGGCGCAAGAACGGAAATTGTAGCAAACGACCAGCACGATGTGTTTGTTGGCCAAGGCAGGAAGGCTGTCATCCGGCGATAGAAGCGCCGTCAACCGATCGATGCACAATTTCGTTTGCGCATTCATATGCCACCAGTATATGGGCACGGCAAAGACAATCAATTCCGCCGACTCAATCGCCGGATAGATTTGCTGCATGTCATCGTCGAAAACGCAGCGTGATGTTCCTGCACATTGAAAGCATCCCTGACAGGGCTGGATATCCAGGTCATTCAGCCAGAATTCAGAAATCTCCACCTCGCGCCCACCGCTAGTAAGTCCCTCCAGGAAACGCCTGGTCAATGTAGCCGTATTCCCGTCTTTCTTCGGGCTCCCTTGAATAACAAGCGTATTCATGAACGCCTCCTGACCAATCATTATTAAAGATTGATAAACCGTGCTGGATGTGTCAGGTCCACGTAATATTGAAACGATCCCCGATCCTCATCCCCAGTACTCGATTGAAATCAAGAACGTTTCGATCACACCCAGGACGTGGGAGCGATTACTCACATGGAAGAGATGTCCTCCACACTCATACATGTAAAGTTAACAACGATTTCCAACTTCTTGAATATCCTCTACAAACTGCTCTACCGACAGCAGGTACAGAGATAACTGTTTTATCTCGCCGATCCCACCGACTGAAGCAAATAAGCTTGCAAACCATCCTGATCGCCGTCGATTCCAGCGGTCGGTCAAACGGCGTTTACGTATCTCTCACCACAAAGCGTACACTCCAGATTTTTCAGACACTCCGAGCAACCACGTAATACAGTGGTATCGTTTCCTTCGATTTGTCGGCTGATTCGATCAGGAACCCATTTGCTTCAAAGAAATCCTGCAGTTCGTTCGATGTAAAGCGACTATAGACCTTGAATCCAGTAAGACGCATAAACGAGGACGCAAACCGCGCCTGCCGATTTTCGTTATGGTAGTAGGTCGGTGCGATAAGCTTTCCTCTGGCTTTGAGAACCCGCTTCATCTCAGCAAGTGCTCGCCCTGGCTGCTCCATCACGTGCAGCGCATTCGCGCATATGACCGCATCGAACTCGTTATCCTGCCAGGGAAGTTCATATGCGCTTCCAAGCATGAACCGTATCCCTGCCAGACCTCTCGCTAGCATCTTTTCCTCTGCTTGTGCGATCATGGCAGGTGAAATATCAATAGCATCCACTTCGTGTTTCTCCCCAAGCTCGAGGGCGACCAATCCCGTGCCTGTCGCCACTTCCAACACGCGCTGCGCATCTCCGACATCGTCTGCGATACGCGCGATGATGGTCGAATATTCCGGCGTGAAACGCCTCATGAAATGATCATATATTCGTGCGAATCGATTCCAAAAATCTTTGTTATCCATTGTTAATTCCAAAATTTTCGCCTGATTATACCTGCTAAATAATTGCACCTGTCGGCTTTGCATTCATCAGCGCTTCGATATTCCAGTAATTCCAAGCATATCCAATTGAATCTTGGCGTTGACTATCCTGATGGTTTTGGATCATATCCATAGGAAATCAATGCTTCGCCGCATTGATGACAGGTGGTTTCATACCAACTGTAAAGAGCTCCGCATTGGCATTGCCAACGCTGCTGCTGTTCGATTAGCCATCGATCAGGCCCCATTACCCGCAGCGCATCGAGATTCGAGACGACATCCAGATGATGGATGCGTCCATCATTTTGGAAAGCCTGAATTCGATCGCAAGGAAATTCGCCGCAAAGACCACAGTGCAGAATATCTTTACTTTCCGCACACGCTCGAATGCTGCATTCTGCACATCCCGGATGGATGTATAAGACGTTCGATCTGCAACCCGCACATGTGAATCCCTGCAGCGCTTTTCCCTGGCGGCTTGCTTCCTCGAGGAGATGCTTGCCTTCCGGAAAAGCGGCGCGATAGTGGTAGCAAGCACCACAATAGAGCCCGCACACCCCGAGAAGAAGTCTCGAATCCGACATTCTATACTCGTCCTTTTCACTACATAAGAATACTAACCAACATCTCAGAGATTTCGTTGACCTCATTTTACTTTACAAGACGCAGTCCATTCGTCCAGTTCGATCGTTCACTCCACATGAACGGGGTCCAGCTTGAGCGGACTGGACCCTGGTGTTCTTTCAGGCCTTCAGCGAATGGCTAAACGCACACTGAAATACGATCGGGTCTTTTACGTAGATAGAATAGCCTCATACTTCTTTCGGTGTTTGACTTCCTTCTCCAGTTCGATCAATGACCTGCCAATTGTTAACAGACTCGCATCTGATTGATAATCATGTAAGTTTCTTATTGATTGGATGATATCTGCCCTAAGAAGATTAGGATGTTTCTCGGCGACACACTCCCGGAACCGACATTCTAGGTGATCAATGATCTGCTCTTTCAACTCCTGAGAAACCAAAGCCACCTTCCAGATATTTTGAATACATTTTCGGGATGTTACAAACTTCTCATCCTTTGTATGCGCAAGGAGTCTACCAATCGATTGATCCATTATTCGCTCCAAATCACTTTTTGCCAGGTTACACAACAGCATGATTGCAATGGATCTTTGATATGAATTTGGATGATCGAGTCGTGCCAGGAGATCATCCCAGACGTCATACGCCCATGAAACCTGCTTTTCTGTTAGGGAAAGGAGTTGGTTAAACGCATCCAATCGGACTCGATCATCAGTAGACCCGAGACTCGTAAAAAGATTGCGTATAATCTCATCCATGTTTGATTTCCCTGTATCCTAATAACTCAATAAAATGCATGCGCCGAATGGTTTCCAATACATCAGCGACGGAAGCACAGCGGAGCATCTCCATACTCACACGTATATTCAACTTATATGTGAGAGACTCAATTACCAGGTCCGTCATGCATTACCAGCAGACCCAACTCTTCACAGCCTCATTCCGCGTCGATCCTGCTGGTATCTAACCCGGGATCTTCGAGCACAACTGCTTGCTCAGGAAAACCTTCATCAGAAAACCGCGTTACGAACTCAAACAAAGACCGCGGCAAACCGTTGAGTTCCCGCAGTTCTGATATTCTCCGCCAAACTGCCTTATATGATCCACGCTCAGGAGGCGCATGACCGACCATCTCTTTGCCAGTTCCTGATCCAAAAACACCCCCGACGATATCGACGAGGTAACAATATTCCTCAACATCTCGATAACGAACCATCGCGATCAGCCGATTAACGACGATATCCAGTCCTATTTCTTCGAATAATTCGCGAACGACAGCTTCTTCAACGGTCTCTTTTTTCTTAACGGTGCCTCCAGGGAAGACGAAATAATGATTTCCCGCTCGAAATCTTTCAATCAGGACAACACGATCGTTGTCAAGAATGATGGCTCCTGCTCGCATAACGATACTCTTGATGGTGAAGTCTGACGAACAGTATACGCATCACGCACCTGGCGGGTGCGTGATGCGCTGGTTGGGCTGTCATGATCGATGCTTACGGCTTCCAGACCTCCCACACCTTGCCCACCAAATCGGGTCCGGGCGTGAGCGTGGCATCTCCAGGCTCCCAGCCCGATGGCGTCACTTCCCCTGTCGCCCGCACGTGCTGGAAAGCCTTGATCTGCCGGATCAACTCGTTCGGATTCCGTCCCACTTCTGGCGTCAACACTTCCATCGCCCGGATAACAAAATCCGGATCGATGATGAAACGCCCGCGGATATCCACGCCGGCAGCCTCATCGTAGACGCCGTAGATTGTACCGATCTTGCCGCCAGCATCCGACAACATCGGAAAAGGCACACCTCCATCCACCATCTTGGAGAGTTCCTCTTCTTGCCAGATTTTATGAACGAATCGGCTGTCTGTGCTCAGCGAGATCACTTCAACATCCAACGCCTGAAATTCCTTGTAGAGGGCAGCGACCGCTGCCAATTCGGTCGGTCAGACGAAAGTGAAATCCCCCGGATAGAAACACAGCACAATCCACTTGCCCTTAGAGTCTGAGAGCTTGACCGGCTTGAAACCTTTTCCTGCGACAAATGCATTGGCCTCAAAATCAATAGCTTCTTTGCCAACACGTGCTAATACTTTGCTCACCTCCTTTGACCGCGCTGTTTCTGCAACCGGGCCAGCCGATTCCGGTTCAGGCAAGATTGGCCCACCTGCAGGTTTGACACATCCATCTTTGAGTTCCGCCAAATGACCCTCCTCATATCCTTATTATGGTTCTGGCCGATCACAACTTTGATAAACGATCGACCTGCGGTCTTGAACTGGCTGTGTCTTGTATTTAACATCCCCGTTCGTTGTGGGGCAAGTTCCTGATGCCCCGCCAGGGAGGCGATCTCCCTCAACCACGATCATACACCAACTCCAGGTAAACCAGGATGTTTCTCGGGTCTGAAATGATTCTGTTCATCTATTTTAACTGGTTGGATTCTGCTGTTCATCCAGGGACACAGCGAGTTCTTTTCCTTTTATATCAAACCAAATTCAGTCATCTACTACCTCAAATGGAGGTGAGTAGGAAATCGATCTGCCAGACTTTATTCCATATGAGATTCCATAGCGATAGACACCTGTTTGAAGTACATAGTTGTATGTATACTCATTCCCGGTATCCGCTGTAGGCAGCAAAATTTGGAAAATATTCCCCGGTTGCTGGGGAAACGGTTCATCTGTAAAGTTTGTTTTTGGACACTCCCCGACAACTTCCCAGCCATTATCGGTTGCTTCCTCAAACCACCAATCACAGGGACCATGGAAGTAAATCCCCTCTCCGATAACCGTAATTTCGATCTCGATTTTTTCTGAAATAGAGAAAGGTTCTTTGGAGATCTCGAGCCGGATGAATTCATCTTCCGTCGAGATAGCTGAGCTGCTGTTACAAGCAGCAAGCAGAAGAATGATTGCAACTACAGCGAGATTTCGCAGCATGTCTCGTACCATCTCCACAGACTAGCCTTTGAACATGGCCTATAGCGGCCATCTATAGACGATCGGAAATAGCACACCGAAACCCCACCCAGTGTACACGCAGGGATGAGGGTAGTTTCCCGCTCCGGGAAGTGGAACGCAGCCGCCAACTATCGTCATACCACGAGCCGCCCCGCCGTATACAACCGTAGTATGGATCTGCTATTGCCGGCCCCCGGGAATTCTCCAGAAGAGAAGAAGCGTAGTAGTCCTCACTGTACCATTCGCCCACCCACTCCCAGGCATCACTCCTTCATATCCAGCGCGAACTCAAAGACATCATCATATTGCTTGCCCAGGACGAGCCCGATATCACCCGTGATCAAATCGAAGGTGACCGACCAACGCGTGTCATCTTGTGCCACTTCCTGCAATATCCGCATCATCTCTTCCTGGGGAAGAGTGCCATCTGTTTGGTTCAACATTTCGAAAGCTTTCTTGTATCGCCAGCACCAGCCTT
Source organism: Anaerolineales bacterium (assembly GCA_034430425.1). Taxonomy (GTDB): domain Bacteria; phylum Chloroflexota; class Anaerolineae; order Anaerolineales; family E44-bin32; genus WVZH01. The sequence goes on along the minus strand of DAOUEK010000049.1, from coordinate 338 downwards.
TGGCATCATTGTAGCTTTTTCCAGCAACGGTGAAATTGGTGGCTACTTGCCAGGGCAGATCAGCCATGGTAACAGTCAACTCTCCATCGACGAACTCAACCACCGCAGAACTTCCAGAAGCGTCTGCGAGCAGATAGTGGAGAGGCGCAGCTCCGCCATAACGCAAATCGATATTGTATTGAGAGATCAGAGCTATAGCTTCATCCACGTTTTTCGCATGGTCGAGCACCAGGCGGATGAGATGTAATGAGCCTATGGTGGCTTTCTGCGCATCGAATCCTGATTCTCCACCGTAGTCAGTCATTGAACCAATTGCCAAACCATACTCATTCATGCCG
>DAOUEK010000048.1:0-7335 GCA_034430425.1 Anaerolineales bacterium | reverse complement strand
TTCCGATCTCAACGTATGATTGGCGGCGGCTGCCTGAATCGAATCCGTTACATTTTATACATCGATCCACACGCTTATTATCATCTGGCTTCTGTCGAAGATAAGCGAAATCTTGGTCGTTTGGTGGGCCAGATCAATCGTTTACCGGAGGTCGAGCGAGGCAAGGCTATAATGATGGGGCCTGGACGTTGGGGAAGCAGCAACATCAACCTGGGTGTCAACGTTGGGTATGCGGACATCGATAATGCATCGGTGCTTGTGGAGATGGCTCTGGAAGAAGCAGGGCATGTCCCCGAAGTTTCCTACGGCACCCATTTCTTTCAGGATCTCGTGGAAGCCCAAATGATCTATATGCCCGTATACCCCGATGATGACGCCGCACAATTCCAAACCGCGTTTTTCGAGACAGCCCCAAATGCACTGTTGACATTCATGCCTAAAGCGCGTAAATATGAAAATATCGTGCGCTTGATCGATGTCCCCCAGGCGACAAACGGCGATTTCGTGCGAGTGATCGCCGATTCAGAACGCAACCTTGCAGTATGCTTCCTGGCGGATTCAAAGAGCTCTGAATGAGGATGGAGAATTAGGTTCGACGATGATTTTAGCTCCCGAATATCGAGTTGGATTTTCCGTACTGCGAGAAGAACTCGGCTTATGGACAGCTTTACGAATTGCCATTCCGGCATTTTTCGGAGCGTGGATGAACCATCATAAGGCAAAGCCGGGTTCAAATAATGCCGAGGTCACCAAAGTGGCTTTGAAGAATCATTTTCAAATGCTTGCGAATATGTATCGTCGTGTTAACAAACTTTACGGGCAAGCACGTACCGATGAAATCATGCAAGTGGTCCTTTTAGCGGGTGGGGATGTATTTTTCCGGGGATTTACGAGGCTCGATTCAGGGGAAGGCTTGCTTGATTTTATTCGAATCTACAAGCGATTTGAAAGCAATAATATTTTTTTCGACGTGATCGAGGAAAGCGATCAGCGTTTCGAAATAGATATCAAGCGATGTTTGGTTTTCGAGGCATTCAATGAGTTGGGTGTGCCTTCTTTGACCCAATGGATGTGTGATGTTGCATTTGGTTATTTCAGTTGCTATCATCCGTGCATGACGTACGAAAAGGATCGTATGATCGCTCGAGGGGCGGATAGTTGTCATGAAATCTTTACCTGGCATTCGATCTAGCTGCTTACGACCTGATGCGTGGGGATTCTCTTTATATATTCTGGACAATCGATGATATCTCAACAATTGGATTCGGAAATCTTCCTATTTCCGATATCAAGCCGCAATTGAGGTGCAAACATGGAATGGCTTCCTGATCTAAAACTCGGATGGCTCAACGGATGGATTCCGGTGATTCTATTGTCTCTAACGGATGGCGTACTCTTCAGGATTTTTCCGGAAGAAGTCGTAAAGCGCCTTTTCGATCGCTCGGGGTGGTCTCAAAAACAAATCACTTTCACTGTGATCGGCAAAGTAATTGCCTTGGGTTGTTTGCTGCTGCTTTTCTTCTCGCCGTTGAAGATCGGGTTGCCTTTGTTTCCAATTGGAAGCTTCATCATCGTCCTGGGATTGGCGGGATTGGTGAAAGCATTGTTCGATTTTCGAAACACACCACTTGACGAACCGGTTTCTCGTGGGGTTTACAATATCTCGCGCCATCCTCAGATTGTGATGGCCTCCACCGTTTTATTAGGGGGATGCATCGCGATTGGTTCCTGGTCGGCCCTACTCTTGTGGGCCTTGGCGAGAGGCTTTAGCCACTTTGGCATCTTGGCGGAAGAAGAGATTTGCCTGAAAAAATATGGGGATTCATACAGCGAATATCTTGACAGCGTCCCGCGCTATTTCGTGTTTTTCTGAAAAGCAACGGCTGCTAGGCGACGGCACAAGGTATTATTTTTCGTTGTGTGAATGGCATACGCTTGGATGGCAATAGCGGGTAATATTTTGCAATAAGCTAGCCAAGAGGATCACTATGAGTCAGCGAAGTCACATTCATAAATGGACGAAGCAGGATCGAACCCTGCATATCATTCCGGCCATTCCGTTAATCCTGTTTTATGCAGGCACTATCTATCTCCTGGCTAAAGAATCGCTTGTTTTGATGGGCGTTTTCATGTTGTTTTGGGTGGGAGTCAACTTTGCCGTCGCGGGTATCTGTGCTGGATGTCCATACCGTGGAGGCTATTGTCCTGGATTAAGCCAGCTGTACTTCGCTCCGTTTTTGTCACTGCTGCTGCATCGAAATCCAGATCGGATTTCCCCAACCCGATCGTTTAAATACGAATTGATCTCGCTGGGCATTATCGGGGTTGGCAGCTATGCATTCGCCTTTTATTGGCTGGTCCGAATATATTGGCAATCGTCTCCCCTGGTTGTGTTGGCTCTTTTCGCACTCCTGCTTGTGCACATGCCGCTCTCCTTCTTTATTTTATGTCCGAAGTGCGGCTATAATGACACTTGCCCGATGTCGAAAGTGCATAAGGCAATTGAGTAAAGCTCGTTTAATCATGGGGTGTTAAACCCTAAATCTCTGCCGTTGCAGATGGAGATCATTCATGCCGCAGCTTGTTAAAGGTGGTAAGCATACCTATGGTTGGACTCAGGTGGGAGAAATGGGACGCATCCTGCTCCCTCCGGAAGCAATGGAAGAGTACGGATTTCAGCATTCTGTGAAATTAATCATAATGCCAGGCAGTAAAAAGTCGGGTGGCTTTAGCGTTGCTTCCCAGGATTCATTCTCACGAATCCCTCTCGCAGCGGTTTTGCAAGCGCATCCGGAACTTGGCAATTTCCAGTTGCCGGAAGGGGCCATCGTTGACTATCGAGGCAGGCTTTTCAGTTGGGTTGAAATGCGTGACAGCGTCATTCAAGTCCCGGCGGAAACGCTTCAGCGTTATGGAGTGCGTATCGGTGGCAGGTTGTTGGTGATCCGAGGAAGCGATCTGGGCCCCGCTTTTGCCGTCAGGGGATTAATTATCGAGGAAGCGAAAAAGCATAAAAGCTTGACGGTATTTAAGGCTGACAGTTAATCAATGTGTACCTGTGATTGGTTATCGATTTTGTGGATATGGCATAGGCTTGTATAAGGGATTTGCCATAAATCTGTAGATAGGTGATGAGGAGTCAGAATGTCGTTTCGAAAGGAAGATGAAGAATCCGATCTGGGGTACCGTTTTGTTCCCGAACGTTATCCTCAATCCATTGGGCACCCCAAGCTTGAAATCAATATTCTCTGCGATCCATCGGAGCAGCACTTCGATCCGAAAATCGTTCGGATTCCAATCTTTACATCAATGAAAAATCCCCATCCCCACCAGATCGAACAATTACGGCTTTATCATCCTTGGGTCTATCAGCATGAATATCGAATGGCGCCCGGCTTGATAAGCCTATCGGACCGGAAAGATAAGACAATCAAGGTGTTCACGTTCGGGGGATCAGTCACGATCGATTCCGATGAGAATTGTACGACATGCCTGATTCAATCCGATGCTCCGATTATCGAGGTTACCCGAGCAAAGCCGGCAGTAATGCGGTTTGTTGAAGAGGTTGAAATCATACTTGCTGAGCGACGAGCTGTATGGGTTGAAGATTTAACGGGCTTCGAGGCACGCTTGGAAGAAGTTCCCGTTTCTTTACTGTATGCGATCTTTCTAAAAGAGCTGGCGGAGAAGTCCGACGAGGAGCAGGGGAATGCGTCCTTCCCGGGTCGAGAGTTTATCAACATCATCGAGGGGGAGAGAGATAACTTGAAGAGCACAGGACGTTGGCCGGAGGAGGTTCCTTCGGTTTTAGATATTTTGTAGATATATTCAGATTTGAGTACTGCATTCCCTTAACCTTTCCTGTGATCGGTCAAGCTGACGATTTGCATGTCTGCAAGCTTCCAACGTGGACTGCACTGTCGTCGTGTTATACCCACATCTGTTTTGAACCATCAGTTTCAGGAGAACGAACAACCATGCGTAATGAGAAAGAAATGCTCGAATTGATTCTCGACACCGCTCGAGAAGATGATCGTATACGGGCGGTGGTCTTGAATGGTTCTCGTGCGAATCCAGAGGTGCCCGGCGATTTTTTCCAGGATTTCGATATTGTCTACATCGTCAGAGATGTTGTCTCCTTTAAAGAATCGCCCGCGTGGATCGATGGTTTTGGAGAACTCATGATCATGCAGCTGCCGGATGATATGGGCGATCATCCGGGCAGCAGCGATCGATATGCCTATCTGATGCAGTTTGCGGATGGAAACCGCATCGACTTGACTCTCTATTCCGTTGCCAGGATCGACGAACTCGCTCGTGACAGTTTGAGTGTCTTATTGCTCGACAAAGACGGCATCATCGAACCATTTCCGCCTTCGAATGAAAGTGATTACCTGGCCAAGCCTCCCTCGCAAAAATCGTTTGGCGATTGCTGCAACGAATTCTGGTGGACTTCTGCGTACGTGGCCAAAGGGTTGTGGCGGGAAGAGATTACCTACGCCAAAGCGGTATTCGATCAATTACTGCGCACAGAGCTGATGAAAATGCTGACATGGTACGTTGGTGTAGAGACCCATTTTTCGGTTAACTTGGGCAAATACGGCCGGCGCTTGCAGCAGCATCTCGATCCCGCTTTATGGGAGTTGCTGGTAAACACATATTCAGATGCCGATATCGATCACACGTGGGATGCCCTTGAGGCAGCCTGTCGCTTGTTTCGAACAATAGCCCGTTCCGTTACTGAGCAATTTGGGTTTATATATTCTCGGGATGAGGATGAAAATGTCACGGCGCACCTGAAGCATGTGCGTGGACTACCGAGAGATGCGCAGGAGATGTATCGTGAAGTGCGGGATTAATTCGCGTATGGCTGACATACGCTGGTTGTCTCTGCCGCCTGCCAGGGAATAAAAGTATGCCTGATTTTGCTACATTCTATATCGCCGATCCTTCACTACTCTCTTCCAGGGTGTTCGACGAGATTAATATGATCCAGGATTATGAAGGGTTGAACCAGGAGGGAATCGCAACCGGTGTTATCTTTAACATCGGTGCGGCCCATATCCGCATGAATTTTATGCCTACTGAAGAGGTTATGGAACACCTTGCAGGATTAACCGGCTATATCCAAAGTGTGTGCACGGATCAGGATCAACTGGTTTATACCTTGGGCCGGGTGCGCAGGGTTTGTTTCGTTGCGGGTTGTGTTATTGAACCCGGCTTCGACGAGGACGGAGTCGTCCAGAATTTCTTGCTCGAATTCAATCGCCGTTTGAATGCATTGTTGTTTGTCTGGGATAGTCTCGTCGACTTTAATGGCCAGCCGTTGATCGGCCCGCTGGCACAGCCGAAGCAAGACTAATTTAACACAAGTTGTGAAGCCGTTTCTCTTTATATAAGCTGTGTCTTCAGGATTTCGCCTCTGGCTCTCTAGGAACGACATAAATAAGATACAGACCAACGATGACAAATACAAGACACGTGATCGGGATAATCGCCGATAGCCCAAACCATGCTGTAATGAGATCGACTCCGGTAGTAAGAAGACCAATAATCCCCAGGATAAGCAGTATTTTCCCTGCCAGTTGAAAACGGATGGGGACAAATCCTGAGCGTTGGCTCACCTTTTTACTCCTTATCCAATTTTTTTGAGGACGATTAATCTGGGCTCTGTGGTAGATTTTGTGCCCACTCAATTATACCAACCCTCCATGAAAATGAGTCGCAGAAGAAAAAGCCAGCGAGTAATGCTTGAAGCGATCATGCGATGCATCCGCTTTGGCGGCATGTAGAATCGAATAAGTCTCTATGAAAACGCTTTCTTGTTGTATGATCGACGGTGAACGATGACAGGCTGCGAATCGTCTTGGATTGATAATTGGCTTTAGTGAAAGGGTGCGCGGTTGGCGAGATTCGGTGATTTGACCTTCGAGGAAATCGCACAATACGCCCGGGCGGATTGCCTGGTAGTGGTTCCGACCGGGTGTACAGAGCAGCAAGGGCCGCACTTACCGGTTGATTTTGACACATGGTTCATTATAAGGGTTTGCGTTGCAGCTGCAGAGCAGGCGCGGCAGGCGTTTTCCCTGGACGTACTCGTGCTTCCGGTAATGCCCTTTGGTCCCACACCCGAGCATCGTGGTTTCGGTTCCGGATTTGTCGATCTCCCACAGCGTCTGCGCGAACAGGTCATCATGGCGGTTTTGAATTCCCTCGCCGACCAAGGTTTTCGGCGGATCGTCATCTGGCGCGGCTGCGGCCAGCATGCGCTGGAACAAGACGTAGAGAAATTCAATCATGCCCGCCAGGGCAGTGCGCATGCCTTTCTGCCCGCCATCCCGTACCATGAAGTCTGGATGATCGTAGGAAACCCGATGACGCCGGGCGGCCAAGCCGATTCATTCACCACCGCCATCGCAATGCACCTGCGCCCCGAATCCGTGCGGGAGAAGAAAATCATCGACCCCCAGAGTGATCCCGTCGATTGGAACGATCCCGACCTGGACTTCTCGCAATATTCGAGAACGGGTGTGATCGGGGATCCCACGTAGGCGACCGCGGAACTGGGAGCCGCATTGTGGCAAGCCGTTGTCCTGCGGGTCGCTGAGATTTTCAAAGAGCTGGCCGAAATTCCCTCGAAAGATATTGGTTCATAGATGGATTTCATTCAGGCATGATCCGAAATCAACTTCATGACTTACCTTAAGCCGCCAGAAAACATTATGTATAATACGGCTTCGGGGTTTGCTCCGCTGAAAACCACGAAGGCCTTTCCGCATCACCATTTGGCAGGAGAACTGGTATGGATAAATTCATCCTCAACATCATTCATCGACCCGAACTGGTGCCGGAATACATCGACACGAGCACACAGGAGGGCAAAACGGAAGAAGTCAGTAAGCAGGAGGTCGTGAGCGAATCGATAGACATCTTCCGTTTGCAGCAGGAGATCGCCCATCGCAACAACCTTAAAACCACGATCCAGATGACGTACTCCAGTCTTTTCAATGATGAGTGCATTGAAATTGTCTAACGACATCATGAGAAATACGGCGACGAAATCGGACACACGTTCCTGGGGCTGAACTGTAAAGAGTTTCGCGAGAAATTCAAATCCAAGGAACTGGCTATCTGGCTCTTTCCTGTAGACCTTAAAAAGGAGATCGTCGTTGATTCATTTGAGCGCTTCAAGGAGGTTGTACGTCCTCAAAGCATTTGGGACAAAAGTGAGCCAAAACTAAGAGAGTATTTCTCCCTTCGGATTGAGCGTCCACGGCCATTCGCCATGAGCTCCCAGGTTCCACTTTCTTCGGTGTCTTAGTGTTGCTTTCTTGA
>DAOUEK010000047.1:0-7016 GCA_034430425.1 Anaerolineales bacterium | reverse complement strand
GTTCTAAAGAAGCCCAATAATCCACGTAAGGGAAGATACGATATCCATACCGAATTGTGGGTCGACAGCACCTCAGCCTGGTGTCTTTATCTCCAAATTTTCTCACAACCGACATTATCATAATGCGTATTCAACCCGGATGAGGTTTTTCCCCTTACAGGCTTGGATGCTTAATCCATGTGGATGAGGTTTTTTCCCCACGAGGAGTTCAAATTGTCGCTCATCAGGATGGAATAGATTCCTTCCCGGAAAATGGGACTATAATCATGTCTGGGCACTCGTGGAGTTAAACTCATAGAGAGTAGAAAGTGGAGGAGTCCAGCGATGAAGTTCAAATGGGCGTTTTGGGATATTCTCCTCATGCTGAGTGTAATGATCACTGGCGGCTGCGCCCAGTCCACAATTACACCCGTTTCACAACCAGCTGTGGAAATAACGCCAACTGAAACCCCTCTGGGCGGAGAGCCTCTGGGACAAGCTTCCCCCAACCCCCCTGGTGCGGATATCCAAGGGAGCATTGATTTCATTTTCATATATGCCATTTATCATCCAGGTGATATGGACTATTCAGTAAGTATCAACATTCCCTTTCTTGTCAATAGGGAGGATCCTCCTTATACGGATATCGTAGGCAGCAACGGTTCTGCCTCCGTATCAGACGTAGAAGAGGTGGAGGACTGCCCCATCAACATTGAGGAGACATTCAATATAAAAGACTTGGGAGGCAGTTTACTCACGGATGATCAAGGGAACTTCCTGCTTGATTTCACCTACCAAACCAATAATGTTGGGGATTATTACGTGTCCTGCGACGATATCACCCTGCCGCTCGGGGGTAGCGAATGGAGTGAGAACGAGGTGACCCTTCCAGCCGTTGACGGGTATGAATACATTCCCAGTACGGATGCTCTCGTCAGGTTTATCCTTCACTTGAGCGCACAGCCGTAAGGAAAGCCCGTTAACTGTCCCCCCGATCAGGACCTGACCGTGCAGGTTGGAAATACTCTATCCGTTCTGAATGCCAATATAACTTCACTTTAATCTGGTGGCCTTCACACGTCGCCTTCCGTGTCACTTATTGGATAATACGGCCGAAATGTAAAACACAAACTGGCCGTGCGTTCTACGAATAAACGCTTTAGTATAGAATAATCAACTCGGACGATGTTTTTCCACCCTGCAGGGTTTCATCCGCCGCGTGGGTGCAGCCTAACAAGCCTATTGTCAGTGCAAATGGATCACAAAAGTCCAGGTGGTCCAATCTTCTCTGTGTACTGTGGCACCATCCTCGATTGGGAATTCCAGTTCAAAAGACTGTTTTTGTGGTCCTATTATCGGCGAATTCTCGCACTCACCTGGCGGATAGGAGCAGGTGGTAGATCCTTGATCTTCCTGATGAGCTGCCTCCAGCGTAAGTCGGAGAACGCCGCCGCCTATATCCTCATCACATACCCCCTCCAGGCTAACATCCAGTTCAAGGAACACCTCAGCGGTTTCCGTTCCTTCCTCAAAGTCCCATGTCTGTGTCTCATCATAAGAGATATGGCCTGCACCCTGTACGCGATACGACTGCTGCTCTGTATTGATGCTTAACGGGATTGTGCCCACCGCAATCGGATCAAGATCCGCAGCAGCAGCATAGGGGAGATAAAGCTGAACCTCGATATCTGCGCTCAGCCCAGCACATGTGGTTTGGAGAGAAGGCGTTGCAGTATATTGACCTGGATTCAGCTGCCGAGAAGGTGTGGGCGTCATCGTCTGCGGAAGCAGTTGTGAGGCAGGCGTCGGCGTTTGTGTAGCTGTATTTTGGTGGACGGATCCTGGCGCACACGCTGCCAGGTAGAGAATTAATACTGCTGATTGCAATAAAAACCAGGGTTTAATCTTTCTCATTGTGATAACCTCTCAGCACATGTCTCTTTGGAAGCAGACGGAATTTAGTTGAAGAGCAGGAAGGTATCGCTGCCACACCACACCTGAACTACAGCTTGTGCTAGTTTTCTGTCAAACCTTCCCACAGTCGAGATCATCTAGGCCCGGGGCCAGCCGTTTATCATTATAGGACCGAATTCTATCTGGGGGAGAAGAGAGCCAGTTCTAGGCCTATCCGGCGCTCAAATGAAGCGGGAAGAATCCTTGCAGTATCCTTTCACAACCGGCATTATCATAACCATCATGATATTTCGGGGCTAATAGACTTATCTCTAGTTGATTATTCAACCCGGATGAGGTTTTTCCACACTACACGTTGCCATTTGTGAAAACCTAACAAAACAAATGGAGGAGATTGATGCTTGATCCATTAGGACGGTTTTTTCCACCCTTCATGGTCAAGTTTCAAGAACGGATGAGAATTTTCGGCCAGCACAGGATCCTCGCCGAAGAAAAATAACGCTTCTACCGGCGAAGGTCTAATTGATTTATGCAAGTTCGAAACATAAATTGAGTTTTTAACCACATGTAACTTGTATGGGAAACGTAGAAATGTAGAGTTACCCGAGATGGTAAGATAAATCGTAGGTGGATGTGAAATATGGAGGATTTAGATTTGAAGATATATTTGTTAAGCTTGAGATTCTTGGCAATCAGATTTATCTACGATGCACAAGTAGGCTGTACTGTGAGAAGTATTATATCGACACAATGAATTCCAACTAATAAAACATCCAGCAAACAATAATAAGTCCGAACGGTTGCTTTCAGGCGCAGAAGTTTGATGAAGTAAAGCATGAGATCGCCAGCCTACAGCGCTTCAGGCGTGCGCTACGTATGGAAGACCAGGACGTGCTCCACAACCTTCTCGATCGAGCGCGATCCCATTTCCCGTTGGCCGCCGCGGCCGAGAGACTGACACCGTTTGAGTTCATCCTGCTAACTATGCTTCTTGAGCAGCGTAAAGAGATCGAGCAGTTGAAGGATAAAGCCGATTCGTTATCGACAACCTGGATTCAACTACCAAGTATATATGTGCGGTTGTCGATCCTGATTGATCATATCGGGAGGTGTACCATGAAGAAACACCCTATTCTTCTCTGGACAGTGGCTTTCATCCTCGCATGGATATTTGATTTCCTTTTTTGGAAAAAAACTGTTGGGATCAACCTGATCATTTTTCTTGCGATCTGTCTGATAAGTGGATTTTCCCTGCTCCTCGGCAATAGCCTGAAACCCGCCCGCGGCAGCCTCTGGCTACTTATCCCATTTGTATTCTTTGCTGCCATCACCTGCCTGCGTCAAGAACCATTGACGTATTTCCTCGCCTGCACTTTCATGTTCGTCTCACTGGGACTCCTGACGGTCACCTTCCTCGGCGGGCGTTGGACCCACTATGGTTTCTCCGATTATTTCCGGAACTTATTCCAACTGGTCGTTAGCATAATCGTCCGACCGATCGAATTTCACAACCAATCCCGGGAAGAAATGGCTGCGGCGCGCGAAAGGATCAAGAGCCTGCCTCTCAAGTCGATTGCACGTGGATTGCTGATCGCTATCCCAATCGTGATCTTCTTCACCATCCTGCTGGCATCAGGAGATCTCATATTCCACCAGAAGATCGTTGCTTTTTTTGCCTCCTTGCGCCTGGGAAGGGTGCCGGAATATATCCTCCGGTTGGTGATTATCCTAATTTTGGCCTATGCCCTGACCGGGATCTTTTTACATGCTGCTTGGCGTAGCAAAGATGAGGTCCTACTCGGTGAAGACAAGCCAATTGTCAAACGCCGCATGGGCTTTATCGAAGCAGCCATTATCTTGGGAGGTGTGATCGTCTTGTTCCTTTCATTCGTAATCGTTCAATTCCGCTACTTTTTCGGGGGAGAAGTGAACATCGGAGTCAAAGGTTTTACTTACTCACAGTACGCACGCAGCGGGTTTAACGAACTGATCGCGGTCGCTTTTTTCAGCCTGCTGATGATCCTCTGGCTGAGCACGATTACGAAGCGTGAAAATAACCAGCAGAAACGCATCTATTCAGGATTGAGCATCGCTCTGATCGCGTTGGTCATTGTTATTTTGGCCTCAGCATATCAGCGTCTCTCGCTGGCCATCGATTGGCATGGCTTCTCGCGCCTGCGACTCTACCCGCGCATCTTTCTAATCTGGGTGGGTATCCTGTTCGTGGCAGTGATCGCCTTGGAAATCGTTGGTCGTGAGCGCTTTTTCGCCCTTGCTGCCATACTCGCTTCCATCGGTTTTGCCGTCTCACTCGGAATGGTAAACGTGGATGCCTCGATCGCAGAACACAATGTAAATCGTGCCGTCGAGGGAAAACACTTCAATGTAAGCTACCTTACTTCGCTCTCAGCCGATGCCGTGCCTGCATTGACCAATATTTTCATGGATCCGACGCTCCCCGTCGCAGTACACGAGGGCGTAGGTGCAGCTTTATTCTGTTACCTTCATTCGCCTGTTTATGAACATTATTCTGTCCCAGATTGGCGTTCTTTCAACTACCCACGATGGGAAGCATTCAATGCATTGAACGAGATCGAGCCGTATTTAATTAATTACAACATTAATGAGAATTTGTCGCCTGTTCAGGTAGAAACACCCAGCCATGAATTCTATGTTTGCGCAAACGAGCATTGACATGGCAGCACGGACTAAATGGTTGGAAGCATGAAGATGCGCCTCGCACAGTTGTGCTGGCCGATAATGTACATCCGTTCTAAAAAATGCCCAATAACACGGAAAAAAGGCATTACATTCACAGTTTCTATTTCCTCAAACGAAAGGCTAACTGTGATTTCAACTCTCTAACATTTCATCGAACTCATCCTGCATATTATCGCACAGGCCATTCAACGCCGGGCAAAACCTAAAAAACCTTCACTGTTCACCGGTGTCATCCTCGATCTCACACGCAGCAGATCAGAACTCGTGCTGGAAAATGCCTTTCTACGACAGCAGCTCATCGTACTTAATCGTCAGGTCGTTCGTCCTGCCTGCAAACCGTACGAGCGTGTTCTGCTTGTAATGTTTGCCAGTGGTTTACGATCCTGGAAACAGGCACTGACCATCGTTCAACCCGACACCCTTCTGCGCTGGAATCGTGATCTATACCGCTGGTTGTGGAAACGTAAATCTCGGGGAAGGAAACAACCTGGTCGTCCACCGCTCTCCGAAGAGACTATTCGACTCATCCAATGCATGGCTCGGGAGAATCGTATCTGGGGTGCCAACCGCAATCATGGCGAGCTGCTGAAGCTGGGGCTGCGCGCCGCGAAGAGCACAATTCAACGCTACATTAAGTATGTCCGTGAACCCGACTCGTATCAGCAACATTGGAAAACCTTCATATACAATCACGCCAGCGAGATCTGGGCCTGCGATATCCTGCAAACCTACGATCTGTTCTTCCGCGCTATCTTCGTTTTCGTCATCATTGAATTGAAGAACCGCAGCGTCGTGCACTTTGGGGTAACGCACCATCCCACGGACAAATGGCTGGCCCATCAGTTACGCGAGGCGACGCCTTTCGGAGAAGGTCAACGCTTCCTGATCCGCGACAATGACCGCAAATATGGATCATCTTTCAGGCATGTTGCGATCGGGGCAGGCATTAAAGTACTCCGCACTCCCTACCGTGCACCGAAGGCCAACGCGATCTGCGAACGCTTCTTGGGCAGTCTCCGGCGTGAATGCCTGGATCACTTCATCGTCTTGAGCAAACGGCATACCCATCGTATCGTAAAGAAATACGTGCACTATTACAACTACGCTCGACCCCATCAGGGCATCGATCAGCAGATTCCTTGCCGATCGATGTGCGTTGACAAGTCTGCCGCCAACGGGAAGGTTGTTTCAATACCGGTATTAGGTGGCTTGCACCACGACTATCAGCGACGCGCGGCTTGAGATCTGATTTCTAAACATCAAGTGCCGATAGAATACCACGGGGGTCTATACCATTATGTATCTCGATGCTCAAACGCGTGATTCGAGGGTGAATTCGTATCCTCGGTGTAGTCTTTCGAGCTCTTTATCTCATACAATATTGTTCTGAAACCATCGAATTATGCTTTTTTTAATCTTGATCAAATGCCAGGATTGGTGACTCACGATAGATTTCGATATGATTACGCATGGATGAGATTTTTCGGCCAGCACATAGCAATTGCTACTGCTACACTGGGTTTTGCAGGGTGTTTTATTTTGCCGTTTAATATAGCTGTAGCCGTTATTTCAGGATTGAAAGCACGTGACTATGTGCGTAACACTGGAGCGCATGGATCTATTTTGTATGTGATTGTTGCTGTAGTATTAGGGGCAATTGTTCTTTGTGGAGGTCTTAACTTGCTTTTTGGTGGCCTTTCTGCACTTGTTGGTTCAAGTACTTATTGACGGGTATAAAAGATCCGTTGTTTTTTATTTTGGTAACCCGTTGTTAAATGCTCCTGCTCGTGTTAGTGGGAACCGTTTTTCATATTTTATTTCCGTACTAAGACAGATCACTGTCTCTGCAATCAATTCCACATCAACTAATAGTGATATCCTCTCAACTTCGATGTAATTTCTGGATTTCGCAGTTTGAACATTGCACTTCTTTCAATTTTCACTACTGTCCCGAGACTTACTCCCATTGCATCACTTATCTCCTTTTGTGTTTCTGCTCCTCTTCCATTTAAACCAAACCTTCTTGATATCACTGACTTCTCATCCAACGTCAGGTCATCCAGGTGTTTGTATAGAGCAGATACTGCCAGGTGCTTTCCTGCTGCGTGATCTATTGGTTCTTGATCAGTATCTTCAATTGCTTCCGCCAATTCAAGATCATTTCCATTATTGGATGGAAATGGATTATCTAGAGATAACGTTGGTTCAGAGTTCATCAATAAAAATTCTGTTCTATCGAGAGGCACGTTTGCAGCTTGTGAGATTGTACGTCCTCAAAGCATTTGGGACAAAAGTGAGCCAAAACTAAGAGAGTATTTCTCCCTTCGGATTGAGCGTCCACGGCCATTCGCCATGAGCTCCCAGGTTCCACTTTCTTCGGTGTCTTAGTGTTGCTTTCTTGA
>DAOUEK010000046.1:0-6968 GCA_034430425.1 Anaerolineales bacterium | reverse complement strand
TCCGAGCTCAACAGTCTTACCAACAAGAAGCATGATGGATTCTTTGGTTTCCTTATCGGACTTACGTTTACCACCGGAGGATCACGAGAGAATGCCGACCCAGATAAGGATGGATTGAGCAATAAGATCGAAAACGCATTAGGCACTAATCCCGAGAAGGCTGACACCGATGGCGATGGCTTGAACGATGGCGCTGAAGTGAATCAGTACAAAACCGATCCACTCAATGCGGATAGCGATGGCGATGGCCTGAAGGATGGTGCTGAAGTGAATAAGTACAACACCGATCCATTCAATGCGGATAGCGATGGCGATGACCTGAACGACGGCGCTGAAGTGAATCAGTACAGAACTAATCCACTCAATGCGGATAGCGATGGCGATGGCTTGAACGATGGCGCTGAAGTGAAATATAAATCTGATCCATTGAAGACGGACTCCGATGGCGATGGCTTGAGCGATGGCGTTGAAGTGAATCAGTACAAATCCGATCCATCGAAAGCAGATACGGATAGTGATGGTTTAAGCGATGGTGACGAAGTGAACAAATATATGACCAGTCCGGTGAAAATCGATACGGATGGTGGCGGCGTGCACGATGGTGCTGAAGTGAAGAACAAGACCAACCCGTTGGATGCGAAGGATGACGTTGCGAAGCCAGTGATTATCCTCGAGAAAGGGAAAAAAGTAATTCTTCGAGGGGTCAATTTCGAAACCAACAAGGCCACTCTGACGCGAAACTCTGAGAGTATTTTGGAGAAAGCCTACAACGCTCTCGTTGCCAATCCCGATGTGCAGGTGGAAATTTCCGGCCATACGGATAGTGTGGGCAGCGATGAATATAATCAGGAACTCTCGTTGCGCCGGGCGCAAGCAGTGAAAGTTTGGCTGGTGCAAAAAGGCATCGCATCGAATCGCATGAAAACCGTCGGTAAAGGTGAAAAGGAACCCGTTGCCGATAACACCACGGAAGCTGGCCGGGCGGAGAATCGTCGCATTGAATTCTATGTTCAGCAATAGGCTGAATGATGGAGAATCGGAAAGCCAATGAAGCAGAATGCCGGCCGGTAGATACAACACAAACAGGGAGATCATCCCCGCCCAAACAGTCGTTCGGGCGGGGATGGAGGAGGCCTTCGGTCAATTGATCAGGGCGCCGAAGGCTGGCCCCTCCCACGAATCAACGTTTCATTCGCAATTTGAAAGGAGGTGTACGATGAAAGTAAAAATGTATAGTGTCATCGCAGTGGTTCTCTGTATTTCGATCACCTTCCTGATGGCGTGTGGAGCCAGTAACGCGCTGAAAGGTGGTGCGATCGGCGCTGGAGCCGGAGGAGTTGCTGGCGGCGTTATCGGACATCAACTTGGTAACACTGCTGCTGGCGCTATCATCGGGGCGGCAGTCGGCGGAACGACCGGGGCACTCATCGGTCGTCATATGGATCGGCAAGCAGAAGAGATGAGACAGGACATCAAGAATGCAAAAATCGAACGGATCGGCGAGGGAATCAAGATCACGTTCGACTCCGGAATTCTCTTCAAAACAAATTCATCTGAGTTGCAGCCTGTGGCAAAGGCAAATATCGAGAGTTTGGCAAAGGTCCTCATTAAATATCCAGACACAAACATTCTCATTGAAGGAGACACCGACAATACAGGCACTGACGAATACAACCAAAAGTTGTCAGAACGTCGTGCTCAAGCTGTTGCCGATTATCAAAAGGGTCTGGGTGTTGCCGGCTCAAGGATTTCCACTATAGGACTCGGCGAGTTGAATCCTATCGCTTCAAACGATACGGACGATGGTCGTCGGCAAAACCGACGCGTGGAAGTTGCCATTTTCGCGAACGACAAATTGAAGAAAGCCGCCGAGAACGGAATGCTTAACTAACTCGATCTCGAGCTAAATTCTTCAAGCTGATTGTTAAGCACTTTTTGGAAAGGAGTTGATTCGGATGCCGAGGCGAGATAGCACAGGCCCCCCAACTGGGGCGAAAGGACCTCGCGATGGTCGAGGCAGTGGTATAGGTAAAGGCCGAGCACCGGGCAAGGGTGTCGGTCAGCGTAAGGGCGGCAAGAAAGGCCCCTGCAAGTAAAGCGGTGCTTGCTGCGAGGTTTCAGGTTTAAGCTAAGGTTGCCGATAAAAGTGTAGGTAACCAAGCAATTTTATGGAGGAAACGACGATGTTAGCAAAAACGGTTTTTAGAATCATGGTCATGATGTGCGTCCTGGTTTATGCGGGAATTGCGGCAGGACAGGACAATGTTCAGAAGTACTTCAACGACGCTGCATGCAAAGTGAAGGCAACGACAGATCCAGCGCAGAAGCGTGAAATTCTCCACAACAAATTGCAAAATATGTCCACGGCGCTGGACAAGGTTCAGAGCTCACCGCTCGTTTCGGAAACCGATCGCGCAGGCATGGATCGCTTGAAGGCCTCCCTTCAAGAGAAACAAGACGAGCTCGCGGGCAGTAATGGCTTCGCACGCGTTCCCGATGACCAGCTCAACGCTTTCTCTGATTACGTCGTGCAGGATATGGAGCAGGCTGACAAGACGATAACCATCAGCCTTGTCACGGCGCTCTTGATCGTAATCATTATCATCCTTGTTACATAGTCTCGCCAGGTCGCGAGCGTTCTCGGCGGTTGGTATGAAAAGCCCGCTCCATCGATCTTTCGTGAGCGCCACGCATGAGCACTCGCTGCCCATGGTGGGTGTTGCCTGCGTGGCGCTCACCTTGTTTCTGTCTTCTTGCAGCTCAATGCGTCCTGCTCGCCGTGCTACTCCGCTTGTGGAGGAGAGTGCGCTCCCGCCACGCTACTCAATCGTATGCATCATTCACGGCGATGGTGGCTACCTCTATCATGATGCCCTCGGCAATGAGTACAGAGCAGATAAAGAAGCTCTCGCGAGAGCCAAAAGGGTCGCGGAACGGAACCCTCAAGCAGAGGTGTTCATCTTTCATGAAAGACGCAGGAGCCACTTCTTGCTCTTTTTCCCTGTCCGTGACGGAACATGTTATTACTATCGACACGGACGGCTCCTCGCCGAAGAATCGTACTGGCGAGATCAGGGACAATCGCGCTTCGATCCTGAGGTGGAGCTTTATAACCGCTTCCGCGCAGAAGAATCACCTGAGCTGGTGAGATTGTTCTTGTACTTCGGACACGAAATCCCTGAGTTCGGCGGGACGGGCTACGATGCGTCGTACAAGAATCGGACGTTCACGGTGGATGACCTCGCCGATGGATTGAAATACATCGCGAGTGATTCCTCGAAGGTTGATCTCGTCGTTCTTTCCACGTGTTTCAGCGGCACGCCTCGCACCATCGCCGCGCTTGCTCCGTACGCGCGGTACATCATTGCATCTCCCGACAATCTTCACCTCTCATACTTCGATCTCCGTCCATTAGAACGATTGGATATCGATTTGCGAGAAGGAGATATGTCCGGCTTTGCAAATGCATTCGCTCGCCATGCGTTCGACAGGTTGACAGAAGATATACAGACGGCGGTCACTCTCGTCGTGTACGATGTGGATCGCGTTCGGGGATTTGTGACCTCCGTCGAAAGTATCTACGATCATGCTTTGACCACTTTGAAGGGGAAAGCTCCGGAATCCATTGAGCACTACGATTGCGCCGAAGATCCTGCATATGTGTTACCGGAGATGAACGAGGGAATAACGGTGCTCTATCGCCCGTCGCGCTTCGGACGCTTGAAGCACAAAGAGAGCCATTCCGGATGGGAATGCTGCAGGCTTCTGAAGTAATTCAGCAACTTTACGCAGGAGGGGGTTTGACATGTGGATTATTCGAGGCGTTCTTGTTGCAGCTCTAAGCCTGTGCTTTGGGCTTCCGGCGGCAGCTCAGTACATCGGCGTCATGCAGTCCGCCGAGACGATGGACAAGGGCACGTTCAAGCTCACGGCTGCCCCGATCATGGCATTCGGCAAGAACGGAGCAGATAACGAGTTCGGGGTCGCAGCCCGTGGGGGGTACGGATTCACCGACCGATTCGACGCCGAAGCCAAGTTAGGCTTTTTTCAGAATGGCACATTCGTCGGCGCGGATGGCGAGTTGTGGATTCTGAAGGGTAAGGAAAAGGATGCCGGCCTGGATTTCTCGTTGGCGGGAGGCATCCACTGGATGTTCGGCAAAGACAATTATTTCGACACCATGGGTTTCGAGGTCACGCCGCTGTTGAGCGGGCACGTGAACAAGAGCCTAGAGCTGTGCGGCGCTCTGGATGCCTCGTTCGAGTCGATCAAGGATGCCCCGGCGATGGTCGACGACACGTTCACGAGATTGCACATCGTGCCCGGGTTCGAGTACCGCCTGTCCGATACAGGTGACTTGGTCGGCGAAATCGGCATCGGGCTCAACGACGACTCGTTTACCTATGTGGGCGTCGGCATCGCTTTCTACCTCCGCAAATAAGAAACGTGAAACCGGAGAAGTTCATCGTCAAAACCGTCACCAAAGCGGGTCGTTTTGAATGGAATGCAGCTGACGGACAATATGAGCGCCGGAACGCTGATCAAAATTGTGGTGAAATGACTGTGCGGAAAGGCACGGATTTGTCAAACGGCAGAAAAATAGGGGCATTTGATTCGGATCGCCCTGTATGTTATGGAAGGAGGTGAAGCAGAAATGCTTTGGATCATAGGACTCATTCTCTTGGTTCTCTGGCTAGCCGGGTTGTTCACCGCGCACGTATTCGGCGGAGCCATTCACGTTCTCCTGGTCATCGCGCTTGTGGTCATCATCATTCGTCTCATTCAAGGTCGACGCACTGCATAGTGCCTCAGAGATGCTTTCCTGCAGTGTGGCCGCCGAGTTGTGCGAGTCGGACTTTCGCGACCCGTGTCGTGCTGCTTGCGTCTGACCGCACAGCTCGGCTTTCAGCATATCAAACCAGCGTAGTATCTACGATCATTCCTTGACCACTTTGAAGGGGAAAACGCCGGAATCCATTGAGCACTGCCATTTGGCCATCGTTCGAGGATGCAAGCATCAATGTCTCTGTCGATAAACCGGCATACTTTGTCGGCGATACTATTTCCTTGTCCATTCAGCTTATTGACAGCGCGACAGCATTCGGGAGCACATGGGTCCGCAGTTCGTTACGATCAGGACGACGGTGCAGTCGCGGGAAGGTATCGCGTTGCAAACGTTCGAACGAGGAACTCGAACAAGTACATTTGCAGTTTGACTCCCTGCCAAATTGGTCGGTCATCAAGGTCAATATCCAACCCGATTACACAATAAAAATCGGTGCGTACGATCGGTCCAACTCCGTCACGCACTATTATCGCGTCAAAGGACCAAGGATCGAAACGAGGTTCGCACTCGCCATCCCTAAAGTTTTGTACGACACCCAAGCCAAGGATACAATGGAATACGGCAAGACCAGTGCAATGCTGCGATTTTATTATGTGAACGCGATATCGGGACAGCGGTTCCCCGTCAGCCTTGGAGTAGGAACATTCGGCGTGAACTCACCGATCGATGTGGGTGTCGGCCAGGGTGGTTTTGCCGCGTCGATATTCCTGGATGTTGTAGAACTGATCAGACAGTTTGGGGCCCATTTCGACATGAAAGTCAGTGCCGGTCTGGAATTGACACCCTTTTTCCCTATCGAAATGAGGTCACGAATATTGTTGAATGCACAGGTGGGTTTTTCAATCTGAGTTCTTTTTACCTATGCATCTATCACATAATTAAAGGAAGTAAACCATGAAAAAGTTACAAACCGGATTATTTCCCCTTCTGATGGCAGCGCTTCTGTTCCAATTTTGCAGCTTCGTGCCGCTCACTGGAAGGCGTCAGCTCTCCCTTGTTTCGGATGCCGACATGCTTTCTACGAGCTTCATCCAGTACGATCAGTTCCTGAAGGAAAACAAGCTGAGCACGGACGTGGCGCAGACGAATATGGTTAAGGGAGTCGGCAGGCGCATCCAAAACGCAGTGGTAACATATTTCGCCCAGAATAATTTGTCCCAGGATCTCAATGGGTTCGCGTGGGAATTCAACCTCATCGAAAACAAGGAAGTCAACGCCTGGTGTATGCCGGGAGGAAAAGTGGTGGTGTATTCCGGAATCCTTCCGGTCACACAGAACGAAACCGGGCTGGCAGTCGTGATGGGGCACGAGATCGCTCACGCCGTGGCAAAGCACAGCAACGAGCGGATGAGTCAGGCGCTGGTCGCCCAGCTAGGCGGCCAGACGCTCGCCGCTGCGCTTCAGCAGGAACCCCAGCAGACCCAGGAGATCTGGATGTCCGTTTTCGGTGTCGGGGTCCAGATTGGTGCGGTTCTGCCATACAGCCGTCTTCAGGAGGGTGAGGCAGATCACCTGGGATTAATTTTCATGGCCATGGCCGGGTACGACCCCAATGGCGCCATCGAGTTCTGGCAACGCATGTCTCAGAACGCTGGAACGAAGCCGCCGGAGTTTCTGAGCACGCACCCCAGCGACGAGAGTCGGATTCGGAAAATCAAATCAGAGATTCCAGAGGCGATGAAGTATTACAAGAAGTCGCGGTGATAGGCAATATGTCCATGTCTCCCGTAATCAGGTATTCACAGGTTCGATCTCTCTTTGTTTAGGACAACTTGGTGGTAGTCCAAAAGAACCAGTTCCTTAGGCCCTCATGCGAGTGGGAACCTAAGATGAGTCGTCACAATCGAATCACGTTTGCCTCCACCGCAGAGGCCCGTCGGCACGGATACAGGGCGTGCCGCGTGTGCGCGCCGCAGCTGATTCCAGGCGTTTTTTTGAAACAGATTCGAAACACTTCAACTTTTCAAACTCATAGCCACCTCATTTTCCCCTTGACATCTCCCCCCCGAGATGTTATCTATTGGCGAACATGAACGCAGATAGATCCAGCGTTCGCAGAGAACGTCCTTTAAACTGGCACCGCGAGGCCGGAAAGGGCGCCACAGGATGAGCTTCGGCCTTC
>DAOUEK010000045.1:0-12683 GCA_034430425.1 Anaerolineales bacterium | reverse complement strand
GGCCTTTTCGCGGGCCCAAATCTTTAAAAAAGGATGATTTCGAGTATTTTGATGAAAGCCAGGGGACTGTCGATCGTTTCACGGGATTCGAAAAAATATACTATCGAGAGCGAGAAATCCATCGACTGCATTATCATGGGGGCAGGGTGAAATCAAAATAGGTTGTTGTCTTGGGTTGCCATGGTCGCCAAGGTGTCCATGCTGTCCCAGGCGCTCGATTATCGCTGCGCTCGCTGTTTGGCCGGCAGTATCGACGTGGATGATGTACCTGCGGAAACGATAAGTCTTTCTGATAGATTCGTGATAGGCGCGGGGTGGATTCAGTTCTTGGTGTCTGGTCGATCTGCGGATAGATGGCGATGCAGGTAGCTTACCTGCCACACACGGTAAGCAGCTTCGAGCTGAATACGCAGCGTCATTTTCGATTGCCCGATGCGGCGGTCCTCGAAATAAATCGGCGATTCGATCAAGCGGTACCCCAACTTTTGTGCCACGTAACTCATCTCGACCTGGAAAACATAGCCGTTTGAGCGAATGCGATCCAGCGGCATCCCCTCCAGTGTTTCCCGGCGCCAGAGGCGATATCCGGCGGTGGCGTCCTTGATTTGCAAGCCCAGGATTGTGCGGGCGTATATATTTCCGAAGGCCGAGAGCAGAACGCGTCCGAAGCCCCAACGCTCGTCGAGTTTCCCGCCGGGGACGTAGCGCGAACCGATGACAGCATCGGCGGATTCCAATTTATCCATGAATTCCGGCAAGTAATCAGGATCGTGGGAGAAATCCGCATCCATTTGTGCGATAGCTTCAGCGCCAGATTCAAGTGCGGTTTTGAAACCGGTGATGTAGGCCGACCCCAGGCCAAGCTTGCCCTTTCTGTGGATGACAGATAATCGGCCGGGGTGTCCCGCTGCAAGCTCGTCCGCGATCTGCCCGGTGCCGTCCGGAGAAGCATCATCGACGACGAGGATTTGGAGTGCGGGAATAGGAAGGGACCACAGCTCTTCGGCGATCGCCTCGAGATTTTCGGCTTCATTGTACGTGGGTATGACGACGGTCAGTTTTCGCATGGAGAGAATCCGATCGTCATAGCATTGGATGAAAAATCGCTGCGTGTGTTTTGGGCATTTCGAGATATAAAGTACATTGGTCGATTATGTGATTGTGTGTGGTGACGCACGAGAAATCCGGGGATTGGTTTCCAGGGGCAGTTTCGATTGGGTGTATGCATTCGTTCCCGGAGTGATTAAAGCAAGCTCGAGAGGTCGTCAACAGCTCGACGCATGTCGAGAAATAGAAGGCCCAGTTTCGCTTGTTCGCGCGCAAGAACAGTAAGTACTGCCTCAGTCCCTACCGACATCAGCACAACAAACCCATGCTTGCCACGGATGTAAACCTGGTCGAGGCTGCCACGGCCCAATTCACCGGCAATGCGTTCGCCAAGGGATAGCATGGCTGCGGACATCGCGGATACGCGATCCTCCTCGACGTTGCTGGGAAGGGCGGAAGCGATGGTCAACCCGTCTACACTTACCACTGCGGAAGCTTCGACATCGGGTGAGGATGCTTGAAGGTCTCGCAGACGGTCGACCATGAGTTCGGTGCGTGTCTTTGCCAAGGTTAAACTCCTAGAGACCAAACTCATACAGTTCGGATGGTTTGCTAAAGTGAAGCGGCGCTACTGTAGCATAGCGTATAATGGTTGTCAAGCAGACCCTGTTCTCAGATACCGATTTTTATTCGATGCGCTATAATGCTTTGGTCCAATGACGACCGTTCTGGATAGACCCGTGAAAAAAATGACGTGGATGGAGTGTAGATATGCCGGTTTGGTTGGAACATCAGATTGTCACTTTTCTTACGAATTTATTTCAGACTATGGGTTGGGGAGGGGTTGTGGGAATCATGGCCCTGGAAAGCGCCAACATCCCCATCCCCAGTGAAGTCACCATGCCGCTCTCGGGTTGGTTGTTGATCCAGGCGCAAGGGGGCACGGCCTGGGATGCCGTCCTTTGGGGTGGCTTGTGGGGGGCCGTGGGGTGCACGTCGGGGTCAGTCATCTCCTATGCCCTTGGTGCCTGGGGCGGCCGGCCGCTGTTGGATCGTTATGGCAAATATCTGATGATCAACCCTCATGATCTCGAGGTAGCCGATCGCTGGTTTAAACGTTGGGGAGATTGGACAGCCTTCTTTTCCAGGTTGCTGCCGATCGTACGTACTTTTATTTCCTTTCCCGCTGGTGTTACGAAAACCAGGTTCGTTCCTTTTGTGGTGTACAGCTTCATCGGGTCGTTTATCTGGTGCGCCGCGCTGTCTTATGGCGGTTACGCCTTTGGGGCACGGTGGGAGGAATTACGGGCGATCATGCGTCCTTTCGATATTCCTATTGCGATCGTGCTGGGCTTGGGGTTTGTGTATTACATCATCCATCATGTGCGCAGGGGGGCGCGAACCAGGAAGCAGGAAGCACCTTCGGTGGAATGAATCGTTCTATTGCCTTGATTGACTCTCGGTAAATATAAAGGCATACGTTCGATGCGGATGCTTGATGCGCATCCGCCGCCTTACTCTTCCGGGAAGTCTGAAGCACCTGCGAGTTGGATATCTTCATCTGCCGTTGCGGACAATACCAAATCTTCGCCGGTTTCGGGTTCGAGGCAGGAGACATTTTCATCCTTGTGCAATCTTTTAGGGATGATGATCAGTCCTGCAGTGGCCAATACCGACAAGCCCGCCAGAACGATGATTCCCAGGATAAGAGAGACTTCGGCAATTGTTATGGGTATATAAATTTCCTCGCCCTGGCTGGGCAGCATACCAACACCGATGGCGATCGCAGCCACGTTCCACAACCCGTGCATGATGAGTGCAAGCGAATAGGCGCCAAAGAATCGTTTCCACCGTTTGTACGTAAGCGCTTGCCCCAAACCCCAGCACGTCATACCTGCCGTGAAGGTGTGCATCATTGTCGCCCCACCGCGAATGAACATCGTTTGCGTCCAATCGGTCCCTGTGGGTGTGTTGAGAATTACCTCCACAAATGCGAAACCAACGCCACCGAGGATCCCACTGAGGAAAGCTTCTGATGGCAGGGGTTTTCTCTGCAGGATTGGAATAATCGTCAGGCTTTTTAGGCTCTCTTCAATTATTGGGACAAAGACACAAACAAATGCAAGTATGGCGATGATGATGATGGGCGTATCGAAAAGTCCACCCATGCTGTCAAACATGGTTTCGGATGCCCAATTTTCTGGATTGGCCAAAGAATCGATAATATCCCGACCTTCGGGAGTTGCCATGTTGCCAAAGACGAGCGTGGTCATACCCGCAAGCAAGAGAACCAGTTCGATGATGAACGCTGAGACCGGAATGATCCATGTGCCCATGAACAGGGATCCCCAGAAGCGGCGTTGAGATACCGCTGGTTTGTGGCGGATGACGAGCAGGATCGCTATCGCAACAGGGATGACAGCGGCGATAATATGGATGATCGAGCCGATGATGGTGATTTGGCTGGAATGTTCGATAGTGGAATACCCTAATACCAGGAAGAGCAGGAATAGAATCCCAAGATAGTACAGGTTGACTTTCGGGGGTTCCAGACGGGGAATTTCCCGGCCTTGAATGGAACGCAGGCTTATAATCGCGGTCGGGACACCCACCAGGCTGAGGGCCGTGATTAATATTATTGCACTAAAGGCCGAGTTCTCATCAGCGCCGTCATTGAAGAAGTACAATTGAGCCGACAAGAAACAAGCTGAGCACAAACACAGCAGGAATACGCCTGCAGCGCCCAGCAGAAGCAAGTAGTCGAAGACATCGCCACGTTTCCTTTTTTCTATCATGGGCCCTCGATGGTTACAGAGTGTATCACAGCCTCCGGTTCGGAAAGCAAATCGTCAAGTGCGGACCGCTTTTCGAGGTCCTGGAGCAGATCCAAGCCGTCGATGACGCGACCGAAAATCGTGTGTGTGCCGTTGAGGGTTGGCAGCGGAGCAAGCGTGATAAAGAATTGGCTTGCATTCGTTCCCGGTCCCTGGGATGCCATGGCTACCATGCCGGCTTGATCGAAGGTCAGGGACGGAGAAATTTCGTTCTCGAAGACATATCCAGGACCGCCCCAACCTGTGCCGCTTGGATCACCGCTTTCGACCCAGGCGCCCGGTTCGACTTCGTAAATGGGATTATCTTGGTACCAGCCTTGCTCGGCGAGAAAAATGAAATTGTTCACGGCCAGTGGCGCATATTCGGGGTAGAGCTGAATGACGATTTCACCCTGTGGAATTTTTAGGTAAGCAATGTAATCGGCTTGAATGTCGATGGTGAACGGTGGATATTCCTTGTATTGTTGCGGTTTCAACATCTCCAGGCGAATCGATGCTTCCAGGTTATCCACTGTGATCGGTAATCGGTACCATAGTCCGTTGAAGTAAATGAAAGGCACACCGGGAATTCCGGCCGCAGCGGTTTCGAAATATATATTGACGATGTCTTCGGCAAAGACCCGATTGTCGATGTCTGCTGCAAATTGATTTTGATTCAAACCGATCTTGATGGCAGCTTCTTTCAGCCAGACGATGAAAGCTTCAGGCGACAACCCCACCCACTTCCCATAGTTTTGATAGAGGGTGTCATGCATCTCCCAGAAAGCACTTTGTGCGCCAGCCGCCTCTGCGGCTTCCGCGGCGAGGATTGTTTTATCGTAAAGGTATATTTGCGGGAACTGGCGAAATACGATCCGCAGGTCCTGCGGGTGCCATTCGAGAAGTTGGGATAACATGGTTTCAACCCAGGCACATTCCGTGCTTTGAAAATCCATGAAGACCACCAGGGTGACGATGGCATCCGGGGAGCCGCGGCTCCAATCCTTATCCGAGACCGGTTGGAGGGGATACAGCGTAGCGGTTGCGGTCAGCGAATCGGGCGATTGCGTTGCTGCGCTGCCATCCAGTGTGGATGTAGATGTCGGACCCAGGCGAATGGGGGTCCTCGAGGCTGTTGCGGTCGAAGTGGGAGTCGTGGTTCCCTGGCAGGCACTTACGAACAGCACGATCGCCAGAAGAGGCAGGCAGGCTGCAAGAGCGTGGTAATGAAAGCCATGTCTTCGGCGGTTTGCTATCGATCGTTGTTGAAATGGCTGGATGAAACCACTTTTTCTCAGCATAGATTCACGCAATCTTCTCGATCATCCTGGTTTTCAAACCAATCGATCGGAATCACATGGCCGGTGATGTATTGTGATTCATCTGAAGCGAGGAATACGCATACCCCGACATGGTCTTCAGCTTTCAACATACGGGATTTTTCCTCTTTGATTTGTGCTCGGAAAGCGGTATCTGCCTTACCGGGCGCAACCGCATTCACGCGGATGTTGTCTGCTTTGCCCTCCTCGGCGCAAGCCTTTGTAAATCCGATTTGTCCCCATTTACTGGCGCAATACGCGCTCAATAATTTGTAGCCCTGGAGGCCACCGAGTGAGGAGATGTTGATGATCGATCCGCCACCCACATCGCGCATTGGACGCCAGACGTGTTTGCTGCAGAGGAAGGTGCCGATCAGATTTACAGCAAGAATAGCTTCGAATGAGGTTTTCGTGGTGCCCCACACCGGCCGCATGCCGCCAATGCCGGCATTGTTGACCAGGATGTCGATGCGGCCGAAAGTATCCAGGGTTTGTTTCACCATGGCTTTAACCTGGGATTCATCCGAAACATTACATTCGACGGCCAACCCCTGTCGATCGCATGCACGGATCTCTGCAGCCACGCTTTCGATTTGACCTTTCGTCCGCGCGCAGACTACGACGTCGGCGCCCTGTGCTGCAAATTCAAGGGCGACGGCGCGGCCGATCCCCCGTCCGCCTCCGGTGATGATGGCGATCTTGTTCTCTAGCCGCATGAATCGCTCCCTGGAAAAACCGCTACGATTGTAGCAGGAATTCACCTTTAAGGTGTCGTTCTTGCCAGGGTTAGGTGTATCCCTTGCTACCGGGAGGTCCATGCGGTATCCTTTGAAATATTCGGGGGTGGTTGGGTCCCGGTGGGCTCCCCGGTCTTCAAAACCGGTGGCGGGTCGTTAAGCGGGCCGCGGTGGGTTCGACTCCCATCCACTCCCGCCTTCATTTTTCGAGGCGTCGCATGGAAAACAAATTTATCGAACAACAGATGGATGTCGCCGAGGTTTTGTTGCCCTTCGTCCGCAGGGTGATGAAGGTCGACGACGTTACCTACGGTGGAAAGGAACAAGGGTTCAGCGCACGATTTCGCGGTCGCTTGATGGTCGACTCACAGATTGCCTACGATCAATTGGAACCGGAGTTTCGCGAAGCGGAATGCACACTCTTTCTGGACGAGGAACCAGGGCAGCACGTCGTGCTTGCTGTTCCCGGTTTGATCCAACCGACTCCTTCCAATCCGTGGGTCAATCTGTTGATGTTCGTGCTGACCCTGGCCAGTGTCTTCTACGTGGGTGTGTTGAATGCAGCCAGCTACAACATATCCGAGGGAATGCACGGGCCGGAAATTATCCTGGCGCAGGATTATCCCCTTGCGATTCTGTATGGCGCGAGTATCATGTCGATCTTGCTCGCCCATGAGTTCGGTCATTATCTGGCCGCCCGTTTTCACAAGACAGCCGTCACCTTGCCGTATTTCATCCCTTTCCCCACCTCGTTGGGGACGATGGGTGCTTTCATTCGACTCAAGGAACCACCGCGTAACAAGCGTGTGCTGCTTGATATTGGACTGGCCGGTCCGATTGCGGGATTGATCATCGCCGTACCGGTATTGTTAATCGGCTTGTCACTCTCCAATGTGGGTCAATTACCCGCTGCACCCAGTCAAACCGAAGTCTCCTTGCTGGAAGGGAATTCAATCTTATACCTGGCGGCGAAATACATTGTGACCGGCGAATTTCTGCCTGCGCCGCTGGATTTCGGCGGCATTCATCCATTCCTGTATTGGGCACGCTATGTTTTGATCGGTATGCCCTTGCCCTATGGTGGTCGTGATGTCATGCTCCACCCGATGGCCTGGGCAGGATGGGCCGGGCTGTTGGTTACGGCGCTGAATCTTATTCCCGCCGGCCAGCTCGATGGCGGTCATGTGGTCAACGTACTCTTCGGACGGCGAGCGATCAAGTTCTGGCCGTACATTGTGACGGTGTTATGCCTGATGGGAATTGTGTGGACAGGTTGGTTTATCTGGGCGGGTTTGATTTTCTTTCTTGGCCGGACGTACGCTCGCCCGTATGATTCGATCACCGCGCTGGACAACCGCAGGAGAGCGCTTGCCATTTTCGGCTTGCTTCTTTTCGTGCTGGTATTTATACCGATTCCACTGCAGATTATGTAGCTCGCTGCGGAATGACTTGTCTGGGATAACGGGGATATTAGATCGCTTCCAGCGTACCGCGCCGCTTCGCTTGCGTTTCGAACCAGCGGAACATCACGTATCCCAGCAGGACGTAAAATCCTCCCAATAAGAACTCGTTTGCCAGGGAAGGCAGGACCTGTGCCAGATTACTCCCCTCGATGATGGCGCGCGCTGCGCTGATGCCGCGGGTGAGGGGAAGGTAATTGGAGAAGGCACGCATCAGCGGAGGAAGTGATTCCAATGGAATATTGGCGCCGCTGAACAGCAACAAGAGGAAATACACTGTGTTATTGATGAAGAATGTATTGCGAGTGATCAGGCTGAGGCATCCCAGAAGCAATCCCATCCCCGAGGTGCTGATGGTGGTGATAAATATGGTGAAGATCAAGGCGAAGGGATCCGCTTGGGAGAGATCCAGGTTTAGCAGCAATAATCCCCACCCAAATCCCAGAAACACGCCCAGCATGCCGTCAAAAATGTGAAAGAAGGCGCGGCCCACGATCATCGCCATACGGTTGGCCGGGGTGCCAAATAAGTAGGGCAGGGTGCCCTCCCAGCGGTCGCCGCCGATGCTCATCGTGACGCCGAATATGCCGCTGAGAGCTGTCATCTGCACGGCGTTGCCGATGACGAAGAAACTCGGATCACGATTGTTGGTGGCATACATCCCCAGGAAGGAGAAGAAAAGGATCTGGTTGAGAGGACCGACAACTCTGGTTGCAATATATGTGGCCGGGCGCAGCCAGCGGAATAAAGCAATGTATGAGAGGTATGCACCTTGAAAGAACAACCTGAGATTGAGACGCAGCTTATTCATCGTGCCGCCCCCGAAACGGGATTTCGCGTAGCCAACAAAGACCCTGCAGTAGATTCATTGCAGTCCCAGCGTAGCATCCTGGCGCACTTTCCGCAGCATGATCCGGAAAAGAGTGCGCGAGATGATCAGGCTGATGAGGCTTAAGACGACAAGTATGGCCAATGAGAAGGTGATATCGGATGTGGTTGTACCCCCGCTGGAAGCGTCATGCAGTGCACGTGCCGCCCAGTACGGCGGGAGTACGTAACTGAAGGGTGTCGTCCAACCCGGAAGTAACGCGATCGGAAATAGAAATCCGCATAAGATATACACCGGATATTCCAGGGCATTCTGCCAGCGCTGCACACTGGGGTTGAGCAGGAAGATAGGCGCAATAATCAATCCGAAACAAACGAAGGCAACTACTGTCATCCCCAGTGATACGATGAAAAGTAACGGGTGTTCGATGGTAACCTGATAGCCAAAAACCCACGAGATGAAGGAATAGCAGACGAACATCGAGCCGAGAGATTGGCTGACGTTGGCGAGATTCTTTCCGAAAATGATAACCGGCATGGGCGTTGGGGTTGCGGCGAGCATCTCCAGCGTTCCGGTCCAACGCTCCTGGGTGATGCTGTTGCCGCTTTCAAAAAGCAGATTGGTCCACAGCCCAGTCATGCCGCTGCCTACGACGATGAACACGATGGTTTCACCGACGCGATCCCCGATCATCCACAGCGCAAGCGTTGCGATAATCAGGGGTTGAATCAGGACTCCAAATATAATGAACATATCAAAGACGTTCTGGCGAAAGGTCATCAACGCTGCAGATTGGACGGCACGAAGATACTGCAGCACCCGCAAAGTCCGCATCACGATCCTCCCACGAGCCGTACGTAGGCATCTTCGAGTGTAGGCTCGCGGACGATGACTTTGCCGACGCGCACACTATCCATGGCGGCGAGCAGTTCGGGCACGGCTTTCGATCCGCTCGGGGAATGGGCGAGCAACAATTGTCTTTGGTCGTGATCTTCGACGTTGACCGTATCAATGAAAGGCAGTTGGCGCAGTTTGGCAAGCGTACTCTCGGGTAAACCGAAGACTTCGATCTCGATCACCGAGAGATCGCTCACCAGGTGCTTTAGCCCCTCCGGTGTGTCCATCGCCACGATGCGGCCGTGGTCGATGACCGCAATTCGCTCGCACAATGCATCCGCTTCGAACATGTAGTGGGTGGTCAGCAGGATGGTTTTTTTCTCGGCCTGTAAATTGCGAATGACCTGTCGTAACTCGCGAGCGCCAACAGGATCTAGGCCCATGGTGGGCTCGTCCAGGAAGAGCACTTCCGGATCGTGGAGCAGCGTGCGTGCGATATGCAGACGCTGCTTCATGCCGCGCGAGTACCCTTCCACGCGTTCCTGGCCTCGATCTTGGAGTCCGACGAGATCGAGGAGATAGGGGATGCGTTTGTTGCTTACCTCCGGATCGACGTGATACAGGCTGGCGAAGTAGCGCAGGTTGTTAATCCCCGACAGGCGCCAGTACAATCCGCGTTCCCCGCCAAAGATGAAGCCGATGCGCCCGCGAATCGCATCTGCACGATGAACTACATCGTAGCCCAATACGCTGGCGGAGCCTGCAGTGGGGATGAGCAGCGTGGTAAGCATCTTCACCGTGGTCGTCTTGCCTGCGCCGTTTGGTCCAAGCAGGCCGAACAGGCTGCCTTGTGGAACGTCGAAGGAAATATCGTCGACGGCGATGACCTCTTTGGTTTTTCTGCGGATAATGCCGGTTGTGGTCTTGAACACGCGGCGCAGGTTGCGGATTTCGATCGCGTTCACTTGGCACTCCAATAACGAGGTGTGGTTCTTCCCATTCTATAATTCTCCCCGTAGCGATAAGCCTATCACAAATTGTAACGTTTCTTCTCATTTCGAGTGTGTTATCGGATGGATCGAACCGCCTTGGATGGATGATGAAGTAAAACTCACGGCTGCTTTTATCGCAAACCGTGAGTGTGAAGGTCGGGGCGGCCGGATTTGAACCGGCGACCTCACGGACCCGAACCGTGCGCTCTAGCCGGGCTGAGCCACGCCCCGATTGGCTATAGTGTATCGCTCTTTCGAAGGCAGGTCAACGCAAACCAATTTGGTGTGCAGTTGATCTGGCGGAATCATTGCTGTGTCAATCTGCGGTGAAAATACGGGCGGCAGTTATGTCTCGTGAGGATTTAATCGGCAGCGCGAAGCAGAACAAACTGCCGGTTCCTTCACGGCTCTCGCACCAAATCTCTCCGTCATGTAATTCGACCATGCCGCGGGCAATCGACAGACCGAGGCCCATGCCGCCATGTTTGCGGGTCAGGTGCGATTCAACCTGGTAGAAACGGTCGAAGATCCGCTCGACATCGGCAGCGGGGATGCCAATTCCTGTGTCGACCACGAATACTTTAACCTGATCGCCGGCACGCTCTGCCTTGATCCCGACTTGGCCATTGGCATCGGTAAATATTACTGCATTCTGCACAATGTTGGTCAGGGCAACGTCGATCTTCTCGCGTTCGCCGTCGATGGATAACGAGTCGCCGTCAGGGATATCGTAGCTAAGATGGATTTTCTTCGCTGCCGACACCTCCTTGAAACGGTTTGCCACCTCTTCCACGAGTGCGCTCATCGAAAATTCGGTATTGCGTATCCTGGAAAGTCCTTCTTCCTTTTGCGCGATGGCAGAGAGATCTTCGATGATCGATTTTAGCCGCATCGCACTGCGGATTATGACTTCCATTTGATCGCTGAGACCTTCACCGACAGTTTCCTTCAAAAAGGTCGCATGGCCGAGGATCAATCCGAGAGGGGTTCGCAGTTCGTGTGAAGCGATGGCGATGAAATCCGATTTCATGCGATCCAGGTTGCGTATATTGGTATCTGATTCCTGCAATTTGCGCTGCAAATTGGCGATGTTGATGGCCAGTGAAGTCTGAGCGCCGATGGTCTCTAGTATCGCCAGATCATCTTCGGTATAATAGCTTCCGTCGTTCTTGTTGATCGTTTCCAGGACGCCAATTGCGGCTTGGTCTACGATCAATGGAACGGCCATGATCGAGCGAGTGTGGAAGTCGAGTCTTTGATCGATCTCTCGAAAGATGCGCGGGTCGTTTTCTGCATCGTTGATGACGAGGGGCATTGCTGTGGTAAAGACATGACCGGCAACACTTGCTTCAAGGGGAACGCTTGTTTTAAGCAATTTCTGTCGCTTGTGGTTGGCAACGGCCTGGAAGCGAAGATCGCTCGAGGTGCGATCGTAAAGTAATATCGAGGCTTCCTGGCTGTTGGTTAACTCACAGGTGATGACGGTGACCTTGCTTAGGATCGAAGAAAGATCGACCATCGATGAGATATTACGGCTCAACTCGAGCAGACGTTTTGTAAACTGTGAACTAGGCTGAAGATCTGCTTTTTCCGGTAACATCCGTTTGTTCCTTTCGATCTGCGCCGATTTTAGCACAGCCGACCAAATGAAAGAAATTACAGTTGGCTTACGTTGGGATTTAATAATTACACAGAAACAGGCAATAATAAATGCCTGATCAAGGAGGTAGGTATGCCAGGCAGTAAGAAGGTCCGTGTTGCGATCATCGGTATAGGTAATTGCGCCTCGGCTCTGGTGCAAGGAGTGCATTATTATCGCAACGCAAAAAAAGCCGACCGGGTTCCCGGAATCATGCACGTAGATCTTGGGGGCTATCATATCCGGGACATCGAATTCACGGCCGCGTTCGACGTCGTCAAGAGCAAGGTCGGGTTGGATTTAAGCGAAGCGATACATGCGCATCCCAACAACACGGTTCGTTTTTGCGACGTTCCGGACATGGGGGTACCTGTCTCTCGTGGAATGACGCACGATGGGATCGGCAAATATCTGGCCAAAGTCGTCGAGAAAGCGCCTGGCCCTACGGACGACATTGTCGGCATACTGAATAAAACCAAGACTGATGTCGTGGTAAGTTACCTGCCAGTGGGATCTGAAATGGCGACCAAGTGGTACGTGGAGCAGGTCCTTGAAGCGGGGTGTGCTTTTGTTAATTGCGTGCCTGTTTTCATTGCAAGTTCGGATTACTGGGTAAGCCGGTTCGAAGAAAAGGGGCTTCCGCTCATCGGCGATGATATCAAGAGCCAGGTCGGGGCGACGATTACCCACCGGGTTTTGACCTCCCTCTTCAACGATCGCGGTGTGCATATCGATCGAACTTACCAATTGAACTTCGGGGGCAATATGGACTTTTACAACATGCTGGAACGCGAGCGCCTGGAGTCCAAGAAGCTCTCCAAGACAGGTGCAGTGACCAGTCTGCTTCCCTATGATATGCCCAAAGAAAATATCCATGTCGGACCAAGTGATTACGTGCCCTGGTTGACGGACCGCAAGTGGTGTCATATTCGCATGGAAGGGACGACGTTTGGGGATTTGCCTTTGAATCTCGAGTTGAAACTCGAAGTGTGGGATTCACCCAATTCCGC
>DAOUEK010000044.1:0-8757 GCA_034430425.1 Anaerolineales bacterium | reverse complement strand
TCGTATCCTCGGTGTAGTCTTTCGAGCTCTTTATCTCACACAATATTGTTCTGAAACCATCGAATTATGCTTTTTTAATCTTGAGCAAATGCCAGGATTGGTGACTCACGATAGATTTCGATGTGATTACGCATGGATGGGGTTTTTCGGCCAGCACAATAGGATAATCTTATCCGGACGAGGTTTTTCCACCCTACAGGTAAGTCACAGCAGGCAAGGCGATAGGCACAACTATTTCCAAGCTCCCCGATCCAGCCCCAACTGAACTGCGATCTTCGCCGCCTCCACGCGGTTTTTACCCCCCAGCTTCGTGTAAATGCAGTGTACGTAGTTCTTGATCGTCTGCATGCCGACGCATAACTCTTCCGCGATCTCGCTGTTATCCAATCCCCTTCCCAGGAATCCCAGTACCTCGATCTCTCGCGGAGTTAGATCCGCCAGGATTGGCCGAGCCTTTTCCCCGCGCGCCCAGGCAGCCACCTTGCGCATGACCTGCATGCTGTACCACTCTTCCCCCTGGGCCACGTTCCGTACAGCTTGCTCGACAGTATCCAGGGCCTCGTCCTTCAACACGTAGCCCTTTGCGCCTGCGTGAAGCATGTTGAATACTTCCTGGTCTTCCGTGAAGGCGCTCAAGGCGACGATGTGCGTCTTGATGTTCATCTTTTGGACTTCTGTCGCCACCTGCCATCCCGGCAGTTCAGGCAGACGGCAGTCGAGCAGCACAATGTCGGGCTGGCATTTTTCGATCAACTTCAATGCCTCGATTCCATCACTGGCTTCAGCGACCACGTCGATGTCATCCGCCTGCTCCAGTTTCGCGCGAATACCGGCGCGAATCGCCGGATGGTCGTCTGCCAATAACACGCGAATGCTCATTCAAGCACCTCTATCTTCGACGTTACTCGCACGGAATCACGCCTCTACTTCGATCTCGCCCGAATGCAGATCGGTTTCTGTCGAGCGGCTTTCCCAGGTTCCCCGGGCTCGGATGGATGTGCCATGCCCGACTTCCGAACGCACTTCCAGACGGCCGCCTGCTTTCTCCAGACGCTCTTTCATCATAACCAATCCGTAGTGTCCATCCAGCTCCATCGCATCGAGTTGGTCCGGTTTGACAAAACCCCGACCTTCATCTCGCACTTCCAACTCATACTGTTCATCATCCAGGCGCAGCTTCACCCACACTTCGCGGGCGCCGGAATGTTTCGCCGCATTATTCACGGCTTCTTTATACGTCGATAGAAGAACCACGGCGATGGCTTCGTTGGAGAAAGAACGCGTATCGGGCACATCGAGGTTAACCGTCAAATTGGTCTTCTCCATCAACCGCGTGGCGTGTTCTGCCATGGAGGCTTCCAGGCCCATCGTATCCACTCCGCCGGAACGCAGTCGACTACAGGCATCACGTACGGTCCGCATGATCCGCTGGACTTCCCGCACGGCCTGTTCCAGAGCATCCTTCAAGACTGGCTCGCGCGATTGATCTCGATATTCACTGATCTGGTAACTCAGCGCAATCAAATCCTGAACGGGACCATCGTGTAGGTGACCGGCAACAGTTCGACGCTCCTGTTCGCGTGCGGTAGAGATTCTCATCCGGGCTGCATCCAGTGCTATACGTGCCCGTTCCATTTGCACAAGCAGTCTTCCATGTACCTGAACGATGAGACCCACAAACAGTGTGAAACCCGTCAACATAGCGGTGAATGAGATGACCTCGAAGATCCATGTGAACAAGGGCAGCGAGGGATTTGGGTTCACCATCCATTCTTGGAACACCCCATGATAAGCGCCAATGGTATACACAGCATAGAAAAGCCAACTCGTAACGGCCGCCACCACTCCGGCCTGGACTTCGATTAATACAATCGCTGCTACGGGAATGCCCACCAGCACCAACCGCCCGTTGCCAATCATCCCGCCAGCAATCAACGTTTCAGCCGCAAGCACATACCCCCCCAGCAGTATTCCCCAGGCGCGGATACGATATGGAAGTCGACGCGGAACGAGTAATAGCGCGACAAGCAAATAGGCGACAACCGCACTTACTGCGGCCGAGTGATGACGGGGAACCTGGTGCGCTCGATAGAGAGTCAGGGATATCGGAATGACGCCAACGATTAAAATCAGAAGTAGAAGTCTCCTTAACGCACGTTCCCGCCATGCCTGGAGTTCTTCTTTTGCCGTTGTACCGGCGTATGAGCCCGACCGGTCGGGCATACTGTACCTCCTCGATGCATTCATAACCGTGTATACCATCCGGCGATAAAAACCGCAGTACAGGTGGCATAGCGACACATCTTATCTAACCATCATTTCCATTGGCTTTTTTTTATATTCGCCGGCGGATGCGTTCCGGTTGTGCGGCTACCGGATTCCATCGATAAAGCCCGGGAATCTCGGTCTCATCGTCGACCACAATTTCGAGATAGGTGAAATCCCGCTGCAATTGGCTCCAGATGTCAAGCTCATCGACTCTGTTCAGCCAGGAGCCCGTGTTTACATACCATGGAGAATCGGGAGCCTGATTTACTCGGCGGCAATCCGGATCATGGGTGTGCCCAAAGACGATATACTTCACAACCGGCGGAGATTCGGAGCCCATGGGATCCGAGAGAATCTCCCATATTTTCTGCGAAGCCGAATAAAGGTAATCATGCGCCTCATCCGCCTCATCCTTCGAGAATATGAGTGGTACAAAGATCGTTTCTAGTACGAACCCAAAAACACCCAAAAAGATCGCCCGACTAAGATAGTTTTCGAAAAGTGTGGTGAAGGTATCGGAGACGAGGAACTCCCAGACGAATGGTCCTACGAAAACGAGCAGGAGAAAGAGACCAATCAGCAATGGTGGCAGGCCTACCACTGCAAAACGGAAGATTTTTCGCAACGGTGTGGCCCGCTTAACAAAAGCTTCGTTTTCAATACGTTCTAAGTGCTCCTGCGTTAGGGAATCTTGTACCAGAGCCCTGAGGGTATAGACGTGATAGTGATCTGCCTCAGATTGCCACGTTTCAGCGGTGCTTACTTTGTGTTCAGAAGACACCTTCGCGTAGCGCATCCCGGCCATGCGGCGGTCCTGGAAATAATCCTTCAAACTACGCGAGAAAAGCACCTTGACGAATTTCCACAACCCTGACATGTGTCTCCTGAACAGTCGGATCGTGTCCTTAAAACGGTATTGAAAGGACCAGGTGATGAAGCGGGTGATCGGTCGGATATTGTCGGCAAATGGAAATGTCTCCTCCACTTTATTGAAGAAGTAGCGGACGAAGAACGAACCGGGCGGGAGACGGAGACGTTTTTTATCATGCGGGAGGATGGGGTATACGAAATCGGTGAAAAAATCCGCCAGTTCGTATTGATTGCCGTGCTCGATGTAAAGCCAACCCGGCTCAAAGAAAATCCAGGGCTCGAAGGTGCAGCAGGCTTGAATATATTTTTGTAATTTCTCCATGTCCTGGACGATACCGAAGAACTTGGTTGTCCAGGGAGGATCGGACAGGCGCAAATCCGCCGCGGCATCGAGGACCAGCTCCCGAATCCGTTCCTGCACTTCAGGCCAGAACAGCTCAATATCGTGATTGCCAGTCATGATCACGAGTGAATTACCCTGATCGAGAAACCAGGCCAGCGCGCTAAGGAAGATAGGATGCCCCTCCGCGATGCGATCCAATTTCCAGACGGCTTCAGGCGCTGTGGTGCCCAATCCGTAACGGCACTCATTTTTCGATAACTTTGGATCGTTCCGACAGGCGAGGATTCTGAGTTCGGTCGTCATGCGCTCCAGATCCCAGATGCGATCCAGGGAGATCTCTTCTCCCCAGGCTTTCAACTCCTCCGCCTGTTGGATCAACACGCGATGGGTGTCGCCATGTTGTTCTTGCATCGATTGAATGGATTCGTCCAGGCACTCCAGCGCCTGTTTTTTCCTTTGCTCGGGCATGGCGACAACATGACAAGCCGGATGGGGTTCCACAGCTTGGACGAGATTGTCGATTCTCCGCTTCAGTTCATTTGGATCCGCTGCCGGGAGCGAGAGAATTTGCAGAAACTCAAAGCCATCCCCGGCGATAATCAACTTCCAGGGAAGCCCGTTTTGGCGATGGGCTTGATGAAATCGCAGGAAATCGGCAAAGGCTTTATCGCTTAAAAAATCCTCATTCGGCGACCACTTTGCTGCTTCGGGTCTGAAACCTTCATTTAAGTGAAGGTCGCTGACAATTAAGAAGTTAGTTTTCGCATCCACCATTGGTCAATCCCCTCGGCATGAATTTTCTGACCCCCATAAAGGATAACACCGATCCATGCAGTCAAGGACGGTTTATCATGTAGAAAAGTGAAGCAAGGTTTTCCTCAAATGAAAAAAAGCCCGCGTCTCCTGCGAAGTCGGGTTTCTTCAAACAACGCCGCCAGACTCCCCGCTGCGCCCATGGTATTTTTCTTTCCCTTGGCAAGTGGACATTCCGCTGAATATCGCATACAGCATACATGATAACCAGCAGGGGTTCAATCGTATTCCGGGACCCTAATCCTCACCGTGAGATGCGTGATTTAACCAAACCTATATAATGTGCACCTGAAGCTTGATTGAGCGGAAGGATACAGATATGTGGAAAAGTAATCTGCTGTTGGTTTTTATGATGCTCACGATGCTGTTAACCGCCTGCCAAACGGGCATAAATGCACCCACCCAGGCTGAACCGCAGCCGCTGACCCCGGATAAAAGATGCGGTGATGGGGTTTGCGACGGGCCGGAGGATGTCAATAACTGTCCTGAAGATTGCAGCCAGGCGATTTCCGATGTCGCCGATGATCGGGCAGTCCTCTACCTGGGGATAATGATCCATCTCGAAGGTTGGGGCGACGATGAAAACCAGATCAAGTTCGAAGAACACGTTCGCATCGTACGTGAGTGGGCAACGATGTTCGAAACCTACGGCGCGAAGCTTACCCTGGAAAGCAAGGAACTCACCGACGGAATCATCCAATGGGGGGACAATGTGCTGCTGGAAATGCAGCAGCGCGGACACGGTGTCGGTGTGCATGCAGACATCGGTGGGAGTTTGAACTATAAATGCGCGCGATTTGCCGATGATTTGCGCGCTGAGAAGGAGCAATTGGAGTCGTTGGGCGTTGTGGTGATGCATGTCTCGGGCAACACCTCGCACTGCGACTGGGTGACCGCTACGGTCGACGCCGGCTATCTTTTCACCACCGGCATCGTCTCGTACAGCGTGATGTCGATGCCCGAAGCGCTGCGTCCGCCCGAGTACCGCGACTGCAAGACGCCATCGGAGTGCCACGACGTCATTCCCGCCGATCTGGCCGATCGCATCCACCCCTGGCGCGCCAACAGCGGCCTGGACTGGCTTACCCATGATCCCAACGGCCGATTGGCGATCCTGGCAGAAAGCGGAGAGATGCCCACGGAGATAGGAGACATCGATGCGTTCATTGCCGAACTCGAAGAAGCGATATCACTTTCCGAACCCGGCAAAGTGAACATCTACTACGTGGGCAAGAGCATCGGATCGCCTGTCGAGACCGAGGTGCTTGAAGCCTGGCTGCAGCGTATTCAGCCGTACGTGCAATCCGGGGATGTGCAGTGGATGACGCTGCCGGAGATGTACGAGGCCTATATGCAGTGGGATGGGAGTCAAAACTGAGCACTCACTCCTTGTGTTTTTATTCAGCTCACTTGCTTTCAACCCAAGTCAAAACACGAAAGA
Organism: Anaerolineales bacterium; assembly: GCA_034430425.1. GTDB lineage: Bacteria > Chloroflexota > Anaerolineae > Anaerolineales > E44-bin32 > WVZH01. Next base: position 3,022 of record DAOUEK010000044.1, on the reverse strand, counting down.
AGGCAAGACGCCTGGTTCGCAGTTCAGGAATTCCTGTTCATATCGAATACCAACCCGGTATTATCCGTCGGCCACGTTGATGTCAGATGTTATACGGCATGAATGCAAGAGAGGTATATATTTATTGGATGTGAAGAAAACCTGCTCGAAATAATATTTATGCGGCTCGGAAATATATGTTTATTATCCGTTCTTATCGCCATATGTAAACACCAATGGGCTCGATATCACCAGAGTCTAGGATTGATTCGGGAACGAAGGAGTGCCAGATGCAGAACACGCTATCCACTTTACTGGAGTCGTTACCCAAGATTGCAAGGGTAGGTGTGCAAGACTACATTCAATCGCTCAGGCAGTTGCACGATGAAAACTTGACCTCCGTTATTCTTTACGGCAGCGCCGCACGCGGCGATTACATCCCCGGTATATCCAACCTGAATTTGTTAATCGTGTTAAAGGACTCAGATATCGGCGTGGTTAAGAAAGCAAGACGTATCTCTCGGCGAGTACGAAAGCGCTTCTCCGTCGAACCACGCTTTATGAGCGTCGAAGCCATCCGGAACGCCAGCGATGTGCTCCCAATCGCATTTCTGGACATGCAACAGCAATATATCGTCTTGTACGGTAAAGACGTCTTAGCAGAAATATCCGTCGAGCGAAGGAATCTTCGCTACCAGTGTGAATACCAGCTGCGATACGCATTACTGCGGCTGCGAAATCTTTTCCTATTCTCCTCTCACAAGCAAAGTCTCATGACCCGACAACTCAATCAGTCCTTTACAGTGTATCTACATCTAATTAAGAGTATGTATTACTTGCTGGACGAAACTCCACCGGTCCGTGCCCAGGAAATCATCTCCGGTGTTGCAGAACGTTTCGGCCTAGATCAAACCGTTATGCAAAACCTGTTCGATCTCAAGTTGAAAAAACATCGCTTCAATCGACTGGAAGTCGAAAAGCTGTTCGAAGCATATCTGGACCAAATCGCAAAAGCCATACAAGTTGTTGAAGGGCTCGATATGGAGTGACAACAATGATGTCCAAATATGAACGCCTATCGATCGTTGTTTTGATTTCTTTCCTGATGATCCATGGAATCATCGTCGCTCCCGTCTCGGCGCAAGAGGAGTATTCGATCAGCCATTACGAGGCGACGTTCGAACTCGTGCCAAATGAAGACGGGATTTTACGCAACGTTGCCGTTACTTTGATTATCACGTACGACATCTCCTCGGGTTCCAAATCCGGTGGGTTTAAATTTGTCGGAAAAGAATGGGTTGAGGATATTTCCGTTACCGATGATGAAGGCCTTCCCCTCAATTTCACATTAAGACATCTCGAAGAGAAAAAGATTGTATGGGATTTTCCTCCTGTAGAACACGGGGAACAAACCGTTATCGTTCACTTTGTGGTGATCGATAAACTTGGCGGTGATCTCGAGGAGAACGAGTTGTGTTTCGAGTGGGTCAAGAACTGGAGTATCCCCGTTTACGATGCAACCTACCGTTTCATCCTTCCCGAGGACTACATCTACGAGAGACTAAAAACGAAACCAGCCGAGTACCGCCTCGTAGCGTATAACGGCCGTCAGGCGCTGGAAATCCACCAGGATCAATTGTCTAATCAACCCTTCGTCGTCCGCTTTTCTCCTGGGGTGGCCGAGGGAGTTGCAACAACGGATGAACCAGCTGATGCATCCATCATCTTACTTGTCGCATTTTACGCGTTAATAACCATTGCCGCAGTCGCTTCTTCTTCAAAAAAAGGAAAATCTTCCAGCAGCTCCGGGTGCAGTGGTTGTGGCGGCTGCGGCGGATGTGGCGGATGTGGTGGCTGCGGAGGCTGCGGTGGATAGGCGTCATCAGGCGTTCAACGAGCCCTTCTTTCTGCAGTGGCATCTTACCGATCGCTGCAACCTGGCCTGCCAGCATTGCTACAGGGACGAAAACAAGACGAATCTCGACTTTGACACGCTGCAGGCAGTCTTGCGGCAATACCGCAGCTTTCTACAGGCAATTGGACGAAACGGTCGGATTCACTTCTCTGGCGGTGAACCTTTCCTCTCAGCTCATCTCTTCGATCTCATTCGGACAGCCAAAGGACACAATCTCCCATCGCGTATCTTAAGCAATGGCACCTTGATCACTCCTGAATTGGCCGCACGAACCCGTCGGGCGGGATGCCGCCTCGTGCAAGTGAGTCTCGATGGACTGGAATCCACCCACGATAAAATCCGCGGTAAAGGAACTTTCAAGCAGTCATTGGCGGGGATCGCAAATCTTCGCGCAGCTGGCATCGAAGTCACGATCGCCATGACGCTTTCGCAAGTCAATGTGCACGATGCGCTTCCCGTAGCGAGACTCGCGGAACAAATCGCCGATCGGGTGCACTTCAGCCGGCTGGTTCACATCGGCGGTGGCGAAGCGCTGGAAGCAGATCTGCTCACGCAGGCCGAGATATACAGGCTGCTGAAAGACCTGCATGCCTTCCATGGGCGAACGAAGATTAATTTTCCGCTGCGCGATCCGCTTTGGAAAGCCTATTTCAATCCCCAATGCGGCGACTGTGCTTTCTGCATCAGCGGGTGTGCGGTCGGCTACAATGGTCTCTGCATCGAATCCAACGGTGATGTCTACCCCTGTCGTCGCTTACCCATTGTCATCGGCAATGTCCTCTCCCAATCGCTGATCGATATTTGGCATGCACCCCTCATGCAAACGTTGCGAGACCGGGATCGGCTAAAAGGAAATTGTGGAGATTGTCGATTACGTTGGGCTTGCGGTGGATGCCGAGGCGTTGCCTATGGCTTGTGCAACGATCCGCTTGCAGAAGACCCGCAATGTTTCCGGCGACCGTCGCGGATTGTAGAAATCGGTCATCAGTTGGCTGCCCGTTTCTCTCTTGGGCATTGATGCTTCAGAACTCGCCCGATCATACGAGGCGTCCAGTTAGATTACATCATGATAATCCAACCACTTCGGATTCCTTATCAATCAACCTTGATAGGATCGTGTTTAGCCAT
>DAOUEK010000043.1:0-69412 GCA_034430425.1 Anaerolineales bacterium | reverse complement strand
CGACGGTTACCAACGGTAGTGGGGTATTCAGCTTCACGGGTTTGAAACCGGGAAATTACTGTGTATCCATCTCTGTCGTAGGGAATGAGAATGCTCTCGTCCCCGGCACGTGGTCCCATCCAGATGTAACCGGGAATTGGGCACGCATCAACGTGACGGTGAATCCTGGCGCCACGACAGGGAATGTGAACTTTGGCTGGGATTTTCAGTTCTAAATCAAGCACACGTTCCGAGGGTGTGAGCGGGTAATCACGATTGGCGCCTTTCAATCGTCATTCCATCCCTCACGCACGCTGATGAGGTATATTAGAAAATTGTCTTAGCATAATCGTGGAGGATGAATCAATCATGACTGACACGAATAAAAAGGTCATATCAGCGCTTGTCTTGATTCTTGGTCTTGTTGCGGCCTGCAATATGCCAACGACTTCACCAACAGAGGAGTTCTCTCCACAGAAGACTGACACACCTTCTGCGTTAAGTAGCGAACCGAGTGTGCCTGAGCCGACAGGTGAACCAGTATCCGCAGATGAGCTAGGCGAAGTCTTCGACCTGGCCTTTGATTCCCGGGGTAATCTCTGGGTGGGGACATCCGGCGGCGTGGTTAAATGTGACGCAAGCCTGGAATCTTGCCAGCGCTATTCAATGGCAGACGGATCGCCTACGGATGAAGTGCGGGCGGTCGAGGTCGGATTGGACGGGTCGCTGTGGTTCGGAACAACGTCGGGATTGTTTCAATACATCGAAGGAACCTGGACGACGTATACCACAGATGATGGTCTGGCAGCCAACACGGTTTTCGACCTGCAGGTGAGTGCCGATGGGGGATTGTGGATCGGCACAAATGGCGGTGCCTCGAAGTTCGTAAACGGTGCATGGACGAATTACACGACGGCTGACGGCCTGGCAGACGACTATATAAATTGCGTATACGACGCAGGTGAGCAGGGAACCTGGTTTGGGACCTCCATGGGAGTTTCCCGTTTCGATGGCACAAGTTGGACGACTTATGATCAAGACACTGGCTTACCCGCAAGTGACATACTGTCTATTGCGGCAGACGCACAAGGAACGATCTGGTTGGGAACGCTCTTCGGTGGTGCGGTACGCTTCGATGCCGGCGGATGGCAGACTTATACGTTTTCAGGGGAGATGAGTGTCAATGTTGTGCAGGCAATGGACCTCGGCGGCGACGATGCACTCTGGTTGGGAACGCGCGAGGGGGCCTTTCGTTTCGATGGGGTCGAGTGGCTGGGTTACACTACTGCGCAAGGTTTATGTGGAAATGATGTGCGTGCCGTCGCCAGTGGGGCTGATGGGAGTGTTTATTTTGGCACCAATGCCGGCATAACCAGATATTCGGCCGCCGACGCGAGTAATGGGGTGGTTCAGCCGTCGATGCCTGTAGATACCCTTCCCGAGGGAGATCCCATCCCACATCTCTCCGCCGGGAAAGAAGTAACCATACATACCATCCACATGTCAAATACAGATCGGGGTTGGGCGATCGGCGGGCTGGCAGAATACGGCGATCACGTTTTGCGAACCACCGACGGCGGCCTGACCTGGCAAGACGTCACGCCTCCCGAGCCGGTCTCTGGTCCTGAAGATGCGGAGAAGATGGCCACTGCTTATTTCGTCGATGAAACGACTGGCTGGGTGGTCTATCACTCCGTGGCTCGAGAATCCGAAATGGGATCTACCGAATTGGGAATCTGGCACACAATGGACGCTGGTGGCTCTTGGCGATGGAGTGGTCCTATTCGTGTGGATTTCGTGGGATCGGCTTTCAACCCGCCTCACCTTGATTTCTCGAGCGCACAGTATGGCTGGATTATGACCCGCCTGGGTGGTGTGGGCATGCACAAATACCCGATATACCTGTACGCCACCAAGGATGGTGGGGCGCATTGGTCGCAGCTCCTGGATCCATACGAGAGTATTTATTTACAAAGCTGCCAGAAGACCGGGATGAGTTTTGCTTTCGAGCAGGCAGGTTGGGTGACCATCGCCGGTTGCCCCATCGAGGGGGCGGAAGTCGTGGTGACGGAGGATAGCGGAGTTTCCTGGGATGCAGTTGCATTGTCGGCGCCCGACGAACAACCGGATTTATTTGGCAGCGCAGGCTGTGAATCACACTCCCCGACTCTTTTCTCATCCTCCCACGGCGCCCTGGCGATATCATGCTTGCGTTGGGAAAACGATGAGCGCATCGAGGATCATTATGTCTACATCACGGAAGATGCGGCCAAAACATGGGGGACGCACCGCTATCCCGGCGGAAAATTGTTGTTCATTGACGCACAGACCGCCTATGCACTCTCTAACGATATCTACCGCACCCAGGATGGGGGCAAGACCTGGACGAAGGTCAAGAGCGTAAGTTGGGACGGCCAATTTTCCTTCGTCAGCCAACAGCTTGGTTGGGCGGTGGCACGCAGTGTAGATGAAATTGCACTGGTGAAAACGGATGACGGTGGTCTCTCCTGGTCGATCATCAAAGCGACGATAGCCCTGGAGTGATATTTACTTATGCAGGTCAGGGTGGCATTGACTCACACTGGATATTTTCTGGCAGTGAGGGTTGGTGTGTCACAAACGTTTGCGCTACAGCGTTCTTAGAGGTGAGAGGCCATTGTCGTATTTGGCCATAGGAGAGAACGATGAAGCACAAACAACACTTGAGACTAATGCATTGGCTGCTTACCGGCGCCTTCCTGCTTTCGGCATGCAATTTTCCTCTCGAGGTCAGCGTCGACAGCCCACTGCCAACAACGGACAATGGGGGAGAAGCGGGCAATTCGGAGAATCCCGAATCGGAAACGCAAGCGACTCCCACAGAAGAACCTCTGCTTCCAACCGACACACCGGAGCCGACGCCTACTGCGACGGACGCGCCACCGACGGACACGCCGGAACCGACAGGATGTATGGACGTCGCCACATTCGTAAGCGATGTGACTTACCCTGACGATACGGAAGTGGATGCGGATTCATTCTTCACCAAAACCTGGCGGCTGCGCAACGATGGCACCTGTACGTGGACGTCGTCCTACGCGCTGGTCTTCAGCCACGGCGATCAAATGGGCGGACCGGCTGAGATGGCTCTCGCGGGTACGGTGCCGCCAGGCAGCACGGTGGATATCTCTTCCAGTATGACGGCGCCCACCGATCCGGGTACCTATCAGGGCTTCTGGAAGCTGCGCAGCAATGGTGGTGTGCTCTTCGGTGTGGGAAGCGGTGGCGGTGTGGCTTTCTGGACGAAAATCGTGGTTCCATCCGAAGATGAAGGCATCGTCTTCGAATCCCTGGCTCCCGTGTTTGAAGCCTATTTTATATGCAAAGCCAGCGGCACGGACATGACCCTCCACGATAATGGCTGTTTCGATCTCGATACGGGCGAGATCGTTGGATGCGGGACAGCAGAAGCGGATTTCCGCTACGAGTACACCCATATCTTGTTTACCCACGAATATGAAATCAATCCGCTTCATATGGTCAGCTTCAAGCTTTTCGGCGCCGAGGCCCCAACACGGGAGCAGTGTCAGGCTTCGTCACTGAGCCCAATGACGTTTGATTTACACAAGCGTTATTATTGTTACCAAACGACTGATGGAAATTATGGATGGATAAAAATCGACGACTATAATTCAAGTTCAGTTATACTCGACTTCATTACATTCAATGAGCCGTAAGCCGTATGCAGGAAAAGAAGATCGAGCCAGCCTGAAGAAGTGGGCTGGCTCTTTTCATTTATTTGCGCCGCAGGGATTGAAGGCACTCGTCATTCTGGCTATACTTCCCCTCAACGATTAGGCGGATGTACTTCAATGCGCTAACCCATCAAATGAGGATGATTATGATCTCCAATGAAGAACAAGTCGGATCGTTATCGATTGTATCGTTCGTGCTTGGTCCGGTTTCCACGAACTCCTATCTCGTTGCGGATATGGAAAGCGAACGTGCTGTGGTCATCGATCCGGCCTGGGAGGGCGAAATCATCGTCGCAGAAGCCGAGCGGCGAGGTTGGCAGCTCGAAGGTATTTGGCTTACTCATGCCCACTTCGATCATTTTGGGGGCGCGGCGGGAGTGGCAAATTCCTCACCGCATCCCCTGCAGGTGGCCTTGCATCCCGACGACATACCCTTGTGGCAGATGCAGGGAGGCGCAGCGTTATTCGGCTTTCAACGCTTCGATCCCGGACCAAAGCCCAGTATTGAATTGCAAGATGACATGCGCTTACAACTCGGAAAGCGGACTTTCGAGGTGCGGTACACGCCCGGTCACAGTCAGGGGCACGTGATGTTTTTGGCCCGCGAAGACGGAGTCGCCTTCTGCGGGGATTTGATCTTCCAGGGCAGCGTTGGCCGTGTCGACCTGCCCGGCGGGAGTGGGCAGACGCTGCTTGAAAGCATCCGCAGGGAGATCCTCACCCTGCCGGATGAGACTCGCTTGTACACTGGACATGGACCGGCGACGACGGTCGGTGCGGAGCGAATGACGAATCCTTTCGTCACAGGCGCGATCCCCTTGTAAATCAAGAGTAAAATCTTCGCATGTCTGGCGAACGAGGCCTCAGGGTGTCGTTGTTGCTTCGGGTGACTGGATGGCGAGGATCCAATCTCGCAGGGTGCCGAGGGGTTCTTCGGATGCATAGGTGATTACGGGCATCACCAGCGGATAACGGCCGTTGCTTACATTCTCGTTGGTCGGCGCCAGGTTGTCTACTCGAATAGCGCGTACTTTATCCGTGAGTGACGAAAATGGCAGGTAACCGACTGCCCCGGGATTCTCGCCGACCAGCTCGATCATCGCTGCCGGGGTTGGTGCAAGGAGCGCCTTCACCGAGGGAATTCCTTCCAGCATAACGAGTCTTTCGAAATGGATCCGCGTTTCGTCCGCCGAAAGTGGGATAACCACTTGAATGGGCAAATCCTCCCCATTCAGTTCGGACCAGTTTCCGATTCGTCCCTCGATGAGACCGGCGAGGTTTTCGAGGGAAACCGAGTGGATATCGTTTTGCGGATGAACGATGACGGCGATGCCTTCCTCATAGAGCGGTGTGGCAAAGACATCATCTGGCAGTCCATTGGCCACGACAGCAAGTTCCACTGTACCATCTTCGATCGCCTGAGATACTTCGAGCGGCGCGAGGATGTGCAGTTCGATTCGAGTGTTGTCCGGGGAGGGGAAATCGGCGATCCAGTTTTGAACCAGGTTCTCGAGTGCCGGCGTTGTGGCGATGATGGCAGCCGTCGATTGAGATGGTGTAGCACTGGCCGAACTGCAAGCGCACAATCCAGCGCACAGCAGGACGAGAATGAACTGCCTAGCCACGGATCACACTCAACAGCAATCCCAATCCACCGACAACTGCGCAGTAAACTGCGAAGACCGAGAGCGATTTCTGGGATAGAAAGTGGATCAACCAGCGGATGGCGAAGTAGCCAACGATAACAGCGGTACAGAATCCAACCACAAGCGCGCTCAGCTGACTGTTGCCGTCCGGCATTGTGGCGAGATCCAACACGGCCACCAAACCTGCGCCGATCATGACGGGTATGGCGATCAGGAAGGAAAAGCGAGCGGCATGCGGGCGCTGCAAACGTCGAGCCAAACCTGCCGCAATCGTCGCTCCCGAGCGGGAGATGCCGGGGAACAAGGCCGATGCCTGCGCGAGACCGATCCAGAGTGAATCTGATGTAGAGAGTGACTCGAGTGTTCGATCGAATTTTCCAATACGTTCGCTGACGAATATCGCCGCGGCGGTTACGATCAGCAGGAGAGAGACTGCTGTGGGATTCTCGAAAGCCTGCGAGACCTGCGTCTTGAGCACCACACCGACGATGGTCGCCGGTATGCTTGCCACCAGCACCAGCCACGCCAGCCTTGCTTCGGGGTCATGAAAGGGTTTTCGAGTGCGTACGCCTCGCCAGACGGCGCGAGCCATTAAAAGTAGATCGTGGCGAAAATAGAAGACAACGGCCAGCAAAGTGCCCCATTGAACCAGGATATTGAAGATAAAGGCGGCTTTGGGATCGAACTCCCACTGTAGTATCCACGGCACGAGCACGAGATGTGCAGAGGATGAAATCGGTAGAAACTCTGTGGCGCCTTGCACGATGCCGAGTACAAGGGCTTGGATGAAAGTCATGCGTTAGGTCTCCGGCGATCGGTGTTTGCTGTAATTCGATAGAAATTCATTTCTAAAATCTTCCAATCTCGCATCCGAGATGGCCTGGCGCAAATCACCAGCAAGTGCTGTCAGCGTGTGGATATTATGAATGCTGAGCAGGGTTGCTGCGAGAATCTCCTTGGCGACACAAAGATGACGGATGTAGGCGCGGCTGAACGTCCGGCAAGTATAGCACGTACAGATCTCATCGATCGGACGCTGGTCGTCGCTGAAGGGCGAATTGCGCAGATTCAAACGCCCGAGACGGGTTAGGGCAGTGTGATTGCGCGCCATCCTTGTCGGCAGCACGCAGTCGAACATATCGATGCCCTGCAGAACACATTCCACTAAATCATCGGGCGCGCCAACGCCCATCAGGTAGCGGGGTCGGTCTTCAGGCAATACGTTGTTGACGACTTCGATCATCGCGTGCATTTCTTCTTTGGTTTCACCTACCGAAAGCCCGCCAATGGCGTTCCCGGGAAAGTCCAATGATGCGATAAATGCTGCGGATTGTTCTCGCAGGTCGGGGAACACACCGCCTTGCACGATGCCGAAAAGCGCCTGATCGCTGCGGGACTTCGCGGCCAGGCATCGCTCAGCCCATACGTGTGTTCGCCGGAGCGCTTCCTGGTTGTAGGCGTGGTTATACGGTTCGGGGCATTCATCGAAGGTCATGATGATGTCCGCACCCAGATTTTCCTGAATCTCGATCACTTTCTCCGGTGTAAAGCGGTGTTCAGAGCCATCAAGGTGGCTCTGAAATGTCACCCCGTCGAGGTCCACTTGTCGGCACTTGGCCAACGAAAACACCTGAAAGCCTCCCGAGTCGGTCAGGATTGGATTGTTCCAGGCCATGAATTCGTGCAATCCGCCCAGGCCGGCGATCTTCTCGTCGCCCGGACGAAGATGGAGATGGTAGCTGTTGCCGAGAATGAGCGTGGCGCCCGATTCATCCAGCTGCAGTGGTGTGAGTGCTTTAACCGAGGCCTGTGTGCCCACGGGCATGAAAACGGGAGTTGGTACGATGCCGTGCGGCGTGTGCAGTAAACCGGCACGCGCGTTTCCATCTCTGGCAGTGATTTCGAATTTAACAGCGCTCATAATCCCCAGACCCAGTGCAATCCAAGAGATGCAACGATTATGCTGAGGATGGTGAGTGGGGTACCCAGTCGGACATAGTCACGAATGGTGTATCCGCCGGGCCCCATAACGAGAATATTGGCGGGGTGTCCGAGGGGGCTGATGAAAGCCAGCGAGCAGCCAATAGCCACGGCCATGGACAGTGCACGAGGGTCCACGTTCATCGAACTTGCTGCTGCAATGGCGATGGGCGCCATGACGACGGCAGAAGCTTGTCCACTCAGGATAAGACTCAAGACGGAAGCACAAACCAGGAGCACAATGCCGGTTGTCAGTGGCGTTGTCATGCCGATGGCTTGGAGAAGGCCATTCGCCAGGCTATCTGCAGCGCCCGTGATCTGCAGCGCAGTGCTTAACGGGATCATGCCGGCGATCATGAAGATGGCTCGCCATTCGACGGCGCGATAGGCCTGGTCCATCGTCAAGCAGCGTGTGAGCACCATCAATGCTGCACCGAGTAAGGTCGCGATGGCGATGGGGAGAACCTGGATGGCAGCCAACCCCAGACTGCCGATGAGTATCAGGCAGGCCAGGATCGCCTGCTTGCCAGGACGGACTTCCTGCTCTTCTTCGAGGATCAGGAAGTTGGGATCCATTCGAAGTAATCGGACTTTAGACTTGAGCCCCTGGAGCAGCATGGCGTCGCCAAAGTGGAGGGGCAGATCTGCGATTCCGCGTTGGATAACGAGTCCTTCTCGCCAGAGTGCGATGACTTGCAATCCAAAGCGTTCCCGAAAATGAATCTGTCGCAGCGTTTTCTTCTCGAGTTCAGAGCGCGGCGCGAGGACGACTTCGACCAGGGGCACTTCCTCCGAGGCAAGGCCGCTCACCAGATCAGATGTGTATGTGAATTCCAGCCTGTACTGTTCCATTTGTTCGGGGGTCGGCGTTCCATCGAGTAAGACGATATCTTCTTCCTGGATCACAATTTCCGGATCGGGCGCGAGGGTGAGTTGATTGTCGTGCGAGATCCCCAGAACGGTTAAATCGAGCTCCTTACCCCAGGCTCCTTCGAGTAAGGTTTTACCAGCCATCAAAGAGTCTTCCTGCAGGCGGACTTCCGATGTGCCTTCCCGTAGGTGATAGATGCGGGCCAATTCGCCGCGCAGCAGTTTCATGCGCGCGATTTCTCCTGCCAGGTCTCGAGCCGGCAAGAGTTTTGGTGCCAACCAGACCATCAAGAGTGCACCCGTGATTACGATGGGGATGCCAACGGGAAGGAATTCGAAGAGTCCATAAGGATCAAATCCGTTTAAATTCAGGGTATTGCTGACGATGATGTTTGCGGTGGTCAGCAACGTGGCCGTGCCTCCCAGCAGCGCGCCGAACGAAAGCGGCATCAGCAGACGAGAGGGGCGGATTTTGAGTTCCCGGGCAATTGCCATTGTCGTGGGAAGCAGAATGGCGGCTGCGGCAATCGTGTTCATGAAAACGGAAAGCAAAGCGGCTGTGAGTATGATAACGGTCAACAAGCGCTTTTCGGAGGCGCCGGCCAGACGCAGCAGATGGCGCCCCACCCAACCTGTGGCGCCGGTTTGTTCCAAACCATGGGTAATGATGAATACCGAAAGGATGGTGAGAACGGCAGTTTGACTAAAACCGGAAAGTGCTTGCTCCGTGGTGAGCACGCCGGTAAGTTGCAGCGAAAGGGCGACGAAGATAGCAACCAGATCGGATCTCACCCGTTCGGTGATAAGCAACAGGGCGGAAATGATAATGATGCCGATCGTAATCCAAGCTTCTGTGGTCATCGGTCTTCGATTATACACGCTTGTGAACCATTGTCATCCGTCCGTCTTGGGCTTATACTCGCCCACGTGAAGTTAAAAAACGGATACTCCAACTGGTTGGAAGTCGACCGCGGGGTGATCATCGGCAACATCGAACGGATACGAGAATCGACCGATGTCCCCACAATGGCGGTGGTTAAGGCAAACGGATACGGACACGGGATCATCGAAGTGGTGCGTGCAGCTGTGCAAGCTGGTGTGCCGTACTGCGGTGTGGCCCGATTGGAAGAAGCCTTCGAGCTGCGCAAAGCGGGGATCGATATTCCCGTGCTGGTGTTGGGCTACACACCGGACGAGCGCTTCGCAGAAGCGTTTGCGCAAAGCATTTCCCTGACGTTTTTTCAACCTCAACAACTGGATGTATTGGCTGCAGCCGCGCGCAGCGCGCCGCAGCCGGCGAAAATCCACATTAAAGTGGATACGGGCATGAGTCGTTTGGGCGCGCCGCCAGAACTGGCCTATGAATTGCTGCAACGGCTGACCGAGTTCGAGAACGTCGATGTAGAGGGAATCTTCACCCATTTTGCCCGCGCCGATGAACGCTATGCCCCCACGACAGAATGGCAATTACGCAAGTTTACCGATCTGCTGGCAGAGATCGAGTCTGCTGGACTGCGCCCACCGATGGCGCATGCCGCCAATTCGGCGGCGGCGCTCACACGGCCGAGTGCCTGTTTCGACATGGTTCGTGTGGGCATCGCCTTATACGGCCTGGCGCCATCGAGTGAAGTGGAATTGCTCGAGGGCATGCGTCCCGCGCTTTCCTGGCACGCCCGCCTGAGTCACATCCACGTTTACCCGCCCGGCAGTGGTGTCAGCTATGGGCACGTCTATACAACGCAGGAGGAAGAACGCATCGGAGTCGTGCCCGTTGGCTACGGCGATGGCTATCGGCGCGAGGACGGCAACCAGGTCCTGATTCATGGTCGGCGAGTCCCCGTGGTGGGACGAGTATGTATGGACCAGGTGATGGTTCGGTTGGATGAAGTGCCCGAAGCAGAGATCGGCGATGAAGTCGTTTTAATTGGTGAGCAGGGATCCGAAGGGATTACGGCGGAAGAGCTGGCATCGCATTGGAATACGTTCAATTACGAGGTTGTTTGCGGGTTGAGCGCGCGAGTTCCACGGCACTACAAATGATCGCACATCGTTTGGGGAACGGCTCGCAAATGAGAAAACTGCGGGGCGTTTTTTATTCCTGGTATTTTTCCCGGATCGTCGGGATGAGATACTCGTTGAAGGCCTGATCGAGGTCGTAATCCGGCATCCAGCCCCAATCCTTTCGGGCGGCCGAATCGTCGAGATCGGCTGGCCAGCTGTCCACGATCTTCTGCCGGGCCAGATCGGGCTCGAAGGTGACCTGCGTTTGGGGAAAGGCTTGTTTCACGCGCTGTAGAAATTGACCCGCCGAAATGCTGAAACTGGTGACGTTGTATACATGCTGCGAAAGGTTTTCATGCGCCGCGCCTTCAAGGGAGATTAACGCCTTGATCGCGTCCGGCATGACCATGAAGGGCAGGCGTGTATCTTCACGTACGAAGCATGGATAGGCTTTCCCCTGCGCGGCGTGATGGACCATCTCCGGGCCGAAGTCACTCGTGCCGCCGGCAGGGATTGTCTCTGCGCTGATCAGACCCGGGAAGCGGATAGAGCGAAAATCCACTTTGTGTGGTTCGTGATCCGCAGCCAGTTGCTGATAATGTTCGGCATAGTAGCGCCCCAGGTGTTCGCAGTAGAGCTTGTTGCAGCCATACATCGTAAACGGTTGACAGTGTTGGCTTTCCATGACTTTGCCGGAGGACACCTTCGTTTCCAGGTCCGGAAGTCCGTAGGCGGCGATCGAACTGGGGTAGATGAATTTGATCGACCGGCCCTGCCAGCGGGCTTGCTCGATAGCGAGATTGAGGAGTTTCAAGGTGCCGTCGACGTTTACCCGATGGGCGCCTTGCGGATTGTATTCTGCGCTGGTGGAGAGGATGGTGGCGAGGTGGTAAATGGCCTGGATCTCGTTGCGCAGTACGATGCGTCCCAGGACGGTTTTATCGAGGATGTCGCCCTGGATGAATTCATGACAGCGCCGGCGAAGATCTTCGTCGAGTGGTTTGATGTCCAGGCCAACGATGTCGACACTGCCCCGCTGGCTGAGATAGGTGATCAGATCGTGGCCGACTTCGCCACTCGCGCCGCTAATCAGCACGACTTCTCTTCGCATTTACTCTCCGGAGATCATGATTTCTATACATAATTGTATTCGTGAAATTCGATCCGTGACAGTTCGTACACGCTACGGATTATCATCTGCAGTTCCCCCGTTTCGCCGCTCCTTGACTTTTTAGACCTGTATTCTTAGAATTGATATATAAAGAGAATCTGGATAGGGGAGAGAGCCGCCTCGAGCGGACACCGAAGGGGCAAGCCCTGCGAAAACGTGCAGGCGCAGGGCGAAACTCTCAGGTAAAAGGACCCTGTCCGGTAGTTCCTCTGGAAAGTCGAAAGACACCGAAGGGGCAAACTGCATGGGGAGCAGTGAATCTCTCAGGTTCGCGACAGAGGACGCACACCTTCATGGCGTGCGTCTTTATTTTTATGTATAGTCCGATTAATCATCTTAAGTTGAGAAGGAGTGCACGATGAAATTTCCAGAGAACCTGAAGTACACCAAAAATGACGAGTGGATTCGTGTGGAAAATGGAGTCGGCACGGTCGGGATCACGGATTACGCGCAAGATCAGTTGTCCGATATTGTCTACCTGGAAATCAAGGTTTCTGTCGGAGATGCGTTATCCCGCGGCGATGAATTGGGGGAGATCGAATCCGTTAAGGCAGCGGCTGAAATCTACGTGCCCGTTGATGGTCAGGTGAGTGAGATCAACCTTGTCGTTGTTGATGAACCAGAAATCATCAATAGCGATCCTTTTGGTGAGGGCTGGCTGGCCAAACTGGAAATTAAAGATGCAGCACAACTCGAGGATTTAATAGATGCGGCAGCCTACGAAAAATACTGTCAGGATCGGGAGCATTAACGATCAACCCGAATCGAGCATGCCTTTTCCAATCATTCCGTCGATTCATGTCCATTCGCTGATTCGATAGGAGGTCAAAACATATGGCATTTATTCCCCATACGGATGAAGATCGACGGGCCATGCTCGATGCGATTGGCGTCGACCGCATCGAAGATCTCTATCAGATCATTCCGGAAAAGGTTCGTTTTCCAGATTTCGATCTTCCGGGTGCAGTTACGGAGATGGAGATCGCTGCCGAGCTGCAGGCCCTGGCCGAGGTCAACCTCAACATGCGCCACGTCGCTTGTTTCCTGGGTGCCGGGGCATATAACCACTTCATTCCCGCAGCGGTGGATGCGATTCTCCGCAGGAATGAGTTCTATACGGCGTACACGCCTTATCAGCCGGAGATCTCCCAGGGAACATTGCAAACTATTTTCGAGTATCAAAGCTTGATGGTCAATTTGACCGGTATGCAGGTTTCCAATGCTTCCCATTATGATGGCGCCACAGCGCTGGCTGAAGCAGTCATCATGGCACTCAATGTCCATCAGGGGAAACGATCGAAGGTGATTCTTTCTCCCGCGATCCACCCGCAGTATCGCCAGGTCGTACGGACGTATACGCGAGGTATGGGGTTGGCGCTGGTCGGTGATGACGAACTCAATCACGGTGTGGAATGGTTGAGGGATGCATTGGATGAGAATACCGCGCTGGTTGCGGTTCAATATCCGGATTTCTTCGGAGGCATTCAAGATTGGACTGCGTTGGGTGAGGCAGCCCGCGAGGTGGGTGCCTTGTTCTGTGTAGTGGTTAATCCACTTTCCTTGGGCTTGCTCAAACCTCCGGGCGAGTTTGGCGCCGATATCGTGGTGGGCGATGGACAACCGCTGGGCATCCCGCTTTCCTTCGGGGGGCCCACACTGGGAATCTTCACCACGCGCGAAAATTACGTTCGCAAGATGGCCGGGCGGTTGGTCGGCGAGACCGTCGACAGCCGCGGTCAGCGAGGTTTCGTGTTGACCCTGGCGCCACGCGAGCAGCACATTCGTCGGGAGAAGGCGACATCCAACATCTGCACCAATCAAGGTCTCATGGCTCTGGCTGCAACGGTCTATCTTTCTCTGATGGGCAAGCAGGGCTTGCGAGACGTGGCGGAATTATGTTTTCACAAGGCACATGCGGCGGCGAAAAAGATCGATGCGCTGCGTGGGTACCGTCTGTGGAATTCCACTGATTTCTTCCACGAATTCGTGATCGAATGTCCCCGGGCGGTGAAAACGATCAACGAGCGACTGCTCGAAGAGGACATCATTGGGGGTTATGACCTCGGCAGGGATTACGCTGAATTGGAAAACCATATGCTGATCGCCGTAACGGAGACAAATACCGATGCGGAAATCGATGCCCTGGTCGCCGCGCTGAAGGCGGTGAATCATGATTGAGCCCTTGATTTATGAACTCTCATCTCCCGGACGGATCGGTGTCGAGATGCCGGCGTCGGATGTTGAGCAAGCGAAACTGTCTGAATCTCTTGTGCGTGAGGACTTGCCGCTGCCGGAGCTTTCCGAGATCGATGTCGTGCGTCACTTCACGCGCTTGTCGCAGCTCAATCACGGCGTTGACACCGGGTTTTACCCGCTCGGTTCTTGCACGATGAAATACAACCCCAAGATCAATGAGGAACTCGCCCGGCTGCCGGGTTTCGCGCTGACGCATCCGCTTCAGGATCCCGCACTCCTGCAAGGCAATTTGGCACTGATGTACGCCGTGCAGCAGTGGCTGATGGAGATCGGCGGGTTCCGTGCCGTCAGCTTGCAGCCAGCGGCCGGCGCGCAGGGTGAACTCACCGGCATCCTGATCATTCGCGCTTATCACGAAGACCGTGGCGATGTCGAACGATATAAAATATTGGTCCCCGATTCTGCCCACGGGACAAACCCTGCCTCGATTGCGATGAGCGGCATGCAGGTGATCGAAGTTCCCTCCGATCCACGCGGCAATATCGACCTTGATGCGTTGCGCGGTTTTTGTGACGATTCGGTCGCCGGTTTAATGCTGACCAACCCAAACACCCTGGGTTTGTTCGAGGAACACGTGCTTGATGTGATTCAAGTTGTCCACGATTGTGGTGGGTTGGTTTACGGTGACGGGGCGAACATGAATGCGATGTTGGGTGTGGTGCGTCCCTGTGATTTGGGTTTCGATATCCTTCACTACAACCTGCACAAGACGTTTTCTACTCCCCACGGCGGTGGAGGCCCAGGATCGGGTCCGGTGGGGGTTGCTGCACACCTCGCGGATTTCCTGCCGAGTCCGATTGTTGAGATTGTGGAATTGGGTGATGAAAAAATCCCTCCGTTGTATGGCCTGGTAGAGCCGGCGAAGAGCATCGGTCGGGTGAAGCTGTTTCAGGGACACTTCGGTGTCTTGGTGCGCGCCTACGCTTACATGCGCATGCAGGGGAATGAAGGATTGCGCCATATTGCCGATCACGCGGTTCTGAACGCCAACTACTTGCGTGTGTTGTTGAAGGATGCGTATCAAATTCCTTACGATCGAATTTGTATGCACGAATTCGTGGCGGAAGGACATTGGCAGGATGTTCCTGAAATCCATGCGCTCGACATCTCAAAAAGAATAATGGATTTCGGTTTTCACCCACCGACAAATTACTTTCCGCTGATCGTGCCGGAAGCACTGATGATCGAACCCACAGAAACCGAAAGCAAGCAGACTCTGGATGCTTTTGTGGATGCGATGCGGCAAATTGCTCGTGAGGCCCGTGAGAATCCCGAGATCCTGACCACTGCGCCGCACGAGACCCCCTTTGGGCGTATGGATGAGGTCAGGGCGGCCAAGCAGTTGGTGCTGTGCTGCTGGCCAGTGGAGGAGGCCAAGCGCTGAGTGCGATTCCACTTCTGAAACTAATAATTTCCGGTTCGTTCCTGGATTCCCCTTACCATAGGCCATCTTGATGTGGAATATCCCCTGGAAGGTTCCCGGGCTTAATCATGGTCTGCAATAACAGATCGGAGCGATTGTGTCTTGAATTCAATCGCTCCGAAAATAAGGAATGGAGATGCCCCGGGTCCCCTTGCAGCCGGGGCCTGTCTTCAGAAGATGGTTATAGTCTACATCAGAAGACTCAATAGATTCTGAACGTTTTTTTCGAGTTATTCACTGGCTGCGTTTGGTATCGTTTCACTCGTAAATATGAGGAGATGAATGAAAATGGGGTAGAATCAAGTGTCGTGGAGGTTGTGTCGGTATGGCAGCGAAAAACGATCAGGGGATACATGAAACCAAACCGCGGAAGACGATTCAGATCCATCTTCCAGAAGGACGTGTTTTAGAGGGCGAGCGAGGCAGCCAGTTGCTCGACTTTCTGCGCGTTGTTGAATCTCCGCAGGCTCCGGTTGTGGGGGGTATTGTTAACGGTGAACTGCGCGAGTTGACCTATCCCATTGAAATGGACGCCAAGGTGCGTCCGATTACCATGGCTTCCGCTGACGGCATGCGTATCTATCGCCGTTCCCTGACCTTCCTGCTGGCGGCAGGATTCGAGGAACTTTACCCGGAAGCGGAACTGACTGTCGATCATTCCATCGCTTCGGGTGGCTATTTCTGCGAGGTAAATGGTCGTCCGGCTTTGAGCAGCGATGAACTCGCAAAGCTGCAAGCCAGAATGCAGGAATTGGTCGACCAGGATTTGCCGTTTGCGAAGAGTCAACTTTCGGTTGAAGATGCGATCGCGTACTTCAGTAAACAAGGCTATAAAGATAAGGAACGCTTGCTGAAGCATCGTAAGAAACCATACCTCGTGGTTTACCAGCTCAACGATTTTCGCGATTACCACCATGGCTACATGGTCCCCTCGACCGGCTATCTGCGCTGGTTTGCGCTGCAACCTGCCATGGAGGGATTTACATTACGGTTTCCAAGGCGACATCGTCCGACTGAATTACTCCCCGTTCCTGAATTCCGCATTCTTCTGGAAACATTTTTACAGTATGGCGATTGGATCGATACCATCGGGATTCCAGATGTGGGCGCATTGAATGAAGCGATTAATGCCGGTCGGGCGAGGGAAATCGTGCTTGTCTCGGAGGCGCTCCACGAGAGACGGATCGCTGAAATCGCGGCGCTGATCGCGGAGCGCCGGGATCGAATGCGGGTCGTCTTAATCGCTGGCCCATCATCTTCCGGAAAGACGACGTTCTCAAAACGCCTCTCGATCCAGCTTCTGGCGAGTGGGCTTGCGCCGTATCCAATTGGCCTGGATAACTATTTCATCGATCGTGATAAATCCCCCCTGGACGAATATGGGGAATACGATTACGAATCGCTTCAGGTGTTGGATCTTGCCCGTCTCAATCAAGACATCAAGCGCATGATCGCCAGCGAAGAAGTCCGTTTACCGCGTTATGATTTTATTGAGGGCAAACAGATCGAGGGAGAACTTATCCAATTGGACCAGGATCAAATCATCATACTGGAAGGCATTCACGGTCTCAACCCGGAGCTGCTGCCCGAGATTCCATCGGAGAACACCTTTCGTATTTATGTATCTGCGTTGACTCAGTTAAACCTGGATCGCTTCAACCGCGTATCGACTACTGATACACGTTTGATACGTCGTATCGTGCGTGACGCTGCACAACGGGGATACAGCGCGCAGGAGACCATCCGGCGCTGGGAATCGGTGCGGCGTGGGGAAAGGAAGTATATTTTTCCCTTTCAGGAGAACGCCGATGCGATGTTCAACTCGGCTTTGGTCTACGAGGGCGCTGTGGTGGCTTCACTGGCCGAGCCGCTCCTGCGGCAGGTTCCCTTCGGAACGGATGAGCACGTCGAAGCGAAGCGTTTGCTGGCTTTTTTGAGTTGGTTCTTGCCGATCGACAGCAACCTGATCCCCGACAACTCCATGATCCGCGAATTCATCGGAGGATCCATTCTTCGAGATTTTGTTCCCTGGCCTCCGCAAAACTCTCGTTAATCGATTCCAGCCGGTTTGTGCGATAACAATATCGGGAGTTGGTATTATTTCGGTTGTTCCGTTCGTGAGGTGGTCAACCTATTTCGATTGAATCACCCGATTTTTGTGTGCTAAGATATGGTGCCACATTCCCATCCACAAATTGGTAGTTCTCTGTAATATTCTTCATTATGGGAATCTATCGGCGAGTAATGTGACGGTTGGGCAAGAGTGATCGGATATCTGGCATAATCTTGCCGAATATCGCCTCTTTGTCCTCAGTGGATGGTATGTAGAACGCCAGGGGAGGTTGATTGGCCAGATTCGCCTCTCGAATGCCGGTCTACAATTTGTCGTTGGGGTGATCTTAATTATCCGGGGTGTCGCGCATCCTGGGTTGATCTAGTGTGGATGGGTTTTTGCTATGCCGGAGTTAGAAGGTAGAAGCTTTGGGAACTACCATCTGATCGAAAAAGCTGGCAGCGGTGGCATGTCGAACGTCTACAAGGCGTACGATCTTGTCAACGAGCGCACGGTCGCGATAAAAATCCTCGCTCCCCATTTGAACCTGGACGAGAAGTTCAAGACGCGTTTTATTCGTGAAGCCAATGTCCTCAGCCAGCTCGATCATCCTCATATCATTCCCGTCGTCGATTACGGCGAATGCGATGGCTTGATGTTCATCGTGATGCCATTCATGAAGTACGGCGGTTTGCATCACCGTATTCAGAAAAAACCGATGAACGTGCAAGAGGCCATGCAGGTTATCGATCAAATTTGCTCGGCGCTCCAGTACGCGCATGATCACGGTGTGATCCATCGGGATATTAAACCTTCGAATATTTTGTTCGATGCAGAGGGGAATAGCTATCTTTCGGACTTTGGATTCGCTCATGTAGACGACGCCTCGATGAGTTTGACTGGATCAGCAGTTATCGGCACACCAGCATACATGGCACCGGAACAACTCCAGGAAGGAGAAGTATCACCGCTTTCGGATCAATATGCACTCGGTGTGGTGCTCTTTCGCATGAGCACCGGTTATCTACCGTATGATGCCGAAACGCCCATCGCCCTTGCATTGAAGCATGCCACGGAACCATTGCCCAGGCCGCGTTACATTAACCCCAATCTCCCAGAGCCCATCGAACGCGTGTTGATCAAGGCGCTTTCCAAGGATCCACGCAAGCGCTACCCAACCATCAGCGAGTTCAATCAGGCCTTTCATCAAGCCATCCGGGAAGCGGTCAGCCGGATTCGAAACGGCATCACCGATGAAATCCCCACGGAGGCATTTCACGTTCCCCTTGAAGCCACCGTTCGGGTAGGCGAGAAGTCGCCTACTCCCGTTGGACACGAGGAGGATCAGAAACCGTGGTATCGACGACGATCTGCGCTTGTGCTTGCCTTGCTGGCCCTGCTCCTCTGCCCGCTTTCGATTTTTGTCACGAACACACTCTTCCCGAATCTATTCGGTGGTGACGAAGGCGTGGCAGTCGCGGCTGTAGAGACGATTGACGTGCAGGGAACGTTAAACGCCTTCGCCACGGAGATAGTGGCCCTTGAAGGCGGAGGGATCTCGGAAGAGGAAATCCGCGCCTTATTGGATGCCACCCTGACGGCGCAGTTCAGCGGTACTCCGGAGGCGGGAGATGAAGCAGTGGGAACAGAATCAGCTACGGAAGCCGCGCTTGCAGAAACTGCCGATCTGACTGCATCCGCAACGCTGACCTCGTCTTCCGGCGGAGGGTCTATAGAGTCCAGTTCCACGGCGACGAGAACTCAAACCTCATTCTCGACCCCGTTTCCGGGTTCGACGCCTACAACTACGCTCATGCCAGCGCCAACGGACACGCCAACACCCACCACGACGTTGACGTTAACGGCAACGTCGACGAGTACCCCGACGGTGCCTATACCAGCAACAAACACTCGAACTGCGACGCAGGATGTTTGTTCCAGTCTCAGCTTGAGTGGAGAATCAGTTGTCAATAAAAAGGTCGCCTGGACTTTTAATAATTACAACGGGGTGTCGGTTGCGGTAACCTTTGTCGAACTATCCTGGCCGGGTGATGTTAACGAAATGAAAAACATTAAAGTGGGTGGTAATCTTTACAGTAGTGGTGATACCTCTTCGCCTACATCCAAAGGCGGAATCTCGGTCAACGTTGCCGCACGTGATTTTATTGTCATAGAATTCAATTTTGTAGATACAGCTGCGGCCAGTCCCTACTCGCTCACTGTGGAGACGAACAACGGTTGTACAGTGCCATAAAACCAACGTGAATTGACCTGGAAACATGTGCTACGTGTCAGTCCATTGCAGTAGCAGGCAATGTCCCGAATCTGACAATACTCTTCGTTATATGCTCTTGAGTGCGAAAAAACACCACTTTGTCCTGAATTTCAGATCGTGGAAAGCAACCATAATGCCCCCATGCCGACGCCGATCGTTAGCCAGGTGTTCTTCGTGCGCCAGGATATGAAAGCTGCCAGCAGGCCGGCGAACAGGCGAAGGTTTTGGATGTCTAGTTGTATGCTGCCATCGGTAAACAACAAATCCGGGAGGATCAAGGTCGCCAGCACCGCGGGTGGCACGTAGCGCAAGGCTCTCTTGATCATATCCGGCACTCGCTCCTGCGGAATCAACAGGATGAAGGAAAGCCGTGTGGTGTAGGTGACCAGCATGCCGCCGAGGATGATTGTCCACAGGTAAAGCGTGCCAACGGGTTTCATCGGGAAGGCTCCTCGGCTGGTGTCAATCGCAGTTCGGCGAAGATACCTGCAGCGACGCCGAGGATGGCGGCAATCAGAATCCATAGTTTGTAGGGTAGCCCCGAAAGGATCACTGCAGACAATCCGGAGACAATGGCCGCGATCCAGGTTGGACGGTCGATGAGCAGCGGTATGAGAAGCGTGATGAACGTCAGCGGCAGGGCGAAATCCAGCAGACTGTTTTCCGGAATCACCTGGCCGAGTGCGATCCCCGCGGCTGTACTCACCTGCCAGGCTGCCCAGAGGATCAATCCGGTTCCGAGGGTAAACCAGTGAGCCTGGGCGCTGTTCTTGTCCCGATAGCGTAGCGAGGCAACCACGAAAGCTTCGTCCGTGAGCAGCCATGCCAGGATAGCTTTCCATCGGCTGGGTAAATGCTGTGTGTATGGTGAAATGCTGGCGCTGTAAAGCGCGTGGCGCAAATTGACCACCAGGATGGTAAGCACGATGATGAATGCCGGCGTGCTCTCTGCAGCCAATACGGCGGTGATGAATTGTGCGCTGCCGGCGAATACGAACAATGATAACGCCTGCGTTTCCAATGGGGGGATGCCGGCGGATCGCGCCACGGCGCCGAAGATCAAACCGAAGGGTAACACGCCAAGAAGGATAGGGATTTGCGCTCGCATTCCGGCGAGGAATTCTGCGCGTACAGCGGGTTTCATCGAGCCTCCTGTTGGGGTGTGCCTGCGTTGAAACCGTTTCATCATACACCGCTCCTTTTTCGCCCTCAAGGGCTGGATCATGCTGGCGCTTGACACAAATGTGCTCGTAGTGTAAACACTTGGATGGTGCTTGAATCGAACTCCAGTGTAGAGGTAGGGAGATGAGTGTGCTGGTTGGGAAAATGCTCGATCATTACCATCTGCGTGAGCGCGTCGGCCAGGGTGGTATGGCGACGGTATACCGTGCCGTTGATACACGCAACATGCGTGAAGCGGCGCTTAAAGTGATGTCACCAACGATGAGTGCCGATCGCGTTTTTTTGAGGCGCTTTCGCCGGGAAGCGCAGTTGGTCAAACAGCATCTTACACATCCCTCTATCATCCCTGTTATCGATTACGGTCAGACCGAAGGATACATCTACCTCGTCATGCCCTTTGTCCGCGGGGAGACACTGCAGGATCGCCTGGTACAGGGCAACATCTCCAGGGGAGAATCCAAGCGCTGGGTGCAGCAAATCTGTGATGCGCTGGCGCTGGCACACGATAAAGGCATCATCCACCGCGATATCAAGCCCTCCAATGTGATGATCGATGAGAAAGGCAACGCCTTGCTGACCGACTTCGGCCTGGCGCGCCAGGTGGAAGGTTCAGACACACTAACGGGGTCGCTGCTCATGGGCACACCGTCTTATATCTCCCCCGAACAAGGCCGTGGGGAGAAAATCGATGCCCGATCGGATCAATATTCGTTGGGAGTGGTGCTCTATCAGATGGCCACCGGACGACTGCCGTTCGAATCCGATAAACCAATGGCGACAGTGTTGGCGCACATCAATGAATCGGTTCCCCGCCCAAGACGCTTCAATCAACAAATCCCGCCAGACCAGGAACGGGTGATCCTTAAAACCCTGGCAAAGCGACGCGAAGACCGTTTTCCAAGCATCCGCGCCATGCAGGAAGCCTACCTGGCCGCCCTGGATGGAAAGCTGCTTCCGCAATTTCGATTGCCTCCAGAGACATCTCCGCAAGTTAGATTGGCGCTAGACGTTGTCGGCCAGACGAGTGCCAGTGCTGTACAGGCGGCTCCGTCGTCCGCCTCGCCGCCGGATTCGCCGCAAAGAAGTTCGCTTTGGATCGTTCCGGTTACCCTGGTGTTGTTCGCAGGTGCTGTAGTGATCCTTTTGCTCCGGGATTCTGTGTTCGGTGTAGGGGGGTCAGCGATGGTCACGGCAACGCAGGATTCTGCAGGAAGTGCGGGCGAAACTGAGCAAATGGCGGATGAAACGGAGCGGGTGCTGATCAGCGCTGCTTCTCCCACGCCAGCATCGGTCACTTCCGATGCCTGCCCGGGGATCCGGCTTCAATTCCTGGGCGAGCGGGGCAACGATACTGAGTGGATAATCGATAATCAAAGGGGCCAGCGTGTGAGTCTCGAGGGTGTGCGGGAGTTGAGCTGGGATGTCGCCGTGAAAGGGGTCTTGCAGCACATTCGTCTGGGAGAAGAAATTCTCTGGCAGGGGGAGATCGGATTGGACGACCTGCAAGGCGGCAGTATTCTCGAAATGTCCGCGAGTGCAAACAAGACCATCCCCGAGGGCCAGGTGGTCATCATCACACTCAATTTTCACTGGGGAAACGCGGCAACTGCGGATTACGTTCTGGCGCTTGAATTTGATGCTGGCTGTACATTGAAAGGGGCTTGGCATTAGGCTGTGAACTTCGATCGCGGATATCGGGTAGCATCAAGCTTCTCTTGAACAGATTGGCACAATAGGTGTGGTTTCCATTTTGATCCCGTTGATATAATCGAGACAAATACATCAGAACTGGATGTGACCCATGGCAGATTCACGTGTGGCTAGTCTTGCGAAAACGTTGGTTCATTATTCGACCAGGGTGCAGCCGAAAGATGAAGTGGCGATTTACACCCAACCGGCGGGTTTCCCGCTGGTTAAGGAAATCTACCGTGAAACCATCCGCGCGGGTGGTTATCCCTATGTGATGCTCGGGTTGCTGCGTTCGCGTGTTGAGCTCGAGGGTCTGGACTACATCCTTTTCACCGAAGGCAACGATGATCAGGTCCAGAACGAGCACCGCTTTGAGAAAATCGTTCGCTCGGAGTTCGATGTGATGATCAACGTTCATAGTTCGATGAACACGCGCGTGCTCAGCAACGTCGAACCGGCGAGACAAAGCTTGCGTGCGAAAGCGCATAGCGAGCTTTCCAAAACCTTCATGCAGCGCTCGGCAACCGGCGATATGCGTTGGGTGATCACTCTTTTCCCGACCGAAGCATATGCCCAGGATGCAGATATGAGTCTTGGGGAATTCGAGGATTTCGTTTACGGCACCACATTCGCCGATCAGGATGACCCCGTAGCGGCCTGGAATGCCGTGCATGATGAGCAGCAGCATCTGGTGGATTGGTTAATCGGCAAAAAGCACATAGAAGTGCGCGGACCGAATGTGGATCTCACGCTTTCGATCGAAGGTCGCAAGTTTATCAACTCCGATGGTACACACAACATGCCCAGCGGGGAGATTTTCACCGGACCGGTGGAGGATTCGGTTAATGGCTGGATCCACTTCAGTTATCCGGCGATTTTCGGCAGCCGTGAGGTTGCCGGGGTCGAGCTGCAATTTGAGTCCGGCAAAGTGGTAAAGGCCAGCGCCGCGAAAAACGAGGATTATCTTCTCAGCATGTTGGAGATCGACGCCGGCGCGAAATATGTCGGCGAATTCGCCGTGGGAACCAATAAACGCATCGATCGCTTTATCAAGAACATCCTCTTCGATGAAAAGATCGGTGGCACGATCCATATGGCGCTCGGCGCGGGTTATCCGGAGACGGGATCGAGCAACGAGAGTGCCATCCATTGGGATATGATCTGCGATATGCGCGATGGTGGCCAGATTCTGGTCGATGGCGAATTGTTTTACCAGTCCGGAGAGTTCCAGATCTAGGAAGACAGCTCGATCTATAAACGAAGGGCTGCTCTGTCAGGACAGCTCCTCCATTATTGGTGATCCACCGGGTTCTCCGTAACGTCTGCTATTCAATATTTGGAAGCGATGGTTCACCTTGGTTGACAAAAATGTAAGGGCGGTTTGCGAACCGCCCCTACACGGCGTTTTTATGGATTGGGTGTTGTTTTTAATCATCCAACTGCGAATTGATGATTGGCACAACACTTTACTCTTTTATTCGATAACCGCATTCCGTCAGTATCGAAATCGTTATCTTTGGCCTACATTCTGGGCAGCACGATTTTCTTCTGTTTTTGATACTTCCCCTTTTTATCCGCATAGGATTGCCGACATTCTTCGTCGGCTTCGAAGAAGAGCACCTGGGCGATGCCTTCGTTGGCGTAGATCTTCGCCGGCAGCGGGGTGGTGTTGGAAATCTCCAGGGTGACAAATCCCTCCCACTCGGGCTCGAAGGGCGTCACGTTCACGATGATTCCGCAGCGGGCGTAGGTCGACTTGCCCACACAAATGGTAAGTACGCTTCGCGGGATGCGGAAGTACTCAACGGTTCGCGCCAGGGCGAAGGAGTTGGGTGGAATGACGCAGACATCTGCTTTGAGGTCGACCATGGATGCCTTGTCGAAATGCTTTGGATCGACGATGGCGGAGTACACGTTGGTGAAAATTTTAAACTCGTTTGCCACGCGAATGTCGTATCCGTATGAAGAGACACCATACGAGATGACATTGTCGCGTACTTGCTCCGCGGCAAAAGGATCGATCATTTTATGTTCTTGTGCCATTTTCGTAATCCAATGGTCGGGTTTGAGCCCCATGTAACGCCTCCTCTATGCAGGTTGATTATTATTCGTCTCTCGACCGGCTGCGGACTGGATTCCGCAGGGTGCCGATTCCCTCGATATCAACGGTGACCTCGTCGCCGTCGGTTAGTATACCAACCCCGGCGGGGGTTCCCGTAAGAATCAAGTCGCCGGGCATGAGCGTCATGATCGAGGAGACGAAGGTGATGAGTTGAGGAACAGTGAATACCATGTCGCGCGTGGAAGCCATTTGGCGCATCTGTCCGTTCACTGAACAAGTGATCAATACATCTGAAGGATCGAGTTCGGTTTCGATCCAGGGTCCAAGAGGGCAGAAGCTATCGAAACCCTTGCTGCGCGTCCATTGTCCATCACGCTGCTGCAGGTCGCGAGCGGTCACATCATTGGCTGCGGTATAGCCAAGGATGTAATCACCGGTATCTTCTGCGCGGATCCAGCGGCCTTGCTGTGCGATAATGACGGCGAGCTCTGCTTCGTGTTCGATTTGTTTCGATTGCGGTGGGAGAACGATCGTCTCTCCAGGCCCGATGACCGTCGTGGCCGGTTTGAGAAAAAGTAAGGGCAGGTCGGGCACTTCGGCATCATGTTCTTCCGCATGTGCGACGTAGTTACGTCCGACGCAGACGATTTTCCCGGGAGATACCGGCGGCAGCATGTGTACAGAGTCAAGCGAGAGCGTGGCTTCCTCGCGGCGGAATTCTTCAAACGGTGATCCGTCGAGAATGCCGATGCGCTCATCGGCGACCCAACCCCAAAGAATGGGTGACGTGGGGGTTTGACGAAAACGTGTAATTCGCATGAACCTGTGCTCGATGTTTTGATTTCTGGCTAACCCGATTTTCCCATCCGGAGCGTTCGACAACAGTCGAATGTTCAAGACAGCATCGTACCATAAACTTGGCGAGCTGACACCGGATTCAGACACTTGTGAATGGGGTTATCCAATCGATTTACGAACAGGAAATGGTGTCCCTATCTAACTTCGGCTTGATGGCTGCAGGATTTTCTCGAACTCGATTTCATCTCGAATGGGGATCTCATCCCAGCCGTGTTTGGGGATTTCCGGTTTGAGTTCTCTGGATGAACGCATGGCGTCGGCGTACAATGCGGCAAGTGTGAATCCCCGTTTCTGGTAGAAATGGATGGCAGGGATGTTGGCGTTCGTAGTGATCAGCCAAAGCCGGCGGCAACCACTACGGACGGCTTTTTTCTCCGCGGCGTCCAGCAAGGCCGTGGCAACTCCATGTTTTTTGAGCAGGCTGTTGAGGGAGACAATTTCACACTCATTGTCTTCGATTCGATAGGTCAAGAGACCGACGGGTTTGCCTTGCATTTCGGCGATGAATGCAGGGATTGAATTGGCGTCGTGAAGCCGACCACGGGTTACCACATGGGTGGATCCCCAGTGGGTAGTGAGAAGATCAGCGCACCATGCCTGGTCCGCTTCTGTCTTTTGGTGGATTTGAATCTTCGACATTGTTTTCCGATCGTGAGGCTGATACGCCCCGCTCGTAGAGATTTTGGGTGGTAAGATATCTTATTATAATTTGCCTCGGAGTCTCAATGCCGATATTCGATCATTTCGACATCCTTGCACCGCTCTACGATCGTTTGATCCGTATTCCCGATAATGATCATCTGGCTCAGGTTGCCGGTTTGCCGATTGCGGGTCGCTTGCTTGATGCCGCCGGTGGGACAGGGCGCATCGCGCAGCAGCTCGTCAATCAAGCGGGCATGCTGGTGATCAGCGATGTTTCCGTGAACATGCTGCGCCAGACACAGCTGAAGGACGGACTAGGTTGCGCGGTAGGCAGTGAGACTGAAAAAATGGCTTTTGCGAACGGGAGCTTCGAACGGGTGATCGTTGTGGATGCCTATCACCACTTGCTGGACCAGGAAGAGAGTCTGCGAGAGTTCTGGCGCATCCTTTCGCCCGGTGGACGCCTGGTGATCGAAGAACCGGACATTCGGCGTATCGGTGTAAAAATTCTCGCTCTGGCGGAAAAACTGGCCTTGTTCCGCAGTCATTTTGTCCTTGCGGAGAAGATCGCCGCGCGGTTGGAAGGGTATGGTGCGAAAACAACTTTAAAGCGAGAGGGTGCGACGGTCTGGATCGTGGGCGAGAAATAACTAAATTCGATTATTGATTACCGAAAGGCCTCCCGGTTCGTCAGGGAGGCTTTTGTGTTATTGATTGACCGGGTTGCTTATAGGTTTCAATCCCAGTCAAAGTCCCGATAGCATTGCTCATATTCACCATCTACTTCAACGAGGCGACCGTCTCTGTCGTATACAACCGGATATTCGTCCAGTAAATCGGAGATTCCTTCGAGCGCACGCAATGCCCGCAGCCGTGAAAAGTGTAAGGAAGGCCATTTCAGGTTCTGCATACGGGAATCGAGCTTCTCTCGTTCACAGGCCAGCTGGGAGACGAGTTCTGTGCGGATTTCTCCCTGTGCGTCATCGACGAAATCGACCAGCCCAGGAATGGCGTCGTAGGAAAGATCGAATAGATAACGCAGATCGAGTTTCGCAGTTATATTTCCTGCCCGTCCGCTGGAATTTTGGACAATACCGATATCCCCGGAGGTCGTGTATCGTTTTATATTCTGCCTTACGATGAAGGCATCGACGTTCAGACAGTTGAGCGTCAACGTGAACCCCAGCACACCGAGGGCAGCAGCTGGAGCGAAGCGGCGCAGGCGTTCCCGATAGAGCATGACGAGGAAGACCACGAACATAATGCCCATCCAGATGATGGCCACGTGGGTGTAGGTGCGCAGGCGGGTAAACCCATAGGCGTCCTCATAGAGTAGAAGACGTTTGATCGCAGAGACCAATATGACGCCCATCAACACGACGAGACATGTACTCAGCGCGTTGAACCAGCGCTCCGCCGGCGTGCTTTCCCGTTTCGTCTCGCGTCCTAAAGCGATGATCAATCCGAGACTCAAAACTGCCAGAATCGTCAACTCAAAAAAGCCTTTGCGGGCATATTCCGAGTAGTTGTAACCAGCAACGGTGATATTGGCATCTCCCCCGAACAGATAGGCGAACTGAATGACGACGAAGATGCCAAAGAGAAGATTGATCAACACCAGGATGACTGTGGCCTCGATGAATCCGAGAAATGGGGTGGAAGCATTCTGTTCGTGCCCGACAATGTGTTCTACTCGTTCCCGGAGTGCCATGACGATGGCGCCGAGTGAAAATGCTGCGGCAAAAAGAACGATAATCAACCGCCGGAGGATTTGCATCAGGCGTTCAACATCCAGCCATTGAAAGATGTCCTTGACATAGTCGGCGAATATCATGTCGGCGCTGGCTAGTAGCCATAAGAAGATGTAAAGAATCGGAATTGCGAGCAGCAACCCCCGCAGGACGGCAGCCAGTTTACTCCGGGTGGCGCGTGTGCCGATCGTTTGGCGGATGGCCGCGCCGGCAACAGGCAGCCATCCAAACAGGGATTCCAGTGGGGTGCGTATTGTGGCAACTATAAAATCCACCCAGCGGAACTCGAGTACCCCTCCGAGGCGAAAGGCGAAGATCCAAACACCGAAAATCAGGAGGGTGATGAACATGCTGAGTATGCCCGTCATCGGTTCCAGTCGAAAGCAGGTAAATACAGAGAGAACGATGATGGGAATCGACAGGAAATAGTCCGGTTTGGCCGGCTGGATTCGTTCGTTCCATGCCATTCCGATTAAGGCCAGCGTGAAGGCAGTCGTCCAGATCGGAAAGGAGATGCCTGTTGGATGACCGTCGAAGAGGATCTCGAAGAGCAAGCCCAAGATGAGTGCGATCAGTGTGAGTGTGAGTGGGGAACGCAATGATGGTTTCTGATCTTGCGCTTCAGTAACGCTATCCGTTTTTTGGTTTTCTTCTGTCATGTTTTATCTTCCTGTTTGAGATTCTGTATTCATGATAACGTTTTCCTGTGCTGCCTGCAAACACCCGTGTGCAACGTGTGAGGCACGTGTGGACGAGGTTCTGGCAGCCTGGATTCTGGAGATAATGCAGGAACAAAATGAGGGATCGAGTCGTCATAATCATTACGGATTGATATATTCTAAACTGAGGGAGGTTGCAATGGTAAGGCGAAAACAGTTTATGATCCTGTTGATCATCTCGGTGATACTCGTCGGCTGTCAGAATAGTGAAGTCGAAGGCAATAAGGATACACCTTCCTCTTCTGGAGAAGGACAAGATCAACCTGCTGCGACGCCGGAAATATTGGATCCTACGCCAGAAACGATTGAGCGTATTGAGGCTACCCCGGCTCTCGTGCGGGGCAAAGATTATTTGCTCGCTCGGGCAGTCTCCGATCTGTCGACCCGATTGGGTGTATCGGAAGATGATATTCAAGTCGTGCGTATGGAAGCGGTGGAGTGGTCGGATTCGAGTTTGGGTTGTCCTGCAGAAGGGATGGATTACGCTCAAGTGATTACGCCGGGATATGAGATCACGCTGCAGGTCGACGAGGTCGAATATCGCTATCACAGCGACAAAGATCAATTCATGGTGCTTTGCAGCGAGGATGGCATACCGAAGTTGCTGCCCATACCGATCCAACCGGGAGATAAGATCCAGGATGGATCCCCCTGGATGCCGGTGGACTGAGGCGACTGCATATTTACGCATCCATGTCAGAATAAAAAATGAGCCCGCCACTCGAGTGGCGGGCTCGTGAATTCGAGGAAATCAGTGGCGATGCCAGCCGTGTCTTCTTGGCGAATGCGGTTTACGCGGACCTTGATCGAAATATGTAAAACCGTACTCGTAATCTGCATACTTCGTATGACCTTCGGGTGCATCGAAGGTTACGAGCATGACAACGCTCTTGGAAAGTCCAAGCAGTCTGCGCAGCTTGATAAAGCCTTCTTCCGTCTCCTCGTTCAGACGCATCTTGATCACCTGATAGATCGGACGACCGCGCATATGTCGTATACCGACGAACATCACGGTGAAATCGTTCTCGATGGGGAACAACTCGGTGATGTCCTTGAAGATGGAGGCGTCGGTGCCATCGGAGATGAGCACGTCATCGACGTAGACGTTATCGATGAACCAGCCTTCGTAGGTCGTAGCCCAGTCGGTGACGTAGCGGAAGGCGAGCAGGATGTCACCGGAGTAGGCACTCAGATCGAAACTCATACTGATCCACTCTTCGCTCCAACCCGTCAAACCGGGCAGGTTTTCAATCACTTTGGGATGGGCCTCAGGATCATAATCGCTCGTGGTGTATTCGTTGTCCAGGCTGGTCCATGTCTGACCGCCGTCGGTCGATACCTGTACAAAACCGAAGTCCCAGTAATCTTCGATATCGACGTAGGTGTCGAAGGTCAGCGTGCCGCCGCCCGTGGCATCGAAGATCGCCCAGTTGTCGGTCAAGTCACCGCTGCCGCTCCAGAGCACCTCACCATCGGAAGTCCAGGCGGAGGGAAAGATCGAATAATCTTGCCCGTTGAAGGTGAACATGCCCAATTTCCCTGGTTCTCTGGTGAGCCAGATATAGTCCGTACCCCAGGGAGGTGCACCGGGCATGTCGTATGCTTCAGGATTGGGCTCGGCCGCCGTTCCGATATCGACCTCGAGATCGAGCGCCTTGAAACCGTAGCGGAAGCGGCTTTGTCTGGAATCAATCAGTACGGCGACGGAGAAATCATGGTAGACATCGTCGAAGTTCCGATAAAAACCAAACGAGTCAAGCGTTGACTCGATGCCGCTGATGCCGTTATCGGGGTTTTGAAATTCGGCTTGCAGGAAGGCGCTGCCGAATTGTTCCATCAGATAGAACTGGAATAGGTAGGCTTGACCGTAATCCGAGAGTACCTCGATATTGCCTTGATCTTCCCACACGACCAGAGAGTTTTCGGGATTGGTCAGGAATCCGCCATATTGCTCCTCGCCGGTAGCGTACCCGGTGAGGTATTCGGCGTACATGGATAGTCCCTCGTTAACGAAAGTATCTTCATCGGGATCGTAATCATCGTGCAGCAAGTGCTGGTATTCATGGGCGAAGACGCCTTCGTAAAGGTAGGGGCGCTCTGCCTCCGGCCCGACACGATTCTCCCAATCATATACATCGATCGACATTACATTGCGATCGAAGTATGCCTCCAGGGATGGGGAGTAGAACCCGGCGATATAGAGCGGGTAGTTTGGATCGTAATAATTTTCGTCACGCACATTCGAAACCAGAACGACCTGTTTCCCGTCAGAATCGCCGTAATATCCTGGCGGGACGTATCCCCAGGCCTCGAGCAGAGATGCCGAACCATCGTGAAAATCTGCGATGCCGAAGAATTCGTTTTCCTTAGGGAGCATGTTATTGTCAAATTCTGCCACCAAGTAGCTTGCTTGCTCACAGGTGATTTCCGGAGTCGTTCGCGGATCTCCGTCGGGCCAGCTTGGATCGGCTTGCACCCAGAGCTCTGAATCCGTACCGATGGCTACCAGATAGAAAGTGGTGAAGAAGTACAACCCCTGGTATGAATCCAGGGAGAGCCAGTCTTTTTCGTCCAGGATACATTCTTCAAGACCCGTTACAATATCCGAGTTAGCTTCAGCTTCTGATTCTTGCAACACAGGGGTGCCTTGCAGTCGTGCTTGTGTGGCTTCCCATTCGCGGATCTCCGGGCCGATGTCGACCGGCCGGTAATCCACACCGGGTGCTGCTCCGGCGGGCAGAACACCGGCGATTACTCCCAGAAGTAATGCCAGCAATCCGATCATTGTGTATCGTTTCATGAGTTTCCTCCTCCAAGGAAAGAGAATGAAGTCCTATTTCTGTAGATCGTGTAATACTGCACTTTACCTTCAAATCGGGTGTCACCTCCTTGACAGATGGACTATCGAATGCGCTTTTCTACATGGTGATGGAACTTCGTTCGACTGCGGTCAATAAGTGGCGTATGCCCCCTTTACAACATCGAAAAGAGCAGGGTTGACACTGCGGCCCGGGGGCCATCGTCACAGCGTTGCGTCGCTGGAATGCGCCTGCCGGGTCGATTTTTAATGCAGCCATTCGATGGCTTGGGACATCAGTCTCAACATAATAGCGTATCCCACTCAACGTTGAATCAACGTGACAAATCGAGATTCGAACAGGAATTTGGGATTGTTGGAAGCATGGGGCGAATTCGGCGGATGGACGCGAAAAATTGCTGGCAGCAGAAAGGAAAAATTGCCCCCTCAGTTTTCGGTTTGTTGGGTTTTATGGTAGAACTCCGGCATTATCGAGGCAGCTGGCGTTGATCGGATCGGTGATGGAAGGATGATGACTGGAAATCGTGGGGATTGGGTTGTGGCGCTTTTACTTCGTCTGGACGGCTTTCTGTCCCCATGGTATCATGACAATCGGAGTGTCCGATGGCAAAGAAACAAAAGAATAAGAAGCAACAAATGAGCAGCGAGCAGAAGCGACGGATGCGCATTGGGCAGGTTCTGTTTGCGATCATGGGTGTGATGATGATCCTCACAATGCTGATCCAATTGGTGCGCTGGTAGCCCTTTCGCTACCTTCTGTCAAATACCTCGTGTTCTTGCATGCCGGCTTGTACTAGAAGTAACCATTTCTCAGGCTCTGGGTTAATACCTGTAAGGTCAATTTCCTGCCCCAAAAGGCATGTTTTTAATGGGGCTCATTTTCCGGATTAATCAAAACCGATACGATGCAAAATCACATCCAACTTGCCTGTACTCTGCAGATGAAATACACTGTGGTCTGGTTCTTGCATCTTCATCCTTTCGTTAGGACTCTGTAAGGTAAATTATCATGATTCCTGTGCTATTCTACTTATAGTAGTATGAGCTAAGGATCTTAAGAAATCCGTCTACCTGGTACGTAACTGCGATACTATAAAAAGAAAGGTGGTGAAAGAAAATGTTATTTGCTCCGAAGGAACGAGGGCAGGGATTGGTTGAGTATGCTCTGATTTTGGTGTTGATCGCCGTTGTCGTGATCGTAATCTTGGCGCTGCTTGGACCTGCCATCGGAAACGTATTCAGCAACATCGTTACCAATATCTAATTATTTTCCGTCGCAATATTGCTATAGCTGATGAGCCTCATTCACGGATGAGGCTCTCTACTTTTAATATCCTTCAATGGGTATCTGGTTCCAATCAAGGTGGGAAAACTTCACCGCCTTCGTAGACCCACAAGTCGAATAAATCTTGCAAATCACATGCGCAGGTCGCTTCGGCGGTCTCCTGGAAATCTTCGGCGCTTATCATGCCGTAGCGATACTGCGTGAATAGTGAAGAAAGGAATGCATTAAACCGGTTCGATCCTAGTTTGTTGCGCAGCGCTTCGAGAAATAAGGTTCCCTTGAGTTGGATGAAGGTGCAGTAATCGGAGTCATTCTCGTATCTATCGACGGTCAGACCGATGGGCTGTGTTGAGTCCGGGTGGCTTCGAAGGATAGCCCGAATGTCACTCAAATAGCCGGTGCCTTGACCCAGTCCGTATGCTCGTTCGTAGTACAGCGCCGTGGCGAATGATGCGGTTGCTTCATCCAGCCACGGTTCACGAATTTGATCGTTTCCAAGCAGCCCATAGAACCATTGGTGTGCGACGTCGCGAACGGTGGATTCGATGACCCAATTCGTCCCCATAGTCCCGACGAAAACCAGGCCCGGGTATGCGATTCCCTCAAAGGCGTGCGGTGCATCGACCAGGTCGAGTTCGCGGTAGGGATACGGTCCTAAAATCTCGCCCAGTAATTCCACTTGAATCCCGGCTGATTGCAATACGGTCTGCGCATTCGAATTGTGTTGTGGAAGTGTCCATACGTTCAGTGTTGTCCCGGCGGATGACCGGCTTGTTCCTTCCAGGGGACCGATGGCGAAGGCAAAATCGCGTACAGGACCACTGTGAAAGTCAATTTGCTGCTTTCCTTCTGGGGTAGTGTTTCTTGCATTTTCTACTCCTGTGGCAACCACGGCGAGGGATTCGGGTGCCGTGATGCGCACGCTGTAGAAGGCGACTTCGGAATTGGTCGTGTCTCCAGCCGGTGGGGCAGCGTAGGTGTCCCATTGGCCATCTGCCAGCCTGGGGATTAAGGGATAGAAAGTCGGTGCGATGAGAACGCCTTCGGTAATACCCATGCGCTTGGGCGCGAGTTCGTGGATCGTGCCGATCTCAAGGTAGAAGGGGATGCTGAAGTCGACGCTCTGACCGGGTGCAAGTGAGGGGCGTAAATCAAGACGCAGTGCTTTTCCATCCAGCATGGGTTTCATGAGGGTGTGTTGTCCCTCGACCAGTGCCGAACCCGTCTGCATATGGGCTTTATACTGTTCGTTATTTGGCCAAAGCATCAAGACGATGTGTGAGAGGTTTTGTTCGAGTGGATTGATAAAACGGATGCGGGCGACACCTTCGATTTGAGCTTCCGCCGATCCTGGCTGGAAATCAACGTCTACTTCGATGTCATATCGCGTTGCGTTGGGAAAGGCATCGGCATCCGCGGCGTAATCGGGTAGTAGAGCGGATTGTTGTGAGCCTGCGGAAATCGCCGGAGTCGCAGGAATGGGGGGAATAGCGGTCGCTGATGCGGTTGGGGTGAAGGCGGCTGGAAGCGAGCGATTGACGAGAGGCGTGTTTGTAGCTGCTTGGAGATTCGCGCCGAATTGCCCCAATCGTGAACAGGCCGTCGTGAGGTTTATAAGCAAAATGAATGAGATGACCTTTGCACGCCGAGACATTCCCACCTCTCAAGTGGAATTGGTATTGTAGTGGTTTTATCCTGATTTTCAATCTTCAGTCATGCTGTCGGGGCTACGTTTCCAGCGAGTGGGGCAGGGTGAGGGTGAAAGTTGAGCCTTCATTTTCGGAACTCTCGATACGTATTTGACCCCCATTCGCCTCAACGAGTGTCTTGGATATCGCTAAACCGAGCCCAATTCCCTTGGGTTTGGTCGTGTAAAAGGGTTCGAAGATTGATTTTAAGTTTTCTGCAGAAATTCCCGATCCTGTGTCGCGGATGGCAAGTCTCACCTGGTTATCATCTTGGGTGATGTCGATATTCAATTTCCCTCCATTTGGCATTGCCTGATATGCATTTGTGAGCAAATTGGCCAGCACCATCCCGATTTGTCTGCCGTCGATCATCGCGGTCAGCAGTGAATCGTCGGAGTTCATCGATACTTGTATTGATTCTGGCGGCGGAAGCCGGTTCATGACTTCATCGAGCAGTTCGCAAAGATTGGTTTCCTCCTGCAGGGGGATTGGCTCGCGGGAGTACTCCAACAAGTCGGTGATGGTTTTTTCGGAGTTATTGACTTCGGTTTCGATGATGTTGAGATATTCAGTCATCGTGCTTTCTTTTTCGGCGTAGGTTGATTTTATGTAGTACACGGCATTGGATATCACGCCCAACGGATTACGCAATTCGTGGGCGATCCCTCGGGCCAATTGGCCGAATTGAGCCATCTTCTCGCGCTGGATTAATTTTGCTTGTGCCTCACGGAGTTCTTCCGTCCGCTCTTCGATGAGTGTCTCAAGCCAGGCCGACTGGTCTTTCAAGGATTGTTCATATTTCTTTCGCTCGGTAATGTTGGTGAAGATCGCAGTATAACAATCGGGTAAGGGAGAGAATGCCATTATCTGGAAATAACGCTCCAGGGTGGCGGAATACATTTCACACCGCTCGGCTTCTCCGGTTTCCGCCACGTGCTTGTATATTTCTTCAAATATCGCTTGCTCTGCCTGGGGCAGTATTTCACGATTCAGTTTCCCGATCACCTCGCTTGCTTTGAGGCCGGTCAGCTCTTCGAAAGCTGGATTAACCTCAACGAAGCGGTAATCGATATCTCCACTCTCATCGTCGACGACTACTTCGTGGTAGGCGATGCCATTAAGTGAGTTGTTGAAGATCTGGTGGTAACGTTCTTCGAGATGGGCGAGCGGTTTGAGTACGTTACGCCGCAGGTGTTGATAATAAATGCCACAGACACAGAAGCTGATTAAGAGAATAAGACCCACGAGTTCCCAATTGCTGATCCCCGACATGAAGTACTCCTGCAGGTGTGTTTTCCGAAGTGAAGCTATCGAACACCGGTTATCTTGATCCTGCGATTTCTCCGCTGAAATTCCTTGGATCGAATGCGGTTCGCCTGAGTCCGATGAGAACTGTGATGTGAGAATAATGTAGGTGTGTTTGCCGAAAAACCGCCTGACGTTTACGACAGACGGTTTTTGAAGTCTGGTGGGCGGAACAGGACTCGAACCTGCGACCTCTTCTGTGTAAGAGAAGCGCTCTAACCAACTGAGCTATCCGCCCGGAACTCAAATTATAGCTTGTGGTCTGCGGAGGGTCAACGCGTAGTTGATGGATCAAATATAACAGATGGTTTCGAGTTATACGTCGATGGCGGTTGTTTTGCGTGCAATAAGTACCATTCAACAAATTTTGCAGTCATTTTCACGGTTTTGCCTCTAAGCGCCCCTTGTGCTATAGTTTTCCCACTTTCTCAAAGGATGATAGTGTACGCTTGGTGAATAATAAAAAAGCCACATCTCCGATGATGTACGAAGAGCGCATTCGGAATGCCCGCAACGGGCTTTCTCCGAGTTTTGTGCGGCTGGCCAATTTCTTGCTGGATTCCTATACCGAAGCGGCTTTTCTCACCGCTACGGAATTGGCCCATACAATCGATATCGATCCGGGTACGGTCGTGCGGTTTTCGCAGCATCTTGGTTATCGGGGCTATCCGCAGCTGCAGGCTGAAATTCGCGAACGTGTCAGGCGGGAATGTTTTCTCGAAGTAAAAACCGAATCCAATACACCTTCCGAGGCGGCTGCCAATGCCCTGGATGAAGTCGTGCAAACCCTCCGGGCGGTTCAACGAAGTTTCCCGGTCGAGGTTGCCAATAAACTGATAACGCTGTTGGATGAAGTGGAACGAATCATAGTCTTGGCCGAAGGGTACGCAGATCCCCCTGCACATACGCTGGCAACGTATTTGGAAGCTGCTGGATATACGGTGCATCGTTCCGGCGGCAGTCCGTCGGATCTGGCGCGCGCGGTCGCCGGCGCGCGCAAGCGGGATTTGGCTTTGGCGGTCTGTGTCACCGAGGATACACCGTACATCGCCGAAGCGCTTGACGGCGCGAAAGATGCCGGTGCCCACACGGTTTGTCTCGTGGCGAATCCTTCATCGCAGTCTGCAGTCTCTGCGGACATCGTGCTTGCAGGATTCTCCCATCCGGATCCCGGTGTAGGTCAGGTTGTCCTGGAGAGCATGGTCTACGCGCTGGTGCGTATGCTCGCTCACGCGCGCCCGGCTCGATTCCGGGGGGCTGAAGAACGAGTGCGGGCCATGACCGAACGTCTGATCGGAAACACGAATTCCTGATTGGACATCATTGGTTTAATTTGCTGTCGGTGATGAGGCCGACTCTTTTTCTGCTATGCTCTGGATCATCATTATCCTGCTTGTACTGTTGATCGCCTTCGTGATCTGGGAGATCTGGATCTGCGAGGGAGCCCACCTCGGACGCCGGTTCGTGGTCTGGCTTTACGATCTGGCGGCTTCCCATTACGAACGCATCAAGAATTTCGACCCCGATTGGGAGCGGCGGTTTTTGGGTGAACCGGTTGTCGGGACGCTGCGG
This sequence comes from Anaerolineales bacterium, assembly GCA_034430425.1. Classification (GTDB taxonomy): domain Bacteria; phylum Chloroflexota; class Anaerolineae; order Anaerolineales; family E44-bin32; genus WVZH01. Next base: position 32,453 of record DAOUEK010000043.1, on the reverse strand, counting down.
TCCTTGCAGGATGCCATCATCCTGGATGTCGGCGCAGGCACCGGCCGCCTGGCGCGACGGGTGCTTCCGCTGCATGCTTTCCAGGGTTCGATCATCTGTCTGGATGCCTCCCGCGGCATGATCGATCGGGGGCGTCGTTTAACGAACGATGGGCGGGCACGTTGGATGCAGGCCTGGTCTGTGCCACTGCCTTTTCAGAACGAGACTTTCGACATGGTCGTCAGTTTGGAAATGCTCGAGTTCACACCCCAGCCCGAGGAATCACTCCGCGAAATGGTGCGTGTGACTCGACCTGGCGGTTGGGTCGTGGTGACCAACCGGGTGGGCTGGGAAGCGCCCTGGATCCTGGGCCAGACCTGCCGCCGCAGTGACTTCGCCGATGTGTTGGAAGGTCTTGGCCTCGATTACGTCGAAATCCTGCCCTGGCAGGTCGATTACGACCTGGCCTGGGCGCGGAAGAGCTTCGAAAGCACGACCTAGTTCCGTCTCGTTTTTTTCCTTCATCGGAATCTTGAATTTTCATTGGCCGTCTCGACCCGCGGGCTTGCAACCTTGCAGCGCGAACTGCGTATAGAGATTCAGAATGGTTGCTACGAGGAGGAATGTTATGTCCGACGAGTATAAAAGACTGTATCGATCCAAAGATGATCACATGATTGCGGGGGTTTGCGCTGGCCTGGCAGATTATTTCCAATCCGATCCGACGCTGATCCGTTTGCTTTCCGTGATCGGGTTGTTTGCCAATCCGCCTGCGGCCGTGTTGGCGTATGGCGTCATGATGGCCGTTGTGCCGGAGAGGCCGGTCAACGAATCGACATCGAACTAAAATTCACCGCAAACCTACCTGCGGGAAATAGAGACCATCCCCGGCAGGATCCCGCGTCGGTCCTACTACACGACCGGGGTCCTGCTTTTTGAATTTGGCTTGATATGGTTAACTGGCGCTGAAATCAGGGCGCGGTTTTGAAATACTCCCTCGTAATCCCCGAGGTATCTTCGCTGCTGTGCTCCGATAAAATCTGGAAGAAATCCTTCGCTGTTAACAAGCTGTCATTGCCGCGCCGGGCGTAGTCCTTTAAAAATGCAAAAAAGGCTTCGTCGCCAACGCATATGCGCAGCGCTTCAAGGAAGCGTACGCCGCGCAGATACACAGAATCAACGTAGTCGCGGAAATCCTCGTAATCGTAGACGCTGCCGTCGATCATGCCCTGCGGGTGGAAGATATCCACGCGACGATACCACCACCATTCGACCCATTCGGGGTGGCGATGTTCGTAAAATATGCGTTCCGAGTACGTGGCCAGGGCTTCGTCCAGCCAGGGTTCCACGGCCGGGTCGTTGCCGACTTGTGTGTGCCACCATTGATGCGATGTTTCGTGGGCGACCAGGGTGGTCAACCAGCCTGAGGGGTATTCTACGTAGGAATCAAAGTAAGTTTGGTCGAGGAAAAAGAGACCGCTGGTTTCGAGCCCGTCGAAGAAATCTCCTTCGACGATGGTCAGGCTGTCGTAGGGATAGGGCATGAAGATCTCGTCGTACAGGATGAGCGCTTCGGATGCCACGGCGACGGCGGTTTGGCCCGCCTGTGTGTGTTCGGGAAAGACGAAAGCTCGTATAGTCCAGTCGCCGACCTGGACTGAGATAACATCGAATTCCTCGCTGAGCGAGAGGGTAAAACACCTTGCTGCCGGTAGATCGAAGTGCAGAGTGCCATCGTGTTCTTCCGGCAGGGCGCTGGCTGCTACGACTAACGGCACGGGGGCATTGGTGGTGGTCCATTCAATGTGGAAATCGGCGCTGTCGTAGGCCAGGTGTTCGCCGATGTATGCGGGTGCATGAACGCGCCAGCCCAGCTGAGGATCGTAGGGCGGCAGGAAGGGATACCAATCGGTGAGATTGATTTGCCGTCCGGTGTTGCCGAAAGCACCGGCAGGCGTTGGCAGGACCAGTTCGAAACGAATGGACAGGGCTACGCTTTTTCCCGGTGCGAGCGCCTCGCGCAGTGGGAGATGCAGCCAGGCACCTTCCAGCCGCAGGCCGGATAAAGGCATGCCGTCCTCCCAGCGAATGTCGGTTAATCGAAAGGCGCCCTCCCAGCGCAGGGGTTCTACAACGAATAACAATTCATTTATGTAAACTTCGCTGCGGTTGATGTACGTCACTTCTTCGGCAACGTCGAGGCGCATGTGTTCGTAATCGAACACCGCGGACAAGTCATACTGCGTGCGTGTGGGTATTTCATCCGGTGTTGGTGAGGGCGCGATCGTGGGCGTGGCTGTCGGTACAGGCGTATCGGTCGGGTTGGGAGAAGGCTGTGGCGTTGGCGGTGGTGGCGTGGGTGTGCATGCGCCGAAGAATACCAACAGCAGGAGGAAGTGAATCCGGTGTGATTTCATCTGCATCGCATGTTTCATCCGCGGCGGATGAAACGCGCCGCGATCCAGGCCAGGGTCATGGTGGGGATGACCTGTGTCCCGGGGATCAATTCTTCGATCACGGTGACTTCACGCAGGGGGGCAAGACCGAGATGCCCCAGCAGCGGCCAGGCGATGGGCGCCGAGAGAAAATCCAGGCTGAAGTCGAGCAGATCGAGCATGAGCACCACGAGCAGGGGGGTTGCACGCAGGGCGGTGAAGAAATCGGCATCCGCGGGAAGGGGGATGCGGCGCACGCTGCGCAGAATCCACACAACGAGCAGGGCGGTCAGGATCAGGCCGATGGCGGCGGCGATCAGGAAGGAACGCAGTAATGCGGTGAGGTCGATTCCGGCCCATCCAGGTGAAGCGGCAATCGATAGGATCATGGTGCCTTATCCTTGGAAACGTTCAGGGCGTTTACTTCTCGCAGCGTCTCGAGCGAAGCGAGCACCAGGATGCGGGTGTGGGCTTCGAGCGGCTGCGAGTCGTCGGGATGGAAGTCGGGGCAGCTGTCCATTTGGCAGCAAACGACGGAGAGGTTCAATTCGCGTTCCAGCTGGGCGACGTCCCACTGCGTGAGGGCGGACTGCGGTTGGATTTCGATCTCGCCGAGGTGGAGTAAATCGTCGCCGACGTAGAAACTGTAGCGCACGTTCAAGCCCATGGCAGCGGAGGCGAAGATCGGCGCCGAGAGCGCCGAAGTGCTGAAAGCGGTGTGTATACCGAAACCTTTCTCGATGCGGCGGGCCAGGTCGCTGTCGAACATGCGCATCACTACGCTGATGTCCGGGTTGATTTCACGGGCATCGAGAGCGATGTCGAGATTGGTCAGTTCGTCGTCGGTGCAGGGGATGATGGCGTCCGCCTTCTCCACGCCGGCCTTACGCGTGTTCTCCGAGCGGCGGGCGTCGGCGAGAATGATAGGCACACCGAGGTGTTTCACTTTTTCGACGAAGCGGCCGTCGGGGTTGGCCTCGATGGCCACGACTTCGCGGCCGAATTTCTGGAGTTCGAGGATCACGCGGTAGCCGACTTTGCCGATGCCGCAGACGATGATGTGGTTCTTATAGGTAGATGCCATCGCGATTTGCCATTTCTGCCCTCGGGCTTGTTTGCTGAACAGGGCGCCGCTGAAACGCAGTACGCCGTCTGCAACAACCGCCAGACCGAGGATCGGGATGAGGAAGTAAAGCGCTTGTAATGCTGTTTGACCCGGGTAGGGAAGCTGGATGTCGAAGAAAATCATGGAAAAGGCGGCGTACAGCGCCCGGCTGAATTCCGGATGCTGGCCGCTTTCCGGGTGGGTGTAAAAAAGATGCAGAAGCAGCCCGCCGCCAAAGACGATGAGCGCGAAGAGCAGCAGCGACCCCCGGAATTCGAGGAAGAGCACCTTGGCGTCGCGCAGCTGGGCGCGCAGGATACGTGTGCGTGGTGAAAGCATGCTGCTCCTCACAGCAGGTGGATGATAACCAATCTCATATTTCTCTACTTCATGATCATACTACAAACACCTGCGCTGACGAGTACGTAGATTTGTGCGTTCATGCAGCGGGGCGTCTATTGCCATCATGAAGTGGGTCAACTCCTGTGTCTTGCAAGTAATCGTGTGTGCGCTTATGATGACTGGGGGGCCGTCGAATAAAAACCATTGAGTCGATCAACGGAGTATGCTATGTGCCAACGATGTTGCCTCAGAAAGTTCCCGAACATTGTGATCGCTATCTTGCTGGCCAGTGCTTTCCTGGTGGCCTGCAATACGCCATTCTCCCTTTTTGGGGGTGAGGGGGATGACGGCCTCCGTGAAGATGCATCGGATTCGTCTTCCGAGATCGAGGCAGATGCCATTTTGACGGATGAAGCGTGGCCTGTTCCGCCTGCTGTGTGTCCCACCAAAGCCAAACTCGGCACATTGGAATTCAAACACCACCTCGAATGGGGGATGGCTGGTGTTGGGCAGTGGAGGATCGATGTGGAAGGCAGCTATGCCGTCAATATCATCGAGAGTATCGCCACGTATGAGCCGGAGCAGAAAGTGGGTATCCATAACCTCCCCAAGGAACCCGTTAAAGTGACGATTTCTGTGGTTGATTTCAGGGATTGCGCCAATGCTACAGCCACTACTTCTATGAATCTTGAAGTCCGGGGGACCTGTGTCGATGGCGAGCTGACGCTCTATATCGATGAGGTTTACATGGAAGACTCGGTCACGATCATGTGCGGGAAAAATCGGGATAAGCCGATGCCGATCGAGATTCCCATCGCGGCGATGGAGCAACCGGTTGTGTGGAAGATTTTATTGAGTGATCTGTTCCTTGTAGAACAAAAATACACAGTTCCCTTTATGGGCGCGGGACTTACGGGGGAGAGGGAATATAAAATGGGCTATTCATTAATAGACATAGAAATAGAGTAGCATTATCATCGATCGCTCCGGGCGTCAGTCAAATCGAAGCATGGCGCTGATGTTTACGACTTTGGTAGTTGATTTCGAAGAAATGTTTGAGAGCGTATCACAGCATGACTGTGATACGACAATTGAAGGTCGACTGGTTCCAGGTTTCCCGCTGATTATGGTGCTGGCAAATACTTTTCCGAAAATGGCCGCCAGGTCGCCTCAGCTTGGATTGACTTGAATTTCAGTTCGGTCCGGGGTAATTTGGGTTTTCAAATGCTGGAGCAGCCATAGGGTGTGATTGTGCGGGCAGGGGAATCGGCTGCGCTGACCGATGTTGATTGCGGATTGCAATCTCGGGCTTAAGCCATTATGATCGCGAATGATTCAATACCCGTAATTCGTGCAAAAAGAATGGAGTGTGCCGTGTATCATCCGCGTTGCCTGGCCAGGATCTTGAATGTTGTGATCGTCAGCCTCCTAATAAGCGCTTTTTTGGTTGCCTGCAGTGTGCCATTATCCTTTATGGGAACGGGGGATGAGAGTAATGAGAGCGAAGCTGCTGCGGGGGAGGAGGATGTTTCTCGTAGTGGTGAATCGGATTCAGTAGACGGGAGTGCGGGAGATACGTTCGGTGAAGATGATATCCTCCCGGTTTCCGGTGTATGCCCGGTTGATAACACCAACGGTGTGTTGGAATTCAATCACAACATCGAGTGGGGGATTGCGGGTATGGGCAAGTTCAAGATCGAGGTTCAAGGCGCCCAACTGATCAACATCATTCGCAGCATCGCCACATACGAGCCGGAGGATAAAGTCGGCGTGCATAACATCAGCACGGAGCCCATCCCGGTGACGGTTTCCGCAATCGAATTCAGAAATTGTGATAATGGATCTACAACGACGAATATGCGCGCCACGGTAACGGGGACTTGTATTGATGGTGTGCTCACGCTCTACATCCAGGAGTATTACGAGGAAGGCTCCGTCACGATCATGTGCGGGGACGAAAGGGATGATGAGGTTGAGATTATGATCCCCGTCGGCGCAATGGAACAACCGGTTACATGGAGTCTGTCAATGTTCGAGGTGTACGAAACAACGCCGGAATACTCGATTCCTTTCCTGGGCCAGGGAGGGAGCGGGGGCAGGAAGTATATCTTGAGCTTCTCGTTCGTACCTTAAACAAGCGCCAAACGATCGATGCTTCTATTAAAACCAGCCATCTCTAGAGAGAGGCAGTTTTATGTTAATGAAGCCACACCCATGATGCGCTTCGCCCAACTCTGCGCGCGTTCGATCTCGCCATCCATCAAAGGACCTTCCATGCCTTCTACGTAGAAGCCCTCGGGCGGCAGGACGAGTCTTCCCCCTTTCCTGGCCAACAGTCGGCCGATGTCTTTTGCGGCATAACCGAAGATGCGTACGAAAAAAGCGAGCACACTGTGCGCCTCGATCTCCTCGACCGTCAGGCGCGTGTCGAAAGCCGCCACGCGCACGCCTTTGAGGCTCCCGGCGGGCAGCGATTTCAGGAAAGTGGTGATGGGCGGGGTGGGGCGGAAGCGCTGCGTGGGTGAGCCGACGATGAGGGCCTGGAGGCCTTGGAGTTGCTGCGGCGCAGCGTCTCCCGCGTGCAGGACTTTCGCGGCGTCCCCCAATGCCTCGCCGACCGCCCGGGCGACCTGCTCTGTGTTGCCGAATTGGGAATCGTAGATTACCAACGTTTTCATGAGATGATCTCTCCTTCATTCGCGGTTCGGTTTGTTCGCCGATGATTATACCTGTGGTCGAATGGGAAAGAAGAACATATCAAGAGTGGATATCCATCCGGCAGCGCTGTTTGTGAAAAATGTAACAAATATCTTATGCGCCGCTAACCTTTTTATGGAACAATTAAGATGAGAATTGGCGAAATAAATCAAAGACAAGGAGTGTTTCGATGAAAAACTATCCCGATCACCTGGCAGAGATACAGAAATCGATGGCGGAGTTGGGGAAGGCAATCCCCGGCACGATGCAGGCTTTCATGGCCCTGCACAAGGCTGGAACGAGCGCAGGCGTGCTCGAATCCAAATTCAAGGAATTGATCGCCCTGGCGATCGCCGTGACGGTGCGCTGCGACGGCTGTGTCGCCTTTCACGTACACGATGCGTTGAATGCGGGCGCCACGCGTGCGGAAATCGTCGAAGTCCTCGGTGTGGCGATCCTGATGGGCGGCGGTCCGGCCTTGATCTACGCCCTGGAAGCGCTCGATGCCGTGGACCAGTTCGAAGCAGAACTCGTCCCGGCGTAAAGCCTTGATGATCTTCCAGATACTCCAGAGATACAAACCACCCGCCGATATTCCGGCGGGTGGTTTTTGGCTGGTTTTCTGTGAATGCGCCGTCGGAGGATCGAACTCCGAACCTTGGGCTTAAAAGGCCCCTGCTCTGCCAGTTGAGCTAACGGCGCACTGCGCCCGATTGTAACACCGGCGTTTTACATGCGTCAACCATTCTGGGACGTGTCAATTCCTTTCTTCGCCCGCCGCTGCCAAAGCGGGCTATAATCCGCACATGACTCAGCACGTCTATCTCTCGCCCCATCCGGACGACGCCGTGTTCTCCTGCGGCGGGTTGATCGCCCGCCAGACGGCGGCCGGGGAGTCCGTTGTGGTGTTGACCGTCTGCGGCGGCGACCCGCCGCCGGGGGAGCTGAGTCCGTTCGCAAGGGAACTGCACGCCCGTTGGGGCAGTGAGGATTCGCCCAGTGCTCTGCGCCGGCTGGAAGATACGCTGGCCTGTGGGAGTCTCTCGGCAGAGGTGATTCAGCTCGAAATCCCCGAGGCGATATACCGCAAAGGCCCCGATGGCGAAGCGTTGTATCCCGATGAAACGGCCATTTTCGGGGCGCTGCATGAATCCGAAAGCGAACTTGTCGATCGTTTGCGGGAGGAATTGTCGCTTCGCATCACCGCCGAAGCCGTGCTCTATTGTCCCCTGGGCTACGGCGGGCACGTCGATCACCGTCTCACCCGCCGGGCGGCGGAAGGTCTGGATCGCATGCTGCGTTACTACGCAGAATTGCCCTATGCGATGCGCGGGGAGCAAATCCCGGAAGTAATGGGTCTCCCACAGGGGGAGAAACGGCTTTTCGAACTCGATTGGCGGGAAATGGAGGCCTGGGCGGCTGCCAGCGCATTGTATCGATCGCAGCTTTCGACCTTCTGGGTGGACGAAAATGCACTGGGCGTCGAGCTGCGCGGCTTTCATGGGCGTGAGGGTGGGCTTCCGATCATCGTTCCGCATGTCTAGATATCCGATTTCCGAATCTACCGGAGGAATGCTGTACGGCGCATTTTTACCTGCTGGACAGGGGGCTTGAGTTGTGCTATTATGTCGCCGCAAGAGATATAGATCCGGGCTGAGAGCATTCTCTCAGTTCTTTTATTCTAGCCGTTGACTGCCTTTCGGGGCAGATCGAAACGATAGAGGTAGGAAGAGCGATGGCGAATTCCGCAGTCTATCTTACATCCGAAGGACAGAAGAAGCTCGAGGAAGAGCTCGAACATCTGCGCACAGTTCGGCGTCATGAAGTGGCCCAGCGTTTGCACGAGGCCATGGAAGATGGGGAATTGATCGAAAACGCGGAGTACGAGGCGGCCAAGAACGAGCAAGCTTTCATCGAAGGCCGCATTCTCGAGCTCGAACGCATGCTCGCCAAGGCGCAGTTGATCAAGCCGTCCAAGAAAACGGACGTCGTACAGATCGGCAGCACTGTTGTGGTCAAACAAGACGGGCAGCAGAGCGAAACGTATACAATCGTCGGGGCGGCGGAAGCCAATCCCAAGGAAGGGTTGATTTCGAACGAGTCGCCTTTGGGGCAGGCATTGCTGGACCAGGCCGTGGGGGACGAGATCAAAGTGCAAGCCCCGGCCGGCACGCTGTCCTTCCAAATCGTAAAGATCAAGTAACCAGGTGCTTTTATTGGGCGCCCCGCATTTTGTTTGCCGTGCGGGGCGCTTTTTCGTGTAAACTTGACCTGGACAGAGTCCCGAACGAGAGAATTCGGGTTGTAGATGAAGGATAATAATCAGTATGACGAAATGGAACGATCTCGAACGGATCCGCCTGGAAAAGCTCGAACGCCTGCGCCAGGCGGGGATGGAACCGTACCCCAACCGCGTCGAACGCACACATACCACGGCGGAGGTGGTGCGGGCATTCGAGGCTGCAAGCGAGGACGAAACCATTCAGGCCACGGTAGTTGGCCGGCTGCGTTCGATCCGCGCCATGGGCAAATCGACCTTCGCCCACATCGAGGACGGCGCCGGCAGGCTGCAGCTCTACCTGCGCGCCGATGAGTTGGGCGCCGAGGCTTTCGATCGCTTCAACGCAGATTTCGATCTGGGGGATTTTCTTCAGGCCCAGGGACGGATGTTCCGTACGCGCAGCGGCGAGGTCACCATGCGCGTCGCCGATTTCCGTATGTCGGCCAAGGGAATCACTCCGCTGCCGGCGGCGAAGGAAGAAGAAGTCGATGGCGAGCGTGTGGTGCACAGCGCCTTTTCCGACCCGGAAGCGCGCTTCCGGGAACGCTATGCCGATCTGGTGATCAACCCCGAGGTGCGTGATATTTTCCGCCTGCGTATGCGCGTCGTGCGCGCCCTGCAGCATTTCCTCGACGAACATGGCTTCCTCGAAGTCGAAACGCCCATCCTGCAGCCGATTTACGGCGGCGCAGCAGCGCAGCCTTTTGTCACACATCACAACCAGCTGCATCAGGATCTCTATTTGCGTATCTCCTTTGAGCTTTACCTGAAACGTCTGCTCGTTGGTGGATTCGAACGGGTCTATGAGATCGGACGGGATTTCCGCAACGAAGGTGTCTCCTTCAAGCACAACCCCGAATTCACGCAGCTCGAGTTCTACATGGCCTACGCCGATTACAAAGACGTAATGGACCTTACCGAGCAGATGGTTTCTTTCGCCGCCGAACAGGCCACCGGATCGACTCAGATCGAGTTCAAGGGCGAGACGATCGATCTGAGCCCGCCCTGGGAACGCATCGAATTGCGCCAGGCGTTGATCGATGCCGCCGAGATCGACATCGCCAAACACGACGACGAAGAGAGTCTGCGGGCGGCGATGGAAGCCCGCGGACATGCGCCGTTGAAAACATCGACGCGCGGCAAACTGATCGATTCGCTTTTGAGCAAATATTTAGAACCCGCATTGATCGAACCAACCTTCATCTACAATTACCCGCGCGACATCTCGCCGTTGGCCAAATCCGTGCCCGGCGATCCGCAGACCGTCGAACGCTTCGAGGGTTTCGTGGGGGGCATGGAGCTGTGCAACGCTTTCACAGAGTTGAACGATCCGCTAGATCAGGAACGGCGTTTTCTTGAAATGGGCCGCATGTACGGCGAGGATGACGAGGAGCGCCATCCCATGGATGAGGACTACCTGCGGGCAATGTGCTACGGCATGCCGCCCAGTGGCGGCTTCGGCATGGGCGTCGATCGCCTCGCCATGCTGCTGAGCGACCAGTCGTCGATCCGCGAGGTGATTCTCTTCCCGCATCTGCGCAGCAAGGAGCGGGAGTAGGGGCACGATCGCCGGATTCCCCTTATCACAAGCAGCGATATTATAGGGGCAACCCCCCGTGGTTGCCCTGTTTTTGGGCGGTCACAGGGGACCATCCCTACAAACGGACTCTGGATGCGATCTCATGATGTGGGATTGGCAGAACCATATCTGCCCGATATCGGTTGTTAATAGATATCCGCAACCAGCGTCCAGTATCATTGGGGCTGCTCTTTTGAGATAGACTATTTTGTACCGTCGTTCGATTGTAAATAGAGCAGATCCGCCGAACGCGACCAGACCGCCAACCCCAATGCTGCCCCGAACCAGAGCGTGGCGAAGCGAATCAGCAGCGTGGCTGCCGCGGCAGTGCTGGCCGGGACATCCAGGAGCAGGGTCAGCATGCCTGCTGCGCTGGCCTCGAAAGCGCCCAATCCTCCCGGAAGCGCCGAAACGGCGCCGATCACCGTCGAAAAGGAAAGTACGAAAACCGCCACGGAAAGAGTCTCCCACCCGCCTGGTACGCCCAAACCCACGAGCACCAGATACATCGCCAGGCCTTCTCCCAGCCAGGCGACGCTGCCCAGCCCGATGGCCGTGATCGTGGCGCGCGGGCGGAAGATGGCGTAGACACCTTCATAGAATTCATGCAGGTGATGGGCAAACCTCCGGATCAAGGGCAAGTGTTCGGCGAAGCCGAGTAAAGCCAGTGCCAGGGGCCGAATCTGGGAAATGACGATGCCCACCAGCAGGATCCCCAGGACGGCAGCGAAGGCCGGCCAGTAGCGGGGATAGGCAATTACGCCCAATGTGGAGAGCGCCAGTACGGCCAGACCGTCACTGATGCGTTCGGCGAGCACCACGGTCACACCGCGCGCCGTGGGCATGCCGGTGATATTCTGCAGCCAGACTGCTTTCAACGCTTCGCCGACTTTCCCTGGCGTAACGGCGAGTGGGAATCCGGCGACGAAGAGACGGGTGCTCTCACGCAAGGAAAGATCGCGGATGCCGATCTGGCCCAGATAAAAATGCCACTTGAAAAATCGCAGGGTGTAGTTGATCAACGTTCCGCTCAGAATGAGCGGTGTATACGCCCAGAAAAAGTTGGCGAACTGGGCACCGACCTGGCGGATATCGCCTATCAGCCCCAGTCCGAGGAATACAAGGAATCCGAAGATCAAGCCGAAGGCGAGCCGACGGTGGATCGAATTTATCTGCATTAACGCAGTATGAAAAAGGCTGCTATGACCGCGGCAAGGCCCACCAGACCGATGAGTGCCTGGATAACCGTCTTCGGTTCCATTCCGGGCATGACCACTTCACCATCGCCGTAGCGCTTGAAGAGCTGCCCCCAGCGTGTCTTCAAAGCTGCTGCAACACGTTTGCGTCCGATGAAGGGATACCAGAAAACGTTGTGGTAGAAGTTGCTGGCGAAGTACGACCAGGGCACCAGCGGGCTTTGCAGGAGCACCTTTTCCAAGGGCTTGAGCGGTCCATGGTAGATCATCTTCTGGCCGCGGCTGGCGAAAGTGTCGCCCTTCTTGAATTTCCAGGGTTTTTCCTGCTCGATATCGTATCCGGCGATCTCGATCTGCGAGGGGTCACCGACGCCCAGATCACGTTCGTGGGCGTGGCGGATGAAACGCAGTTGCATGGGATCGAATCCCTGCAGCCTGGCGGACACGGCGTCGATGGCTACCTGGTCGGCCGAAGCGAGCAGGATGTCTTTCTCATGCCAGTGCATGGCCCGCGGACCGGGTCCGTCGCCAGCGAAGGTACCGTCCATCATGGCAAACAGGCCGGGGTGGATGTCCTGTTGAATCATGAGCAGGTCGACGAGCGTGTCGTGGATCACGGCGTGAGTCCAGTGGCGGTTGCGGTGCAGCAATCCGCCGAAGGCGTTTTTCATGGCGCCGGTGATGGTGGTGAAGACGTGAGTCTTGACCGTCGGAAGCTGCACGATATTCATGCCGACGAGCGCCTTGGGAATGAAGACGCCGTCCGGATAGACCTTATCGAGAACGAGGAAAGGCTGCTTGGGTTTGTATTCGAACCATTCGAAGTCCTCTTCGTAGAGATAGATGCAGGGCACCTTGTGTTTGTCGGTCACGAAGCGGTGTTTGTTGTTGAACTCGCCGACGCTGGTATCGACGACGACCGTGTCGTTGTGCACGCCGACCAGGTCATCGTAGCCGCTGTTGCGCAAGGTTTGAATCACGCCTTCGAGCTGCCAGGGTTCGGTGGAGCAGGCCGGATACCAGGTTTGCCAGGAGATGTTGATCTTCAGACCGGTGCGGTTGCCTTTGGGTAGGGAGGACTCGAAATGCGCCAGGCGCATGACCTTGTCGATGTCCTCCAAAATCGTTTCGGGGGATGTTTTGACGGCTGCTACGACACCCTTGCCGGAAAATTCTGCCATGTGTTCCTCCTTATATAGCAGGATTCTATCGCAACCTGATCTATGAGAACAGTGAAACCGTTTTCTTGGTCGAGACTTCCGCTTCTCTGATCTATCCCCCTGAGCTCTCGTCGGACGTGCTACAATAACACATAACGAGAGGAAAAGGATGGAGATGAATCCGGGCAGTCAGCATCAAAAGAAACTTTCGCCGCGTCCGGGTGCGCAGCGACAAATCCGCCTGCAAATCTACCTGCCTTTGATTCTCGGAATTCTGCTGATCGTCGGCCTCTCGCTGGTATTGTTGTTGGAAGACCGCAGCCCTGGCGTGCTTGCGGATGTCGCTGTGATTTATCTTGTGCTGCCGATCCTGCTGCTTGGTTTACTGACGATGGCGCTCCTGGCGCTTGGTGTTTTTGCTACGGAAAAGGTGATCCGCAAGCTGCCGGCGCCATTCAGAAAAGCGCATCAAATCCTCGGTCGCCTCGAGGGCACAGCGAAACAAGCGGGAGACATGGCCGCCAAACCGATGCTTTCATCGCTGTCCGCCTGGGCGGGCGTAAAAACTTTTTTCCAAAGCGTTGCATCTATCTTTCGTTCTGATGAGGGAAATCCGTATGAATGAAGACGGAAATTGGAAAACGAGAACCCTGATTCTTGGTGGTCTGATCGGTGCGTTAACCGGCCTGGTGATGGCTATCTTGCTGGTGCGGCGGGCCGAACAACAGGGTGCGAGACCAAAGCTCGGCACCGGCGAGGGGATGAAAATCGGGATGACGCTGCTGGGTTTGCTGCGTCAGATTTCCAAGGAGTGAGGCGAGAGGCATCGCAGCTGCGCAAGCTGGTCGTCCGCCAATATGGGTACGGAATTATATTCATCACCCGCATGAGATACAGTAATTTCGGCTGCGCAGGCAGGCCTGGTTGAGATTGTTGTTGGAGGCAGATTATCTCTGCTCGTAAGGCATCATACGGGCTATAAGATGCCGGGAAATTTGGCGCTGCTCGGCTAATCGTGGCGGATTTCTCCTGCGGGTCAGCCGGTTTTTCTTGCTCGCCATTCTTCTTCTGTGCAGCTCCGTTCCAACCCTTTCTGCGGATAATTTCAGTCCTTCGTCTTTCGCCTATCATCGGCACGCGGGTAAGCAGATAAAAGACGAATCAAGACCTGGTGGTATGGACCTGGAGCGTGTACTTTTCTCGTTTATCTACATCGCCCGGGGAGAAGGGTCCGGGTAAATATTGGAAGGTGATATGAAGACCTATCTTGAATGTATACCGTGCTTTTTCCGGCAGGCGCTTGAAGCTGCCAGAATGAGTGGTGCGGATGCTCAAACCCAGAAGCAGATTCTCAACGAGGTGGCTAAAGCCATACCGGGTCTCCGCTTATCGTCTACGCCTCCTGAAATGGGGAAAACGATACACGATATCGTGAAGCGAATCACCGGAAAACCCGATCCCTATCAACAGCTAAAAGAATGGGCGACGGAGAACACATTAGCGATCTATCCTGAATTGAAGAAGAAAACCGAAACTGCAGAGGATCGGCTGCGCATGGCGGTCGAACTGGCCATCGCAGGAAACATCATCGACTACGGCAGTGTGAATTCTCTCGATGTGGAGAAGGAACTTGGGAAAATCCTGCAGAGGGAACAGAGAGCCATCGAAGAAAAAGCGAACTCCGTCTTCGATTATCGGTCATTCCAAAAGGCGATCAATGATGCCGGAACGATTCTCTATCTCGGCGATAACGTCGGGGAGACCGTCTTCGACCGTGTGCTGCTGGAAGAGATCAAGCGAATCGATCCTGACAAGGAAATCACATATGCGGTGAGAGAGAGGCCGATCATCAATGATGCCTTGACAGAAGATGCGATCGAGGCGGGAATCGATCGAGTTGCCCATGTCTTTTCGAGCGGGTCGGAGTTTCCAGGGACGATCCTTCCACTGTGCTCAAAGCCGTTTATCGAACGATTTGACAAAGCGGATCTGGTGATAAGTAAAGGACAGGGGAATTACGAAACCTTGTCGGATGAAAGCCGGCCGATCTATTTTCTGTTCATGGCGAAATGCCCCGTGATTGCCAGAGAGTTGGGTTGTACGGTGGGTGAGATTGTTTTAGTCTGCAATCAGAATTTACCCGAACCTGGCGGCAGGAAAGACGAATCGATCGCCAGGAGAATCGCTCCATCGGATTGATAGGCGGGTTATTCAGATAACAACCACGACATCGCGTCTTCTCGAGTGCGGAAGATACCCATCCTGAAGGGCAGCGATTCGAACATCGCGAAAGTTTCAGCCATTCTTCCCAGGCCATACTGCAGGTCTTGCGGCGCAACCACAGCCGTTCGTCCTCCCTTGCGTTCGACGCCAAGTAACGCTGCCCGCCGGATGAATTTCAGAATGCCGTCTGGTGTGATCTGAGAAAGCTCGGATTGGGACATGTCCCAGAGGGTGAGCAGCGTTGATCCATGGGTGTAAAATTTTTCCAATGACGCGATCATTTCGTCCACGGTAATCGATCCAATCACGACGTGTATCGTAAGATCCCGGCTTCGATCATGAGATGTCTTGATAGACATGGAACGATATACTCCATCTGGCTGGAGAAACCCCAATCGCATCGCTTTCAACTTCCTTTATACAACAGATACCTATTGACCACAAAAGCCTTTCTCGGCAGATCTTGCTCTTGACAGGTGATTGTTCCTGGATTAATATAAAAACGAACGTTCGTTCATATACATAAACATGTAGGCAGGAAGATCCATGATGATCACCAAGGGAGAACAGACAAGCTCTACTATCGTAGCCGTCGCCCGTCGACTATTCGAACAGCAGGGTTATCACGGAACATCCATGCGCCAGATCGCACAGGAAGCCGGCATCGCCTTAAGCGGCATCTACAACCACTTCGAAAGCAAAGAGAATATCTTTGTGAAGGTGATGGAGACTTTCCATCCCTATCACGAGATTGTCCCCATTCTGCAAGCCGCATCAGGAGATACGGTGGAAGAATTTGTCAGGCAGGTGGCTGAAGGCACAGTCGCTGTGCTGGATCAACGACCGGACTTTATGAATTTGATGCTCATTGAACTCGTCGAGTTTAAAAGTAAACACATGCCCACATTGATGAAGCTCTTTATGCCCCAGGTTTTGAGCATTGTTCAGGAATTCACGGCAATAAAGGGCAATGTCCGACCTGTTCCACTCCCCATCATCGTGCGCGTATTCCTGGCGAATTTCTATGCCTACTTCCTCATCGAGAATTTCTTTGGTGATAAATTCCCCTTTGAGATGCGTGAGGATGCCTTGAAGTACACGATAGACATCTTTCTGCACGGAATCCTTACGGAAGAGTAAACGATGCTGATCTCGATTTTGAAGTGGATTTTGTGGATTGCTTTGTTGTTGATCGGGCTGCATACAATGGTGCGTATCGTCCGCAGGGTTCACAAGTTTCCCATTCCTGCCAGGCTTACTCAATTGATCGACAACCCGATGCGTCGCCGGCTGCAGCCTCCCGATGAGACGGCACGGCGGCATACCATTGGGCCTGGCATGAAGGTTCTCGATGTGGGGCCGGGAAGTGGGATATATACCTTCGCTGCCGCGCGTGCTGTGGGTGAATCTGGCTGCGTCGTGGCGGTCGACATCGAACCCCAAATCATCGAACGCTTGCGCCAGCGTATACGGGAAGAAGGTATTACCAACCTGGTAGCGAGAGTCGCCGATGCCTATGGCCTTCCCTTTGATGATGGCTCCTTCGATGTGATTACCATGGTCACGGTGATTGGTGAAATTCCGGATCCCGTGCGCGCCATGAAAGAATTCCGCCGCGTACTGGCCCTTTCAGGCAAACTGGTTTTCAGCGAGTTATTTGTGGATCCGGACTATCCCCGCACCGCCACCGTCCAAAAATGGGCCCAGGAAGCAGAATTCAAACTCGGCAAGCGTCTTGGAAATTGGTTCTATTACACGCTGATCTTCGAGAAGGCTTAATGGAGCAGGACGAAGATGTTTAACAACCGCTTGTTTTCCCTCATTCGTAAAGAGTTCATCCAAATCTGGCGTGATCTACGCACCTTGATGATGGTGATCGCCATTCCGGTCACGCAGCTGCTGCTCATGGGCTACGCGGCGACAACGGATGTACGCAATATCCCCATGGCGGTTCTGGATCAAGATCGCAGCGCCTCGGCCCGCAAATTGTTAGACGCCTATCGGGCGGCGGATTATTTTCAGCTTGCCATGGAAGTCGACTCCGAAGACGAGCTGCGGGAAGCCATCGATCGCGGCGATGTAAAAGTAGGGCTGATCATTCCTCCGGATTACAGCCAGCTCTTGAAAGGGGCAAGTCCTGCCCATGTGGCCTTTATTCTGGACGGCAGCGACCCAACGATCGCCTCCACCTCACTCTCAGCGGCGAAATTAATCGCGCAGGCGTACGGCATAGAGGTGGTGCTCGATCAGGGAGCGCGCTTCAGTATTTCCGCTGTACCGGATACGGCGTTAGAAATCCACACACAGGTTTGGTACAACCCCGATATGATCGACGCCTATTTCATGGTGCCGGGTGTGATTGGCACCATTCTCTACGCGCTGACTTCCATTCTAACTGCAACGGCCGTCGTGCGCGAGCGTGAGCGCGGCACCATCGAACAGCTCATCGTCACGCCCATCCGACCCTGGGAGTTGGTTGTAGGGAAGATCCTGCCCTACGTGTTTTTGGCTCTGATTAATACCTTGGAAGTTCTGGCGATTGGGTCGTTGCTGTTCGATGTGCCCATTCGGGGTGAACTCACTGCCATCATACTGCTTTCCGGGCTGTTTCTGCTTTCCGGTCTGGGTGTTGGGCTCCTGGTTTCGACCATCTCGAACACGCAGCAAGAGGCCATGCTGGGCGCATTTTTCACATACTTGCCGAGCATTTTCCTCTCGGGCTTTTTCTTCCCCATCGAAGCCATGCCTAAAGTGCTGCAGTGGATTTCGACCGTGATTCCGCTGCGCTATTACCTGGTCGTTATTCGTTCCTTGCTGATCAAGGGAGTGGACATACGCGCACTGCAGGATGAAATTGTGGCCCTGATCGTGTTCGGTGGGGTGATGATGACTCTGGCCGCTTTGCGTTTTCGTAAGCGACTGGATTGATTGTATATACAACGATTGAATATTCCCTCCCTTGGGACGGTGTGGAGGGATTTGGAGGTTCAGATGACTATTAGCCGTATTCGCAGAATTGTGCTCATGTTGTTGTTCCCGGTGTTGATTGTGCTCTCGATTGTCTATCTCGCCAGCGTCTCCAAAGAGACGGAAGAGGGCTTGCTCGCTTCCGGCACGGTGGAAGTGTTGGAAGTTGTCATTTCACCGGAAGTCGCCGGGCGGATCGAAGAGGTTCTCGTTGCGGAAGGCGATCACGTCGAAATGGGTGAACTTCTCGTTCGCCTGGATGACGAACTGCTTCAAGCGCAGCGTGACAGAGCGGAAGCGGCGATTGATACGGCCGAGGCGACGGTTAACAGCGCAGAGATCAACGTAGAACTGCTGAAGCTGCAGGTGGAACTCACGCTCCGGATGGAGCGCCAAGCCGATCTGCCCAATCGCGAGGCCCGCTGGCGAGCCTCCCTGCCGGCGGAATTCGATCTGCCGATCTGGTATTTCGATAAGGTAGAGGAAATTGAAGCTGCCGAAAAGGAAGTCGATCTCGCTTTAGAGGCGCTGCTGAATGAGCAGGAACACTTCGATACACTGCTGGGAGAATCCGCAATGGATGATCTGCTGCAGGCGGCAAACCGGCTGGCCGATGCACGCCTCCGTTTCACGATCGCCGACCAGGTCCTGGAGAGCGCGCGCAGGGCGCGCGACGATGCGGAACTCGAGCAGTACGCCGAAGACTTGTTCGATGCAGCGGAAGCCAAACTGGAGGCAGCCCAGACGGATTACGAGCAGCTGCTTTCCGAAAAGGACGCCGAGGATGTGCTCGAGGCGAAAGCACGTCTGGCTGTGGCACAGGAACGCTACGACGCCGCGCGTGACCACCTGGCGAGATTACAGACCGGAGATTATGCGCTCCAGGTTCGTGCTGCAGAAAGAAATCTCGATATGGCGCAGGCAGCATTAGCACAGGCTGAAGCCGGATTGGCGCAAGCACAAACCGAGTTGGATGTGATCGACCTGCAGTTGGAAAAATTGGAGGTAACCGCGCCGATCGACGGAGTCGTCGTCACGCGCAACGTGGAGTCGGGAGAGGTCATCCAACCCGGCGCGGTGGCGCTGACTCTCGCGCAGTTGGATGACCTGACCATCACGGTCTTCGTTCAGGAAGACCGCTATGGGCAAATCCATTTGGGCCAGACGGCGATCGTGACCGTGGATTCTTTTCCCGAAGAGACGTTCACTGCCACAGTAACGCGTATCGCCGACCAGGCGGAATTTACGCCGCGCAATGTACAGACGGAGGAGGGACGCCGCGTAACCGTATTTGCCATCGAATTGCAGCTGCTCGATCCGACAGGCCGCCTGAAGCCAGGTATGCCGGCGGACGTCGAATTCTTCGAGTAGGTATGGGTATCCTGGTGCAAGTGCAAGGTTTTAGCGAGAACGGGAAAGCTTTAGGAGAATAAGCGTTGGAAGTATTGATCCAGGCCGATGGATTGAGAAAATGCTTTGGTAAACGTACCGCTGTGGATGGTGTTTCCTTGCGCGTTCAAGCGGGTGAGATTTATGCCCTGGTCGGACCGGATGGCGCGGGAAAGACTACCACCATGCGATTGTTATGCGGCGCGTACACTGCTGATTCCGGTTCGATCGAGCTGGCCGGGATTGACTTAGTGCGCCAAACGGAACAGGCTCGCGCGCAGATCGGATATCTGCCGCAGCGCTTCAGTTTGTATGGTGATTTGACTGTGCTTGAGAATCTTCGTTTCTTCGCCGAAGTGCGCGGGATATCGCCGGACGACTGGGAGCCGCGATCCGAAGAAATCCTGGCCTTCGTGGGCTTGCGGGAATTCAGCGATCGACGAGCGGACGCACTCTCCGGTGGAATGAAACAAAAGCTCGGGTTGGCGGCGGCCC
Source organism: Anaerolineales bacterium (assembly GCA_034430425.1). Lineage (GTDB taxonomy): Bacteria > Chloroflexota > Anaerolineae > Anaerolineales > E44-bin32 > WVZH01. Next base: position 12,605 of record DAOUEK010000043.1, on the reverse strand, counting down.
TGGTGCACAAACCGCGCATTTTGCTGCTCGACGAACCCACCGGCGGAGTGGATGCCGTCACCCGGCAGATGTTCTGGCAACTACTGATCGAGTTGCTGCGTGATGGAGTTGCGGTATTGATCAGCACGCCGTACATGGATGAGGCTTCTCGCTGCAACAAGGTGGGTTTTCTTTCGGATGGCAAACTCCTTCTGGAAGGATCACCGGGCGAGATCACACAGCGTTTGGAGGGGAGAATCCTGGCATTGTATGGAGGCCCAAAACACGCCGTGGAGCAGGCGGCGGATGCAATCCCGCAGATCGAAGATGTTCGTGCATTTGGCGACCGCTGGCACATTCGCCTGAAACCCGATGAGAATGGGAAAGTGATCCCTCTTTTAAAATCCGGCATCGAAAAATTGGGAGGCACGGTCACACGGGTAGCCCCGACAGCGCCCGGATTGGAAGATGTCTTCATCGAGTTGTTGACTAAGGATGCGAATTCCGATGCCTGACGTTATCGTTCAAACCGAGAATCTCAGCAAGCGCTTCGGGGATTTCATCGCCGTTGACAGGGTATCCTTTGTAATCCATCGCGGTGAGATCGTGGGGTATTTGGGGCCCAACGGCGCTGGAAAAACGACCACGTTTCGTATGCTTCTTGGGTTGCTGCTGCCAAGCAGTGGGCAGGCGAATGTGTTAGGTTTCGACGCAAGCAGCCAGGCCGAATCCATTCGGGCTCGCGTGGGATACATGTCTCAAAAGTTCGCCCTCTACGATGAGCTCACTGCGATGGAAAATCTTTCTTTTTATGCCGGTGTTTACGGAATGCACGATCCTGAACGACAGCGTGAGGTGCTTGAGCGGCTTGGGCTGTGCGAGATGGCCGGCGAACGTGCGGGATCGCTGCCCATCGGTTGGCGGCAGCGGTTGGCTTTGGCCACCGCCATCATCCACCAACCCCAACTGCTCTTTCTGGATGAGCCCACCAGCGGCGTTGATCCCGTCGCCCGCAGGGATTTCTGGGATTTGATTTACACCCTCGCAGATGAAGGTGTCACGGCGTTGGTGACGACGCATTACATGGATGAAGCGGAGTATTGTGGTCGGGTGGGCATCATGCACCGCGGCCATTTAATGGCCATGGGTACACCTTCGGATCTCAAGCGCGAAGCACTCCCGGGCGTTGCATGGGACGTCTTCGCCGCGCCCATGTTGGAGGCTTTGCATGCCTTTTCGCAGGCCTCGCAGGTCACCAGGGTCGGATTGGCGGGCGATCATATGCGGGTGATCGCGCCTGCAGATGTTAGTGCGGCGGACTTGCAGCTCATTTTAACTCAATCCGATGTAGAGTCCTTGCGAATTTACGAAGTCGAACCCTCGCTCGAGGACGTGTTCCTGGCGCTGCTGGGCCCTTGATTCAGGATTAACTTGAGGCTTTTTTCAGTCTGTGTGTATCCTTGGCATACCGCCCAAAGGCATGGGATAATGAGCCCCTGCATGGAGCTGCGAACACGCTTTCTCTCATCTAACTTTTCCTTGCTGCGATGCCGATGGGTTTTATTACTTGCCGCCTGTGGACTGATTCAATCCTGTGCGGTCCTGGATCAGCCCACGATTTTGGCTTCTCCCTCCGGCACATCGGAGCCCAGCCCGACTCCCTTCCAACCACTGCAAGTGACGGCAACACCGGAACCGCTGAACGTGTGGATATCTCCGGCGGTGCCCGGTGGCCTGCGCGAGCGGGTGGAACTTGCCGCCGGGTCTGAAGCGGCGTTGTTCCAAATCACCGATGAAAGCCAGGCCCATTTAAGAATTCAACCCAATGCTGAAAATCGCCCGGTGGAATGGATCTATGCACTTGCGGCGCCGTTCCCCACACTCCAGGACGGCATGGATTCGAATGCGCTGATCCTGGCCTGGAGCGGAGCGGGGGGTTTTTCGGAAAAAATCTACGCCGCGAACAGCACCATCGAAGCCATGATCGATGTCCTCGGCCCTGCAAGCGAGGCGCATGTCGTCGGCGTTTCACCGCAGACATTGCTCGATGTGGCCTGGTCTGATCGGCCATCGTACGCCATCGTGCCTTTCGATGAGCTCGAACCGCGCTGGAAGGTTATTGAACTGGATGGAAGCTCACCCATCCGCCATGCCTTTGCCGCGGATGACCACTTGCTTCGAGTGCGTTTTGGTCTGGATGGGTCTCCCGAGGCCATCGCACAATTCATACGTTTGGTGGATTGGCCGACGACCAATCGCGACTCCTCTCGCCTGACGGTCCTGGCCATGACCGGCGTGACGGCTTTGACGCGCGGTACCGCAGCGAAAATGGTAATTCACGGTGTTGATTATCCCGGTTTGCTCGTTGGCGATTGGCTGCGCGAAGCTGACCTTACGCACGTGAGCAACGAGGTTTCCTTTGACGATTCCTGTCCTGCTCCGGATATGTATTCCACGGACATGCGTTTCTGCAGCGCGCCGGAAAATTTAACGCTGCTTGAAGATGTCGGCGTGGATCTGGTCGAGCTGACTGGAAATCATGTTGCGGATTGGGGAGAAGAAGCCCTCTTATGCACGCTGGATTTGTACGAGGCGCGCGGCTGGCCGACGTTTGGCGGAGGAAAGAATCTCGATGAGGCCTTGCGCGCCGTAACCGTCGAGCACAACGGCAATGCGATTGCCTTTTTGGGATGTAACGCTGCCGGGCCGGTACATGCCTGGGCGACGGAAGATTCAGCGGGCGCGGCGCCCTGCGATACGGAAACCTTGTATGCTGAAATCGAGCGCTTGCGCTCGGATGGGTATCTCGTGGTATTCACTTTCCAATGGTTCGAAGGAGCCGCATTGCTCCCAGCCCAGCAGGACGCTTTTCGCCAGGCGATCGATGCGGGTGCGAACATCGTCAGTGGCAGCCAGGCGCATCAACCATTGGGTTTCGAGTTTTACGCCAACGGATTCATCCACTATGGCCTGGGGAATCTCTTCTTCGACCAGATGCAGTCATTGGCGCTGCGTCAGGAATTCATCGACTTGCATGTCTTCTACGATGGACGTCATATCAGCACGGAACTGCTGACAGCTTTGCTCGAGGATTACGCCCAGCCGCGCCCGATGACCGACGAAGAACGCCTTGCGCTTCTCGCCGATATGTTCGCCAAGAGCAGCTGGTAATTTCCAGCGATTTGAAAGCAGGAATTTACTTGCCCTCGGCCTGCTCTGTCAGCGCGTAGAACAAACGTGTTTCCAGAATTTGCTCGGGAGTGAAGGGATCAAGCTGCAGATAGCGTTGCAACACGTCGGCAATCGCGGCCTGGGGGATCAGACCCACCAATTCGGCATGGTGGATCGATGTGCCGTAACCTTCGGCTTCACTGCGAATCATCTCCTGGACGTGTGCGACCGGCGTTTCGCTGAAGTTGGTAAGGTTCATCGATACTTGTGCTCGCCCTTCGACCAGCAATCCGATCGCTTTGACATTCGGCAAGCCTCCGGAGGACTGCCGAACAGTGCAGGCGATCTTTTTTGCGATGCTTACATCGCCAGTCTCTAAATACACGTTGTAGGCTATTAAAAACGGACGGGCACCGATGATTGTGGCGCCGGCCGGACCGAGCTTCTTGGGACCGAAATCCGGATCACGTTCGGGATCCTTGCCCAACGTTTCTTTCAAGGCCTCATATTCGCCACGACGTACGTCTTCGAGATTGACGCGTTGTGGGCGGAGCGCGGCGCGTTCGTAAAGATACACCGGGATGCCGAGTGTATTCCCGACGCGTCTGCCCAGCGCTCTGGCCAGGGCGATACATTCATCCATACTTGTTCCGGAGAGGGGGACAAAGGGAACCACGTCGGCGGCGCCCAGGCGGGGATGTTCTCCCTGATGCTTCTCGAGATCGATCGTTTGCGCCGCTTTTTCGATCGCTCGAAAGGCCGCTTCCGAAACCGAGCCGGGGTTTCCGGCAAAGGTGATTACCGTTCGATTGTGATCCACATCGCTGTGGCGATCGAGTACGAGTACTCCGGGAACAGCAGATATGCTTTGCTCGATTCCTTCGATGACCTCCAAGCGGCGTCCTTCGGAAATATTCGGCACGCATTCGACGATCTTTTGCGGCATGGCAACCTCCCGGGCACGATTTCCATTATAGCCTGACTGTTGAAGCGAGGTTAGTGTTCATGAAGGAAGTATCCACTCTTGGCTTCGGCGTTCACAGACTGTCGTTGATCCCGCGAAGGACGCGATAGAATTAATGTACAGTATCGTGTTGGTCAGGGCGTGAACCTGGATAGACAGGTTCGGTAGAGGAGGATGGATAATGGTTTCACGGAAAATGCGCTTGGTGATTGGCTTGATTTTATTGGCTGTGTTGTTGGTATCCTGCAAGGAAGACAACCTGGCTACCACTCTCGCTGATGGAGCGCCTGCTCCAATCTCGGATTCAATGGGCGATAAAGGATCGCAAGCGGGAGGGGAAATGCCGACACCGCGAACGGAATTATCCGCGACGAATCCCGGCAGCGTCCATTTGGGGTCCGGAAGAGTGACGCTGGTCGAGTTCTTCGCCTACTGGTGACCGACCTGCCAGCGATTGGCGCCCGTCGTGCACGGGCGGGAGGCTGAATGGCAGGAGGAGATCGATTTCGTATATCTCGATATTGACGATCCACAGACGGATTCATTCAAACGGGAATTGGGATATCGCTTTCAGCCGCATTTGATCCTTTTGGATGCGGATGGAACTGTACTCCAGCAATGGCTGGGTATGGTTTCCGCTGAAGATTTGGAAGCAGTGTTCCAGGAAGCGATCGAATAATTATTGGCTTACCGATGAATCCTGATTATGGGAATGGACTGAGGTTGCAGGCAGAGTTATTTTCGCATAGAATCCTGAAAGAACCCGCCCTCTCCAACCAGGAGGATTACAAATGGATGAGGATAAGATCAAGCGTTTGAAGGTGATGCGTTTCTGGCTTGTTGGCACCTTCGCCATTGTAGTAATTGCAATAACGGCGTACATCGGGATTTTTACCGGTTCGGACTGGATGGCAGCAATCAAAGCCGGTTTCCCGATCTGGGGCACGGTCGCCGGCGTTTGCATTGTCTGGTACGTCGGTTATCTTTTGTGGCTGCGTCGCGGGTAAGCCTAAGATCCAAATCAATTCACAGTTTTAGAATCCATAAGTCTCGTCGAGACAAACTCGATCGGTTTTTGAGTTAATCGTACCGTGAATATTGGTGCGCATCCCCGAGCGTCGTGTTTTGCGTTAACTGGGAAGTTCGGTAATGGAGTTGTCCAAGGAAATTCAAGAGTGTGGATTTTATTGAATGCCGGTGAGACGAGAATACCAATACCAGATAACGTCGCGTACCGGTTTCCCATAAATAGAGCTGGATTTGTCCTGTAAGACGACGCTGGGGTTGTAGCCGCGAACGTAGAAGCCCCGAATTTCACTTCTGCTGGTCGCTTCCAGAAGCAGCGCATTGAATGCTTGCGCTTGTGCGAGGAAATTGACCTCCAAATCCGGGTCGATGATCGCACCTTGATTGAACTCCGCATTGTCCCGGCATGTTCCGTCCGGCGCCTTGGCACAGGCGTTTGCCGAGCCTTCGATCGAGAGATATTCCACGCTCAAGTAAATTGGGACGTTCGAAAGTGCGGGATCGGAGAGAAGCGTGTTATCGAAAATCGAACTCGCTGCGGATTGCATCTCGGCGGGGGAAGCATCTGGAGTGGTTGCTATTGGCGCGTGCCAATACACATAGACTTCGTCGAAAGCAACCACAAAATTGGGTACCGTCCCTAATTCATTGGCCAATTCAACCTGAAATGCGAGTTCACCGTGATAGATTTCACGAAGTTCGCTGATCAAATCCATCCAGCGATATTCCGCATCCATCGGTACTTCGGATAGAATATCCCCCGCGATCGATCCGCCGGGCAGGGCTGGCATGGTTGCTGCGCCCCCGAGGATCAGGCGAGAAACCTCATAGTGTTCGGCTTGATGTGCGTAGGTGAGAATGAAAGATCGATATTCTTCAAACCACACATCCCACCAACCGGGATCACGCTTGGACGTCAACCACCAATTTTGCAGGTTTCCATCCTCAGCGTAGAGCGTAGGCCGCAGAGTAACTTTGAGGTTTCGTTTTTCTGCTTCATGGATGGTGTTTTCCAGATAATCCTTAAAAGGCGCATGCGCCGGATCGAAGGCAATGACCGGTGTGGGATTATTATCTGCCAGTTTCCATCCTGGCGTGAGTACAATGGCGTTCGATCCAAGATCGTCCACTTTATCGAGCATGGCAGGGATCAGATCTTCATGAATCGGTTGGTAATTGGGCGCTAGTTCCACGCCGACTTCAAATTGATTCCGTTTTTCGATCACCGGAGCGATGATTGTGGTTGTTGGTGCATCCGTTGTCAGCCACCACCATTCTGAAACATCGTCGATCAGGTGTTGGGTGTCTCGCGATGGGGTTAACGGCCGACCTATCGCACTGGATCCGGCTGTTTCGATGTCGTCCGCGCTTCCACATTGGCAGTTACGACAATAGCGATAGCCGATGGTCCCGCTGAAGTCAAGTGGATTATTAAGCACGTAGAACCATTGATGATCGTCCTGTGGCCACATCGGGATGGGCTCGAACCAGGCATACGGATTGAACTGCAGGCAGATTTTTTCATCCGCAGGCGTTCCTGGAGGAACACTCACGCTAAACTGGACACTTCCTTTCGATCCGCTGTGCCATGTTGCCACGGAGTCTTTAATAATGAGGTCGTAATCGGGAACAATTACCTGGCGCGTTAGGAAATTTCCCTCCGGATCGCGCTCGGCGTTCCAGAAACCATCCCCCAGGGTGTACTTGTATCGCAGATCCGTACCGCTGTAGAGCGTAACCACTGCGATGTAATCGGTGGGCGTTACCAATATTGTTTCGGGCATCCTGGCGAAGCTGACGCTTTCGCCGCCAGATAGCGGGCTGAACACATTGCCCATCTGTTGTACGTTGCCGGCAATACGCAGCGGTGTACCGGGAATCGTGTCGTCCGGAACGGAAATCTCAAAAGTGACTTGGACCTTTTCGGCTGGCTTGAGCTGCAGCGTGACGGGAGTCGTGCTGTCCGCTGCGATTAACGTGCCTTGTTGAAAAGTCTGATACGCTCCGGTCGGGCTGAGAGCGACAAGTTGATGCAAGCCTGTTTGAAGGCCTTCAATGCGGAACTTGCCTTCCCCGTCGCTGAATGTACGAATGCCGGCTACCACGACGATCATCTCCGAGAGCGGTGATCCATCATCTTGCGCGGTAAGCTGCCCGATGATTCTGCCCAGTGAACCTTGATAGGGTGTGTCGGTCCAGGCGGCGATAACGTCGTCGATCTGTGTTGGCCCATCGATCTTTGCCAGTCGGTATTCGATGGGGATACCGGCTGTACTTGCTTCATCTGCAGGTGTAGGAGATTGGCGTGTATAGCGGTAGCGGATAACGGATCCGACAGGAATGGCAAGATGAACGTCCCAATAACCATCCTTTTGTTGTTTCATCTCGTGGGTGACGGTGTTGTAGTCGAACCCGGTAACCTCATCAACAACGACGAGCGCTAAATCGGATTTCGAAGTCGTATCTGCAGGTGGAAGCACATTGAAAACGACCTCTGCGGCCGGGAGCGGTGTGGGCGTGGGAAACGGTCTGGGTGTCGGCCCGGTGTTGTCCGCGAAGATGTCGGCGATCGAGCAGCCCGATAAAATCGCCACCAGCAATACCAAAAGCAGCACAAACAGGGAACGATGTTTTTTCATCGAATCTTATCCACAATATGCCTATCTTTTCGTGTACTGAACAACTGCTTTGTACGTTGCATCGCTTTAGCTGCCCTGTTGATTTATTTTTTCCTCACCGATGAAGTGCTGCATGAGTTGAAAACATAAATCGATGTTTGGAATGCTTTGTGCCGATAGACGAATACTTCGTTTCCACCGGGAAGATCGTGTGTGTATCCGTAAAAAGCCTCGCGCCAGAGTGACCTCGCTGATTTCAGCCCATGGTATGCGGCGTTTGCCGTAGATAAGTTCATCTCTCTTGATTTCTATAGACCCGAATTGTACTGCATCTCCTTGTTGAAGCGAATTGCGAAATTGCTCGAGTAATCCCGGGTAGACATATTTCTTGGCTGAGATGGCAAGTTGATCCAGATTCGAAAGGGATTGACTCAAAGTTCGTTTACCATCGGGTTTGAGATGAAAAGTAATTCTTGAACTGCTGCCCCAGGTAAACCACAGTAATCCGTATCGAACGGATGCCGTTGAGATGGCGTGGATCTGATCCCATGGGATTTTTTCGGTTTTTCCTCTACGCCCGATTAAAATGCCTCCGGAACAAACTTTAACGTACGATCCTCGAAGATGCAATAAACACGCCAAACCGATAAGACCCAGCAGTGTTGATACGATACTGAGCCCGATGGCCGGTCCGGACCAACGCACAACGGCGGCCGGTCCGTAATGACGATAGGCATAATACCAGCGGTAAATGCCGATCGCAGCACTGAGCAGGGCAGTGGAAAGACCGATCGTGGTCAGCAGGACGCAAAACGTACGATACTCTCTTCGCAGGCCATGTTTGCTGATGATGGAACCAAAATCTCGTGGAGCCGGGTCCACGATGGCTCTTTCCATGGATTATCATTCCTTGGTTGTTATGAGATCGACGCTTTCACGCATTGCCATCGGCATGCCTGCCTTCCAGGACGGCGCGATCATAGTTTCGCTCGACGAATCCGGATATTCGAAAATCGATGCAGCAGGACCAGCGAGCGGACGGAATCGAGAGCGCACGAATTCTACCGCACTGGGGTTGGTAGAGCAAAGCCGGGGGAAAGTCGCAGCCGGGAATTATGTCGACGACCGGGAGGCGTCATGCCGACGCTGCGCAATGGCGGCTGCAGCGATACTGATGAAGTACAGCAGGATCATGGGCAGCATAACGATCGCCATGTTTACCGGATCGATCGTTGGCGTTACCACGGCTGCCAGGATGGAAATGGCTACAACCGCAACGCGCCAACCGCTGGCAAGTGTTTTTGCACGGACAAAACCCAACCGGGCCATGCCGTAGATGATGAGTGGAAATTGGAAGGAGATTCCAATCCAGAACATCACGCCGGTGACAAAACGGACGTAACTTGACGGACGGGGGACTGTGCTAATCCCGATAAATCCCATCATAAATGGTAATGCGGCCGGGAGCATGATGTAGTAGGCAAAAGCCATGCCCGCCAGGAAGAGGAGGGTGGCAAACGGGGTGATGGCTAAAAGTGCTTTGCGTTCTCGGGGTTTCAAACCGGGATTCATGTAGGCGAATATTTCCGCACTCACATATGGCATAGCCAGCGCGAATCCGGTCAGCAGCGAGACACGCATGAAGGCACCGATGGACTCGGTCACTTCAATCGATTGCAGGTTGTCGATCCCACCAATCGGCTCGGATAACCAGTCGAGTACCTGACCGGCAAAAATCATGCTAACCAACACCAGGATGACAAGCGCAATCACGGAGCGGATGATGTGACCTCGCAGCGCTTCGAGGTGTTCGATCAACGCGGAAGGTTGCTCGACGGCTCGGGAGAGTGCATCGCCAAGTGGCGTATCTTCCGGTTCATATTCGATGAAATTGCGATAGGTGCGAAAGGGTTTGGCAATTAATCGAAAGGGCAGGCTGACTACATGTCGGATGCGGGCTAGGATTTTGCGTATCATGGCAATTCTCGTCAGCGATCGCGCTTGTTGAGAGGTTCATCTGTCACTTAAACGATAATCTTGCCGCAGTATAAAGCATAACATTGCCAATTTACAGGGGAAACTTACATCTAAGGTGTTCGACTTTAAGCATAATATTGCCGATAGTACAAATATTAAGCATAAGCTTGCCATGAGTACTTCAATAGCCATCTGAGGATCTGCAATTGTGTTGGATTGTAGAAAATTAGATGTAAATGCTGCTATTCCCTAGTCGTTACTTGATCATTATGACACCAATCAAGTCCCCCGACACCAATCCCTACATATTTCTCTCCTGTGCATCGTACTTCGCCTGTTTCAACTTCTGCAAAACACAATTGCACTTCATCAGTCGGTAAGATTCTTCGTCGATAAAGTATTTCTTTACCATCCGGGGACCAAACAGGATCAGACTCCCATTGAATGAAGTAATCTGTACTATCAGGGTCTTCTTCGCGTCGATCCCCCTGAACGAGTCGATGGGGATTTGAGCCATCAGACCTTGCGATATATATCTTGGCAACCGGACGATCTAAAGCATCCTCACGAACCTGAAAAGCGATCATCAATCCATCTGGAGACCATTGGGGAGAATAAGGGCTGTCGATCTTTGGGTCAGAAAAACTCCCGGACCCCCAAGAGCTTGGAATAATTTCTCTTTGTCCACTACCATCTGTGTTTACAACATTGATCATCGTGTTAAAGGCCTCATCCTCTGACACATAGATGATCTGATTATTTACCGGAGACCAATCCGGCCCATAGTTGAAACCATCAAAAGTGAGTTGTGAAATCGATTCCGTTTCTACGCTATAAATATATATTTGCGAATTCCCTTCACCCAGCGCGGTAAAAGCGATTTGTTTTCCATCGGTTGACCAACTTGGAGAATGATTCAAACGATTTGGGGTTGAGAATTCGATTATTTCATGCGTTTCCAAATTCATGATCCCTTGAACTTCGTATGATTCTCCTTCCTCGTTTCTATAATAAATTGTGAGAGCAAATTTCTGACAATCCGGAGACCAGGCTGGATCAGTGTAGTGAACAACGTTTTCGCTGTATCTTGGAAGTTGCCCCTGAGTATTCCCATTAATATCCAGATTATAAATTTGTGATTGCCCTAGAATATCGGAAGGGTCATAATCATAATATTTGAAAGAGAACAGGATAGGAAAGTGAAAGTCAACAAGCTGTTGATCGCCAGGTGTTTTTGTTTCGGAAACAACTTCGCTGGGAGTAACAGTTAATGTTGGTGTCACATCACTCATAGAAGTGTTGGTTGTCGTTGGTTGTGGTAGATGTGCCGAAGTCTGAGTTGAACCATCACAGCTACCAAGTGTAATTGCTATCAACGAAATAATGAAAATGTATATTGTTGTTCTTAGTTGTTTAACCATGTGCTTCCTCAACAATGAAAGAGCTCATTCCTCAAGCACTGAATAAAATTCGTTCGCTTGATCCGCATATGCCTGATGATTTTCGTCGGTTGTATTTCGATTGATGATATCACGGTAAGGATAGAAGCAATCTGTCCCTGAACAATCATATAATTCTTGAACTGATGCAAAGTAGCCATCTACGTATCGAGGCCCGTCAAAATCCTCGCCCCTATCCAGAGTCCCTAAACCTCCATTGACCATACCATAAACAGTGATCTCGGCTGATAATCTTGGATTTGCAGCTACAACATCGGGTGTATTTAAAATCCCAATTCTCTCATTAGGTTTTAAGTCTAACTGTTCCCCGAAATAGTCTACACTGAATATTAGATCAAAATCATCATAGTTATCTTTACCTGTTAATTGGCAAAATCCTCGCCCTCTGTATTTGAACCCATCACCTTCCAGATCATTACCAAGGGCTTCAGCATTCCGAGATTGATATCCATACATTTTCTCCGCATCACTATAGTCAGTAATTTCCCACATAGGAGAATGTTCATCATTTGATGCGTAGTACCCACCACCTGTGATGGCGCCGAATTTCGATTCGCCCATAGCAGTTGCGAGCACGTAAGAAGTTTCCGCATCATCGAGATTGTATTCTTTAGATGCTATAAGGAGATACGAAATATTTTGTCGCAATACTTGCTGATCGATCCACTTAATATTTTCTTCGTCATACCCTGTAATTTTTTTAATAAACACATCGGATGCAATATCTGCTAACGAATTTATCGTCTCATCTCGTGGAAAATTATCTGGATCACCGTTACAAAAATCTAGTTGTTCCCATCCCCTGCAAGCAATATTTGCATACATTATCGGTGAAGGGGTTACCTGAAAACACTTAGTATAACCACCCAGGTTTACACATGATTCAAGTCTTGCCTTGTCAGATTCAGGGGGCATGGCTGTAGAAAATAATATTGCCGAAAGTGAAAAAATAAAGCATAAGTTTGCCGTGTGTTCGACAAATGTACCTTTTGGATAAGTATTTTTCCCACAGACGAGAATTTTCCATCCTTGTCAATTTTTACGGAGGTGAAACCAGCCAACCTTCAATTATCACATCTTCCTGTTCGGTGACATCGTAGGCAATGCCTTCCTCGATATCCACAATCATGAAATCGAGTGCGCCCTGATTGTTTTGCGGGATTGCAATCTGTCGGCCATCAGGTGACCAGACCGGTGTTCTACTTCCAGTAATGCAGTAATTGGTTACTTCACCACTCTCTATGTCGAGAACTGCCAGCTCAGAATCAATTGGATTGTCATCATCCTTAATCGAAAGCCAAAAGGCAATACGTGTTTCATCGGGAGACAAAGCCCAATCATATTGAAAAGCGGTGTACGTTGTTGATAGATATGAAAGTCGTTGAATTTCACCGTTCAGGTTTACGCGGA
>DAOUEK010000042.1:0-13166 GCA_034430425.1 Anaerolineales bacterium | reverse complement strand
CGTGCCGATGGCGGCGATCGCGGTGCCGGCGCCGATGAATTTCGCTGCCAAGCGCAGATCGGCGGTGAAGGCTTTCACCGTATGGATCGAGCGGCCGGCTGCCTCCAATGCCTCCCCCCAGGCCTTGATGGCGGCACTTAAGCTGACGTCCGAGCGTAAACCGAAATGGGTCTCCTCTTCCGAGTCACTCGATTCAGTGGAGAATAGGGGTAATGTTTCAGGCAATTCGGACAAGCGTGCCTCCGAGTGTTCTTCGCATAGTCAATGGACGGTAATCCTAGACTCGCTTGGCGAAAAAGTCAAATGCGTTCAGGCATGTGGAGATGCATACAGGGGCGGTTACCGGATGCGTTTTAATCCACGCCGGAAGACAGAATGGCCAGGAAGCGTTCGGTGTAGTAGGTCGCCGTCTGTGCAGTCGGTGAAATCTGCGGAAGGACGAGATCGAAGCCGTGATCGCAATCCGGAATTTCGATGTAGATCGAGGGAACTTTCGCAGCAATAAGGGCTTGATGTACGCGTAAGATGCCTTGCTGCACGCCAGCGATGTCATCTGCGCCGAAGATCTGCAGGGTGGGTGGGCAATGTGGTCCGACGTGATGAATCGGGGATGCGGCTCGATATTGATCCGGAATCTTGTCGTAGGTTCCACCCAGAAGATTGGGAAGCAGGTCTTTGGGATGAACGATCAGGCCGTCCGTGAATTTTTCGTAGTAATGCATAAACAACCGGTCGATTGGACGATTGAGGTTCGATTTGTATAGGCTTTCGAGGTAGCGGTTCAGGGCGATCAGATCGGTGAGGCCGTAATAGGAGATGACTCCACACATGGATGAATCCCGCGGCGAACCTTTTGCTTGTGAATAGGCTGCCAACAGCGCCAGGTGTCCCCCGGCCGATCCGCCCATGAGAACGACTCGATCGGGTCGAATGCCGTGTTTCGCACCGTTTGACTTCATCCATTGAATGGCGCAGTCAACATCCGCAAGCATGCCCTTGAGACGTGCCTTGGGTGCGAGAACGTAAGCCAGGTCGAGAATGGCATGGCCCTGTCCGGCGAGATGGCGGAAGAAGGGACGCGTACCGATGTCTTTATCGCCGTAATGCCAGGCGCTGCCGTGCAGATAAATAATCCCCGTTCCGGAAGGGGTTATTTCTTCCGGCGGAAGCCAGAGATCGGCCATTAATGGTTCGCCGGTCGGTGGATGGCTGGCGATGACCAGGTCCTGCTTCCAATGCGGTTCAAGGACAGGGTGGGTTGAGAGTGACCAGCGCGATGTTTTCAGGCGGGGGAGGATGTCCGGCGAGATACGAGTTTCGTAATCGGCACCGAAGGCAAGGGCGAGGCTGGATGATTCTTGTGTGACCTTTAAAAAGTGTGTGGCATTGAGCACTGCGCCGATTAACCCTGTTAAAGCGGTCCTGGGTTTTCGTTGAACGACGCTCGTCAGAAAGCCGATCATGCCCGCAACGGCCAGGATGGGGGATAAGGCACTGCCGAGCAATTTCGGAATCCACACGAGCAGTTTCCCGAACCCGGATCGGGGGTGAACCCGCGTGAGAAGCCCTAATACAAATGACAGATCACTGGTGAGTTTGCGCATCGAAAGTCTCGACTCATTCTAGCATGGTAGCGTGAAGACGCAAGAGAACGCTTGGTTTATCAGGAACCGGGAGAACAGGATATGGTTTTCGGGGTCTGCCGAGTCAATTTACGGTGTCATCGCTTCCAGGAGCGCGGCTTGAATCGCTTCTCGATCTGGAATTAGCACTGCGGCGCCGCTGTACGGAACGCGGAAAGGCGTCACCAGGTCGGGACCGATTGCGAAGCGATGGATTTTGGATGTGTCGGATGCCAGGGATGTCCCTAACGGCACCAGGGGCAGGATGTCCTCGAGGGTTATGTTGGTCTGGACGAGGTAGTTGAATTGGTTGTAGAGATCGGGTACCCGCGATAATCCATCCAGGCTGAGCACGCGCTCGAATATCGCCTGGACCACTTCCTGCTGTCTCCGCAGACGATCGAAGTCGCTGGTTCTCTTGCGCATACGCACGTAGCACAGGGCGGTAAAGCCGTCCATCTGATAGCTGCCGGGATAGTATTCATAGTTAATGTCCCCGCAGCGGTCGTAGACGTAATTGCTCACATGTACTTGGACTCCACCCAGTGTGTCGATGGCCGTGATGAAACCATTGAAATTCGCGCGCGCCCAGTAATCGAGTTGGATGCCGAAATTGTATTCAACGGCATCGAAGACCCACTCGGCGCCACCACGTATGTCTGCCGTATTGATGCGGTCCACACGCCATCCGGGAATGTAGACGTAGAGATCACGCGGCAGCGAAAACATGGTCGCCGTCTTGTTGTCCGGATCAAGCATCAGGATCACCATTGTGTCCGTGCGGAAACCACCATCCTTGGGGCGTTGATCGGAACCGAGCAAGATGATATTGACCGCATTTTCCGACTGTGGGATGGAAGCCACCGGAGGCGGAATCTCGATCGCGGATGGTTCGGCTGGCGCGTTGAATGGTCCCCAGGCATAGGGATACGTTGGTGAAGGAAGCAGCGTTGGTATTTGTGTTGAATTGACCGTTGAAATTTGTGTTGGCTGGATGGGAGCAAAGGGGGTAGCAGTGGCCGTCGCGAGCGGATCCGCCGTCACGAGAATGCCGGGATAAGAAACGGCACTCGAGAAAAGTCCACCGGTGAAGTTGCATGCAGCCACAATAAATACGACCAACAAGATGATGGGCAGCAGTAGATTCCGTTTCGATCGCATACATGGATTGCGAGTTTGATTGTCCATTGACCTTTAGACGCTGCTCCTGGCTATTGCGTTCCCGTCGTTATAAGTACTTTGTGTCTCACGAATCGATATTTCGGATATGTCTTCTCAGTTGCATATTTTGTGCCGAAGCTGATTGTAGTACTGCTTTTCCGTTTGCGGTAGTCGTTGTGATGTGGGCTGGTCAATTCGAAGTGTGTCTGCTTGTCGATCCGTCAGGAAGGAGATGGATTATATGAGCGGGGGTATCAGGAACTGGGTGCTCCTTCGGCACCGTCGTCCACCGGTGTAAAGGTGCTTGTCGGATTGGCAGGAGATGCTTTCGCCTGGACGGATCGAAACATGTTTTTGTCCTGCTCGTTGGCGCCCTGAGAATTGGCAGTCCGGGCATTCTTCTTGTTCGGTTTGTATCCCACCCAGCGGATGGCAATCAAGCCATATGCGAGAGTCAGCCAGAGCGTGATGCCCCGGTAGGCAAGTGAGATTACGGCGGCTGTTGCCAGAGGAACGTTCATTTCAGAAATGTACACCGTCATGGCGCCCTCTACGAAACCCACACCGGACGGCGTGATCGATGCGATTGTGAAAAGATAGCTTGTCGTGAAACCAGCCAGCAGTGTCTCGAAATTAAAAGGATTTTTGAATGCGACCGAACAGATCCACAGGATCAGCATCATCGTCGCTTTTCTGGCCAGTGCGAGAAGCGCCGGCGCCAGAAGGTTGCCGGGAGAATGTCGAATGTGTTGTAAACCTTCGGCGACATCATTGGCGAAGGTTTCGGCTTCATCCGACTCGATCAATTCTCGCTGCAAGATTGGCCGCAGGAGCTTGTTGAGTGTCTTGATCAGCCAAACGACGGCGTTACCCAGCTTCTGGTTAGATTGGATACCGATAATCGTAAGTACGATGAGGGTGATCCCGATTGTCGCCGAGAAGACCGTCGCAGCGATAAGAACGGTGTCCAGAACGCCATTTTTATACAAGACGGCCAATCCGAATGGCAGGACGATCATGAAACCCAAATAATCGTAGACCAGGTATAGAATCGCGGCAGTTGATACCTTCGCTGCTGGTTTCTTGCGTTGTCGACCGTCGGCAATCAACACGGCCATCGCGCCTGCACCGTAACTGGGTGCGATGACATTGATGAGATTGGCTGCCGTGGTAAGTGGAACAAGGCGGGTTAATTTCTCGCGTATCCCTACCAGTCGGTATGTGGATTGAAAAGCAGCGCCGATCACGACGAGCCAGAGGACGTGTCCTCCAACGGCTGCGAGCATCCAGCGCCAGTCCGCTTGTATAAAAACATCCAGCACCTGACGGAGTTCCATCTGGTGAGTAAAGACATAGTAGACCGCTAATGTCACGACGATGGTGTAAAACGCTTTACGCATAAAAGCCTGACCATCTTGAATAGATTACATACGGATCACGGAAGTACGGCGAGATTATACCCGATTCTCGCTGCCGTCCCCTGAGGGTTACATCCGCTGCGATCTCTTTCGCGCAGTGTGGGACCTTCATAGGATTTCTGCCAATCTGGTGAAGCTTTCGGGATTATTGAGGCTCAGCCCCGTTGCTTCACGATCGATTCTACGTAAAAGGCCCGTAAGAACGCTTTTCGAACCCATTTCGATGAACGTATCGATACCGCTGCCCAGGATCGTCTGTACCGATTCCGTCCAGCGGACCGGCGAGATGAGCTGATCGTGTAATTCCTTGCGGATTTGGGCTGCTGAGTCAAGTGGTCGTGCGCTGACGTTACCGATGATGGTGATCCGCGGATCCAGTATGGGTGTCGATTGCAGGACCTCTTCGAAAGCCTTGGCTGCTTGCTGCATCAATGGGGAGTGACCAGCGATGCTGACTGCAAGCCGGACGGCTTTCTTGGCGCCTTTTTCCAGGAATAAATCACTCGCCAGAGTGAGTGCGTCTTCGACTCCGGCGATGACAATCTGCCCGGGGCAGTTATCATTTGCGATCCAGGCCCCCGTGCCGCTCATTTCGGATGCTCGCTCACAGATCTGGGCAACATCGTCGCTGCCGATGCCCAGAACGGCGACCATTCCACCGGGATTGTCCTCCGCGGCTTGCTGCATACAGCGCGCTCGCTCTTGAACGAGTTTCAAGGCTTCCGGAAAGCTGAGTGCACCGGCCTTGACCAATGCGGTGAATTCACCCAACGAGTGTCCGGCGGCAATGGCCGGTATGAATTGCGGATAACGGGATTCGAAAACCCGCAGTACCGCAATGGAGTCGGTGAGCAGTGCAGGTTGTGTGTAGAGTGTGTCGTTAAGAGTTTCTTCTGGCCCTTCCCAAGATAACCGGGAGAGTGGATAACCGAGAATTTCATCTGCGGCTGCGAAAACTTGCGCGGCAATAGGCTCTGCTTTGGCAAGCAGACTTCCCATTCCAACAGTTTGCGAGCCCTGGCCGGGGAAAATGAATGCGGTTTGCTTGGGATTCAGCGTCATGGGAATCAAAAGGCCGAGCTTGGACACACGGCCTTCGTTGGGTGTTAGCCTCGATCGATTTCAACCACTTCGCGTCCAGCGTAGTGGCCGCAATTTGGGCAAACGTGATGAGGTAGGTGCTTTTCACCGCAGTTGGTGCAAATTAAAAGATGGCGTGCCTGCAGGAAATCGTGTGCACGCCGGCGATTTCGCCGACCCTTCGATATTTTCCTCTTCGGAAGTGGTGGCATATTTTTATCTCCTGTAAACCCACATAATACCGCCTGCCCATCGGGCAGGCGGTATCATTATAGCAAGCCGTATGTGGGTGTCAAGGCGACGATTCTCTGGGATACGCGTAATAACAATGACAATATTCGCTGCTGCAGATACGATTTTCCGGTGGACTCAGAACGGGCTTGTTGCTCAGATCTAAGGCTGCGTAGTATGCTTCAGCTTCATCAAGATGGATGGTTCCTGGCTGCCTGCAGCACGTCTTGATGCCAGCGTGGATTTGGAGTTCGATTGTGATCCAACTGACTGTGCTTTACTTTGCTACACTGCGTCAACGAGTGGGCATTCGAGAAGAGCGAATAAAGCTTGCGGAGAATTCACGTGTCTCCGATCTGCTCGCCTTACTGCAGGAGCGCCATGTAAATTTGGCGCCGGCGATACCTTCCACACTGGTATCCATCAATCGGGAATACGCTACTCCTGAAGCTATCTTAGATGACGGAGATGAAGTGGCCTTGTTCCCGCCGGTCAGCGGCGGCGCAACGCCCAAGGATGAGACTCTGATTCGGATCACGAAAAATGAACTGGATTTGAATCAAATCCTGGCAGAGATGGACTCCTCATCCCGCGGTGCAGTATGTGTTTTAACGGGTGTCGCAGATGATCGTCCAGCGCAGAAGAGAGAAAAAAAAGATGAATATGAGCAAGACGAATCACAACATCCGGTATCAAGAACTGATATGCATCAGATCGCCAGAGAAATTCGAAACCAATGGCCGGCAGTGCGAGGAATCGCCATTGTATGGTGTATTGGAGGTATGAAAGCCGGCACACCAAATGTGTTAATCGCCTGTTCGTCAGATCAAGGGGAGGTCGATATCTACCATGCAGCACGCTTCGGTATGCGTCGCATGACACAATTGATTGTTACCAACGTGGGTGATCTCGATCAAAAAGGGGATTAAAAATCGAGCTCGACATTCCACCCCAAAGTGCCAATCCATAATGAAGTTGCAGCGTAAGAGCATTGTCGAATGCCGAAGTGCGGATGTGATCGCGGTGTGAAGATGATTGCCAAAAGACGCAACGTGTTGCCTGGAATCGGGTTGAATCTAGCGTAGCCAAATATCGATGTGCTGATTTCGTGTTTGCATCCATTTGGGGGCTCTATCAAATCTGTTGCCCCAAACCGGGTGGGTTTCGATCACATATCTATTTCGCCAATTTCTTGGGCTTAGCAACCTCTGTAGATGGGGAGGGAAGTATGCAATACGGGCAGCGCGTAGTTGTTACAGGCATGGGAAGTGTCAATCCGTTGGGATTAACCGTCCCTGAGACCTGGGATAATATCATCGATGGGAAATCGGGCATTGGATTGATCACACGCTTCGATACGTCGATGTTTAATGTCCATATTGCCGGTGAAATCCAGCATTTTGACACCCAGGTTTACCTGTCTTTGAAAGAAGCGAGGCGGATGGACCTTTTCGAGCAGTACGCCATTGCTGCGGCACAGCAGGCGATCGATCAAGCACAGCTTGATGTTGATACGAAGGATGCAAGCCGAATAGGTGTGGTCGTTTCTTCAGGAGTGGGGGGATTGAAGTCCATGCAACAGGGTGTCTTGGTAATGGATAAAGAAGGTCCCAGGCGGGTAAGCCCATTTCTTATTCCGATGTTTATGACCAATGGTGCTTCTGGGTTGGTTGCCATTCAGATTGGTGCGCAGGGACCTTGTTTGTCTGTGGCCTCGGCTTGCGCTTCGGCTGAGGATGGGATTGGACAGGCAGCAATGATGATTCGGGCCGGTTATATCGATGCTTGCGTTGCCGGAGGTTCAGATGCGTCGATTTCTGAAATCGGGATTAGTTGTTTCGATCGAATGGGCGCATTGTCGCATGATCAGGAACCGCCATATCCAACACCGAAACCGTTCGATGAAGTCCGTGATGGTTTTGTGATGGCGGAGGGTGCCGCGGTCTTGGTTTTGGAAAGTCTGGAATATGCCCAGGCGCGAGGCGCAGATATTCTTGGTGAACTGGTGGGATACGGCTCTACGGTAGATGCGTTTCATATCACTGCTCCTGCCGAGGATGGTGCGGGTGGGTGTGCGGCGATTCGGAGAGCACTAGGTGATGCAGATCTCCCACCGGAGGCTGTTGACTATATTAATGCCCACGGCACGGGGACTGTATTGAATGATATCGCCGAGACACGGGCAATAAAAGCAGCCCTGGGGAAACATGCACAACAAGTCGCCATATCCTCAACGAAATCCATGACCGGGCACATGATGGGCGCAACAGGCGCGCTGGAGGCCATTTTCTGTCTTCTGGCGATTCGGGATAACATCATCCCGCCGACGATCAATCTTTCGCATCCCGATCCGGAATGTGATCTGGATTATGTCCCTAATGTGGCGCGGAAGGCGAAAGTCAATGTAGCGCTGACTAACGCTTTCGGCTTTGGTGGACATAATGCGGTCTTGGCATTCCGGGCTTTCTCAGGTTAAAATTGTTTTAGGATAGAATAAGCAAAAATTGAACGAGTGGTACGCCGATAACTCAAGTACCCTTGAGTTCCCGGCGTTCCCCAAGTTCGTGGAGAAATTTGTGCAACCCAATGAGTTTGCCCAGCAGGCTGGGCTTACGTTTATCGATTCATATTTACTGCGGCGCGCGCTGACTCATCGTTCCTATGTTAACGAGCATCCAGAAGTGCTCGAGGATAACGAACGTCTGGAATTTTTAGGGGATGCTGCGCTTGATTTCCTCACCGCGGCCTGGCTCTATCGCCATTTCCCAGAAATGAATGAGGGTCAACTCACACGTTTGCGTTCGGCGTTGGTACGAACCGAGCAGCTTGCAAATCTCGCCTACGAAATTCACTTGGGCGAGGCGCTCTTGTTGGGACGAGGCGAAGAAACGACCGGAGGACGAGAGCGTCCCGCGTTGCTTTGTGCAGCGTTTGAGGCCTTGATCGGGGCGATTTACCTCGATTCCGGTTTCCCTGCCGTGATCGAGTTCATGGAGGAACGGCTTAAAGCTTCTTCTGAAGCCGTATTGGAAGATCAATCATTGTTCGATGCGCGCAGCCTGCTGCAAATCTGGGCCCAGGCTGAGTTGGGGGAAACACCGCGTTATTCAACGGTCGGTTCGATTGGGCCTGATCACTCGCGTGAATTCATTGTAGAGGTGGATGTCGGTAACGGATTGTTTGGTCGCGGAAGCGGCCGCAGCAAGCAGGATGCTGCTCAGGCGGCGGCAGCAAATGCGATCGATCAAATCGGACATACAGATTACTGGGGATAAGGCAGGTATTCTTGACTTTAGTTAATGGTGGAACGGCCCGGCTGCGCTCGCTAGACCTGCAAGGCTATAAAACATTTGCTTTTAGGACGGAGATTGCGCTTGCACCGACCATTACTGTGGTGGTTGGTCCAAATGGCTCGGGCAAGTCGAATATCGCCGATGCCATTCGCTGGGTTTTGGGGGAGCAATCCTATTCCTTGCTGCGTGGAAAAAAGACGGAAGACATGATTTTTTCCGGCTCTGAAAGCAAGCCGCGCGCCAGCATGGCTGCAGCGACGATTGGCTTTGATAACAGCGACGGGTGGCTTCCCATCGATTTCTCAGAGGTGAACATCACCCGCCGTGCCTATCGCGACGGTCAAAACGAGTATCTCATCAACGGCCAGCGTGTCCGCCTGCGGGACGTTACCGAATTACTGGCAAGCAGCGGCCTCGGACAGCGAGCATATACGATTATCGGCCAGGGTCTGGTCGACGCGGCGCTCTCTTTACGCGCCGAAGAACGCCGGCGACTTTTTGAGGAAGCCGCGGGAATTGGCCTGTATCGCAGTCGACGAGAGGAAGCCCTTCGTCGTCTGGACAGCACTCGCAGGAATCTCGAACGAGTAGAGGATATTTTGACCGAGCTGCAGCCGCGTTTGCGAAGCCTGAAACGACAGGCCAAGCGAGCCGAAGAGCACGAACAAATCAAACACGATCTCAACTCAGCGCTGCGGATTTGGTACGGCTATCACTGGTATCACCTCTTGGATCACGTAACGGAAGTCACAACGGAGGCGGAAGAGAAAGCGCACGATCGAGACAAACTCCGTAACCAGCAAGAAAACATCGAGTTGGAACTGGGCACTTCGCGCAACCAGATTGACACTTATCGTTCGCAGATCCGGGACTGGACACAGCAAGTTTCGGAAATGTACAGCAAGCGAGAGGTTTTGGGACGGAATCTGGCCGTCACGCAAGAACGGCTGCGTTGGCTGGCGGAGCAGGATGGCCTCATTCGAGCCGAAATTGCCACCATCGGGCAGACCCGTGATCGCTTGCAGGAAAGCATCACGATTGCTGCGGAAGAAGAAAAGATCAGGCAGAAAGCGCTTGAAACAGCGTTGGAAGAGCTTCAAGCATTGGAAGGCGGTGCTGTAGAAAGCGTTTCGCTGCATGCGCAGCTCGGGCGTGCGGAGACCGCGCGGAAAGAGTTGGAGTGTTTGGCTGCGGACCAGGCGGCATGGCGTACACGCTGTGAGCAAATCGATGAGCAGTTGGCCAAATTGTCGACCCAGCGAGAAGAGTTGGAGGTCAACCGGAACTCGCAGGAATATAAGGTTGAGGAAATCAAAAAGCAGAACGAAGCTGCTTCCCAGGAACACCAAGACGTCGAAGAGAAATACCAGAAGGCGTCGACGGTCAATACCGATGTACAGCAGAAGTTGGCCGAGGTCGAAAATGGACATGATCGAATGCGTCAGCGCATCTCAAATCTCGAAACGCAACAGGCGAGGCTTGAAGCGCTTCAGGAAGTAAAACGCACGGCGCAGGATGTACGAAGCGAATTGGTGTATCTGCTTCAACGCGGAGAACGGGAAGGCGCCTCCCCGGGTTTTATGGGTGAATTTACACAGCATCTACATGTCGCTGCCAAATACCAGCGCGCGATCCGGGCCGCCTTGGGAGAATTTCGCCAGTCATTTACGTTTAAAACAGTTGATGATCTACTCAAGACATTGGACTGGCTGAGCAAGGAAGGAAAAGGAGGCGGAGCGGCCTTTTTGCCGCTACGTTCGCAATCTTCATTGAAGATGTTGGAAGTGCCCTCGCATCCGGGTTGCGAAGGGAATGCCGCCTCGCTGGTGGATGTAGATGAAAGCGTTCGGCCTGCGATCGATCTCTTGCTCGGACAAACCATTGTCGTTGGTAATGCCGATGCGGCGAAGCGTATCCTCCCGGATTTGCCATCCCAGGCACGTGTGGTCACTTTGCAAGGCGATCTATTCTTCCGAAATGGTGCAGTGCTTTTGGCAGGCGATGCGGATGACGATGATCCTGAAGCGATGAAGCGCCTGGAATCGCAGTACGTCGATTTGTGTAAAGAACTGGAGGAAGCCCGTTCCCGGGAGAAGCAGCTTGTCGAAGAACAGGTTGCCGCCCAGCAAGAACTTAGACGAGCGCAAACGGAAGTCGAACAGGTCCGAAACGAACTGCTCCAGGCGAGACTCGCCTGCGAACAAGCACAGATGTATTTGAAGGACGCAAAAGAGAGACACTCCAATTTTCAGGATCAAATCGACTTGCTGGAACGCACACTTGCTACGGTGAAGGATGAGAAGCAGACACTCGAGACACAAGCGGAATCTTTCGATGCGCGGCGGGCAGAACTCGAACAAGCACTCAATAGCGCCGTCGGGGCGGCCGAGTGTGCTGATCCAAACGTTGGAATGGCAAAGGCGCAAGCACGTCTCGAACTCGCCCGCAGCAGTCTAGCGGAAGTGCAAAGCCGGCGTGCGGAAGACGAAAAGCGGCTCACAGTTATCGAGGAGCAGTACCAGGAATGGAAAAACCGGCTGGCAAACAATGAGAGCGAGCGCAACTCGGCGCAACAGGAAGCAGCCAAGATCGAACGCGGTATGGACGATCTCGATGGGCGGCTGACTGATCTGCGCGAAAAGATCGCTCCCATTGAGCAATCCCTGCAGGATGCCGAGCAAAAGCGCAACGAGATGGAGACGGAGGGGAATCGCTTACGAAGCGCGCTTCAAGCTGCAGAGAGAGCCAACTCTCAGGCGCAAATCGATCTTGCTCGCCGTCAGGAAGAGTTGGCGAGTTTGCGACGGCGAGTAGAGGACGATTTCGGATTGGTAGCATTTGAATATGGACCCGGCGAAATCGGTCAGGAACCATTGCCGTTGGAAGGGCTGGTCGAACGCTTGCAGCGAGTTGATGAGTTGCCTGAGGAGCTGGAATCCCAGGTCAATCATCTGCGCGCCCAAATCCGGCGCATGGGATCCGTAAATCCCGAAGCGCAGCGTGAATACATTGAAGTCAACGAGCGGATGGAATTCATGACTTCGCAATTGAAGGACTTAAACCAGGCAGAGGAACGCATCCATGATGTCATTGCGGAATTGAATGTGTTGATGGAGCGAGAATTCCGAAAGACCTTCGATGCTGTAAGCACGGCGTTCAAGGAAACCTATAAGCGCCTATTTGGCGGCGGCAGTGCACGCTTGATTCTCACCGATCCGCAGGATCTCACACAAACCGGGATCGATATCGAAGCGCGCTTGCCCGGACGGCGCGAACAGGGATTGGCTGTGCTTTCCGGCGGTGAACGCAGTCTCGTCGCTACATCGTTGATCTTCTCTTTGCTAAAAGTCTCCCCGACGCCGTTTTGTGTGCTGGATGAAGTGGATGCGATGCTGGACGAGTCCAACGTGATGCGCTTCAACGACATGCTGCGCGAACTCAGTGATGATACGCAGTTTGTGGTAATCACGCATAATCGTCTGACCGCACAGTCGGGTGAGGTGATTTATGGGGTCAGCATGGGATCCGATTCCGTCAGTCGAGTGTTGAGTCTCAAGCTCGAAGACGTTGAGAAAGAATTGGCAACCTGAGAGCAAATCGACTGCCCTCGTTGACAATCCGTTGACATCAGGTAGAATATCGGCGCAAGCCGAAGTGGCGGAATTGGCAGACGCGCTACGTTCAGGGCGTAGTGAGCTTAGGCTCATGTGGGTTCAAATCCCACCTTCGGCACCTTCAGCCCCAATCGGGGCTGCTTTATTTAATCCACACTTGCGAGACGATTATGCCTCGAGTAAGATGACGATTGAGATGCGTGAGTCCGAGCCTGAAAAATCGCGCCCACCGATTATCTGGGTTTTGATCATCCTGGCAGCAGCCATCCTGATATTGGGGGATCTGAACAGCCGGATGGCGGAGACGCGCCGCCTCGAGCGCGATGCGTATGCATTGCAAACCGAGGTTGTGGTGATGAAGACCGAAAATGCGGTCCTGGCGACCCAGGTTGCCGGCGCGACCAGTGAGGCCAGCATACAGGATTGGGCGCACGAGCAAGGCGGGATGGCATTGCCGGGGGAAGTACTCGTTGTGCCTGTTGCACCGGCTGGACAGCAAAGTGCGGCTGAAGCTACACCGGCGCCGTCTTTTGAACCACCGAGCAACTGGGAAGTCTGGTGGGCGTTGCTCTTCGGGGGCTGATGGCTTGACGCTCGCGAATCGGACTGTTATAATCCCCAACGCACTAGTAATGTGTCCAAACGCTGCGGGGTGGAGCAGTGGCAGCTCGTCAGGCTCATAACCTGAAGGTCCTCAGTTCGAATCTGAGCCCCGCTACCTTGAGGCACCCGCGAGGGTGCCTTTTT
>DAOUEK010000041.1:0-17681 GCA_034430425.1 Anaerolineales bacterium | reverse complement strand
GTGAAGAAGGTCGCATGACTCATGTCGCTGTTTTTACAGCAAATCTAGGACTTGACCGCCGTATGTCAGTACTCGGTTATCGAATGGAACAGTAGGGATGTCACAATAGTCGGGTGCATCCATAAATAGGCATCCGAATCGAATATCAACAATGGACAACCGGAATTCTCCGTAAGTCTCGTATATTATCTTGGCGGACTCCCCTACAAATGATAACATGGACTCGTCCCACTTCTTTGACGATGCTTCACTTACACCCAATCTGACGGATCGATAGTATTGGTTGTCGAGATAGGGGGAAGCAATGTAAAAATACGGATATTGGGCGTTCGATGAAGTAAATGTTTGATAGTTATAGTTTTCTACAAGGAGATCTGATCTTCCCATAATCTCGGATAACCAGAGTTTTATATCGTCAGCATACTGGTTCGGCTCCTGGATATTGATAAGCAACGTGCTCTGGGATGGTAATTCATCCACTATATACGACAACATTGCGGCATTGTTTTCGTCAACCGTCAATTGTAAGCGAGCATTTGTAAGGTTGTTCGGAATTGTAACGGTAAAGAGTATTGTGGCAACAACAGCGCAAGAAGTTGTTAAGAGTCGATTTAATATCCCGCCACATTTTGCACTCATTACGGTCTGCTCAAGCAGGATTCCCCCCAGTACTGAACTGCCAACCGAGAATGGCAACAGATAATACTCGACTTGGTAGACCCATGGCAGGAAAATTATCGTCCATCCGATCATCCACACGAGCGTATTGAATAGTATTTTCGCATGCTTCACACGTCTCGTTCGAATCAGGTTGATGATCGGTATCACACATAAAGGTGCAAGATAAAAGAAATCTCTTCGAATCCATCTTTCCCATTGTTTCATTGCTGCGATAAGACGAGGAATATCAAATATATAGTTCGAAGTGTATCCATTTTCAAGAGTGATATCAGGGAGCATTATAGTGCGAAGGATAAAATAAATCCCAGCTGCTATGACTGTTGAAGAAAGATATACCGCACTGATTTTCCAATCTGTTTCAGTCTTCGAAAAATATTTTCGGATAAGTGCTCCAATAAACCAGATCATACTGATGGGAAGCATTGCCAGACTGGTTTCTTTGGAAATTATCGCCAAAAAAATGGACAGGATTATCAATCCCAGAACAGCGCTCTTAAACTTTCGTGACTTTGATTGGTTAATTCCATACAATGCGAGCAGTGAAACAAGTATCCATGCGGCTTGTAAAGGCTCTCCCTTTGAGAGTGTGTAGTAGCTCTCGATAATTGGTCCTGATGTTACGAAGAATATCCCGCTTAATAATGCGATAAATCTCGATCCTGTCAGTCGATTCGCGAGGATGATAACCAGCGCAGTCGTACCAACAAGTAAAATGAGGTTGCCGATAAAAAACCATTCGGGTCTCATTTTCGCTATGCTGTAAATTAACATAGGGAATATCCAATAGAACGGCCTGAATCGCCCGCTTCCAAGTTCCAGTAATTGATCCCACTCACCGTTAATCAGTTTGTGCGATTTAATCAAAAGACCAGCGTCATCGAAGAACCCGAACTCTGGAGAGCAAATCCGGGGAAGCATGATAAGGATGCCGATCGCTAATGGTATAAAGAACCAGTATCTCGAAATGCTAAATTGGTCCCCAATGTGGTTTGACGAAACCTCACGCATGTAATTCGCCTATAGGAATCAGATTAGGAGTTATTATTGCTAAATATGCAAAAAATGAAAGTAATTGCCTGCTCGAACCAGGATTTCTGATTGAAATAAAGATGAGCACTTTGCTAAAAAATAATTGTCATCGGTCCGTCATTTTCGATCTTCACCAGCATGTGTGCGCCAAATGTGCCTGTTTGAGTCGGTACCCCTTGTGCGAGCAGGTGCGCGGCAAATTGTTCGACGAGCGATTCTGCGATATCCGGCGCAGCGGCATTTATAAAACTCGGCCGGCGTCCTTTGCGTGTGTCGGCGTAGAGGGTGAATTGGGAGACAACGATTGCTTCCCCCTCAATATCCTTGATAGAAAGATTCGTCTTGCCAGCATCGTCTTCGAAGATGCGCAGCGTGGCGCATTTTTCTGCCAACCATCGGGCTTCATCCGCGGTATCGTCGTGGCCGATTCCCAGGAGGATCACCAAGCCCTGGTTGATCTCTGCGATGGTCTCGTTCTCGACCGACACGCATCCTCGGCGAACGCGTTGTAGAACGGCACGCATGCTGGATGGGGCTCCTTTTCGATGTCCCAAGACCTGGAGCAGGAAGAGTGCTTCAAATCCAACCGGATGCTACGGCAAGCCAACTGCCTGGCGGACATCGATCATGGTTTCTTCGGCAATCCGTTTGGCCCGTTTTGCGCCATCTGTCAGGATGTCCCATACCTGCTCGGGTTTTTCGCCGAGTTTGGAACGTTTCTCCCGGAAGGGAACAAGGTGTGCGTTCAGGTTCTCCGCAAATCGTTTCTTACAATCCACACAGCCGATACCGGCGCGACGGCACTCGATGTTTATCTCTTTTACATCTTCGTCTGTGGAGAAAATTTTATGCATCGTGAAAACGTTGCACACGTCCGGATCCCCCGGATCGGATCGACGCTTTCGCTGCGGATCGGTCACCATGGTCATCACGCGTTGGGTGGTCTCTTCCGGTGTAGAGGCCAGTTCGATGTGATTGTCCAGGCTTTTACCCATTTTATACACACCGTCCGTACCGAGAACCTTGGGAATTTTCGTGCTCTTCATCTGCGGCTCGATCAATACATCCGTTTCATAGCGGTGATTGAAGGAACGCACGACTTCGCGGGTGAACTCGAGGTGCGGCGCTTGATCGATCCCAACCGGGACGAATCCGGCTTTATATAGAGTGATGTCGGCCGCCATCAATATGGGATAGCCAACCAGGCCGTAATTTACGTTATGCGGCTGCTGGCGTGCTTTTTCCTTGAAAGTAGGCAAGTCGGTTAACTTGCCGAGACTCACGACCATGGAAAGCATGGTATGCAGCTCAGTGACTTCCGGGACATGCGATTGAATGAAAATGATTGTTTCTTCCGGCCTCAGCCCGGCGGCAAGCCAATCGAGTGCCATCTCGTATGTGTTCGTTTTCAACGATTTGGTGGTATCCAGGGTCGTCAGGGCGTGCAGATCGACGATGCAGTAGATGCATTCGAGTTCGTCTTGAAGCGCCACGTAATTCTTGATTGCGCCTAAATAATTCCCCAGGTGTTGGCGCCCGGTTGGCCGCGCGCCGGAAAAGACGCGTCCCTTCTTCTTTGTCAACGGTGTTTCCTCCTAAAGGTTTTCACCAACGCATTTCGCTGTCTCCCCCGTTTCGACGTGGCGTCCTGTGGCGAGTTTTGAATAGACCAATTTGCCATCAACAGTTACTTCAAAACGACCTCCGCCGGAGGGGATCAGCGTGATTTCATCAATTTTCGCTTCATGATACTTCAGCACTTCAGCCATCGCACCGATGGCTCGATCTGTGTAATGTCAAACGGCGCAATACTCGATGCTGACTTTTGCCATGAAATCCTCCGGTTGTTTTTGGATTATTTTTATACACAACCGGGAGGAGCGCTCCCGGTTTGTATTTCGGGTGCATATAGATTGCAGCGTTTACTCAAAAGCGAGTATAACGCAGATGCTTTGGGAAAGGCAACCAAATCGATGGAGTAGTCGTTTTCGGGTGTGTAATATCTGTTGCAGCCAGTGTTTTCGGTCATCTCTACTTGACGCGCAGCGGTGAGGCTTTGTTCGGAGACAAGTGTTACAACCGATGGAACAACTATCGAAATCGCCATGCAGATCCGATTCGATGGTTATCGACAAGCAATGTATTGTTATGTATTTCTTGGACTTCGTTTTATTCTATGCGATAATTTCCAGGGAGGAGGTGGACAATGCGACGTTTCATGACCTTTCTTACAGGCATTTTATGTGGTGCGCTCGTCGGAGCTGTAACCGCATTGCTGCTGGCCCCAGCATCCGGTGAAGAATTTCGTGCGCGTGTGCAGAAACGTGGAGAGGTGTTACGCCAGGAAATTCGAGAAGCCTATGATTCGCGGATGGCGCAATTGGAAGATGAGTTGAGTGCGTTGCGAGGGCAGCGTAATCCGGGTGAGGAATAAAAACGCCCAAGCGTTTTTGGATTAATCAGGGTTCATTATTACAGCGATCGACGAAATTGTAATCCAGTCTTCGATGCGGGGGTGGTATGCAGCGTAAATTTGCTCCCGCATGTTAATCCCATTATTTTTCTACCATTGATCATTCCATTCCAGGAGAGGCGTCTTTTCACTGGATGGGAATTTCGTTTTAACGAATCGATGTGTTGGCATAAAACGTGCAGCTTTCGAGTATTGAATTTTAGGATAGAGTCTGAATATTATGTGCCGCCGTTGTACCCCAGCTGTACTCGTTGTCGACGATGATCCTGTTTTTTGTGCAATCATGCAGGAATTATTGACTTCTGATGGATATGAAGTCCATCTGGCTTATGACGTCCACCAGGCATTGGCGCTGCTTGAGTGTTGTACGCCGGATCTGATCCTTTCGGACATCATGATGCCGGAAGTCGATGGAATATGCCTGGTGCGCAAGATTCGATCTGCACCTGCATGGTCACATATCCCTACGATCGTCATTAGTGCGAAGGCGATGCCGGAAGACCGCAATAAAGCTTTGGATGCTGGAGCGAACGCTTTTGTGCCCAAACCTTTCTCGATCAAACAATTTCGCAACGAAATTACGAAGTACCTCCCGTCGCATTCCGGCTGATATTTCTCGTTTGCTGCGGTCATTCAACTGGTCTCAGTGGAATTTCTGTTTCCCATCCGGATCGATTCTCTAGAGTGGCAAGCTTTCCTCTCTTTGTTCCTAATAATCGGAATTTATTGCGTATATTTAATTAGAAGGCCTGATTTCTGTGGTATCTGCAGGAGCAGATTGGAAGTTCTGCGTGGCGCGGTAAAATGTAGTATGTGGACAATCCAGGTTAACATTCTTTTTGCTGGATCGGTGATTGCACTATGGAGGTTGAAATGGTGAAAATACGTTCCTCAGAGATTACGCCGGAGCATTTGTATTATTCGAGACGAGATTTCTTGAAGGGCGCGGGGATACTAACCTCGGGCTCGATCCTCCTGGCTGCTTGTGGCAGACGAGCCACGCCTCTAATTTCGACAGACGAGGATGAAATGCCGCCGGAGACAAGCGCAACGGTCGACGAATTGGGTGATCCGCTTACCAGTTATATTGACATCACGAATTTCAACAATTTTTACGAATTTACCGTCGATAAAACCGGCGTCGCTGATCTTGTAGGAAATTTCCGATCATCTCCCTGGCAGGTCGAAGTGGGTGGTTTGGTCCATAATCCAAAGGTCTACGATATTGACGATTTACGAAGCTTCATGCACGAAGAGCGGATCTATCGCATGCGGTGCGTAGAAGGTTGGTCCATGGTGATCCCGTGGAACGGTTTCTCCCTGGCCAGTTTGTTGGCGGATGTCGAACCAATGGCGGATGCCAAGTATGTGCGCTTTGAGACACTCTATAATCCGGATCAGATGCCGGGACAGAACAGCCCCTGGTACACCTGGCCGTACGTGGAAGGGCTGCGTATCGATGAGGCGATGCATGACCTGACGCTCATGGCCACCGGGCTGTATGGCAACAGTCTGCTCGCTCAAAATGGTGCGCCCATTCGCTTGGTCGTGCCCTGGAAGTATGGTTTTAAGAGCATCAAATCGATCGTCAAGATCGATCTGGTTGCTGAACAGCCGACATCCCTATGGATGGATACCGCGCCCAATGAGTACGGATTTTACGCCAATGTCAATCCAGAGGTTCCCCATCCACGCTGGTCTCAGGCGACGGAACGCCGCATTGGAGAAAGCGGACGAAGAGAAACCTTGCTCTTCAACGGCTATACCGAAGAAGTATCTTCTCTTTATCCCAATCAGAGTCCTTCGATATTTTTCTGATGACAAACACTCGCCGTACCGGGATACAACTCGTCACGCATGCCGCAGCATTGGCGCCAATGGGTTTGCTGCTCTTCGATTGGGTTCAAAACAACCTTACAGCCAATCCCATTCAGGCTGCGACTTTACGGACGGGTAAAACCGCACTTGTGCTGTTGATCGTCTCTCTCGCCATCACCCCGTTGAACACCATTTTGGGCTTGCGGCAATTGATCCCCCTGCGCAAGTGGCTGGGGCTCTACGCGGCACTTTATGTGGGTGTGCATTTCTTCATTTTCATCGGCGTCGACTATGCTTTCGATTTTGGGTTGCTAAAGGACGCACTTTTCGAAAAACGCTACGCACTCGTGGGCTTTGCATCTGGTCTGCTGCTCATACCTCTGGTGCTGACTTCCACCCGAGGTTGGCAGCGCAGGCTTGGAAAGAAATGGAAACGGCTCCATCGTTTCGCCTACCTCAGTGCTTTCCTGGCGACTGTGCACTATGCCTGGCTGGTGAAAACGGGTGTTCGTGTGCCGCTGGTTTATATGGCGATCGTTGTCTTGCTGCTCGTTCTGCGGCTTTCACCCGTCCGTACAGCTGCCAGCAGGGTTCGCTACATCGTTTCGAATCGCATCGCTAATTACCGAAGGCGTTGGGGAGGAAAAGCTGAGCACGACATCTCAGAAGCACTGGACTAAATCCTGCTGCGTTCGTAAACCATTACACGCTCGTCGTTTTCGGTATCTGAATACTAAGCACATCCCCAGGTTGTTCCGACAACGCAAATGATAAATTGAGTTCGAAGATTTTCTCGTGTATCATATCTTCAATGAAGGTGCGCTTCGCCTGGATGCCTGCAAAGCTCGAATGGATTGCGTATTGTAGAAATCGACCGAAGCGATGCTACATTACAACTAGCAAGAAGCCTATCAAGAATAGATCAGGAGGAGGCGTGAGGCCATGAAAGACAAGCAAAAAACCCAGATGAGTGAAAAAGAAGAGAAGGAATGGGGGATGGACGAAAAGATGGATGAAAAGACTCAAGAGAAACAAATCGGCAAGCGGTGGGAAGAGAAATGGAGCCGCGATCCGCTTTCATCCATCATTTGGGCCGGGATCTTGATCTGGGCTGGCGTCTTTTATCTGGTATGGAACATGGGTTTTCTGGAGGACGTCAATTTGCCTGGAAATGCAGGCCCGTGGTCCTATGTAATCACGGGAGCCGGGTTATTGCTGTTGGCGGAAGTCTTGATACGCCTCACCATGCCGGCCTACAGTGGCCCGATTGGGGGCAGCCTGGTTCTCGGTGTGCTCCTGTTTGGAGGCGGGTTGGGGGATATAACCAATTCAGACCTGATCTGGCCGCTGATCATCATTGTGGTCGGTTTGTGGATTATCGTTCGAGGTGCTCGAAAACAAACCTGATCGATTCCCTGGAATTCGATTGTGATGGGCCGGCTGGAATTTACAGACGGCCCATGTTTAATGTAGAGAATTCGCTCCACGCATAGTCCAATGGTGTCCACCAGCGATCTCGTCCGATACAGCGGTAATAGGGTTTCTTGATGCAAAGGATGCGATCACCGATTGCGTAGCGAGGTAAAATGGGCGTAGACACGACGAGATTTCCCATTTCTCCATTGCGCATCTCGTGTAGCATTTTAACCCCAGAACGTGTAGCTGCTTCCAGGAAGAACAGGTCGTAATTTGGTACCCAGGCTTTTTTCTCGTCAAGCTGCTGACCGAACATTCCCTCCGTCGTCCCGTAGATCTCCCTGATGGCAATTGATCCGTAGAGCGCCGTCAGCGCAGCCTTGTGCCGCGTGTTGATACCGGGAACGCTGCCGAGGGTCATAATTTGTGTTTTCCACAAGTTCTTGGGATATAAGCCGTGCTTTTTACGCAGGTAGCGTGCAAAACGTATTGTGGTCGGGGCGACTCCGCCCACGAGTGTGACGTTTTCCTGCTTGCATTTTTGGTACGCCAGCTCGAAACGAGCTTCCCAATCACGTATCGTTTTTCCACCACCGAGTGCATCGATCTCGTCTTGCGTGGGCATGGAGCGGATCGGTGTTTTCTCTGAGACGAATTTGGTGTAGATGCCGGAACTGTAGCCGTAGGCTAATTCCTTCTCGCCGACTCTAACTGTGCCGACATGGGAGGGGAAGTTCAAGTTCAGGTTGACACCCTGGAAGAGGTCGAAGCGGCCGCTTTCCAGGACGTAATTCATCATGGCGCGGCCAGCGGCCACGCGCATACCCATATCAGTTGGTGTCATGGGGATGAATTTCGATTCTCCGGCTGTCGTGCCCCGGGTGATCGCCCAGCCAATGGGCTGCTCGGCAAGGAGGAGATCGATTTCACCCGCCATTACACGATCGATGAGCGGCTTGAAGTCTTCATAGGCGGCGATGGGGAAGGACTGGCGGTATGCTTCAATCGAATCGATCTGCGAAGCGTTGTGCTCTGCACCATATTGTGTCTTGGCGTAATCTTCAAGCAAACGATGAAGCACCTTCTGCTGTGTGTTGGCTGGATCGGCGATAGCTTCATGCCAAGGTTGGAGTTGAGCCATCAACATGGCTTTTGGGTCACTGGCAATCATCGTTCTCTCCTTGATGGTTTCGGGATTCTATAAGTGTATTCAAAATTACGGAAAATGAGAACAGTAATTTACAATTAATCGATTGGCCGGATCGGCAAATCCGCTCTCCAGCATACGTGACGAGAAAAGGATGGTTTGGATGTTGTCATCCATTGCGAAATCTTATACTATTTAGCGTGAGCAAAGTGCAGGCTGCAGTTTGTTTGGCAAGCAGGGAAGACTGCACCACTTGCCTGATCTGTAAGAGGTGTTTGATGAAAGGTAAATCGAGAACGATCATTGCGATTTTGGTGATTGCGAATGTCGGTGTGTTAATCGTGGTCGGGGTGTTCGTGATCGCCAACACGGGATTATTCGAGAACGGCTTTGGATTTCTTTCAGGTTCTTCGCAATCCTTAAAAGCCGAGGTACGTACGCCTTCTGTGGTCACGGTAGGAGATACGTTCGAGGTTTTCATCACTGTTGAGAACCTAAGCGGTGATCATTTGGTTGTGGATCAGATTCTGCTCCCGCAGAGTCTCCTCGAGGCTGCGGTTGTGCTCGATGTCTTCCCGGGATCACTCAATCAAGTGAATGATGGTTCCATGACGGGTTTTGTGATCGATTTTATTCTCCTCCCCCAGGAAGTGCGCGAATTCCGCTTTCGTCTACAGGCAATCGGCGCCATCGATTTCAACGGAGATTTCGACGTGAAGGCGGGTTCCAGCAGGGTGTCGGCAAAGACACGTATGGTGATTAACGCAACAGCAGAAGAAGTGGCTCTAGAACCGGATGCAAGCGTCGCTGCGACTGAAGCGCCGGAACCTACATCTGAAATTCCGTTCTCCTCCGTTGTGAAAATCACCGCCATGTACATGGAGAATGGAGCATTGACCCCTGGTTGGAGTGGATCGGGCTCGATCATTTCGAGTGATGGTTTGATCCTGACCAATGCCCACGTTGTATTGGCGGATAAATTCTTTGCCGTCGATGCGCTCAAGATTTCACTGACCGGTGAACCCGATCAGTCGCCTGTCGATTCCTATTATGCCGAAGTACTTCAAGCCGACTGGCAGCTTGATGTTGCCGTGATTCGTATCACAACCAATATAGATAAGAAAGCGGTTGATCCGTCCGAATTACAATTACCGGCCGTTCCTTTGGGGGAATCCGGTCAAATCCAACTGGGTGACTCATTAATCATTCTGGGTTATCCAGGCATCGGTGGTCAAACGATCACACTCACCCGCGGTGAAGTGAGTGGTTTTACCTCCGAGGAAACGTACGGCGACCGGGCTTTCATTAAGACTTCAGCGACGATCGCAGGCGGCAACAGTGGTGGATTGGTGGTCGATGCGTCTGGATATCTGGTCGCCATCCCCACGCAGTTGGGGTATGGAGGCGAGGATCAATACGTAGATTGTCGTGTGATCGTCGATACCAATCGTGATGGCGTCGTGGATGGCCGAGACAGCTGTATCCCCACAGGTGGGTTTATCAATGCACTCCGCCCCATCGATCTGGCGAGGCCGTTGATCGAGGCCGCGCAACGCGGGGAATATAACATTATCGAGCAACCCAAACCCGATATTCCCTTGCCACAAGGCAAGGAGATCGTCTATCAGGATGATTTTTCCAAAGGATCATCAGGATGGGACCATGGAAGCTATGATGGTGTATTCGTGGGGTATAAGAATAGTGAGTATACAATTCAAATCGATGAGGAAGGATATTATTTTTGGGGCACCCCTGGCGAGAATTTTAGCGACATCGTTCTCACGGTCGATTCCCGCATCATCACACCCGTTGAAGGGGGTGACTTTGGCGTGATCTGTCGTGCGGATGATGAAGGTAATTTTTACGCCATGACAATGACGGGAGATGGTTGGTTCTCAATCTGGAAAGTGGAAGAGTACTACAGCGAGTGGCTGTGGGACTGGGATTACACGCGTGAGATTCCCCAGGACGGATCCTACTCCATTACAGCGGCATGTATCAGCAATGAACTTACCCTGGCTATCGATGATATCGTCGTCGCCCAGGTTACGGATTATTCCTTCACGAACGGCGATATTGGTTTGATCGCCGGAACGTATGAAGAAGGTGGTTTTTCAGTCGCTTTCGATAATTTGGTAGTAATGTATCCTTGAACGGATTTGTTCTTGAGGTGGGGATAATCCAAACCAATATCATCCGGTTGTGCTACCTGCCGACGGCATTTCATGCAAGAGTGTCAATATCAACTACTCGATAGAGGAAAGTATAAGGAGCTCACATGAAAACCTCCCAACGCGTCCATCGATTACCTTGGTGCTTAATTCTCTTGCTCTTATTATCCACAGCAGCATTATTGGCGTCCTGCGGTGCGAAAGACGATCTGCCGCTTTGCGATCCCGCGGCACTGCTTATGCCAGAAGATCTGCTTCCAGGCGGATCGCCAGCGCGTGAGGGAGAAATAGTCGATACGTTAACACCAACTTTCTCATGGTCCTATCCCGATTCCGAATGTAAGCCGGAATACTACGTGCTGCGGTATGCGATGAGCTGGCATGAATTGGAGGTCAGTGCGGAGGAAATCCGCGTCGCCGGCGACCGTTCGGAATGGCTTGCCGATACAGAACTGCAGGCAGGAACGACCTATATCTGGCAGATGATGGCCGGATCGGGGGCATCAACCGGTGGGGGCGGTATCGGTGTGTTCAGGACCGGCCCGGCTTGTGATATCACCAGCCCTGTGGTTTTGCAGACGCCGACCT
This sequence comes from Anaerolineales bacterium, assembly GCA_034430425.1. Classification (GTDB taxonomy): domain Bacteria; phylum Chloroflexota; class Anaerolineae; order Anaerolineales; family E44-bin32; genus WVZH01. The sequence continues at coordinate 6,358 of DAOUEK010000041.1, read as the reverse complement.
TGCTTTGGCCAGAAAATGGCGCTTCCGTTGATTTAAGCAATCTCACACTGGAGTGGGATGATCCCACAATGTGTATTGCAGAAGGTAATTACGTCATCGAGATTGCCAAGCGCGCCGGGTTTTCAGGAGCGTTCGTGGGTGAATACCCGGAACCGTATCTATTTATCGCGCATCCCTGGGTGGATTTTGAATTGGACGAATGCACGACGTATTATTGGCGTGTCCATTTCGATCATCGCAGTCGATCGGATGCGGAAGACGGCCCCTACTCAGAAACCTGGACGTTCAGTACGATGAGTTCATCCGGGGTGATCTGCCCTCCGGGAGCGCTGGTAACGCTTGCACCTGAACCCGAAGTCGAGATTCCGCCCGAAGGCGATAGTGTCATCAGTGGCCACGTGTGGCATGACGAATGTGCGGTTCCATACGAGAGCACGGAAGAGCCGCCTGAAGGCTGTGTATCCATGGCAGATGGCGGTTTTGAAGCCAATGGCATCCTGGATCCCGGAGAAACCGGTATTGCCGAGGTCGTTGTTCGGTTGGGTGCAGGGCCTTGCCCGGTCGAAGATGGATGGACGTCAGAAACGGATGAGATCGGACAATATCTTTTCGAAGAACTGCTGCCCGGGACCTACTGTGTCTCGGTCGATGCATTGGATGATGGCAACGATCTACTCCTCGTGCCTGGCAGCTGGACCTTCCCGGAACGCTGGTATGGTCCAGGACCCATCGAATATGAATTGACGATCGGGGCGTCGCAGATCATGCGCGAATTAAATTTTGGATGGGATTATCAATTCCTGCCCGCGCCAGCGACAGCCACGGTATCTGAATTCCCGCTGGCGAAATTTCAACAAAATGCACACTGCCGTATGGGCCCGGACACGGTGTATGACATCGTGACTTCCCTTAGCGAAGGACAGGAAGCTTTCATCGAAGGCCGCAATCAAGACAGCACCTGGTGGTGGATTCAGCTTCCGCAAAGTACGGCTCATTGTTGGGTGGCCGACAGCGTGGTTGAGATTATCGGATTGGTGGATGCCTTGCCGATCATCCAGGCTCCAGTAACGCCCACACCGATTCAAGGCTGCTGGGTGTGGAATGCCAATGTGCAGCAGAATGAGTGCATCGTACCCTGCCCGCCCAATCCACAGCCGGGAGGCGCGTGCACGCCATAAGCGTTAACGCTTGATGCGAACGAATACGTACAAGTCAATGCAATTAGGCCGTCTCGGCTTTGTACACTGGTTTCATAGTGTGTTTTTACGTGTGCGATCATACAGGGGATGCAATGAAGGTATCTTTGTTTGTATAACAGGGAAACAGCGTGGGTTCGATTGGCGCTGCTGGTGGGATTTGCGTAGGGGTCGTGCAGGCTGCCAGTCACAGGATCAATGTGATCAGAAGATGTTTGTTGAATTCTTCACCCACCGCCGGCGATACGAAGATCATGGAATTACAGCATGCACAAAGATGGGGACACAACACGCTCATCGATAAAGTGACTTACCTCCGGAATTCGGATTCAATCTGCCGTTCGCTCGACCTCCACCCACAAGCGTATCCCATCGCTAACGCAGTGAATCCACCCGTGGAGGTCGGTGCGCAGGATCGTCGTTCCCTGCAGGGCTGCCAGAACCCGCGGGTCGGGCAGTTTGCGATCGTTTCCTGCTTCAACTGAAACCAGGCCCAGCCAGGGCCGCAGGCTTACGAGAAAGGTGGGTGGATTTACCGCATGATACCCACTGTCTGCAAGCATCAATGCCGTAAGCGTTGTAAAGTTGCGATCCTGTTCCAATGCATGAATCATTTCGGGATTCGCGCCGGGCGTAAGCAGGAAGCTTGCCCGTTCGAACTCAAGCAGCAGAATCGCGCCGTGTTGACTGACTGCAATGACCTCAAGGGTGGCACCTGAACCGAGATCGAGCTTTTGTCTGCATGCAGCTTGCTGAATATTGACGCCTTTTTCCAACAGCGCGTCCAATAACTTGCTGTATGCAGGACCATTTGGGTCTCCGGCGATGAGGACACCGCCGATCGAGAATCGATCGATGGCGCCTGCCAATCCGGCGATCTGTTCTTCTCGGGTGCCACCGATCACGATCCAATCGAGATGTGTGGCGAGTGGTGGGAGACGCCGTCCAAGTGCGGTGGATAGGCGCATTGTGCTGGCGCCGCCGTCGACGAGGACATATCTGCCGGTGGGGGTCTGGATCAGGATAGCGTCGCCGCCATCTGTTTCGAGCATGGTGAGATGCAAACGTCCATCCGGCCGGTTCACGACTGCGCGCCAGGTCAACGCAGTGAGTACCGCAAGGGTCGATAGCAACAATGTACTCGAGAGGCGCAGCGATGCCGCCCAGGTGCGTATGCGATGCAAGCGGGGATACTGCTCCGTCGATATTCGCAAGAAGGCAGTGGTCCCAAACAAAGCAAGATAGAAACATGCGACCACGACGATTGGTACAGGTCCCAACGGGATGCTGGCTGAATGCCATGTGGCGAAAAAGTCAACCGCTCGGATCGTAAATGCGGCGAACGGCCATGCACTCCAGGCGAGCACCGATCCCAAAGGCAGCCAGAGACATCCCGCCAGGGCGGCCAGTCCTGCCAGGATCATCACTGCAGGCTGCACCGGTAGTATTACGGGATTGGCGAGGAAGGAAACCATCGAGATGCGGCGGAAGTAGTAGGCGATCAGCGGCAGTGTGGTGACTTGTGCTGCAAGAGTGAAGAGGATGTATTCTCCGACGGGTTCGGCGAGACGTTCGGGAAGGCCGTCTCCCAACCATCGACTGGTTGTACGCACGAACCAATCCTGGAGGGTTTCTGCATAGAGGATGAGTCCCAGCGTGGCTGCAAATGACAATTGAAAACCCACATCCCAGAGCACGCTTGGATTGATGACGCTCATCACTATCAAAGCGCCCCCGAGTGAAGCCATGCCGTGGGTTTGCCGACCGATTCGATTGGCCAGCAGAACAAATCCGCCCATGATTGCTGCTCTGACGACGGCTGCATCCGCGCCAACGAGGACGGTGTAGACGGCGATGGCCGAGCCCGCAGCGACAGCGCCGCGTCGAACGCCCAACCAGCGGCCGAAAAGAGAGATGAAAAGTGCACTGATGATGGTGATATTGAATCCGGATATGGCGATGATGTGAGTCGTACCGGTGGCGTCGAAAGCTTTGCGGACTTCGGGCGCGATGCCGCTCTCGATACCCAATAAAATTCCGGCCAGTAACGATGCCTCAGGATCAGGGAAAAGCTTTTGCACGATTTCCAACGCGCGGGCACGAAAACCGTATATCGTCTGCAGGAGGGGATTCCCCACACGGTTCTCCATTACGACGATCTCGGGGTCCTGGATCAGGCTGTGAATGCCCTGTCGAGCGAGGTACTCACGGTAGGAGAATGTTTCAAATTCGGGAGGGGTCTCCAATAATCCGGTCACGCGGACTTTATCCCCGTAGTGGTATTCATCAAACGGAGAAACATACGCCAGAATCTTGCCGCTGATCGGTCGTGGATTTCCACTCTCGGGTTCCGGATCGTGCAACGATCCGATTTTCAAGCCTGTATACGTATCGCGCACATCGGGTGATGCGGCGACGATGCCCTCAATGGCTACCAATTTGCCGCGATCGTTGTAACTGGCGATGTGCGAAGAATCGATCTTGGGGATGGATGTCACATAACGCAGTCCTCCGAATGAAAAGAATAAAGTGGCCATGAAGATCAGGCGAGGGATGGGGTCCCGGCGGAAAACGAGCAGCGCCAGCAGCGAACCTCCCCCGAGTATCAGCCATTGTGCGGGATTAATGGAGACGACACGACCTATGCCAATCCCGGCCAGCCAGGTCATGCTGAAGCAGAATAACCTCATTGCATCCCCCTGAGTCAATCTATATGAAAAATCATAGCTTAAAATCACCCCAAAACCAAAGACGGTTGTGACTTGTGGGTAACAATCAATGCTTGCCGTGCGGTACTACTGGCAACTTATTGTGTAATCTTTATAAATTACATTCAGGTGCTTGCCAATGCTGGGTGGTCAGGAATACAATCAGGTTTGATGTCTCTGATTTCAGGGGTATGTGCATCCATTCTGGTTCACCAACAGCTTTCGACATACCGATTCGGATAATTATGGAGGGTACTGTCGTGACGGATAAGGAATCAACGCAGGAGTCGATTAATCGCTTGATCGATCACACATTGCTCAAGGCAGATGCCAGTGAGAGTCAAATCCGGCAGCTTTGTGAAGAGGCTGTGGAATATAAGTTTTGTTCTGTGTGTGTAAATCCGTATTATGTGGAGTTGTGTTCGCAGCTGCTCGCCGGGACGGGTGTGCTGGTCTGCTCGGTTGTCGGTTTTCCATTGGGCGCTGCGCTCACAGAGGTAAAGGTCTTCGAAACGCAGCTGGCGCTGGGGAACGGTGCCAACGAAATCGATATGGTGATCAATATCGGTGCATTGAAGTCAGGAGATCGGGAGACAGTGCAGCGAGATATCGAGATGGTGGCGAATACCTGTCATGAGGACGGGGCTATTCTCAAAGTGATTATTGAGGCGGCAGTGTTGACTGACGATGAAAAGGAAATCGCCTGCCGGCTCGCCGTGAATGCAGGAGCCGATTTTGTAAAAACATCAACGGGATTCGGACCCGGCGGGGCGAGTATCGAAGACGTAGCATTGATGCGCCGCACGGTAGGTCCGGATATCGGGGTGAAAGCCGCAGGAGGCATTCGCACGTATGCGCAGGCGCAGCAGATGATCGCTGCAGGTGCAACGAGAATCGGTGCGAGTGCGGGGATCACAATCGTCGAAGAATCCAGATAACCGGGGGGAAAAAGATCGTCTGACAAGTTTCTGGCGAGACACATTTTGAATTTTTAAACCATGTAACATTGCACGGCTATCCAGTGTTCGTTTACTGTATAGTGTAAAGGCGGATGGTTAAACCGTGTCCTCTTTGGGCTTGGGGATCTCATCCTTGGGCAGCAAGGCGATGCCGTCGACCATCTTGCGGTTGATCAGACCAACCGGCGAACGGGTTCGTACCGCAGGGAAGAGGATGGCATTGAAATCGATGTGGTATAAGGGGATGAACAAAGAATCGCCCTCGAACATGATCGCCCCAAAGTTGAACTTACCGGAGCTTTCTACCATTCCACGCAATTCGTACCCGCCCATGAGAATTCGCACCCAATGCGGCACCTTACTTGTGTAGCCACCCCGAGCGAAGCTTGCTGCGCCGAGTTCGGAGCGGCTGCTGAGCAGGAGGACGACCACTTCACTTTTTACCAGCCACAAGGTTGGATGGCGGGCGACCATTTTGGATGGCTGATGCAGCCGGGACAAATGGGCTCCTTCCATTTCGATGTAGGAGTGTGTAGGGATGTTGATGTAGCTGAACAGTCCTGCAGGCCCAGCTTGGACTCTGCCCAGAATTCTGTGTGTTGTTGTGTAGACCTCGACGGACGTTGGTTTTCCGTTCATGATCCCGCTCCGATTAAGTAATTGGAAGAGAGAAGACAATGGTGGTGCTTGCGGGTGTATGCTCGTACCACAATCTGCCTTTCATGCTCTCAAGCATCATACGAATCTCACCCAGGGATAGCCCTGGTCCGATCTGTCCGGCGGACGGATCGATTTCGTCTTTCGTCAACGCATGAACCGTATCCGGTGAAAGCCCCGGGCTTGTATCTGAAATTCTCATAATAGCCCATAAGCCATCATCCAGTTGAATGTGCCTTGGGATGGGAATGCTTGTGCTGCGGCCTCGTTGGATGTCAACACGGTGGGCTTCCAGGATGATGCGCCCGCGCGACGTGCGTCGGATCGCAGCTGCAACAAGGGTTTGAATGATGCGATGTGTACGATTGCTGTCACCGCGGAACAAAGGCATGGGAGGGCTTTCATCGATTATGATTTCCAGGCCTCTGCGTGCTGCCGGGCGACGCATTTCCCGGAGCACTTGCTCCATAATTCCGGGTAAATCGACCATTTCTTCGGCTTCGTCGACATCGAGCGTCGCCATGGGCATGGCACGCAGCATAAGCAGATGCCTGTGGAGTTCGGTTAGACTTCGACGATACTCTTTGCCCAATTCCTCTGTGGGGCTGTTGACGAGAGGGTCGATGAGTGAAATGCACTTGTCGAGGCCCTCGATCAAGTCATTGGGAACGGCTGTTAGAGTCTGCTGAGATGCCGTGGGGTGTTCTATCTCACGCATCAGGTTGGCATATTCGATTGCTACTCCCGTCCAATGACCGAGTGCCATTAACAGAGTCAGATGGTGTTGGCTGAATCGACGTGGGGTGATGCCGTTGTAAATACCGAGCACGCCGACGAT
>DAOUEK010000040.1:0-13118 GCA_034430425.1 Anaerolineales bacterium | reverse complement strand
GACGACCTTCGCTTTCCGATTTCCTGACCAACATGCGCCAGGATTTGCCCTGGCCGGTTAAAATCTCGAAGCTTACTCGTAATCTCTGGCGGCGGATCGCTCTCCGCCAGGATTGCTGTGGCCATGAGGGTGAGCCCGGTTGTTGAAAGGTAGAATCTTCGTCCCGTGGGGACATGATTGACCTATAAGCCTTGGAAAGAACACGTATTGCAAATCTGCCTGAAAGAAACATCCAGGTATATTCTTTGCAATATTGGAATTGTAGTAAACACTAACTAGATCGTATAGATTCTTGGCTTTATTACAGCGGGGTCAATGAAAGTTTGATCGTTGGCCGCGCGGAGAAATATCAGCGGGGATTTATTGGGTGAGATTTCAACCAATTATGGGAGAAAATAAGATAAAAAAGCGAAATATATCAGGAGTCTACTTGGGTTTGATTTGGATCGTTTTCTTACTTGTTGCATGTGAGTGTGAAGCCACGCCGATTGTTCCTGCCCTAACATGTACACCAACCCCGACGACACGACCTACTGATAAACCCACGACGGGACAATTATTTTGGGTGGATGTTCCATCCGCTTCTCTGGAAATGGGACTTCTGGAGGGTTCAGCGCAGAACCCGGTAGTGATCTATTTGCCACCGACTTATGCAACATCTGACCATCGTTACCCCGTCATCTATTTTCTTCCCGGATACAGCACGGACAATCTATTTTTTACGGATGGTACTTTCCAGGGTTTTAAGGTGCAAGATTCGATGGATCGACTCATCACCGATGGAACGATAGAAGAGCTGATCGTCGTAATCCCGAAGGGACAACATTCCTTGGGTGGGAGTTTTTATGTGAACTCACCGATAACGGGGAATTGGGAGGACTTTATCGTCGAAGAACTCGTCGACTATGTCGACAGTAACTATCGAACCATCGCCACCGCCGAATCGAGGGGAATTGCAGGACATTCGATGGGGGGCTACGGTGCACTGAATCTCGCCATGCTGCATCCAGAGGTTTATAGTGCTGTGTATAGTCTGAGCCCGGGTTTGTTTGATGCGGATGGACTATCGAACTCACAGATGTTCCACACCCAAGGTATCATCAATCGTTACCTTGAATTAGAGGGTAAATTGGACATTATGAATCGGGATGAGGCGCATGAAGCGTTTTTGGAAGAACGGTTGGGCGGCGATCTATTGTTCACGCTGGACTACGGTATGGCGTTCGCTCCCAATCCAGATCGAAACGCGCCGTATATCGCTTATCCCTATGTCTCCCAAAATGGTGAACTCGTAGTAGATGATGAAATTTGGGATCGGTGGGAAAGTGGTTTTGGGGGCATCCCCGAGGAGATCGAGCGATATACGAGTAATTACATGCAGTTAACCGGCATTGTTGTAGACTACGGCGTTTACGATGAGTACCGCTGGATCCCACAGGGGTGTGTCTTCTTTTCAGAGCAGCTAACGGAAGCGGGTATCCCGCATGAACTGGTCAACCATAGTGGCGGTCACTCGAATTACCTGCGAGATCGGATTGAATTGTATATGCTGCCTTTCTTTTCCGGTATACTGCGAACGGAATAAAATCGTGACTTTCAATGAATATGCCCTTCGTAACCAAACCATATGAAGAGTAATTGGAAACTTTCTACAATACTTGTTTTGTTTCTGCTTCCGGTATTGACGTGTGTGCGTAGTGTGGACACCGTGCCTTCCGAAAGATCTGGCTTACCGCAAGGGGAGACTACGCATAAATTGACCCACGACGGACGCGAACGGAGCTACACCTTGTATGTGCCTGATTCAGTCGATTGGAGCCAATCGGTCGCACTGGTATTTGTCTTCCACGGAGGGACGGGTAACGCTGACAGTGCTATCCGTATGAGCGGGTTCAACCACGTAGCTGATGCGAACGGTTATATTCTGGCTTATCCCAACGGCACGGGACGCTTGCATGACGACAAACTGCTGACCTGGAACGGCGGCGCTTGCTGTGGCTACGCCCAGGAGATGGGCGTCGACGACGTCGCTTTCGTGCGTGCTATCGTATCGGATCTGCAATCGTTGGTGGACATCGATGGCAAACGTATTTACGCCACGGGCTTATCCAACGGCGGTATCCTCTCGCATCGTCTGGCGTGCGAAGCGAGCGATCTCTTTGCGGCCGTCGCGCCTGTGGCGGGGACTTTGAACCTGGCATCCTGCCAGCCGGCACAGCCGATTTCCGTAATCGAGTTTCACGGCACCGACGACCAGCATATTCTCTACGACGGTGGATATGGTCCCAAGGCTCTCGCCAGCGTTGATTTCAATTCGGTGCAGGATTCGATCGAGTTTTGGGCGTCGGCCAACACGTGCAGTTCCGAAGCAGATCTAGAATCGTTCAGCGACATCCAGCATGAAATGTATTCGGATTGTGCGGCTTCCACGGCCGTGGAACTGTATACCATCATCGACGGCGGACATTCCTGGCCTGGAGGCCAGGGTGGCTGGATTGGCTCGGACCAGCCCACGCAGACTATCTCCGCCTCGGAGTTGATCTGGGAATTTTTCGACGCGCATCCAAAGCAAGAATAACTGCATGATTTATACCGTGATCGCTGGTAATATCCTGAACAAATGGAGCGGTCTTCGTGCGTCCAGTTGTGATCGTTTATAACGCACTGACTCTGATCTTGGTCGTTGTTGCTTTGATCCTCTTGTGGCGTCTGAAATCGCGGGGGATTTTTTGGGCAGCCGGATTTTTAGGGGCCGCCCTGGCAGGTTTCACGATAGTAGGCGCTTTTCTCAGTCCCATCGACGCTTTTGGCAAGAGTCAATTGTTGTGCTGGGCGGTATTCGTGCACTCTCCGGTCTTTCTCGTTGGTGTGGTAACCATAGCCCGCCGTAAAAATCACAAGACGCTCGCCGTGATCTCCGCAGTGTTCAGCATCAGTATTGTCATGATTGGTTTGTATGCCTTCCTGATCGAGCCGCATTGGTTGGAGATCTCACGGGTTACCATTCAATCCGGCAAACTGGAACAGCCAATTCGCGTGGCTGTGATCGCCGATCTGCAGACGGATCATCCAGGCGAGTATGAAAAGCGCGTGTTCGAGTTGGTTGCAGCGGAGAATCCGGATTTGATCCTGCTGGCCGGAGATTACCTGCATATCTCCGACGAAAGTGACTACATCGCTGCGAAAGCAGCACTCCAAGTCGTCCTGTCGAGCGCCGAACTCGAAGCGCCGTTGGGCGTCTATGCTGTGCGGGGAAATACCGATTGGGGTGACTGGGCGGACATCTTTGCGGGGATTTCCGTGATTCCATTTGATGCAATATCCAGCTACGATCTGGGCCCGTTGGTGCTTACCGGTTTGAGTTTACAGGATTCCGGAGACGCGGACCTTTACGTCTCGGGCCAGAATAAGTTCCACATTGTACTCGGACACAAACCCGACTTCAGCCTGGGCGAGATACACGCTGATTTGTTGCTTGCCGGGCACACGCATGGCGGGCAGGTGCGCCTGCCTTTTATCGGTCCGCTCATCATGGTCTCGAGGGTGCCGCGCTCCTGGGCTGCCGGGATCACCCAACTTGCACCGGGGCAACACTTGATTGTATCCCGCGGTGTCGGAATGGAACGCAGAAACGCACCCAGGCTGCGTTTCCTCTGCCGGCCGGAGTTGGTGATCATTGATTTGGTACCGTCTGAATGACAGGTGTGAGTTAAGCGATTCAATCATTCGGATAACTATTTCAGCAGGTTATCGAGTGGTTCTCTAATATGATCTCCCGGAGGGGATGATGATAAGCACCGAATTCCTCATCACTTCACTTATCGTTGTTCTCGTGCCTGGTACGGGCGTTATCTATACCGTCTCAACGGGGCTTACCCTGCGTTGGCGGGCGAGCATCGCAGCTGCGATTGGCTGCACGGCGGGAATCATTCCGCACTTAATGGCAAGCATCGTTGGTCTCTCGGCAGTCCTGCACCATAGCGTCATCGTTTTCCAGATCTTGAAGATCGCGGGTTCGCTCTACTTGCTCTATCTCGCCTGGTCGATGTGGCGCGAGACGGGTGTGATTCAATTGGATGGTCAGACGAGCAGCAGGAGTGCAATTCGGATTATTGTGAAAGGGATTTTGATCAATCTGCTCAATCCAAAACTGACGCTTTTCTTCTTCGCCTTCCTGCCGCAGTTCATCTCTGTGGATGGTTCATCCCTTACACAGCAGATGATCGGCCTCAGCGCAATATTCATGCTCATGACCCTTGTAATCTTCATCTTGTACGGCATATTGGCCAGCGGGGTCAGCACTTATTTGCTCAATTCGCCCAAAGCGATGCGTGCAGTACAACGCTCCTTTGCCCTCATGTTCGCTGGGTTGGCACTGAAACTGGCATTCAGCGACTTATAAGGTATTTATTGGATAGTGACGCGTAACCGTTGATCCGAAAGGGGGAGTATCGATTGGAAAAGGGTTGTTTTATCATTCCTGCCGCAATCCATACGTTTCCTCAACGATTGAGATTTCTTATCCGGTGGAAAACCGTAGGACTCGTCACGAATACGTTTTGATATAGTACGGCCATCGAGTGGTGGTTGAATCATTACGGCACATTGAGCCAGCAGGGTAATGATTCTTGGTGATATGTGAAATCTTGGGGCGATAACCGAAAGAGGATGTGAATTGGTTAAGCGAGTGGTTTGTTGGCGGGGATGGAAAATCATCGTTCTCTTGATCATTTTGTTGTTCGTTCTCTCTGCAGTGCTCATTATCTGGGATGGTGTGACGAACGAACTGGCACAGGCAGACGTCGCTCTCGTGATGGGCGCCAAGGTCAGGCCGGATGGTACCCCTTCGGGCCGATTAAAAGCTCGCCTGGATACAACGTTGTCTTTATATGAGCAGGGTTTGGTCGAGCAAGTGATTGTCAGTGGTGGATTGGGATGGGAAGGGTACGATGAGGCACTTGTAATGAAGGAGTATCTTGTGGATCGGGGTGTTCCTGAAGGACAAATCATCATCGACAGCCAGGGCTACGACACCTACCAGACTGCCTATAACGCATCTGAAATTATGGAAAGGCATGGGATGCGCAGTGTGATCATCATCACACAGTACTTCCACATCTCCCGTACGAAGTATGCCCTAGCGCACTTCGGGGTTTCGCAAGTGTATTCCGTCAATGCGGTCTACTGGGGATTGCGCGATCTGATCTATCTTCCCAGAGAAGTGGTGGCATACTATTATTATCGTGCGCGATCCTATGAATAAGTGATGAAACGAGGAAGTGGAACATGGATGCATTGTTGGATCGGTTCGAGAATATTCGTGCAGAGTTCATTGACGTTTTGGATCACTTTCCGGATTCGAAGCGCACGGAACGGCTCTTCAATGACTGGAACCTGAAGGAAGTCGTCGCTCATCTCGCTGGGTGGGATCGTTACTTTACCGAAATCGCGGATGCGTTGGAAGCAGGTGAGGAGCCGCCATATTGGAAATCAATGACCAGGTTTAACGAAGCCTCGGTCGAAAAACGAAAAGATGAACCCTGGGATTCCGTGTTCAAAGAATTCGTGTCCAGTGGGGAGGCAATCATTCATTGCTACAAGCAGCTTCCGGCATCGTTGCAGGATGCCAAGTTCTGGAAGAACAAATCCTACACGCCTGTTCAGATGCTCGAGATTAACATTCATCATTATGAAAATGACCATTTGGCAAAGATCAAGAAGGTGCTTGCTCGTTTGGAGTAAACTGCCGTATTCAGATTATGAACCAATGTGAAACGAGTGATCTCGAGAAGCCTAGGCCTTATGGCTTACGGGATTTTTTTTAGATCGAACGAAAGAATGGAGGAGAACTCATGCATGATAAGAAGATGCTAATTAGTGGTGTGCTTATCGCGATTGTCGCCGTGGGACAGGTCATCTTGGCCATCGTTTTCTACGATCCGGAAGGCAGTGAATTGCGTATCAATATCGGTTGGCTCATCCTGATGCTTTCGGGATTGTTCGGCTGGCTGCCGATACTCGCATTCCGGCGATTTGGACGTGTAGTGGGACGTGGATATATGCGAACCTCTATGCTGGTCGATCGCGGTGTTCTCAGCATCGTGCGTCATCCGCAGTATCTTGCCGGCGTTTTGATAAGTTGCGCGTTACCGTTGATTACCTGGCATTGGTTGGTCATCGTATTGGGCCTTGTAGCCGCACCGATATACTATTTAGGTACGTATGATGAAGAAGAGGGGTGTATTGAGAAGTTCGGGGATGAATATCTGGATTACATGAAACGTGTGCCTCGAATGAACTTTCTTTTGGGTGTATGGCGGGTTATTCGGCGAAGAGAGGCGAGTCCGTCATCGGCGTAGACTGCCAGAATTGTCTCACTTAATAAAGGGAATCAATCCTGAATCGAAAATTCTGAGTAATGTCGGATTCACATTCTGTATGGCTTGACCCTCTGGATTATCCTATACTATTCACACCTGAATAGACAAAGGAGGTCGATATGATTATCGGGGTGCCGCGCGAGATCAAGCCCGATGAATATCGCGTCGGGATGTTGCCGGTAGGTGCAGAACTTCTGGTTAAAGATGGTCATGAGGTGCTGATCGAGCGAGGAGCCGGTTCTGAAAGCGGCTATCCCGACCAGGACTACCTCGATGCCGGAGCGATGATCGAGGACTCTTGGGAGGCCATTTATGCCAAATCGGAACTTGTGGTCAAGGTCAAGGAACCCCAGCCCAGAGAGATCGAGCAGCTAAAAAAGGGCCAAATCCTCTTTTGTTATTTTCACTTCGCCAGTTCCCGCGAGCTTACGGAGGGGTGTTTGGAATCGAGGATTGCTGCTGTGGCGTTCGAAACCCTGGCCGACGAACTCGGTAGATTGCCGCTGCTCACCCCCATGAGTGAAGTGGCGGGCAAAATGTCCGTTCAAGAGGGCGCCAAATCCCTCGAGAAACAGAGCCAGGGGCGCGGTATTCTTCTCGGCGGCGTCACCGGGGTGAAGCCAGCCAATGTCTTGGTCCTCGGCGCCGGGGTTGTGGGAACTGCCGCAACCCAGGTAGCCGCGGGGATGGGTGCCAACATCATCGTGATGGACATCAACCTCGATCGTCTGCGCTACCTCGAAGATGTCATGCCTCCCAATGTGACGACGGTTTTTTCCGATCCCCATGCCATTGCTTACCACGCCAGATATGCGGATTTAGTCATCGGCGCGGTACTCATTCCGGGCGGAAAGGCGCCTGTCCTCATCACCCGAGAAATCATCAAGACCATGAAGCGCGGTGCCGTGTTGGTGGATGTGGCCATCGACCAGGGAGGCTGTTTTGTGACCAGTCGTCCCACAACCCACAGCGATCCCACCTACATCGTGGATGGAGTGGTTCACTACTGTGTGGCCAACATTCCGGGCGCCGTGAGTCGTACCAGCAGCCAGGCGCTCGGGCATGCCACGCTGCCATACTGCCGGCAACTCGCCAAACAGGGGCTTGACTCCTTCCTGGCACTCTCCAAGGGGCACCGGGATTCCCTCAATATGCGGGATGGGAAACTCGTGCACCCGGCGTTGCTCGAAGCTTTCCCCGATCTCGGAAGGTGAGGAGTCCCTGGGCGCATAACGAAACAGGAGGGGTGAGAAAAAGGGTTTAATTTCTCAGCCTGGTGTTTGCCGGAATCGGGCTGTTCGCCCTCATCCGGGGGAGCGTGCATTATCGAACGGGCAAGGCAAGTGCGACCTGGCCAGCTGTCGAGGGACAAGTCGTCGTTGCCACGGTGGACAAGAGCGATTCAACGGACTCGGATGGCATGACGACGCGGAGGTACTCGCCGCGTGTCGTGTACAGCTACACGATTGGCGCCAACAATACAGCAGCGATCAGGTCCGTCGGCACGTGGACTTATCCTTCGCATGCTCGCGATGCAGCGAAGCTGAAGCATCAGACCGGGCAGCGGGTTAGCGTCTATTACAATCCCGATAATCCTGCCCAGGCTGTCTTGGAACCCGGTTCGACTCGCGGCGCATGGGGAACTCTGCTCATCGGGATCGTCTTTTTTGCTGGGGACATTGCGGTAACCATCTTTAATATGTGAGCATATTCAAGCAGGCAGCTGGTTCTCGTAAAAACAATTGCTGTGAATCCGTGCGCACAATGCCGATGCGTGTTGCGCGAGTTGAGGATTACTGCTAAAGTGGCTCTCGGTTCTTCATATCGCGCTCAATTTATATGTATACGTAAACCCCATGATTGCTTACGGCACCATATTGGGCGGGCAGCAGATGAAAAACCGACAATCTCGAACCTAGAATACACACTGGAGGATTCAGGGATGGAATATTTAACCTCATTTAAGAAGATGATCACGCCGCTGATCATCCAGGCTTTGTACTGGATTGGCCTCGTCGCAGTTGTAATCGCGGCTATTGTAATGATGTTTCAACGCGGCGGTTTTGGGACGGGTCTTTTATATCTCGTAGTTGGCCCAATAATGGTTCGCGTATATGCAGAGCTTCTGATCGTATTATTCAGAATGCATGATGCACTTAATGAAATAAGCGATACACTCAAGGAGATTAAAGCCAGTAAATAGTAGCTTTTGATACCCTTGAAGATTGAAATGCTGCCCGCTCAAAACCCAACCGCTTGTATTTTCGAATAAACGCTGATCGTAAACGAGTTCTTGTGTCACGTTACGTGAAAGGGTTTCATCGTTTTATTCAAGATGAACCCGTAGAACGCGAAATACCTCTCGCTTGGAGGCGATTGAGGTATCTACATGAATAACACACGCAGCTCCTCTCAAGCATTTTCTCCGACAACTACGCAGCCGGGATCGTCTTTTTTGTTGCGGGAGAGGGATCATCGCGCTTATCAACGTCTGACCAAGCGCATGCGTGACCCTCATTTAAACACAACAGCCTGAAATACTACCTCAAATATTCTGGTTCGCCGCCAATTCAACCAAGTCGTTTTCTGCGCGTGACTGGTGTAGACAACACGTGAAGAATATTGATATTCCACTGTGTAGCGGAGGAGGAATCGATCATGAGAAAGCAAATAGTTGTGTTACTGCTTGTAAGCGTGTTAAGTGCGGCGCCGTCAGCATGTGGTCCTGCCCAGACTCCTGTACCCACGCTGACCACGACTGCAACCAAAGAACCGATTCCCACGGTTTCGGTTCCGGAAGGATCGGATTTCCACATCAATCCCATCGAGGGACTCAGTCCGGATTTTATCCTGGGCGCCGATGTTTCCATGCTGGAACAAATCGAGGACAGTGGTGGTAAATTCTTCGTCAATGGTGAAGAAGCAGATGCATTGGAAATTCTTCAGGCCAACGGCGTGAATTGGATCCGCCTGCGCATCTGGAACGATCCCACGGATGAAAATGGAGAGCCCCTGGGTGGTGGCAACAACGATCTGGAAACGACGGTGGCGATTGCGACAAGGGCCAAAGATCTGGGACTCAAGTTCCTGCTCGATTTCCACTACAGCGACTGGTGGGCTGATCCTGGGAAGCAGAATAATCCCAGGGCGAGGGAAGAGCTTGATACGGAAGCCTTGAAGCAAGCGCTATACGATTACACAGCAGAGGTGATCACGACGCTTGCCGACGAAGGCGCCATGCCCGACATGGTGCAGTTGGGAAATGAGGTCAACAGCGGCATGATCTGGCCGGCGGGGAAGACATGGAGGGGCGCAGAGGTCGTGGGAGGTTACGATGGATTCGCCGGTTTACTCAAACAAGGCGTTCAAGCCGTGCGGGATAATGACCCCAATGCCGCTGATCCCGAAAAACGGGTCAAAATCATCATCCATCTTGCGGACGGCGGGAACAACAGCTTGTATCGCACGATGCTCGATGAATTGACTGCCCGGGAGGTGCCCTTCGATGTCATCGGACTCTCGTATTACAGTTACTGGCACGGCCCCATGGATGATTTCAATAACAACATGGCGGACATCAGTGCCCGTTATGACAAGGATCTCGTTGTGCTGGAGGCCGCCTATGCCTTCACGTTGGAAGACGCCGATGGGCATGCCAACCTTTTCCCCGGCGAGGAATTTGGCGGCTACAAAGCTTCTCTACACGGCCAGGCGACGGCCGTTCGAGATGTGATCGAGGCGGTTGCAAATGTGCCTGAAGGAAGAGGCCTTGGCATCTTCTACTGGGAACCGGAGTGGATTGCGGTAGAAGGAGCCGGTTGGGCATCAGGCGAAGGAAATGCCTGGGAGAATCAAGCACTCTTTGATTTCGAAGGCAACGCACTGCCATCTTTGAACGTATTCAATCTGGTTAAACCGGACCAGGGCGGTGAATTCATTCCCGCAGTTGTTACTGAAGTGTATCCCGTCGCTGTCGCCTTTGCCTCTGATGAGGAGATTGTGCTTCCAACAACCGTTAAAGCGGTATATTCAGACGATTCGATCCGGGATGCTGACGTGATCTGGGCTGAGATCCCGGCAGAATGGCTCGAGGAAGCCGGCGTTTATGAATTAACCGGCAGCATCGAGGGATCGGATCCGCAGGCCATTGTCAGCATTACCACGGGTGGAGAAAAGAACTACCTGGTTAATGCCGGTTTCGAATCAGGGAGCTTCTCTCCCTGGGTGGTTGACGGAGATGCCGGAGCAGCCGATATCAGTAACGAACGTCAGAATCTGCACGAGGGGAAATACGCCATGCATTACTGGGCGGACGATGCCTTCGAGTTTACTATCTCACAGACTGTGACAGGTTTGGAAAATGGTACGTATGTCCTCGGCGCATGGATCCAGGGGAGTGGCGGTGAAGATGTCTTGCAGTTGTTTGCCGACTGCGGTGGGGAGACCCAGATGGTGGATATCCCCACCAACGGATGGTTGAATTGGAAGACGCCAGCCATTGAAAACGTCCAGGTCACCGACGGTACTTGCACGGTCGGGTTGACCGTGGTCGCACCCGGCGGACAGTGGGCTTTCCTGGATGAGGCTTCACTGTATCTTGTTGAGTAAGAGAACAAACGCAGTAATTCAACCCAAGTCGACACCATGGGTGGCAACACCCATGGTGTCTGTTTAATACTGCTTGATATAGAATTAGGACGCGAATATCATCTGCAGTTAAAATTCGCTTTTCTGTAGTTAGGAGGATTTGTTCGCGTGTGCAAAATCACCTTCATCGGAGCGGGGAGTACAGTATTCACCAAGCGCTTACTGGTCGATATTCTCAACTTCCCTGAATTGGGGGAATCGACCATCTGTTTGCATGACATCGACGCTGAACGTTTGCGTACATCGGAGATCGTGGCTCACAAAGTCGCCCAAGTTCTGAACGCCAGACCGCGCATCGAATCGACCACCGATCGTCGGGCGGCACTGGACAGCACCGATTACGCCATCTGTATGATCCAGGTGGGAGGCTACAAACCGGCCACAGTGATCGACTTCGAGATTCCAAAGAAATTCGGCCTCGAGCAAACGATCGGTGACACCTTGGGTATCGGTGGCATCATGCGTGCGCTTCGTACCCTTCCGGTACTGTTGGAAATGTGTGCTGACATGGAAGAACTGTGTCCGGATGTCACCTTTCTGAACTACGTCAATCCCATGGCGATCATCTGTTGGGCGATCAGCCGGGCAAGCAAGATCAACACAGTGGGATTGTGTCACAGTGTCTATCATACAGCTGTACAGCTGGCTGATGATATCAATGTTCCCATCGAAGAGATAGACTACCTTTGCGCAGGGATCAATCATATGGCTTTCTACCTGCGCTTCGGTCGCAATACGCCGGAGGGGGTTGAGGATCTGTATCCCCGCCTTCACCAGATTGTAGCCGAAGGGCGTGTGCCGGATTGGAACCGGGTGCGCTATGAAATGCTCACCCGCCTGGGTTTTTTTGTGACCGAATCAAGCGAGCACTTCGCCGAATATGTGCCCTGGTTCATCAAGCGGGATCGTCCCGATCTCATCGAACGCTTCAACGTACCGTTGGATGAATACTTGCGGCGCTGTGAGGATCAAATCAAGATGTGGGATTCGATGGGGGCTATTCTGGAAAATCCGGAGATTGCCCTCGATACGCCAAAATCCGAACTGATGAAGAATTATAATGTGCCAGGCGAATATCTCGACGAAATTTTTTCTTTGAAATCCAGTGGTGAGTACGCACCGCAGATTATTCACAGCATGGAAGCGGATGTCCCTCGGGTGATCTACGGAAACGTGACCAATCGAGGATTGATCGATAACTTGCCGCAGGATTGTGTTGTGGAAGTGCCATGCCTGGTGGACAGGAACGGCATTCAGCCCACGAGAGTCGGTGCGCTGCCGCCGCATTTGGCCGCGTTAATGCAGACCAACATCAACGTACAGGCCCTTACCATTGAGGCGGCGCTGACTCAAAAACGGGAGCACATTTACCACGCCGCCATGCTCGACCCACACACCGCCGCCGAATTGGATCTGGATCAAATCTGGAATCTAGTGGACGAACTCATCGAAGCCCACGGGGATTGGCTGCCGGAATATCACTGAGCCAACGTGTTCATGAGGAATGGTCCTTCGGATCTACAACGAGATTTGCGTTCGAAATCGAACGTTGCTAAAGTGGCATGGGATGAGAAATACTTTCTTGAGGTATTATCAGTAAGTATTTTGGAATATCAATCATTCTGAGGAATAATCATGGATCGTAGGTTCGTATTGTGGGTCGTCGCTGGCTGTACCGTTCTCTGCCTGGGAGTCGGACTTCTCGTAGTTTTTCTGGGGAGTTCGTTTGTCAGATGGGCGACGCAAACCCCCGAGGATATCGAAGTGGGGGTGACTGCCCCTGCTGTGGTTTCGATCGACGATGAATATTTGCTCGTGGTCGAGATTACGAACCTGGCAGAAGAAGAGCAAACGTTGGACCGCATTGATATCGATCGAACTTACCTGGATGGCGTTATTGTAGGGAATACCGTACCTGCTTATGTTGAATTTTCGGATTTCAGCGACGATTATCAATCCTTTGAATTTCGTTCCCGCGTTCCTGCAGGGTGTACGCTTGAGGTGAGTTTTTACCTCACGGCAATTCGAACGGGCGATCTATCCGGCGAAATCAGTGTTTGTATCAATTCATTCGTTAACTGCACTAACCGG
>DAOUEK010000039.1:0-32554 GCA_034430425.1 Anaerolineales bacterium | reverse complement strand
CAATAAAGTTGTCGTATAAAATCAACGATTCAAGCGCCTCAAGTTGCCCTATCTCCGGCGGCAAAACCTCGATCATATTGCCGGACAAATCCAACGACTTCAATTGGGTTAACAAACCGATTTCGGCGGGCAGTTCCTTCAACAAATCCCCACTGAGTGTCAATTCTTCAAGGCTTGTGAGTTGACCGATTTCGGGCGGGAGCTCCGACAGCATGCTCCAGGATACTGTCAGGGTTCGTAAGCTGGTCAGCTGGCCGATTTCCGCCGGTAGCGTCTCCGCGTCGATTGCGCTTAAGTCCAGAGACCGGAGATGCGACAATGATCCGATTTCTAAGGGTAAATGGCTTAACGAATTGTTATCTACGTACAGAATCTCCAGATTTTCCAATCCTGCAATTTCAGCAGGTAATTCGGTTATTCGATTGCTGCCCAGATCCAATTCTCGGAGATACTTCAATTGGGTGACTTCGATGGGAAATTCCTCAAACAGATTTTCACTCAAGATGAGCGTTTCCAGATTTTCCAGTTGCGCGATCTCGGGGGGCAGTGCCGTCAACTGGCAATCTCTAAGATTCAACAGCCTGAGATTTCGTAGCTGACCGATCTCCGCTGGTAATTCGCGCAGCGAAGATTCCTCCAAGATTAATTCTTCAAGGCTTTTGAGTTGCCCGATCTCGGGCGGCAATTCCGAAAGAAAGGGAGTGTTGGAGAGTATCAGAGTTTTTAAATTCTTCAACTGCCCGATGCCAGGCGGCAATTTATCGAAAAGGTTATAGGACAGGACCAATTTTTCCAGATTTTCCAACTGACCGATTGCGGAAGGGATTTCAATCAGATCATTGCCTTCCAGATCCAGCTCTTTGAGGTTCTTCATCTGCAGGATTTCGCCTGGGAAAATCATCAACGGATCTCCATGCAGCACCAAGGATTCAGGGCCTTCGGCTTCAATGGCATCGACGACCCATGCTGTTGGATGTGATATTTCATTTTCCTGTGTACTTGAGCTGACTCCTATTTGCTCGTCCAGCCCGGAATTCCCACAGGCAGTCAATAGCAATATCCAGAATATTAGATTGGCGGTGATGAGATACGTATGTTTATGATTTGAAGTATTCATTGAATGATTCCATTCAAGTTCTCCATCAGCCAATCGAAGGCCAAAGAGTCTGACGGGTAACTTCCCCTGAGTTGATAAGCCTGCGAAATCGTTTGGGGACAATTGCGCGGACTTGAGCCCAAGAAGGTTTCCTCTCTGACGACTTCACCGGTACGAACCTCCCGAACCTGTACGCTGAGCCGATGCCGTCCCCTGGAAATGGATTTCCCTCCGCTGTATAAGCACGTCTCGATGATCTCGACTCCCCGCTTCACACAAATTACGTAATGAAAGTGGCCGGGACTTGTTGCTGCCATCTCTGAAGGCAGTTCAAATTCTGAGCCGCCGAACCACACCTTGCTGGGCTCATCCTGCGCCAATCCTACGGCAGGCGAGCTGGCGGGTTCACCGTTACACACCTGCTCACACGATTCACGAATGAGGGAGGCGCCATATTCACCGCTGTCTACGCTTGCTGCGTAGTATATCGCCGCAAGCTCTTCCTCTGCGATTGATGCCTCTTCCGTACCTCCATATTGATCGATAATAATTTGATATGTGGCGATCGCCGATTCATAATCCTCGCCTTCTTGCAGATATTGTTGACCACATGCCAGGTAGAGCAGCGGTAAAGTAGAATCCGGTTGAGGGATAAATGACGCCTCGACCAGGATGCCGATCCTGTCGCACAATTCCAGGTTGGCGAGACTGGCGGGGTCACTTTCTGTGAAAATAATTTCGACTTCCGAGACGGAAGTTTCGAAAACCGTTTCATCTTCGCTGGATGTAATCAAGCCGGCGTATGCCACAAGCGCCATGCCGTAATCACCATCCCGTTTGCTGGATTCAGCCATCTGATCGAAGCACGATACTTTTTCTTCCCTGGCCTTTTCTACAAAGTTGCCGATTTCCGCGAATCTTGACGCGTAGATGACTCGATCAAAGGCTCCGACTGCGGTAAGGTAATTCCCTTCCTGACAAGCCTGAACCCCATCCCGGTATGCACTCGAGTCCTTAACGTACTCACCTGCCAGGGCGAAAATCCCCAATCCAACGACTATCACAGCCAGGACAAGCAGCAAACGCTTTAGCGTCGGTCCTCGGCGGAGATCGATATTGATAAGACCCCTTTTCCGTAATTGAAGGAAAACGATCACAAGGATCGGCAATGCCATCATGAAAACCATAAAGATGCAAATCCCACTTAGGACAAATGTGTCTTTCATCATTCAATACACCTTGACACACGAATGAAGAGCTTGTTTATTCATTTACTTTTTAGTTCGCTTTATCGATTTCAGGATCGTTCCCCACAATCACGATCTGGATTCTCACTACCCCTGCCAAAACGATCTACCTTGTCCCTCACCCCCTGGCTGTACCATTCCCCACCACCGGCGACTGTCCGAACGGCGCATACAACTTTCTCCAACGCTTCTTCTTTCAATAGGTAGCCCTTCGCTCCGGCGCGCAGCATACCCCAAACGAATTCCTCTTCCTTGTATGCACTCATCGCCAGGACCCGCGTTGGCAATCCTCGATCCCTGATTTCCTCGGCCACCTCAGGGCCCGAGATATCCGGCAGCTTGCAATCCAGCAAGACAACATCGGGTTGTATCTGCTCTGCCAACCGAAGAGCATCCGCACCATCCGCGGCCTCTGCGACAACCTGGAATCCAATTTCAGTTTCCAATGCTTTACGGATACCCTGACGGATTCCTGCGTGATCGTCGACAAGCAATATACTGATTTTCATCTCTGCCCGTGTTGCATCCATAATTTACCCATAACATCCCCTAGACTGTTATCGTTAGCACCATCTCGACCCATCGACCATGAGTTAGTCATTCACTTGTCACACAATGATTCTAGATATCAACACTCCTCGTATAGATACATTCTTCCCACCTGCCGATAACCCATACCTAATCGATAATGCCGTAGAGCACTATGGAGTCCACAGCATAGCCGAGCAAGAAGGCTGCAATCACAAATAGAATTGCAAACAAGAACACCTTTTTTCCAAGACCCTGCAGCCATGCGTACAGACGCGCAGCCAGAGGAACAAATGGTTTGATGATGGAACGCAACGCGGATTGTTCTTCCAGTTCATTCACGAACGTGTTCCTGACACGATCATCAAGCACAAAATAAGGCACAAGGAGTAAGGTTTGGAAAAGCATCACCATCTGGCTGAGCATTGGATCTCCATGTCCAACCACCCGCGCCTCCGGAAACCGCCAGAACAAGTTCGCCGATAGGCTCGATAAAACCGAAAAGCCGATCAAGAATAAAACGAACATCGCCGGCAAGACTTCCATCTTCTTAAAAAAGAGAATCAAGAGAATACATACCGCAGCAAGCAGCAGGAGATCGTAGACCATGTACGGCCAGAAAACTTCATATCTCACCATGTATGAGCTTTGGTTGATCATGCTTAGCATTCTCAGAAACGAAATCGGCTGTACGATGAGAAGAAGAATTGGATATAGAAGACATCCTCCGAAACCTCGTTTGACTTCACTGTTATTTGCCTCCCCATCGGGCAAAGTTGAATCACCTGTTGTGGAGTCATTCCTGCGACCTTCTTCTAGCGTTTTTTCAGCTTCATTACTCATAACCCCTCCCTAAGCAATAATTCCTGTCTTTCGCAGTACGAGATGCATTGCACTCAGTTATTACCTATAGCCTGGCAGTTGTTTGAACCGCGATATTCCCGCGAAGGATTATTAGCCTTCAGCGTGTTGGGAATCCTTCCATGGAGCAAACCAAGTTGATGGTACGCCAGAAATGGGCGCTTTCGAAGTTACACGGGTAAGTAATTCGTACAGTACGCGGGTACCTTTTCTCCCACCGTTTCAAGCCAATACCAATTACATTTGGATTTTCGATTATCCGCAGGAGGTTCATCACCCCTTGATTCAACATCCGAGTGCAACGACGGATGAGTGACTGAAAAATACTTGGTTCGTCTCCTCGAAATAAAGCTGGATGATTTCGAAGCAATCTTGGAGAGCTGAAATCACAGTTTGCCCTTCATTACAGAAAATGCAGGCCTAAACGATCGTTATGCGGGTCCTTACGAGCAGTTGGAGGCATTGGAAAGCGGTGCACCCGGAAGCCCCTGTGCGAATTGAATCTAAAAATGTTGCGCGTTGATCATCCTGGCATTTGTTTGAGGTCGGTGAAGCTTACATAATTCGTGTCAGGGGGAAGTCTGACAGGCAAAAATCAGGGATTGCCTTGAGGATGACATAGCGGGGAATTTTTTTGGGCGAGCCGCGATATCGAGCCAGGCAAAATTAGGGGGTTAACTTTCAAACAGACCCTCTTGTGAGATGATATTGGACCGAAATCTTGTATGGATATCGTTTTCCCCTCACACCGTTCATATATCTTTCCCTTCGCTAGCACGGGAAGGTAGCGAAGCCAAACAACCCTGATACACTACCGCCTGGACCGAGGATGATGGTGTACTGCGTCGGGGTCGTCGGCGATGAGTAGGTGCCGCATTCCAGGGGAATGTTCACACTCAGGCAGTAGGTCCCGGCCGGCAGGTTGTTAAAGCTGAAACTGCCGCTCCCCGACGTGACAGTGCTCTGGTAGCCTGAAGAACTGCAGGCTCCTTGGCCAAGATAAACCGTCACGCCGCTCATCC
Organism: Anaerolineales bacterium; assembly: GCA_034430425.1. GTDB lineage: Bacteria > Chloroflexota > Anaerolineae > Anaerolineales > E44-bin32 > WVZH01. The sequence continues at coordinate 27,800 of DAOUEK010000039.1, read as the reverse complement.
CGGCGTCGTTCGCTTGCTGGTTGCCGTCGGAATTCTGATCCTGGAAAACCACCCCGCTGATCGAGCCATTTGCAGGAGGAGAAGCGGCAGTGGGGGTGGGCTCGGCGGTTGGTGTTGAAGTGGGAAGTCTGGGATCGGGGATTGTGGGCAGCAGCGTCAGAACATCATCGTCGATCGTGATCTTCTCGTTTGGAACATAGCAGTTCACACCAGGGTAGCGGGGATTATCCACGACGACATAATTGCCCTGCTCGCTGATCCCTGCCAAATCGACCGCTGTGTTCGCTGCGAGCGAACTGACATTTTCGAAGGCCGGGTCCGGTCCTTTGATACAGAGTGTATCCACAGAGATGACACCGGTCCAGGGGAGGAACGCCGTGCTGGTGGGGGTAAGGAGCTCATACGGCTCGAGATCAGACGGCGGTAGGTCAACGACAGGGGGAGATACTTCAAAGGCGCCCAGGTCGCAATTGCCACCGCTCGGATAGGGCCTGAGTACTCCGCGCTGATCTCTGGCTACACAACCGGCAGGACCGGCATCGATCGCCGGGCTGCCGGACTGTAAAGCGTGGGTTGGGGTGGGGCCGCCGTTGTCTGCCAGCGGGTTAACCAACGGGTCGTCCATAATGGGCGCCAGACAGGAGCCGTCGCTGTCCAGGCCGGCGGAGCTGCTGCCAAGAGAACCTCCTGCGGAGGTGCCGCAATCACTGCCGATGTTATTGGCGATGATCGAGCCGTTAATTTTGATCACCCCTCCTTCAGATAAGACAGCAGCGTCTGCTTCGGATCCCGAATTGTTGACGATGGTGCTGTAAATGATGGCCGCAGATCTTGAGCTGTGGACGGCAATCCCACACGCTCCATCTGCCCAACTTGAACAATCGCCGGTGTTTCCGGAGAAAGTGCTGTTGACAATGTTAAGGCTGCCGTCGGTTTGTATGCCAGCCGGACCGTACTCGCCGATATTTTCGGCGAACGTGCTGGCCTCGATGGCGATACTGGACCCGGCACGATCGTAGATCGCGGAACCTCCATCGGACTGATTTCGATAGAAGCTGCTTTCGTTGATGGAAACAATAGCAGTGACATCCTCAACCACTTCATTAAAATAAATTGCGCCACCATAACCCGATGAATTACCACCTATCAGTGAGGCCGCCTGATTGCCATCGAAGGTGCTGTTATCGATGGTCACTCCGGTAGCATTCGTCAGGAAAACGGCTCCCCCTCGAAGATACCCTTCATTTTGGGTGAAGGTACTGCCCGTGATGGTGAGATTGACATCGTATCCAGCAAGTTCATAGCCATCAAAGTAATACCCGTGAAACTCAATCGCGCCACCTGCAATCATGGCAAAATTGCTGGTGAAATCACTGTCGGTGATGGTTAAATCACTTATCTCGGAGTAAATTGCCCCACCACCACTGCCATCCGTCTCGTTGCCGGTGAAGGTGCAGCCCGTAATGGTCGAGTTCGTATTAAAGGAAGAAATGGCGCCGCCTTCGGTGGCGAGGTTGTCGGTGAACTCACTGTCGGCAACACTCAGCAATGTGCCCCCGCGGATCGCCACCGCACCTCCGTTGCCTCCACCACCCGTCTCACGGACGATCAGGTTTCGGGTAAAGGTGCTGTTGCTGATGCTCAAACCGCCCCGGACGACCACAATTGCGCCCCCGGAGACTTTGGAATTATTGTCTGCGAAGGTGCTGTTGGTAATCGCAAGATCGCCATCGATACTCAGAATGGCGCCGCCGCTGTCGTAAATATCGGTTGCAGTTTTCATATATCCGTTGGTTACCGTGACGTCTTCCAGCGTCAGACTGCCGCCTGAGTCGATGTAGAAGAAACGAAACTCGGGCGTATCTTCTACCGTACTGCGTGTGATGGTGGCGCCGTTGCCATGGATCAGGATCGGGGTAGAGATAACAGGCAGGGCGTTGTCACCATAGATCGTGCCGTTATCAACTTCGTCGAATTCATACATACAGCCTGAATCCAGGTCGATGGTGGTGATATCGGGGTTGGCGTTGGAAAGATTGATCTGGGCGATCAGCCAATCGTTCGTACAGGGATCGGGCAAGATATCTGTGATCACACAGGCTAATGATGTCAGCAGGAAAAGGATTATAAGTAGAGCGAATTTTCGATACATAAGCTTAGCCTCGAGTTTCTCCCCAATCATCGGACGAAGTCGCAACGGAAGCGGGAGTGGAAATCGAACGTATTATATTAAATAATACTGGCTGCGAACAACTTCCCGGGCTTCGCAATGGGGAAAAAACTCGTCTTCGTAGATCGCGCGAAAGCGAAATCTGCTTGGTGTGAAGCTGCGCAGGGATTTCGGACCGGAAAAACATACTTCCCTTGGCTGTTTCCCACCCGCGACAACAAACTCGATACTCGGCCACACTTGCCAGGTTTGATGTATCATCGGAGTAGATGGCGGTTTTTCGCCAGATGATGGATCACGTTGCTCCCCATCACAGGATGGAGTAGGATGATCAGATTGAAGCTCCAAGCGCCTGTTGGAAGCCGCAAAGACGATTCCGCTTCGATCTCTCCTTCGTTTCTTCGACGCCACTCAGCGCTTTGCAAGATTACCCTCACGATCCTCGTCCTCGGCTTCGGCGGCCCGGCCTGTAACAATGGCGCCGTGCTGGATGCGGACACACCAGACTCCATAGAAGATGAGATCCCTACACCCACAGCCACGGACGTTCCCCCATCGCCTACACTCCCACTTCCCACCGCAACGTCCAGCCCCACCCCCACCATCGTCGCCGCTGTGCCGGGCTACGTCGGCCACATGTGCATGTGGGGATCCAATAATTGGCCGGTTGCTCTCTTGGAGACTTTGTCGGACAACCCCGACATTACGCTGGGGGAGATGATGGTGGTTTGGTACGATACCGCAAAAAGCCCGAGAATCATTCAAAAATCCGCTGCGCAGGACATTATCGGCATGGACAACAACCGCTTCTACGTTGCCGCGATGGTGCTCTACGGCGATCCCGCCTTGCATCTCGACTTTCCCGGGCTGACCGATTGAGAGCTTGCAGAGGGAAGTCCGCAGGTTGGGTTTCGTTCCTCAACCCAAGACTTTCACTTGTGTCTGCTACGAATTACGATGATCTCTTTTACATGTTTGAGTGATGGCATTTTTACCGAATGGACCATTAGAAATCACCCGCACAGGGGATACATAGAAGCGATCCCGGGCGATATGCTTTTTTTGCCAATGCGGAGAGTGCTTTGTATGACCCCCTACCCAGGTGTTCGAATCACGAAAGCCAAGCTAAGCGACGCCGATACGCTCGCAAAAGTCTCAGAATGTGCATTCCACAGCGATGCGCTCTACGGCGGTCCCATTGAAGGTGGCCCCAAAGGCTACAACTCGGCAGGATGGCAGAGGAAGATGATGGCCTTAGGGGATTACTATAAGATCATTCAAGAGAATCAGATCATTGGCGGGATCATCGTTTTCCGAGAACGGCCACGCGAGTATGAAGTAGGGCGTATCTTCCTTGATCCAGAGTTCCAGAACCGGGGAATCGGTGCACAGGTATTTGAGTTACTGTGGCAAAAGTACCCGCTGGTGAAACGATGGACACTGGATACACCTGCTTGGTACGAACGCAATCGCCATTTCTACAAGAAAGTGGGGTTTGTTGAGATCGGAGAAGATGGCCAGGGGTGTGTACATTTCGAACGGTGTATTCCGACATGCTAGCCACATTATATGGAAAAAAACGACTTCCGGACGGATCAAACAACCAGAGCGCTCCGCTTATCAGGCGAGTCGTAAAGGATATCTTACCCCTCACCCCCCGTTTCTTGCCCGCAAGTTCGGCTGCGGTCGACCGAACCAAACCTACGAAAACACCAATGTAGATGTCGAATTGGCTAATTCTCAGCTACGTCTTTCATCTGCGTAACCAACCCGGCACTAACAACCAGCAGCGCCAGAGCAAGGATGAGCGAAGGGGTGAACGAACCGTCGCCAGTTTTCATCGCCTCCATGATGTAGACAAAGACGACCGCGCTCTGACCAAATAATTGGATCAGACCGTTCGAGGTGCCTTCGGGGGTGGGATACGTGACCTCGGCGGAATACTGCATGCCGATTGGCAGGGCGCTGACCAGGAAAAAGCCGAGTAGAACCGCTGATCCAAAAAGCACCGCGCTGGACGTTGTGAATGTCAGGCCAAGCAGGCCGGGAATCGCACCAACGAAGGCGAGCATCAGGTAGCGCTGGCGTTTGTGTTGTTTGTCAGAGAGTGCGGGAAGCACGACGGCCCCGATGAGACCACCCCCGACCATCAACGCACCGAGAGTGCCGGCGTCGGTGGGCGTGAAGCTGCGCGGTCGGATGATGGCTTCAATCCAGGTGGTCAGACCGTTGAAGATGCCCAGGCCGATGAATGATGCAATTAAGAAGAGCAAGAAAGGCTTGATGGTGAAGGCGTGTTTCAAGCCATCGAGCATCAGAGCGCGTGACTCCTGGTCGGGAGAGCAGGGTGGTGTTGGTGGAGTTACGCGCGCCAGCAGGATGAACAAGATTGCTGAAAAAGCGGTGATTCCCCCATAGATCAATTGCACGCTTGAAATGGATATGCTTTCGATCAGGACGGGAGTCAGCGCCATGCCCAGTGCCATACCAACCAGGTTTGCCAGCGTGACCAGGCCAACCGCCGTAGCACGTCCATCGGCCGGGAACCATTTCGCCGGGACGGTTGTCCAGGCGTTAAGCAGGAAGGGTTGGGCAACGGCAATACCAATCGTACTCCACAGCACCAAGGTGTAGTCCGTTCCGGCGAATCCGCGCAGCAGGCCGAAAAATCCCATCAACAGCGCGCCGATGCCGACAGCGCGGCGGAATCCGTACGTATCAATCACCCACGAAACTGGAATCGAGAGCGGGATGTATGCGATCATGAAGATCATCGACAACATGCCGATTTTCAGATCGTTCACGCCGTAGTAGGCTGCAGCCGGACCTGTGATGGGGGCGTAGGTAATCCACAGCATCTGGATGGTCAGGTTGATGAACATAAAGACTGCCAAAACGACCCAACGGTAGCCATAAAGTTGATATTTTTCCACTATGGATGCTCTTGTCTGCAGCGTGAATCGTGATAAGAACGCTGAGGTAAATTCGCCTGCTTCATGGTTGATATTATGTAAAACACCTTCCATGCCAGAAAGTGCCGCTTCGAATGGATTCGAGGCCTCGTCAATCAAATTATCTTTAGCATGCAAAGGAACTACCCGTTCCAGAAAGCTCGAGCCGAAAGACGATTGGAAGCATAGATGAGATTTTTGTGTTTTACTTTTTTCCGCCTATGAGAGTTTCATCAGGAGTGGTACAAATTAAACACGGCAGAGCACAATCGTGATGTGCCCAACCCATTTCCAGGGATTATAAAAATGGCTAGAGATCATCGTATGGACACAAACCACGATGCGATCGTAGCAGGTCACATCTGCCTGGATATCCTTCCCGATATATCTGGCATTCCGCAAGACGAATGGCGCACGTTGTTCCGGCCCGGCAGTTTGCTGAACGCTGGCCCGGTTCATTTCGCCCCCGGCGGGGTGGTGGCGAATACGGGTTTGACGCTGCATAAATTAGGCATTCCCACTCGACTGATGGGCAAGATCGGAGACGATCCGTTTGGCCAGGCGATCCGGCAGATCGTGGATTCTTATCAGCCCGGCCTGGCAGATGATATGCTGGTCGACACGACGGTCAGCACCTCGTACACGATCATCATCAACCCTCCCGGAGTCGATCGTATCTTCCTGCACTGTCCCGGCGCCAACGACACTTTCAGCGCCGACGACCTGCGCGATGATCTGCTTGCGAAGGGACGTCTTTTCCACTTCGGTTACCCGCCCGTGATGCGGCAAATGTACGTCGATAACGGCGCCCAATTGGTACACATCCTGCACCGCGCCAGGGCCAATGGCCTGACCACCTCACTCGATATGACGCTTCCCGATCCCTCTTCGGCGGGCGGACAGGTCGATTGGATTGCCATTCTTCAGGCGGCGGCGCCATACATCGACATATTCGTGCCCAGTATCGAGGAAACGCTGTACATGCTGCGGCGCAGCATGTATTCCGAAATCTTCCGGAGTGATGATTCTGGCTGCAGGCAAGATTGGATCACGGCGCCGCTGCTGACGGAGCTGAGCGATCAACTGCTCGATATGGGGATAAAGATTGTCGGATTCAAACTGGGAGATCAGGGACTCTATCTGCGCACAGGCGACCATGCGGCCATGCAATCCATGGGCGCCGCGCGGCCATCCTGTCCCACCGGCTGGGCCGGCAAGGAATTGTGGAGTCCGTGTTTCCAGGTGGAAGTCGTCGGCACGACCGGGGCCGGAGACGCCACCATCGCCGGGCTGCTGAGCGCTTTGCTGCGGGGCATGTCTGCCGAGGAGGCGTTGGTTGCGGCAGTGGCCGTGGGCGCCTGCAATGTGGAAGCCGCAGATGCCTTGAGCGGCATTCTGCCCTGGGAAGAAACCATGCGTCGCGTGGAGAACGGTTGGCCTCGCCACACTCTTTCCATCGATTCGTCCGGATGGCAATATGATTCTCAGTTACAGATATGGATCGGCCCGGAGTGCGCATGAGAGGTAGAATGGTATTGTAGGAAGCCGCGAGATTGTCTCCGGAAGATCGTCGATATCGACGGAACGTACTACATGGTGGATGAACAACCAGCTTGTAATTATATTAGTAGAGTGATGGTCATCATGCAATTGGGTTTCTTTCGTTTACATCGTAATTTTCTGATGCCTCCCGTCCTGGCCCTTCTGCTCCTCGGGTGCAGCAGCGGTTCACTGCCAAGCAACGTGCCGGCAACATCAACGGCAGAGCCCTCGATCGTTCCGCTCGACACCCCAACCTGTATATCAATCATCATTCCGGTTCCTACGAGCACACCTACAATCTCGCCAACACCGACGCCGGATGTATTCGCGGCGGAGTTCCCGCTGGGAGACGTGGCGTATGTGCTCCCGCTGACCATCCGCCACATCACACCAACGCGTGCCGTGCTGTTCTTCGAGCTGGACCAGGCGGTTGAGGGAATCCTTTTTTATCAAGTTGATGGAGCAGCTGCTGGAGGCGAACTGCCTTTTGATGCCGATGCGGTTCGGCATCAACTCACGTTGAACGTGCTCGTTCCGGGAACAACCTACAAGATCCGGGTGGGCATCCCCGGCGCGGACGGCGAGTTCACCGAGCCTCACTTCCTCGGCGAAAAGTGGGGACCGTTTACGGTCCATACACCAGCGGAGATAAATCCCCTTCGCTTCGGTGTAATCGGAGATGCCAGTTTTGGCGATTCCGTCACGGCCTCGCTGGTCGAGCAAATGGCGGCAGCCAACCTCGATTTTGTGCTGCACACCGGGGACGTTGTGGACGAGACGGAGCTGAACGCCGATCCTTTCGAATCGTATGCCCACAAGTATTACCAGACCTTTGCCCCCCTGCTGCAGCAACTCCCTGTATACACCGTTCCCGGCAACCACGACTACGACCCCGATATCCGCTGGCAGGGCGAACCGTTTTACTTCAATGCATTCCCGCCATTCGAAGATCCCCGTATTCCAGCAAGCGGGACGAGTCAATACTATGCCTTCGTCATGGATGGACTGCAGTTCATCATGCTCGATTCCCAGGTGTTTTTCGGGATTGCGGGGCGCGAGGCTGAGCAGTCGTGGCTCATCGAGCGGCTGGGGGATGATCGCTTCCAGGCGAGCATCGCAGTGTTTCACGTCTCGCCGTTCAGCAGCAGTTCCGTCCATCGGAACGAAGGAGTCCCGGTGCGGGACAGTTGGTCGCCCTTGTTCCAGGAAGCAAACATTCCGCTGGTTTTTTCAGGCCACACGCATCAGTATGAGCGGCTGCAAGTAAATAACGTCACCTATATTGTCAGCGGAGGTGGGTCATCCATCACCTACGCGGGGGGCGAGTTGCTGCCGCAAAGCCAGGTATTTGCCAGAAAATCACATTTCGTTCTCGTGGTTGTATATCCCGATCGACTGGAATTGACCAGCTTCTCCGTCGCAGGCGAAACGATTGATCAGGTCGATATCCAGCTGCCTTAGCCGGACGTATACACAATCTTCCCTTCGCCGCTGAATCATCGTTGGCGGGCAACCCACACTGAATATAAGCGTGCATAACTCCCGAATCATCTCCATAAACTCCTGTAAAATCGGTGGGAGCCATTTGTTCTTCTGCCAGATCATTAATAAATTGGCTGTCGTCAATCCAGCGATAAAGTGCGCATCATGCCATAATCGAGATCGTTGTTTGGAGACAACTTGATGGCAATAAATCCCGAGAAGGATTCGATTGCTGCCGATATGACCAGGTATGTCGGAAAGGATCATAATTTGAGGTAAAGTTGCAGCAGAAAACAAAGCGAATATCGTTTTCCATACATACACGATGGACTGTTAATCGAGATAGGAGTGATCACGATGGCGCAGCAGAAAAAGACAGCACTTCCTCACTGGGACATGACCCCGGTATACCCGGGTCTGGAGGATACACAATTTGAGGCGGCTCTCGACTCGTTCCGGTCGAAAATCGAGTCCTTCGAGGCGTTTCTCGAAGAGAACGGCATTCACGAAGATGGTCAGTATCCTTCCGAATTGAAGGCACTGGCCGGTGTGATTCTTGGAGTTATCGAGCGCATGAATGATTGCGCATTCCTGGAAGAGACGATATCTGCGTATTTATACAGTTTTGTCTCCACCGATTCGTTCAACCAGACTGCCAAAAAGAAATTATCCGAGCACGAGATCGTCGCCGTGCGTTTGAAGCGCGCCTATATCTATTTCCAGAGCTGGCTCCGTTCGGCGGTTGAGGATGAAGTTGGCCTGGAAGCGCTCATTCAGGCCGTATCGGAGCTAGAGCACCACAGCTATTTCCTGGAAGAGTCTTATCGCCAGACACACTATCGTATGAGTCAGGCGGAGGAGACGCTCGCCTCTGAGCTCTCGCTCTCCGGGGGCAGCGCCTGGGAAAAGCTGCAGGGCACCGTGACCTCGCAGTTATCGGTTCCATTCGAGTGTGATGGCAAGCTTGAAGATGTGCCCATGCCGGCCCTTCAGAATATCCGCCGCTATGATCCCGATGAGCCTGTCCGCAGAGCGGCGTTCGAGGCGGAGATCGAAGCCTGGGAGTCGGTGCGCGAATCGGTTGCCGCATGCATGAACGGCGTAAAGGGTGAGGTCAATACGCTCAACAAGCGGAGAGGTCGTGAGGATTCGCTGCACGCCGCATTGGACCAGTCGAGAATCGACCGCCAATCCCTAGAAACGATGCTGAACAGCATGAAAGGCTCCTTCCCGCAGTTCCGGGAATACTTCAAGGCGAAGGCAAAACTGCTCGGTAAAGAAATTCTGGCTTGGTGGGATATCTTTGTGCCTGTCGGGAAGGTCGAGCGTACGTTCTCGTATCAGGAGGCACGGGAATTTATCGTCCAGAACTTCAAGGTCTTCAGCGAGTGCCTGGCTGCGTTTAGCGACCGTGTTTTCGAAAGCCATTGGATCGACGCTGAGCCCCGCAAGGGAAAGAGCGGCGGCGCGTTCTGTATGGGCATTCCGGCGCTCGAAGAGTCGCGCATCCTGTGCAATTTCGACGGCTCTCTCGATCAGGTTTCGACGCTTGCACACGAATTGGGCCATGCCTTCCATAACGAATGCCACACCGGACTGAGCATGCTGCAGCGCTCAACGCCAATGACGTTGGCCGAAACCGCATCGATCTTCAATGAAACCTTGATCACGGAGGCGATGCTGGTTGAAGCAGAAACCGAAGCGGAGGAACTCGCCATTCTGGAAAATTTCCTGCTTGGCGCATCTCAGGTCATTGTGGATATCTACTCACGTTTTCTCTTCGAGAAAGAAGTCTTTGAGCGCCGAGAAAATGGCGAATTATCTGTGGAGGATTTTTGTGAGATCATGCTGCGCTGCCAGCGTGAGACCTACGGCGATGGGTTGGACGAAAAATTTCAGCACCCCTATATGTGGGCATGGAAACCTCATTACTATTCCGCGAATGAATCTTATTACAACTACCCTTATGCGTTTGGACTCTTGTTTGGATTGGGGTTGTATGCCGTCTATAAAAAACGCGGCCGTGATTTCATCAAGGAGTACGAATCCTTACTCAGAAGCACCGGGCAAGGGGATGCAGCCGAGCTCGCCGGGCGATTTGGCATCGATCTGCGCAGCAGCGAGTTCTGGCAGGGCAGTATTGATTTCATCAGCGCCAGAATCGATCGTTACGTGGAGATTGCCTGCGCGGGCTAATCTTCCCGACCTGGCATATCAGAGAAGACTTTCGCCCGGGCTAAACCACCCTGTACTGCCGGGGTAGATGGAAGTAGAACTCAGTACAGACTTTCTTCTTCTAGATAGGTTGGAGAACCATGCGCTTGTTGACGGTGGGATTAATCTTCACCTTTCATGATCGGCAAGAGGGGTCTCATTCAGGGCACAGCGCTCTGGGCAGCGGTTTACTCTGGAATGGCAGCCGGCGTCGATCCTGTCATTGAATCATAGGAAGGATGGAAACAACCTTATGCCGGACCGAAAGATCGTTATGGAACCAGACAAAAGAATAGCCCTGGTCGCGCACGACAACAAGAAACAGACTCTGGTGGAGTGGGCAAGATTCAACCGCGATCTCCTGGCGCACCACAGTGTGTTTGCTACGGGTACGACCGGTGAGATGCTGGAAAGAGAGCTTGACTTTAAAATCACGAAACTGCAAAGCGGGCCGCTGGGCGGCGATCAACAAATTGGGGCCAAGATCGCCGATGGGGAGATCGATTTTTTGATTTTTTTCTGGGATCCCCTCGAACCGCAGCCGCATGATCCTGACGTGAAAGCCCTCCTGCGGATGGCTGTGGTGTGGAACATCCCCATCGCCTGCAACCGCTCCACTGCGGATTTTATGATCTCATCTCCGTTAATGGATGGGGAATACGATCGCCTGGTGCCCGATTATGATGGGTATCGCACTCGGAAGATCAAGTAGAGTCTCGCATCTGGGCAGAAGGCAGGCGACTAAGCCCAAGTTGGGCCATTGAAATCGCAACCGCACGCACATCGACTAGTCCCGCTCGATGAAGACCGGCGTCAACGCCTGCCAGGACAGCCCACCATCCGTCGTGCACCACAAAGTCCTCCCGCCTCCGCCCGCGCCCACAAGCGTCCAGCCTTTCAGCGCGTCGACGAAGTCAGGTGAGTCGGCATGGTTTTCGATCATCGAATCACCGAATATGAGATTGGACGAGAGCGTTTGCCAACTGCGTGCGCCGTTATGGGATACGCAGAGGTCCTTACCGCAGCACACGAAAATGTCCTGGTCCGAAACGAATTCCAGACTACGCAGATCAATCCATGCCTCGCTCGTGTTTTCCACAAGCGACCTTAACGTCCAGCTAAGCCCACCATCGCTGGTGCCGTAAAAAACCACAGCGTGTCGGTTTTGACCTTCCAATTGAAGATAAACCGGCAAGCTGCCATTGTCCTCGCTGTAGAATTTAGGTGAATAAGGATTAATCCAGCTGCGTTCAAATGGACCGGAGGGCAAGGGCAGAATTATACGTTTCCATTCCTCTCCCAAGTTTGTCGTGATTGAAAGCCCGAACATCTCAGATGGAGTCATGACGAGATTTCCACCCACCACGATCAGCCGCCCCGGGTCGATGTAGATAGAATCACCATTGATACCACTTACTGTGATCTCACCGGGGAATCTAGGAACCCCACCATTATAAAGAGAAACGATCGGAACCAGGGTCCAGGTCACACCCCCGCCGTGGGCTTCTTTATAGATTTCACTATACGAACCGGCTCCAACCCCATACCATACCAAGATGCCTTCGCGGTCATCGAATACGCGGAGATAGGAGTCTTCATACCATTCCAACGAACTGTTGATCAGCGCCCACGTCTTACCGCCGTCTGTGGTCTTTGCCAAGCCGGTGCCCTGATCCGGCAAACCGCGGACTCCGACCCACGCCTCATGAGGCTGCTGAAAACTGCCTCACCAGATTCTGCAAATCTCCATAGTTTGCGGTAATACATTCATCCAGGTTAAACCACCATCCTGCGTATGCCAGAGATTCTGCGGATATTCAAACTGCTCCAATGCCCAGCCGTCGAGAGCACTGGTCATCATTAAGTAATCAAATGGCACGCCGGACATCGTACTGGATGCAATAGGCGTCTGTGTTTCGATGGCCAAGACAGTTACCGGTGCCGGTGTGTCGGTATTGGTAAGTCTCGTAGGATTAGAAGTCGAAGTCCACTCTGGTGACAGCGTTGGGGGTTGAATGGCTTGTATGACATGATCCATAGGAATAGAGCAACCCACACAGCTCGCTACAATCCAGATAAGTAAAAAAGCCAGCGGTTTTATCGCGCTTGAAGAAACATGTTTGCCCGTTCATGGTCACCACTCTCTTTCGATGCATCCCGTCGGTAGGACTGCACTTTCCTTAAATTTCTGGTTACTTGATCGTGTGCAATCCTGGTTCCATCTTGCACGTACATAGTTACCGCAAAGTTACCGGGATCCATTCCCCACAGGCGGCTCCGATTCCAACATTCATAGTACCCATGCCTGCTTGAATGCATTACCAAATTTGATGAAATACACATGTGAGTGGCGCGATTTGGACTTCGCGGCTATGGTCAAGAATGACCCGGGGTAGACCCGATCCAGGTCGAATACCCTAACGAGTACGCTCACGATCTGCAAATGACGATAGAATTTCACCGGCATACATTCGATACAGGTACAGTAACAATCCATTATGCGGAAGGCCCGGCTTCCGGCCCGCCGCTGTTGCTGCTGCACGGCGGATCGAATGGTTGGCAAAGCTTTGAGTCGATCATGCCGGATTTGGCCGCCGATTGGCATCTCTACGCGCCGGATTTTCGTGGCCACGGTAAATCAGGACGCGTGCCCGGCGCGTATCGCCTGCAGGATTATGCAGATGATATGATCGCCTTTCTCCGGCAAATACCTGAGCCGGCTGTCATCTTCGGGCATTCGTTGGGGGGAATGGTGGCGCTGCTCGTGGCTGCCCAAATCCCGCAGCATATCCGGTCTGTGGTGGTGGGCGATTCCCCGCTGACGGCCGAATGCTGGCTGGCGCACTTAAGACGTACCCGGGATAACCTGGTTGCCTGGCGCGACCTGGCTGGCGGGGCACACACATTGGAAGAGATCAGCGATGCGGTGGGGAATGCATAGTTTGCCCAGAACCTGTATCAAGCCGACCCGGATACGCTTACGATCTTGATCGACGATCCTGAAAGGACGGCGGCCGGCTACGACATCTTGCCGTCGGTTCGCTGCCCGGTGCTTTTGCTGCAGGCCGATGCGAAAGCCGGCGGGATTATGATGGATGCGGAAGTCGAACGAGGCTTGACATTGCTCTCCAATTCCACCCACATCCTGCTCGAGGGTGTCGGTCACTGGTTGCATAACGAGCAAAAGGATGTGGTGCTGCAGGCCATAACGGATTTTCTCAAATCGCTGTGAACGAATCGAATCACAGGAGATACCCGGTGTTGCTTCATCGTCGAGCCATCCAGGCGGGAGAAAGAATATGAACTTCCAGACGGCGGCAGAAAATTATTACAGTGACAGAACCAGGGAAAACTTGAACCGGCAGGTCGATACGCTGGTGGCCGAGATGACCACGAAGGAGAAGATGCGCATGCTCTCCGGGCGCGGTCTGCTGATCACCCTGAAGAACATGATTTTACATCGACGACAATATAACTACGAGCCCATACCCGCTGGGGGCTGCAAGCGGTTGGGCATCCCGCCGATTCTATTTACGGATGGTCCACGCGGGGTGGTGATGGGCAAGAGCACCTGTCTACCGGTTTCCATGTGCCGCGCCTCTACGTTCGACGACAATTTGGAATATCGCGCAGGAAAGATGATCGCCGCTGAGGCCATCGCCCAGGGGGCGAATTACTTTGCAGGCATCTGCATCAATCTGGTGCGCAATCCGCGTTGGGGCAGAAGCCAGGAGAGTTATGGGGAGGATCCCTTCCTATTGGGAAGGATGGGGGCAGCCCTGACGCGATCGGTTCAGGAGGAGGGCATGATCGCCTGCCCCAAGCATTACGCCCTGAACAGTATCGAAGATCTGCGCTTTCGCATCAACGTCACGGCCGATGAGCGTACGCTGCACGAGGTCTACCTGCCGCACTTCAAGAAATGCGTCGAGGTCGGCGCCCTGTCGATCATGGGGGCTTATAACCGCTACGACGAATTCTACTGCTGTGAGAATCAAAAACTGTTGACGCATATCTTGCGGGACGAGTGGGGTTTCGATGGCTTCGTCCTTTCGGATTTCGTGTGGGGCATCTATGATGCCGAACATGCCTTGCGTGCCGGCTGTGACGTGGAGATGATGTTCACCTGGCGCTACCGCAAGATCCCCGGGATGCTGCGGGAGGGGAAGCTAAATAAGGGGCACATCGACCGGGCGGTGAAGAACATCGTCTCTGCCCTGATCCGATCGGTTCCCAATATCCGGCCAAGGGACAAAAGCATGGTGGCATCTCCTGAACACCGGGAACTGGCTCGGGAGGTCGCCGAGAAGGGCATGGTGCTGCTGCAGAACAATGGCATCCTGCCGCTGAGCGAGGATACAGCGATCACGGTGACCGGGGATTATGCCGCTGAGGAAAATTTGGGCGACTACGGCAGCAGCCGCGTGTCCAGCAAGAATGTCATCACGCCATACGCCGGATTAAAGAAAGTCTTCGCACGGGTAACCCTTTCGCAGGGAGCGGATATTGAAAAGGTAATCCGGGCATCGAAAGATTCGGACGTGATTGTGATCTGTGCTGGAAGCAACCGATATCAGGAAGGTGAATACCTATTGAATACCCGCTATGGCCTGGATCAGAAACCGAAGAACAGCGGCGGCGACCGGGCCAGCCTACGGTTGTCGGGCGAGGAAGTCGCTTTGATCCGGGCGATGAAGTCTGCTGGCAAAAAGGTGGTGGTTGTGCTGTTCAGCGGTTGTGCCATCATCGTGGAGGAATGGAAGCAGTTCGCCGATGCCATCCTGATGAACTACTACAGCGGTGTGGAAGGGGGAACTGCACTGGCGAACATCCTCTGCGGAGTGGTAAATCCATCTGGGAAATTACCGTTCACCGTCGCCCGGGATGAAGCAGACTATCCAGCCTTCCTTGAAATCGGGCAGAAACCCTATGAGATCGAATACGGGTACTATCATGGCTATACCTTGTTCGACAAGCAAGGAATCCAGCCTGTCTTTCCTTTCGGGTTTGGGCTCAGCTACACCACGTTTTCCATCGACAATTTTACGGCGGTAGACGAAGGTGATGTCATTATTGTGAGTATTGATATGGAAAACCGTGGAGATCGGGACGGTGCGGAGGTCGTCCAGGTGTACGCCGGCTCCAATGGCGCCGATCAGGACCGTCCCGTCAAACTCCTGAAGGGTTATCAACGCGTAGCGTTGAATGCAGGAGAGCGTAAGGCTATCTCGATCATGGTAAATAAGGAAGATCTCAAATTCTACGACTCCGAGTCCGCGCAGTGGGTGCTGGACGAGGCGTATACATTGTACGTTGGCAACAGCAGCGCGGATTCGATGCGGCGTATAACGCAGATCGTCCTCTAGCCATTCTCTGGAGAGCGTTGCTCCATTGAAAGCTTGCATCAAAAGCCAGAACGGATATAGTCTTTTCACGATCCGCGTATACGCAACGAGACCGTTATTCGATGACGAAGGACAAATCACCACTTTCAAACCCACAGCATCTGGCCAGGGTCAAGCAGACTCTGAGCCAGGTACGGCACTTCGCCGAATTGCCCGAAGCGGTCCAGGAAGCGATTGCCTGTGCGGCAATCCCCCGACATTTCGATGCGGAAGAAGTCATTTACCTCGAGGGGGAACCGGCTAACGTCCTCTATATCCTGGAGACTGGCTGGGTCAAAGCCACGCGCATGTCACCGGAGGGGCGCGAACAGGCATTGTGGTTCCTCGAATCGGGTGAGGTGTTCGGGGACGTGGCGCTGCTCACCGACACCCCCTCACCAGGCACGGTCGTGGCGCTGGAAGCCGTTGATGCATGGGCGCTGGAGAAGTCCGTTTTCCTGGATCTTATCAAGCAGCACCCGGAGATGGCCATGGCGGTGATCCGGCGGCTGGGCGAGCGGGTGCTGTATTTCATCGGGTTGGTCGAGGATCTCTCTTTACGCAGCGTGGAAGCGCGCATCGCCAAGACGCTGCTCAAACACGCCGATGTATCCGGCGATCGCCTGGTGGTCCCGCGCCGCACCTGGACGACGTTCGACGAGATGGCTACACGTCTGGGCACGGTACGCGATGTGCTCAGCCGTGCGTTGAAAACGCTGGAGGACGAGAAGCTGCTGCACGTTGAACGGCATGAGATCGTTATCCTGGATCCGGCCGGACTGGCAAAGCGTGGCGAGTCATAGCTGCGAAGTAACTCTCATTTCGACCTTGGCCCATTCTACGCTCCCACAGATTGAACTGTTCATTATTCCATCAACGGAAAGGAGAGAGCATATATCATCTGCTTGTTCTCTCTTTAACGTTGATTGCAGCCGCGACGGATACGATAAAAGTCGTACCCAAAAATTCAACTTGCGTATACACTGAAATCGACCGCCATTCGGTTTTTGCGAGGAACGATGGCTCAAGCGACAACTTCTATCCCCGACGAAAACCTGCGCGCTGCGATCCTGGCTGAATTTTCAGCGGAACGCCAAATCGCTGCTGCCAACGTGCGCGTGGGTGTGCTCAACGGAATCGCCCATCTGGCGGGCATGGTCGATTCACTGGCCGAGCGCGCTGCAGTGGAAAAACTCGCCCGGGGAATACCCGGTGTGCGCGGCATCGTCAACCGCATCGAGGCCCCGGGTGCACCGAGCCCGTCAAGAACTATCAACCTGGATCTTTCCCCGAGCCAAAAGGACGATTCGGCATGAAGCATAAAAGCATCTTGTTGATTACAGTCTTGCTGGTTCTCACGGCCTGTCAGGCCGATGTGTGTCCTCCGGACAGCGTAACGTATGTACCCGATCCGGCCCAATTCTCATCTCCAGATTCAGCGAGCGATGACGGACCGGATTCGGCTCCCACACTGGTTGAGATCGGCGGGAAAATGGTTGAAGTGGATCGGGTGATCCATGGCCCGCTGTGCAACGACACATGGCGCGGGACGATTTACGTGGCCTGCGACGTTTCAATCGTGGAATGGACCGACGAGCAGGGTCCATTTTTCTTCGATAACTGCAATCTCACAATCGAACCGGGCACCGTCGTATATGTCGCCGCACACAACGATACCCCCTACTACAAAGGCTGTGCCGTGTGTCATACAAGTGAAGGTTTTAAATAACCATCTTTCTAGAATAGGAATAGACGCTGATAACCTCAAGAAAAGGAGCGATGAAATGAAAACCAATCACCGTTTGGGAGGCATCCTGGCCAGCATTGCGGCCCTGATGGGAATCATCGGGCATTTTGTGCTCTTTCTGAATTGGTATGAGAAAGGCATGAACACACCGACTGCTGAACCAGGATGTGAAATTCTTCTGCGCTATATCCATCCCATCCTGGCTAATTTCGGGATCCTCGCCGGCGTGCTGTTTGCCATTAGTGCCTATGGCTTCTTTAAAGGGAAAGACTGGGCGTTCTTTCTGTCTGTGATTGCCATCGTACCGGCCTTGCTGGGCAGCTGGTTTGTTAATGTGCCTTACATGGCCGCCGGTCTGCCCCCGGTATACTTCATTCTCTTCTGGCCTTACGTGCTGCTGTACTTCCTGTTTATGATCTCGGTGGGGAAGATATCCTGGAGTCGGACGCTGCTGGCGTTGTTCACCGGCATCGCCTACATCTTCTGCTGGATGAACGGGATTGCCAGCACCAGCCGTATCATCACCCACGGATCGCCAATCTTCGCCCTGGTGCAGCATTTGCATTTTCTGGCCACGCTGGCCTGGGCGGTAGTCACCGTAGGAGTCCTGATGAAGCCCCGGGAATGGGTCTGGGTGTTGGCTGTGTCCGCCGGGTTGACGGAGCTCGCCGTGGGCATTCCCTTGGCAGTCGAAACCGCCCAGCAGCTGGGGCGCTTCTCATTGTTTGCGCTGGCGCCGATCACCTGCCTGGGACTCGTCGTCGTGCTCTTTTGGCCCAACCTGTGGAAGCGGCTTACTGGCGCCGAGGCGTAAGCGCGAGCAAAATAGGAATAAGCCTTCGCGGGCCAAACGCGCGCGATCGCTAATGGGTTGGCCTGCAAGGAGTTGCCGATGCAATTCATGCAAGAGCGTTTCAAGTACCTTTTCAAGTCCACCAAGGGATTGATCCTTGTCGCCATTGCCCTGATTGCCCTCGAGACAGTAATCTTCGGGATGCTCTCTGGCCCGATGGCCGAGTTCGGCGTGCGCGATGTTGTCGTACGCGCACTCAATATAGACTTGGTCCCGGCGGAGCGCGAAGGGCGTATCATCATCCTCTACCATTCCATCGCCATGGCTGTGGTGGCCATCGAAACCTACATGATCACCAGCCTGCTGATGATGAAGGACTTCTACCGCACGGCTGTACGAGCGCTGGTCACATGCGGTTATCTGATGGCTATGATCTTCGGCATGGGCTTCGCCTACTGGGGTCACAGCTGGGCGCTGCACGGGTTATACATCGCCGGTTTGACGCTGGTCTTCTTCGCTGGTGTCGTACTGGTAATTGCCCTCTGGCCGTGGCAGGAGGAATATTTCCAGACGGAGAAAGCCTATTCCCGCACGAAACGGGGCGTGGATCTGGAGCGAGTCGCCTTTTTCGCCGCGGCGTTAACAACGGTAATCTCGGCCGGCTTCGGTGCCATCCCCGGCTCGAACTTCGGGAATGGCTTTCGGGTGGTCTTTGCAGAGAACATCATCCGCTACTCCGAAAAGACCACGATGCAGTATTCGATTATCGGCCACCTGCACATCATGCTGGCGCTGATCGCCATCATGCTCACGCTGATCATCGGGCGTTGGCTGAATTTCAAAGGCCTGCTGCACAAAATTGCCATGCCGTTGATGATCCTGGGAACGATCATCCTCAATCTGGGCGTCTGGGGTGTGGTCACGCCGCTGGAGCCGATTGCCCACACAGTGATCTACGTCGGAGCTACTCCGTCGATGCTGGCAGCGTTGTGTCTGGTTATTTTTGGATGGGACAAATTGATCCGTACGGGTATTGCCGAAATCCCCAAGCCCAATTTCCGCCAAAAACTCGGCGCTTTGCTGCGCGATCCCCTCAAGTTCGGCCCACTCTGGCAAATGGCGTTTATGAATTTCAACGTCAGCGGTATCGGCATTTTCATGGCCGTTCGGCTGGATGAGATCTTCCGTCTCTGGCCGGCGCGCGAAGAGCGCATCGAGCTGACCGGACACTGGCATATCCTTTCCGCCATTATCGCCACCATCATCCTGCTGTACTACGGAGACATGATCGGGTTGAAGGGAAGGATCCGCAAGCTGTACGGCTGGTCGATCATCATCCTCTCGGATATCGCCTTTGCCTCCGGCACCATTTTTGAAATGAAGCGGCTGTTCATCTCCGAGGCGACTCAGCAGCCGCTGGTCAACACGATCATGCTGCTCATCGACTTCGGCCTGGGGATGCTGCTGGTCATCCTGGCGCTGGTCATGATCTGGCGCTTGCTGGACCTGTCCAAGAAAAGAGGGCGCTGGGCGGAGGAAACCGAACACGAATTGTCTGCGGAGGTGGGATGATGAAGCATATCGCGGGAATATGTTTGTTGTTGGGTATGCTTTTGGCCGCTTGCGCCTCGGTGGATCTGGAAGCCCCCATTCCGGTTTATTACACGGGCGTCGACGTGGATGCCTGGGTTGTTGTCCCGGCGGGCGAATTTCTCTCCGGGCAATTTATCGATCCACTGTCAATCGATTACGACTATGAAATCATGGTCACCGACGTAACCGTGGCGCAGTACGTCGATTTCCTCAACACGGCGCTGGAGGACGGCACCATCGAGGTTGCGGAAGAGCAGATCGCCATCTTTTACCCGGGCGATGTGTTCCATGGCGCCAGGCACGAGGTCGAGATCGCCGCAGGGGAATATATCGTCGTTCCTCTCGACGATCCGGCTTCTCGTTTTGTCTTCGAAGGCGATACATACCAGGTAAAGGACGGCTACGAAAATCATCCCATGACCAACGTGAGCTGGTTTGGGGCGCGTGCGTATTGTGGCTTTTATCATTGGCGCCTGCCGACGGAGCTGGAGTGGGAGAAGGCAGCCCGGGGCACGGACGGACGTTTCTTCCCGTGGGGTGATAGAATCGTTCATAACAACGCCAATTATTATTCCAGTCGGGACCCGTTCGAGGACATGGGCTCTTTCGGCTCTCGCACCAGCCCGGTGGGATTCTATAATGGCGAAACACACGACGGTTATTCCACACTCGACTCGGCCAGCCCCTACGGCCTGTACGACATGGCCGGCAATGTCTGGCAGTGGACGGGCGACATCTATGAAGGGATGCACTACCGTTTCATGCGGGGTGGTTCGAAGGACACGTACGAGATGGATTTGCGAGTCTGGGTGCGCAACAACGCCACGCCGGAGTATTTCAGCCCGGGTGTAGGTTTTCGTTGTGTTCGTGAGCCACATAGGTAGAGGCTGTTATTGTGGAGTGCGTGATGCGATACCTGCAACATCTCAAGACCAAGTTCCGATTATATTGGCCGTTGACCAAGTCTTTGCAAACCAGCTTGCTGCTTTCCACCGGCCTGGCCGGCTACATGAGCGCGCGCTGTCCGGTACTGCACTGGGACACACTGCTTTTCCTGGCGATCAGCCTTTTTCTTGCGATCGCCGGCAGCACGATCCTCAATATGTGGTACGACCGCGACATCGACGCCGTGATGAACCGCACCCATCACAGGCCGCTGGCGGACAGACGAGTCGCTCCTGCTGAGGCGCTGCGTCTCGGATTGATATTCTCGGTCCTCGGCGTTGGGTTGGCAGCACTGATGGAACCGCTCTACGGGCTGATCGTCTTCGCCGGATGGTTCTTCGATGTGGTCGTCTACACCCTGTGGTTGAAACGCCGCACCGCCTGGAGCATTGTCTGGGGCGGAGCCGCCGGCGGCATGCCGATCCTGGCCGGACGTGCACTCGGACTGGGCGCGGTCGATGGCGTGGGTATCTTGTTTGCCCTGGCAGTCCTGTTCTGGATCCCCACCCACATCCTGACCTTCACCATGCGCTACTTCGCTGATTACCAGTCCGCCGGGCTCCCGACCTTCCCTTCCGCCTACGGCTTCCAGGCGACGCGTGTTATCATCGCACTCTCCAGTGTGATTGCTGCGCTGGCGATCATCGCCGCGGGTGTGCTGATCGAGGTTCAATGGGGATTCATCTGGCTGCTGGTCGCCATGTCGGCAGGGTTATTCCTGCTGGCGGTTGCCAGTGTCCTGCGGCCCAATGAACGGGTCAACTTTGGCCTGTTCAAGTACGCCTCGCTTTACATGTTCAGCGCCATGGTTTTGGTGTCGCTGGGGGGATTCTCCGTGTAGGAATGGAAAACTACATCCGGTTGACTTACTGCATGTAGATTGAGTATTGATGCTGTTAATCTCCCCGCTCACATAGTAATCGCCCTCATATAAAGAGTACCCAAACGGGTACTACATTCACGCCATGCGTTTCTCTATAATGCAAACCGATAAAGATTGTCGATAAGTGTTGCTGCGTAAAGCGAAACGGAGCATTTCCAAATCGACATGGAAATTCGACGTTTTTATACAGTTTCTTCTTATAACAACATAATAAAAGGAGTTGAAAAATGGCACCGTCACATTTACTACCAATGGAAGATCTGGTCGAGCTTACCTATATGAACGGCCATCATGATCTTGCGTCCATCTCGTCCAAGGTCGAGCGCCCCAGCACACCCAAGGAAGTCCTGGCGTACGCCCGCAAGCGCAAGATTTCCATCGTGGACGTCAAGTTCACCGATCTCATGGGCCGCTGGCACCACTTCTCGATGCCCTCGCAATACCTCACGGAAGAAATGTTCGAGGAAGGGCTGGGCTTCGATGGGTCGAGCATCCGTGCCTTCCAGGACATCCAGGAATCGGACATGATCCTTTTCCCCGATCCGGTCTCGGCGATCATCGACCCGGCCATGAAGATCCCCACGCTGAGCATCGTCTGCAGCATCAACGACCCCACCACGGGCAAGCCGTACAACAAGGATTCCCGCTACGTGGCGAAGAAGGCGGAACAGTACCTCAAAGATTCGGGCATCGCCGACGCCAGCTACTGGGGCCCGGAGGCGGAATTCTTCGCCTTCGACGGCATCCGCTTCGGCTACGAAACCAGCGGCGGTTTCTTCCAAATCGAATCCGACATGGCCGCATGGCAGTCCGGCCGCCAGCACGACGCACGTTTCGGCGCCAACCTGGGCTACCGCCCCGAACCGAAGCGCGGCTACTTCCGCGTGCCGCCGGTCGACATGCTGCAGGACTGGCGCTCTGAATCCATCCTGCGCATGATGCTGGCCGGCATTGAGGTCGAGGTGCACCACGGTGAGGTCGCCTCCGGCGGACAGATGGAAATCGACTTGAAATTCGGGCCCCTGGTGCAAATGTGCGACACGCTGCAGACCTACAAGTACATCCTGAAGAACACCGCCGTGGCGCACGGAAAGACGCTGACCTTCATGCCCAAGCCGATGTTCGGCGACAACGGTAGCGGCATGCACTGCCACCAGAGTCTCTGGAAGAACGGCAAGAACCTGTTCTACAGCGCCGACGGCTACGCCCACCTGAGTGATTTAGGCAAATATTACATCGGCGGAATCCTCAAACACACACCGGCTCTGCTGGCCATCTGTGCACCCACGACCAACAGCTACAAACGGCTGGTTCCCGGCTACGAGGCCCCTGTGAACTTGGCCTATAGCCGCCGCAACAGATCGGCCTGCGTGCGCATCCCGGTATACAGCACCAGTCCCAGTTCCGTGCGCATCGAATATCGCTGCCCCGATCCCTCGGCCAATCCCTACCTGGCGTTTGCCGCCATGTTGATGGCGGGCCTCGACGGCATCGAAAACAAGATCGATCCCGGAGAACCCCTGGACATCGATCTCTT
The DNA here is from genome assembly GCA_034430425.1 of Anaerolineales bacterium. GTDB lineage: Bacteria > Chloroflexota > Anaerolineae > Anaerolineales > E44-bin32 > WVZH01. Next base: position 4,559 of record DAOUEK010000039.1, on the reverse strand, counting down.
CGAAGATGAAGCCCCCACCGTGCAACAGGTACCCGGGTCACTCAGCGCGGTGCTCGATCACTTGGAAGCGGACCATGACTTCCTGCTTAAAGGCGGCGTTTTCACCGACGACCTGCTCGAGACCTACATCGATTGGAAACGCGTAAACGACGTGGATGTATTGCGCTTGCGCCCGCACCCGATTGAATACGTTATGTACTACGATATCTAGGGATATGGAAGTAGTTGGTTGGTGACGCCAACTCCTTGTTCACGGGCTCTGAGGGTTTCGACAAGAGACCCTTAGAGCCTGAATAATTTTTCTCGAGAGGTAATCGAAGCATTACAGGACTGGGTAGGTATAGGAAGAGGATGCTTTTGCGGTATGGGAATGGGCTATCAGCGTATATAATGAAATTGATGCAGTTTTTTTCGTGTGCTACAATCCTGAATAATTCCGAAGGCACCAGTCGATCAACACCGCTCGGTATGCACCGAGCGTTTGTCTCTATGATATGAACGCGCAATCGAATTCCCACCTACATAAGATTCTTTCCCGGCTGAATCAAATCGGTTCAGCGATCAATGTGGGCGCTTCCGGCGGATTGGATAACCTGCAGGAGACCCTGAGTCTAATCGTTGACAGCACCACGGAGGTGGTGCCGGGTTCATCGGCGATCATCTATACCTACGATGCAAAACGCGGAGCTTTCAACCTCGATTCGCGTGTTTCGTCGGAGCTTGTCAACAATCCGGATTTGAATGATTCACCACGTCCCAACGGGATTGGTACGCATGCCGTGGCCATAAAGAAACGGGTGCTCTCCTATGAACAAGATGATTTGGATATTCATCCGGCAAAGGTCGCTGCCGGTGCAAGGGCCATGGTGTGTTATCCGCTGATCATTGCTGGTGAGATCTTAGGTGTCTTGTATTTGTATCTGCATGAACGTGACACCTTCAGCGATCTCGAGTTGTTGATGCTGGACAATATCGTCAACTTAACGGCCATGACACTTGCTTCTGCGCAGCGTTTCACAGATGCACAACTCGATCAAGTACGCAAGGAAAAAGAACTGCGCCGGCTTCATCGGGCGGGCATGCTGATTTCCTCCCACACGCGACTGCAAGATACGCTGGACTCCATTCTGAGTATGGCCTTAGAAGTCACGGATGCAAAATATGGCATATTCCGCCTGGTCGACAAGGATGGGACCTGCCTGAACACGCACGCTTTTGCCGGAGAACTGCAGGTGAAACCAGCCACCGAGTCGCTGCCCATTGATGAGGGATCGGTGATGGGCACGGTGGCATTGAAACGCGCACCCTTGATCATCTCGGACTTGCGCGAGAAACCCTGGAGCCGGTTGTATTATCCCTTGGATCACGAACTGGTCATGCGCTCGGAAGTGGCGGTTCCATTGATCGGGGCCAGCGAACGCCTGGAAGGTGTGTTGAATCTCGAAAGCCCGCAGCTAAACGCATTCAGTAAACAAGATCTGTATATATTGCAGATCCTGGCGACGCATGCGGTTGCCGCCATTCAAGAAGTTCGTTTACTGGATGCCCTGCAGGAGATATCGACGTATATCCTGACCCAGCCGTTGCACTCCGTTCACCAGAATCTGGTCGAACAGGCTTGTGACTTGCTCAACGTGCCCTTGAGCGTGCTCTGGCTTCGGGAGGCTGATTTATTACGCATACAGGCAGCATCACAACCCAAGTTGGAAGGCCGCCAGATCAATTTACAGGACTCGCAGATTGGGCGAGCAACACTGTCCGGCGAGGCGATGACCTCTCCGGAATTGAATTTAGGTTTGCCGTTAGATCTCTACAATCCGGCAGACTACGGATCGTCGCTGATTGTTCCGTTGTTTGCCCCCGAAGAACCCGAATCCAACAATCCCGTCGGCGCTTTCAGTATCCACTGCGCAGCCGATCACAAGCGTAACTTCGAGCAATCGGAGTGGGATAAGAACGTGCTAAGTATCCTGGGGTATTATGCGACTTTGGCCATCCAAAACGCCGCGCATCAGGAGGCTGCTCGTTTCGCGCAAGAACAACGTACGGTAATCGAGGCGTTTGCCGCCATCGGTGATATTGCCTCGAACCTGATGCACCAGCTGAATAATAAGATCGGCGCTATTCCGGTACGCATTGAAGGCATCCTGGATAAGTGTGCCCCCAGTTTGGCGGCGGATTCGTATCTACGGCAAAATCTGACGGAGATCGACAAGAGCGCGGCCACGGCGATTGAAATCCTAAAGGAAAACCTCTTTTACTTACGCCCGATCCGCTTCTCCGCCGTGGAGATTGAGCGGGCGATCGACACCGCATTGACCACCACAAGATTGCCCGAAAGCATCAAGATCGTTCGCCAGGATTTGCATTCGCTGCCCCCCGTGCACACATGTCCCAAGCGGTTGCCTTTGGTCTTTATTAATTTGTTCGATAACGCCGCTCGAGCGATGCAGGGCAAGGGAGAGATTCACATCCGCGGTGTTGCCAAAGGAGACAGGGTTCAAGTTTTCGTTCGAGATACTGGGCCAGGCATTCCTCCCGAGCTTCACGAACGCATCTTCGAATTGAATTACAGCGGCCAATCCTCCGAATCGCACGAAAATCTGGGGTTCGGTCTCTGGTGGGTTAAGACGCTGATGACCCGTTTTGGCGGTTTCATCACGGTGGACAGTGACGGACAAACGGGCACAACTTTTACCCTTGAGTTGCCTTGCTCGGAGATGGTCGAATGAACGGCGATCCAATTCTCACCTTGATCGTTGAAGACGATCCTTCCTGGCAGGAAATCCTGACCGACATCCTGACGGATTTTGGCCTCGAGATCGATCTGACTGACAATCAGCAGGATGCAGTTGAACGTCTGCGCAGCAAGCCATATCGTCTGGCGATCATTGATTTATCACTGGAAGGTGAAGATCACAGCAACCAGGATGGGTTAGAAGTCTTAAGAGCTATCCAGCGGTATGCACCTGGTTGTGTCAGCGTTATGCTGACGGGTTATGCGAGTGTTGAATTGGCGGTAGCCGTAATTCAGGAGTATGGGGCGATGACCTGCCTGCGCAAGGAATCTTTCCGTCGTGCAGAGTTCCGCGAAGTTATCCGACATGCCCTCTCTGCATCTGGCGCGAAACGAGATGTTGATCCGTCAGCTGGTGAAGACACTGATGGACCGGCACTGCGCGATCAGGAGAATTCTCAAGGTTCCTTCGTTGGCCTGGCGTTGATCGTGGAAGATGACGCGGGTTGGCGCAGTCTGCTTTCAGAATTGCTTGGGGACGCTGGCTACCGAGTTCACGCGAGTTCCAGTTACGGTGAAGCCTTGGGTTTATTAAACCGATCGCATTATCAGGTTACGGTGGTCGATATTTCGCTGGCCAGCTCAGTTCAACCCAGCCACAACGAAGATGGCTACCGCTTGCTGAAAACAACTCGCCAGGCCGGCATCCCGACCATCATCGTCAGCGGCTCTGTCGATCCCGATTTGATCGACCGGGCGTATTCCGAACACAACATCTTTGCTTGCCTGGAGAAGCAGTCATTCGAAAGAAGTGCCTTTCTCGAACACGTGAGGCAAATCTTATCTCTTACCGCGCTGCCGCAAAGCCTGACGGATCGGGAAAAAGAAGTATTGGCCTTGATCGCACAAGGTTTGAGCAATAAAGAAATCGCCACGAAGCTGGTCATTTCCACGAACACGGTCAAAAGGCACATCAAGTCGATTTTTAACAAACTCAACGTCAGTTCTCGAGCCGCTGCATCTGCCCATGCGATCCGTATCGGCCTGGGCACCCAGGCACAGGGGGAGTAGCACTCTCCCTTAAAAGAACAGTAAACGTCGAGTTCATGATCGTCAAAGGATGTCTGGGCGATTATGACTCCTTCCGCTTCTTGATCGCCAGGGCGGTCTTGAGCCCTTTCTCGCGGATGACCTTGATCTTGAGGCCGGTTTCCGTCAGGCGGAAGAAGCGCTTCCCATATTTACGCAGCAGCTTTTTGTTGATCTCGAATCCCAGACCCGGCTGGGTGAAGGGCTGCAGCATGGCATTCTCGTCGGGCAGGATTGGTTCGATGATCCCATCCCGATACTGCGGGATCCAGGAGGGCGGCTCGAAAGGATATTCCAGCGGAAGGTTGTTCACCCGATCGGCCAGGATGAGATTCCAGTTGACGTAGAAACCGACGCCGTTGGTCCAGGTGTGCGGCGAGAACAGGCGTTGTCTGCTGTGGCAGGTTTCGATCACCTTCATCACCTGGGCAATTCCGCCGGCGAAGGTGGCATCCGGCTGATAAATGTCGAAGCAGTCTTTCTCGAACATGATCTTGATCTCGTCCCAGCCGTAATTCAATTCCGCGCCGGCAATCATCACCGGCGAATCTTGCTTCAACGCCGCGTTGCCGTCATAGTCGCGTGAATCGAGCGTGTAGGGATGAAAAACTATATCCGTACGAATTTCCGTTGCAACTTCACCTCAATTTGGTATCCTCTTCGTCTTGTTTATTCAATACCGACTGATTTCAAGCGAGGTTGCATTGATCTACTGGTTACTCTGGGTCTTCAC
>DAOUEK010000038.1:0-24713 GCA_034430425.1 Anaerolineales bacterium | reverse complement strand
ATCTGTGAAGGAAGTTCTCGAATCGGATCGCCCGAAGTATTCAAATAAACGCTTGATGGTCTTGGTTAGGAATTGCATCCGCTATGTATGTCCTATCTACGCAAAATGGATTATATGAGCAATAGTGCATATACTTTATGGTCAGTCGATCCGATGAATACTTTGTTATTTTCAATTGCGGGTGTACCTGTTATCGCGCCGTCCGTACTGAATCGCCAGCGTAATCGACCGGAGCGAAAATCGATACAGTATAGCGAACCATCCACGGAACCACAATAGATCGAATCTTCGTGAGCAATCGGTGATCCGGTTACCTGATGCTCGGTGGTAAAACGCCAGGCTTCGCGGGCATGTTTTGCATGGATGGCGTAAATGTTGTTATCGCCGCAACCGATGAAAAGTCTCCCTTCTGCGAAAGCAGGGGAGGAAATTGTCGGGCCGCCCATTCTGAATCGCCAGACTTGCCAGCCATTTTCGATCTCGAGGGCGTAGAGGGTCCAATCTTTTGATCCGAAGTACACCAGTCCGTTAGCGATAGTGGGAGAGGAAGTAACAGCGCGCTTTATCTTCTTACGCCACTTCTGCTCGCCGCGGAAATCATAGCAGTAAAAATCACCGCTTTCGCATCCAAAGAATACCCGCTCTTCAAATACAGCCGGGGAGGACCAGATGGGGCCGCTTGTGTTCTCTCTCCAGGCCCTGCGGCCGGTTATCACATTGACCACATGTATGCGGCTGTCGTCGGCGCCGAAGAAAACATGCCCGTCAGAAATGACTGGGGATGAGCGGATGGGTCCCTCCGCATAGTACATCCAAACCAGTTTGCCGTGATCGGCCGTGACTGCATGCAGCCGTTGATCTTCTGAACCGACGAAGATCATATCGGTTTCAAAGGCCGGTTTACCGGTGATTCCGCCTTCCGTGGCGTATTTCCATAGGAATTCGCCCGTCTCTGCGTTCAAAGCGTATAAGTTGTTGTCGTAGCAGCCGATATACAGGGTGCCCTGATGAATGATGGGCGTTCCCCGAATTTCATCCTCGCATTCGAACGTCCATATCGGTTCGACTGAATCGCCCTGGCTGATGATGGCTGCGGTACGCGGTTTGACCAGAATACCGGTCTCCTGGACGACGCCCATAAGCGCTTGCTTCATCTGTTCCGTGCTGGGATACCGATTTTTCGGATCATAGGCGAGTGAAGCGTTGATTACCGCCTCGAGTTCCGGGGATACGGCCGAGTTGATCTCGCGGATTGGACGCTCCGCAAATGAAAATGGGGGTTCGATTCGTGGATCTCGCCTTGTCAGCAAGTGATGCAGCGTGGCGCCAAGAGCATATATATCGCCGGGTGGTGAGGCTTCACCTCGGTACTGCTCGGGGGGTGAATACCCTTCAGTACCGATCATGGTTCCTTTTTGACCGGGCTGGAACACTCTGGCAATACCGAAATCGATCAACCGGATGTGACCGTGCTGATCGATCATGATATTGGATGGCTTCATGTCGCGAAAGACAACAGGTTCTGGTTGATGATTATGCAGGTAGCTGAGCACGTCGCAGAGTTCGATAGCCCATTCCACAACCTGTTGCTCGGACAGGAAATCAACTGTCTCCGCGAGTAGGGCTTCTAAATCCGATCCATCGATGAATTCCATGACCAGATAAAGGCTGTTGTTGTGGATGAAATAGTCGTAAATGCGGGGGATTGCAGGGTGGGACAGCGTGGCGAGAAGGTCCGCCTCTCGCTCGAAATTTGTGACGATCATCTCATGCATGGTCTGATCCGTGACCATGCTGGTCATTTCTTTTATGGCGACAAGTTTCTGGACATTCGGAAAGTGGAGATCTCGTCCTTTATAGACATTGCTCATCCCACCCGCGCCGAGTAATCCAAGAATCAAATACCGATCTTGGAGTGTCGTACCGGGCTGAATGCGCTCGAGATGCTCGGTTTGTCCTTCGAGCGCTTTTGTACTTTTCCGCATTAACCTCGCTTCCTTATTAATGGAAGATTATAGCATGAGAGTTTAGACGTGCAACGTAAGGAAGGACTTACGAGCTAAGGTCGTTTACGCTTGGATCAGTCGAATTACTGATCGCGCGACAATAGCTCGCCTGCGAGATTACGCAGGGCCTCTCCAGCTATGCCCGAGGGTGACGCAGCTTCCAGTGCTCTCAGCGCCAATTGTGTATGCTCTTTTGCAAGGGTGTGGGAATACTCTCGCGCTCCAGCATTTTCTATAGCGGCAATGATATCGGCCGTGTGATCCTGACCGCTGCGGTTCCAAAGATCGGTGAATTCCACCGAACCCTCCATGGCATACACGACGGGAAGGGTTTTTTTCCTTGACCGAATGTCATCCTCGTCTGATTTACCTGTACGGGCTGGTTCGCCCCAGATTCCAAGGATGTCGTCAAGAATTTGAAATGCCAATCCGAGATGCCTTCCGAATTTTCGGTAGTTCTCTACCTGGCTTTCTTCCGCTGCTCCGATTTGCGCACCAATGGCCGTTGCAGCGGACAGGAGCGCAGCTGTTTTGCCATCAATCATGACCATATAATCGCTGCTGGTGACGGCGGACCGGGTTTCGAAGTCGATGTCTAAATGTTGCCCCTGAGTTAACGATAGACATGCATGATCGAATTGAAGCAGTAGTGTCAGGTTGTTCACGCCAGAACTGCTATTCACTTCCCGCCGCAACATCGAAAGGTGCGCGAGTGTGAACATCGCATCACCAGTATTGATGGCTTGTTCGATACCCCATTTTGTCCACAGTGTTGGTCGCCCGCGCCTTGTCTCACTTTGATCTTCAATGTCATCGTGGATCAACGAGAAATTATGCAGCAGTTCGATCGCCGATGCGGCCGGTAGCGCTGTTTGCCATGCGCTTCCAACGCCTGCGCAAGATAGCAAGGTCAACAATGGGCGAACACGCTTTCCCCGAGCCTGCGGCGAGTCCATCCATCCCATGTGATAGGCGATCATATGATGCATTTCAACGTATGGCGTCGAATTCAAGCCGGCGACGGCTTGTTTCAAGTCTGTTTCGATAGCCGTCAGCATTTCTTCCAGGATGGTTTGATTCGATGGTTTCATGGATCGACTCGAAGAGCAGTATCTTTAAGCGCTTGAATATCTGCCAGCCCTGCGGCAAACATACAGATGCGCAACTCGTTCGCATATTGCTGAATCCAGCCAGATACACTCTCAGCAGATTGTGTAGCGGCCTTTAGGAAAGGTCCAGCGATTCCACAAAGATCTGCGCCAAGGGTAATACACTTGGCGATATCGATGCCGGATCGTATACCTCCCGATGCGATGAGTGGTACGGTGGCCAGCGCCTCACGGATTTGTACAATGGCATCAGCAGTGGGAATTCCCCATGATTCGAAAATCGCAGCTTGTTGTTCCTGTGCATTGGTTTTGGCGCGATGTTTTTCAACTTGAGCCCAGGATGTACCGCCGGCACCAGCCACGTCGATGGCATACACTCCTGCGTTTATAAGTTGTTGTGCAGCTTCTGCAGAAATTCCCCAACCGACTTCTTTGGCGATTACCGGCACTTCGAGCGTAGTGCAAACCATTTCGATCCGTTTTAGCAAGCCGGAGAAACGAACATCTCCATCCGGTTGGAGGGCTTCTTGCAGTGCGTTGAGGTGCAGGATCAAGCCGTCCGCTTCCACCATCTCGACGGCTCGGCGACACTCGTCAGGCCCAAATCCGTAATTGAGCTGCACCGCACCGAGGTTGGCCAACAAAACGATGTCGGGGGCGTACTTGCGCAATTGATAAGTGCCTGCAAGCTCGGGATCTTCGATCGCGGCCCGTTGCGATCCCAGACCCATGGCGATTTTGTTTTCCTGTGCGGCTTTGGCAAGAGCGATGTTGATCTCCGCTGCTCGCTGCGTACCGCCAGTCATCGACGATATCAATAGCGGGCAGGATATAGATTTTCCAAGGAAGGTTGTGGAGGCAACGATCTCATCAAGATTTAACTCGGGGATCGCGTTGTGTTGAAAGTGATATCTCTCGAGGTTGGTGCTGAGACCTGATTGTGTGTCCTGCTCGAGGCTAATCTGGATGTGATCCGATTTGCGTTTTGAAGTTGGCGTAACTTTGGACATTTCAAAGTGTTCCTAGTGTGAGAGCGCTATGGATATGGGGCGCAGATTAGGGACGAGTATATCCGAAAATGAGTCTTGTATACATGGCGCGACTGTTTTACAATCCCCATTATCCTCATAGGTGAGCATAGAATCAAGGAGGCTCCTAAATGTCCGACACGTTTGAAGATATAAAGGGAATTATTGTTGAGTTACTAGGTATCGATGAATCCAAAGTAGAAAAGGAAGCGAGATTTCGCGAAGATCTCGAAGCAGACTCACTCGATCTCGTTGAATTGATCATGGCTTTTGAGGAAAAATTCGGCGGTGAAATTTCGGATGAGGATGCACAGAAGATAACTACTGTAGGCGAGGCTGTCGATTATATCGAAGCCAAGCTAAAGTAAACGTTAGGGAAATTCAAAGCGAATAGGCCGGTGAAAATCCGGCCTATTTCCTTTTCTCCGTGGAGTGTGTTTTCCCATTGATGGGGTAAAACCGATATTGGATGGGCCAACTCTTGTTGGCCTGTTTCTTTCTTACGCAATGGTCATTTCTTCGCTTGAATCAGTAGCCGTATCTCTTCTTCCTCCTTGGATACGGAGGAAATATAATCCTGCATGAATTGCGAACGTCGTAAACGCAGACTCATCGGAGCTACAGTTCGCACATCACTTGGGTTTGCCCGATCACGACCATCGGCGATTGCGTGAGCCCTGGCGGCTTCGAAAAGCGTGATCTCAGCGCGCAGGGAGTCCACACCCATTTCCTGAACCAATTTCAAGCCCAAAGTCTCGGCACGCTTTGTGAGTGTCACCTCGGGAAGTCGTTGGCGTGCAGTTTCTAACTCATCTCGAATCAAGGTCGTAGCTTGTTCGTATTCTCGGATGACTTGTCGAGGATTATTGCGAAAAGCGATCGTACGACGATAAGCTTCAAGGCGTTCACTGCGGTGATCCAATCCACGCACGATCACACGCAACCCGAAGCGATCGAGGATCTGCGGCCGCAATCGTCCTTCCTCCGGATTCATGGAGCCGATCAACACGAATCGGGCACGATAAGTTGCGACGAGCGCGCCTCGATGAACCGAGTAGGTCCCTTGCGCTGCCGCATCGAGGATGGCGTCGATAATGTCGTCGTCGAGCAAATTGATTTCATCGACGTAAAGCACGTTCTGATCTGCACGAGCGAGGATTCCACGACGTAGCCGTAGTCTCTGGTGTATGGCCGCGCGTTCATCGAGGCCGCCGACCACATCCTCCAATTCGGCGTTCAAGGGAAGTTCGTAAAGACGTACTCGATCCTTATATGTCAGGGGTTCATTGTGTGCGTAGCGCTGCGCGCAATTCGGGCAGATTGCATCGATACCACTGGTTTCAACATCTTCAGGCATGCATCCATATTCACAACGACTGCGCTGTATCTCCGGCATCAAATCTGTCAGACTTCGAACGGCGGTCGTTTTTCCTGTACCCCTGGGTCCGATGAGTAATACACCGCCGATATGGGGATTGATCAAGGCGAGCAGCAAAGCGAGTTTCATGTCTTCTTGACCGATGATGGACAGAAACGGAAAAGCCAACGGTTCTGCTAGTCCCATTTTTTCAGCGGGTTCTACTTCGAGGAACCTTTTTGCACTCGCTTGTTCTATTAATTCATTAAGTGAGTTGACGGTGGTTGTCATGAAGTGCCTTCGCGTATGTTGTTTTTTCGCTGGGCAAGTCGATGAGTCTGGCGTTGTTTACCTTCGGCCAGCAGCCGTTTTTCGCCTTCCGTCTCCGCGATCAAAACAGGAACAGGCTTCGGACGACGTTCATCATCGAGAGCGACATAGACCAGGAACCCTGTGTTGGTATGCGTACGTTGGCCGGTAACCGGATCTTCAGCATGCACACGCACACGCGTCTCGAGGGAGGTTCGACCAACATATGTTACTTCGGCTTCCAACACAACCAGATCGCCGATGCGAATGGGCTCGAGAAAATACATCTGGTCGATGGCGACGGTCACGACTCTGCATTGCGCATGCCGCATAGCCGACAGCGCACCGGCTTCATCGACCAATTTCATGATCCAGCCACCATGCACATCTCCGCGTGAGTTGGCTTGCCCTGGTTGCATAAGTTGGCTGAGAACAACCCGAGAAGCGCGCACGGGTTTGGCTTTGATTTCGCCGTGTTGCATTCGGCTAGTCCATGTCCTCCCGATGTCCTGCAGCGTCCGTCGTATGGAGACGTTCCGGCACCTCGTCAAGGACATCGATGATTTCAAAAGGCAGGTCAGACATCATCGGTGGCAGCGGAACGGTTGCAGGAGGGCGTATGCGTTGGGGTTCTCTGGGAGGATCCTTCCGAATGAGTGGACCTTCGGGGATTCGTTTGGTAAGAACACGAGGGTCTTTGGTCAGCCAACCGACGTAAACCCCGTTGACATCGAAAACCTCCTTTTTCGGCGTTACCCATCCGATCCATTCGCCGAGTGTGTTGTAGATATATGGAAATACAAGTAATGCCGACCAATCTCCGGGTGTGGTGTATATCGGAATTGGCTTCTGATAATTCATTGTCATTGATTGTCCAGCTCCGTTGAAGTGTGACCCATTATACAAGTCCATGAAGTTGGATGAAAGTAACTGTAAATGCTTCGTAAGCTGGGCTGGTTCTCGATACGTCTTTACTCGTGCCCTGCGCTAGGACACATCAGAATAGGTCCATATACGGTTGATCGTAAAATTCCAGAAAAGAACCACGATGACAGCCAGGGCGAGTGCCAGGTTGCTGCCTAAAACCGTGCTTTCGACAGGGAAGAAAGACGCCTCGCCAGGAGGAAAAGAAGGTGGAAGGTTGGCGTGCAGCCATTCTGCAACTCTCGTCATGGGACTCTCTGATAGTGCGAATATCGGCGTACGAATTAGTAAACCGATAATGTTTACGCCGAAAAACTGTGTGGCTTGCTTGGAAATGGGTTTGGAACGCGAATCCGGATAGGTCCAGAAACGATTCCAGATGAAATTGCTTATGATGGCTGCCGTGAACGAACATATACTGGATGGCAGGCTGGGCACACCCACGATTGAATTTAACAAATTGAACGTGCCGAAATCGACAACCGCTCCGATCGTCCCTACGACGGAGAACTTGACGAAACGAATGAATTCACGTCGTTTTCTTGTGGCTGCAGTCATATGCGGCTTTGAAAATCCTCGATGGTCAATTCCAGACCAGCTTCGATCTCTACTTGTGGTTTCCAATCAAGAACTTCTGCGGCGCGTGAGATATCTGGTCTTCGTCGTTGTGGGTCAGCTGGTGCTCGAGAATCCGGAAGTATGACAACCCTTGCTGGGTTTCCGGTCATGTGATTGATCAATTCGGCCAATTGTACAATCGTAATTTCAACAGGATTTCCAATATTGACCGGTTCGTTGTAGTCAATCTGAAGCAGGCGGTAGAGTGCATCGACTGTATCGCTGACGTAGCAGAAGCTGCGTGTTTGTTGCCCGTCTCCGTACACCGTGAGAGGTTTTTGCTGCAGTGCTTGAACCAGGAAATTGGGTACGACCCGACCATCGTCAAGCCGCATGCGTGGTCCGTAAGTGTTGAAAATCCGAGCGATGTGTGTTTGCAGGCCATGTTTGCGGTGGTAAGCCATCGTGATAGCTTCTGCGAACCTCTTCGCTTCATCGTATACCGATCGAGGCCCCACGGGATTTACATGTCCGAAGTAATTTTCATGTTGTGGGTGGATTTCCGGATCGCCGTAAATCTCGGAAGTCGATGCGAGTAAGAATTTTGCATTGTGAGCACGTGCTACACCAAGGGCGTTATGCGTACCCAGAGAGCCTACCTTTAATGTCTGGATCGATAATTGTGGATAGCCATAAGGCGAGGATTGGTTCGGACTTGCTGGTGAGGCGAGATGCATGACGGCGTCGATCTTGCCTGGAACCGTAATGAATTCTGAAATATCGTGTTCGATAAAGAGGACGTCGTCATTCCCGTCGAAATGCGAGATATTCTCCAGACTGCCTGTGATGAGATTGTCAACGATAACAACCTGATGGCCTTGTTGAAGGAGATAATCACACAGGTGCGAACCGATAAAACCAGCACCCCCGGTTACCATGACGCGTAATCGTTTGGACATTATTCAGGGGCTCCAATCCATAGAAAGTGTCAGACCTTCTGCGGTAATCCGTTGTCCCAATTCGCTGGCGACATCCACAATCCATAGATCTCCACGATAGATTACCGCAATTTGATCTGCTCCAGGAGACCACACGACCGGTTGGGGTTCCAACCCGCTTTCACCCGGCAAGGGAAAGATGCTGCGTAAATTGCTGCCGTCACGATCCATGACTGTGAGACGATAATTGCTCGTATCGCTTTCCAAGGGGGAGATCGCTTGCAGGAAGGCCAATTTGTACTCGATTTCCCCATTGGCAAGCAGATTGACGGGTGAAGCCGTCGGATAGGCGAACATACCCGTTTTTGCAGCAAGCGGCAATCGCAGCCCACCCTGGCCGGTAAGCGCGACGAGATCGAACACGGGAGACGCGTCAGGGCTTTCCAGCGTGATTGGGGTTCCGTGATCGATGAAGAAGAGTGTGCGATTGTCACGACCCCAAGTAAGGCCAGGTACCCATGCCCAATCGCTCAGAGTTTGATAGGGTGTGATTTCGAGTGCCGGGATAAGTGTTGCGGTTTCGAAATCGACGAATCCAATGCTGTCTGCACGTGCGTATGCCAGATGTAATCGATCTTCGCCCCAGGCAAACATCGTTCCCCACCATCCGTATTGACCGCCGGCGTTGGAATCGATCACCGTCTCCGGGCGAAACACCACGCCCGATTCCGTGAATCTAACGGTTAGCAGATCGTTGTTGGCCTGCCAGCCTGGGGCGGCCTGGCTGGGCTCGACGGTGGAATATGCGACGATGCGAGAATCGATGCCAGGCATCCAATCTGCGAAATGGATGATGTTCCCGACCTTTAGATCGATCGGCTCAGCGGCAGGATCGGATGTGGAAATGGCCCACAATCGGTTGATCGAATCCTCGTCATCAACGGTCTGGCGTGTAAAGAGCAAGAAGCGGCCGTCGTCGGATAATTCAAATATATATCCGTCCAGGTCGCCGGTTAAAACGAGAGGGCGTCGGTTGCCGGTATCGATCTGTACGATCCAGGCATTTTGACCCGACATGTACGCCAATCTCCCTTCGATGGCCACGGGTGTGTATGCGGATTGAATACCGACCATGATGATTTCAGGCACGGCTTCGATCAGGATGGTATTCTTGATCGGCGTACGTGAAATTTCCACACCCTCTTCTTCCAGGATGCGGTAAGTGATTTCTTGCAGGCCGTTCTCGCCCGGTTGAAGCAGATGAGATTCGCCAATGGGGAGGGCTTCATTGCGCAGGGTTTGTCGTTCGAAGGGGATTTCGATTTCCTCGATCTCGAAACGCTCATTGATGCGAGTTATCGTGATTGTGGATCCGTCATCGAGCAGGGTATACCCGGGTGGCTCGACACGGTCGATCGCACCCAGGGTTATACCGCTGATTTCGATCGCATTTTGAACCGTTGATCCGGATGGCACGTACGTCTCGATTTCTTCACCATCGATGACGATCGAAACCTGTATTTGCTCCGCCGTCGTTTGTGGGCCGGAACAGGCTGAGAGCACGATGGCGATCAGGATCGCGATTGGTAGGTATTTATAAAGTCTCTGCTCAGGTTTCATTGATGGTCAATCTTCGCACTGGTATAATGTCACACTTGACGGTTAGCGAACCTCACCGACAATACCCATCTCCCCATCGGAGATTGCGATTGTACTTATTCTAATCCCTGTCGCCAGAGATCCGATTTTGCCCGTAAAAGCTTCGGTGAGTATGGCAGATACAGTATCTTTCAACGCTGATGGTGCAGGGATTGGGCCAAACTTGGCTTGTGTTAGATCGAAAGACAATTCGCCTTCAGCGTTTACAGTGGGTGTTATGTTAATCAGCACGTTGGCAGTGAAAGGTCCGTTTTTCGTTTTGCCGTAGATTTGGATCATTTCGTTGCGTAAAAAAACTTGTGGTTCGAGAAGGAGAGAATTCTCTTTCTCTGCCATGCGCTGACTGAGTAGCGAAGTGAGTTGAGTTTCATTCAAGATCACGGTGACCTGGCCAGTTTCCACGGCATCTTGTATTGCCGATTGCCACATTTCTGTGAGGTTGAAAGCGGAGTTTTCTTGTGTGGGAATAGGCTCTCCGGGTGGCTCGGGGCCGCCCAAGTTGAGTTGGCAGGCGATTGCTGCGATCAATATCGCCATCGCAACAACGAGTGTATAAAATCGATGATTGGTGAGATTGCGTTGTGACGACAAGGACATCCACTCCAGAAATTGATTCCGAACGTGATTATAGCACGGACGTTCGTTCGTCTGCTGACAATGAGAACGAGATCAACCTGGTTGCGCGTGTGGAGGCTTTGCTCTTTGCTTCACCTGCACCAGTTTCTATTCAACAACTTGCATCTGTGCTCGATGTGACCCCTCGCCTGGTTCAGAAAGCCATTGATGCGCTGCAGGAAGATTTGAATCGACGTGGAATAAGATTGCAAAAGCACCGTTCGTTAATCCAATTGACTACTGCGCCTGAAATGGCCGGGGATATTGAAAAATTTTTGCAGCTGGAGAGCACGTCTCGTCTCACGCCGGCCGCTCTGGAGGTAATTTCCATCATCGCCTACCAGCAGCCGGTCACTCGACCCCAGATTGATGCTGTACGCGGCGTGAATTCTGACAGCGTACTACGTACATTGCTGCGATACGGGCTCATTGAAGAAACAGGTAGAAGTGAAACGCCAGGGAGGCCGATCCTGTATGCGACGACGGTGGAATTCCTCCAGCAATTTGGGATCGAATCATTGGGCCAGCTTCCTCCATTAAACCTCGAAGACCTGCCGCCGTCTGATGGACCCGATGAACTTGATGAAGAAGGGGAAATGCAATCGGAACACTAATGTCAGAAAGATTGCAAAAAGTACTTGCAAAAACTGGACTTGGCTCTCGACGTTCTTGCGAAACCTATATTCGTGCTGGTCGTGTAACGGTTAATGGCCATGTAGCGACGCTTGGGATGAAAGCCGATCCGGCGGTGGATGAGATTCGCGTTGACGGCAAGCTGATCGAAACACCGGAAGAACTTGTCTATATTGCGCTTTATAAACCCACGGGTGTGCTTTCCTCGAATCGTTCCCAGGGAAGAAAACCGACAGTATTCGAACTGGTTGATATTTCCCAACGTACGTTCATTATCGGCAGACTCGACCTGAACAGCGAAGGATTGATGATCCTCACAAACGATGGGGTTTTAACCCATCGTCTTATGCATCCGCGCTACGAACATGAAAAGGAATACCGGGTTTTACTGGATCGCAGGCCGGATAAAGACCAGCTCAGCATCTTATCGAAAGGCGTATTGCTTCCGGAAGGAGTAAAATCCATGCCGGCGCGTATCTGGCGAGAAGATTCTCCTGCGAACATACCCTGGGTGCGCATCGTTTTGCGCCAGGGACGCAAGCGGCAAATTCGCGAGATGATGCGAACGCAGAAGTTAAATGTTCGAAGGTTGATTCGAATTCGTATCGGTCCTATTAAACTCGGGAATCTGCAGCCGGGAATGTGGCGTTGTTTGTCGGATAGCGAACAAAAAAAGTTACAGAACTTGTCTGCCGAGAACAGAAATCTCAAGCGGCGAAGTAATAAGTCACGCCGTTAAGGAACGTTCCTTTGAAAGTGAAAGAGAAAACCGGTCAGTTAGGCAATCAGGAGTCTGAATGAAGCTTCATGAGTATCGATCCAAGCAATTGTTTTCCCAACACGGCATACCGATACCGCGCGGGCGGGTGGCCATGACGGCCCAAGAAGCTAAGGTCATCGCCCAGGAATTGGGGGGACGCGTGGTTATCAAGGCGCAGGTTTTGGTCGGTGGACGTGGCAAAGCCGGCGGGATTCGTCTGGTGGACTCGCCGGAAGAGGCGGAAGAAGTAGCTACGCATGTTCTGGGAATGCAAGTGAATGGGCTGCCTGTACGACGCATTTTGGTCGACGAGGCGGCGAATATTCAATCGGAAATCTATCTCAGCGTAACGAATGACCGCAACAAGCGATGCCCGGTGATCATTGCATCCGCTGAAGGCGGCGTCGATATTGAAGAAGTGGCCAGGACAAAACCCGAAAAGATCATGCGGGTTAATGTCGATCCACTTCTCGGAATGCGTCAGTACCAGGCGCGACAGCTGGCAGCGTCGATTGAATTATCACGAGAATGCTGGCGGGAGTTTGGGAATATTGTCCGGGGACTTTACCAGACGTTTGTAGACAGCGATGCGACATTAGCCGAAATCAATCCGCTGGTAATTTCGGAAGACAATCGTCTACTGGCGATTGATGGCAAGATGATCATTGATGATAACGCCCTGTTTCGTCGGCCTGAATTGGCGGAAATGCGAGATTTGGAGGAGGAAAAGCCGACGGAGCGTGAAGCGCGTCGATTTGGTCTATCTTTTGTCAAATTGGATGGAAACATCGGGTGCATGGTCAATGGCGCCGGTCTGGCGATGGCGACAATGGATGTTATTAAACTCTTCGGTGGAGAACCGGCGAATTTTCTGGATATTGGTGGTGGAGCAGGCGCGGATAAAGTTGCCGCGGCTTTCAATTTGATCTTGAAGGACGAAGGCGTGCGAGCAGTGTTGATCAATATTTTTGGGGGAATCACTCGCTGTGATGAAGTGGCGCGCGGCATACTGGCGGCGTTGAAGGAAGTCGAAGGGACATTGCCCATGGTCGTTCGATTGGTTGGAACAAACGAAGATCAAGGTCGTTATATGCTTCGGAATGCAAACATGGTCGTCGCCACTTCTCTGAGTGGTGCAGCTCAGAAAGCGATTCAATTATCGACAGAGGGGCAATCCAAATGAGTATTCTCGTCGATGCGGACACAAAACTTGTGGTTCAAGGAATTACAGGCCGGGAGGGTTTTTTCCATACCATTCGAATGATTGAATATGGATCGAAGATCGTGGCCGGTGTGACTCCCGGAAAAGGGGGGGAATGGGTCTACGATGGGAAGATACCCGTTTTCGATACCGTAGAGAGTGCTGTTGAGGCCACCGGCGCCAATGCCAGTGTCATCTTCGTTCCAGCTCGCTTTGCGGTGGATGCAATGCTCGAGGCGGCAGATGCCGGCCTGCCGTTATGTGTTTGTATCACCGAAGGTGTGCCGGTTCAGGATATGATGCGAGTGCGTCAGTATTTAGATCAGCATAATGTCCGGCTGCTCGGTCCGAATTGTCCTGGGTTGCTGACGCCAGGAGAGTGTAAAGCCGGTATCATCCCCGGTCACATCACACAACCCGGGACGGTAGGTTTGGTTTCTCGTTCGGGCACACTGACTTACGAAGTGCTGTACGCTCTGATGCAAGAAGATATTGGCACTTCGACTTGTGTGGGCATCGGTGGAGATCCAATCAACGGTACCTCCTTTGTTGATGTACTGGGCATGTTCCAAGCTGATCCACGCACGGATAAAGTTGTACTGATCGGAGAAATCGGTGGTCAGGATGAAGAGATCGCCGCGGACTATATCAGTAATCACATGACCAAGCCTGTGGTGGCCTTTATCGCCGGTAAGGCTGCGCCTCCGGGAAAGCGGATGGGACATGCCGGGGCGATCGTGGAAGGGGGATCCGGATTAGCGTCCGAAAAGATTCAGGCCTTGGAATCCGCTGGTGTGATTGTGGCGGATCAGCCGGAGGCGATCCCGTCCTTACTGTGAACCAGGATCGTAAGTCATAACCTGGAATGCTGGAAGTAATTTGAATGAGGTAATGAAATGACGACAAAACGAGAACGCTTGGAAGCGGCATTCGCGGGGGAAGTAGCAGATCGACCTCCGGTTTCATTGTGGCGGCATTTTCCGGTCGACGACCAGAATCCTGAAAAGCTTGCTACCGCTACGGCGTTGTTTCAAACGAACTATGATTTTGACTTTGTAAAAGTCACGCCGGCATCCTCCTTCTGTTTGAAAGATTGGGGTGTGAAAGACGAGTGGAGAGGTGCAACGGAAGGAACACGGGAATATACGCAGCGAGTCGTTCAATCTCTTGATGACTGGCCGAAATTGCCTGTCCTCGACCCCAGGAAAGGTTTCCTTGGAAATCAACTGCGGTGTTTGGAAATACTCAGAGAGCGCCTGGGAGCTGATCTTCCTATCATCCAGACTATTTTTAGCCCGTTGGCGCAAGCGAAGAATCTGGCTGGAGTGGAATTCCTGATGGAGAGTGTCCATCGCGATGCTGAGAAACTCAAGGTAGGTCTCGAATGCATCACCCAGAGCACCATCGCCTTTGTGGATGAGGTTTTCGAGATGGGGATTGACGGTGTTTTCTACGCCATACAACATGCCTCCTATCGGTATTTCGATACGTCAGCCTATGATCGCTTGGGGAAGACGTACGATCAAAGAATTTTAGAACGGACTGAGAAGGGTTGGTGCAATGTATTGCATTTACACGGCAATGCACTCATATTTGATCTGGCGAAAGAGTATCCTGTTCAGATAGTAAACTGGCACGACCGCGAGACTTGGCCAGACTTGAAAACGGGTAAAACACGCGTTCGCGGAGCGGTGTGTGGAGGTGTACGCCGCGGATCGATGGTGTACAAAGACTCTGAAGCGATTGCGGAGGAGGCGAGGGAAGCACTTTCCTCCACAGACGGCCGCGGCATGGTTTTGGGAACCGGATGTGTTGTACCCATCACTGCCTCGCACGGGAATATTCACACCGTTCGAAACGCAGTAGATTGCGCGTAGCCATAAATATGAGTGGTATTCGAGTTATTGGCGGTACGGCAAGAGGACGAAAACTTCTATGGGTTCCGGATAAAGGGGTTCGTCCGATTGGCGATCGGGTCAAAGAAGCGTTGTTTAACATCATTGGTGTAGAGATAATAGGTAGCAGATTTTTGGATTTGTTCGCCGGAACTGGAAGTGTGGGGATTGAGGCGATTAGCAGGGGAGCCGAGCAGGTTGTTTTCGTGGACAACAACCGTCGTTCGGTCGAGACCATTAACAAAAACCTCGAATTAACAAAATTAGGATCCAAAGCAACGATCATGCACACCGATGCGCTGGCGCTTGTCTCTCGGCCTCAGAAGATTTCATTCGATTACGTGTATGTTGCCCCGCCGCAGTATAAGGAGATCTGGTCGGAAGCATTGCGTAGAATTGACAGCAATCCGGGTCTACTCAACCCGGATGCCTGGGTTATCGCACAAATTCATCCGCGAGAAGCGGAAAACTTGAGTATGCAAAATATTGCCGAATTCGATCGGCGCAAGTATGGGAATACACTGTTGATATTTTATGTTTACGAAAAAGAATGAAGACTTGTGTCTTTTTTTCGTTTCCGGGTTGGTTCAATGTGTTCGTGGTGTAAAGGTCAAGGAAATATATTTATGGTTAAATTCCCCGCATTATCATAGTGATAGAGGGCCGAGAATGGTACGCCTGTTTGATAGCTATCGAGAGCGCGAGAAATGATGGATGGCAGATCTTCCACCAAATCGAATTCATTAAGTGATTTTGACGGAACCCAGAGTGGTTCGCCTTCTTCACTTGATCGTATATCTCCCGTCGGGCTACTTCCAACAAAGATATAGAGACCGATCCCGATTTCATCCTGGGTATCGATCATTACGACACCACATAGTCGTAAATCAGCGGGCTTCAAGCCAGTTTCTTCAAAAATTTCTCGTTTGGCTGAACTCAATGGATCTTCACCGCGCTGGATGTGCCCGCCAATGCCGTTTAACAAACCACTCCAGGCGCCTCGTCCGGAGGCGATGCGGAGAAGTAACAAGTCCTCATTACGAAGAAGGAAACACAAAGATCGCGGGATGATTGCATAGCGGTTTGGCTGGAGGTCCTGATCGGAAAGCGGCATGATATGGGCCTTTATTTGGTCAACATATGTGAAAGATGTAGTGCAAAGAACCACACTTTGTTATTTTATATCCCATGCGAAATCAATCAAGTAGCGCCTGCGTAGATTATACTCGTACAATACGCCTATCGAGGTATTATGTTAAGCAGGGCTAATGTGCGCAGGGATGATTCTGGTTGCTGCTCGAACTATGACAAGCTATAATCAGGTAATACCGGAAAGAATGGAAAACAACCTTAAGGAGTGAATCATGGGTGATCCGCTGGAGAAAGCCACAGAAGGGAAGGATTTGATCGGTAAAATCCAGAACAAACTTGCAGGCTTCTTCGGATATTACGATCGTGAACGCCGGCGTGATGCCGATAAAATGCTTCGAGAGACGGTCGCTGAGCGTTATGAGGAACAATGGAGTCGAATCTCAGAATTACAGAAGCAGCTGGTATCTGCAGGAAAGCTGGAGTATGTCGATGACATTGAGTCCGCATCCGTCAAGCTGCGTGGATTTATCGACCGCATCAAAGGAGCAGCGTACGGGTATGCGGGATTTTTCGACGCCGTTCGGATCAACCAGGATGAATTGGATAGACTCTATGAATTCGATCTTGCTCTTTTGAATGGCGTGAGTGAAGTATCTGTTGCTATCGATGGTCTCGCCTCCGCAATGGGTACTGAAGGACTTCCGGAATCGATAAGCAACTTGGTTGGTGTCTGTCAACAAGCAATCGCTGCCTATGACCGGCGCGATGAGGTTATTCTCGCAAACGGTGAACTTGGCGATCTTGAATAAATAAGGAGAAAAAACATGGCTCGTATATTTGACGTTGTTGAGCATCCGGATGAGATGCGTGATGAAATCGTGCATCGGATTCCGGAGAGTGGAGCGGGTGATTTCCGCATGGGCAGTCAAGTCATCGTGCGCGAAGCACAGACTGCTGTGTTTTTCCGAGACGGAAAGGCATTGGATTCGTTCCGTGCTGGGCGTCATACGATCACCACTGCGAACATTCCCCTGTTGATCGATCTGCTGGGAACGGCATTTAAAGGGCGTTCCCCGTTCACCGCAGAAGTATATTTTGTCTCGATGCGTGAATTTGCAGATGAAAAGTGGGGTACCCCTCAGCCGATCTTGGTACGGAACCCTGGCATGGCCTTAGGTGTGGCGTTGCTGCAGGGTTATGGAACTTACAGTTTTCAAGTACAGGATGCACAGCAATTCGTAACACAACTTGTGGGTGCCGCAGGCGCTTATTCAACAAAGGAAATTCAAGGGCGCTTGCGTTCCATGCTGCTCTCCAAGCTGCAGGATCTACTCGGAGAAACGACGAAAGCCAAGTCTGTTCCCGAGCTGATAGGTTTGGTGGAGGAAATTGGCGCTGGCGTGCGCGCCAAGGCACAAGATGACTTCAAAGCGCTTGGATTGACGCTGAAGTCATTTTACATCGAAAGCCTGAAGCCTTCCGATAAATCGGCGGAAGAACTGCGTGACATGGGCATGCTGGATATGGCTACATACACGCAACTCCAAGCCGCAGATGCCATGCGAGATGCCGCGCAGAATCCCTCCGGTGGCGCCGGTCTGACCGCCGGAATCGGAGCTGGCATGGGTATCGGTGAAGCCTTATCAGAGGCGATTAAAGGTCGAGGCGCCGGTGGGGGTGCTGCAGCGGCGGCGAGTGTGCCTGATGTAATGACGCCTTCTGAAGCTGCAGCATATCTGAAGGTGGCTGAAGAGGATGTCATCGCTGCCATCGAAGCGGGTGATCTGAAAGCCAAAAAGATTGGCAAAGCATACCGCATCAGCAAGGAAGCGCTGGACGGCTTCTTGAGTGAATGATGACGTTTGAATTAGGATAAACGAAAGCGCCGGGCTTCAGTCCGGCGCTTTTTATTTGGTTTATCGAGATTATGTCTTATTTAGCAGGACGAAGAACGATACAGGCGTTCTGTCCTCCCAATCCGAAGGAGTTGGACATCGCATACTCGATCTTCAGTTCCCGCATGCCATCTGAAACGTAATCAAGATCCAGTTCGGGATCTGGATATTCGTAATTCAAAGTGCCATGAATTTTGCCTCGATCGATGCTCAAGGCGCAAACAACGGCTTCTACGGCACCTGAGCCTCCCATCGCATGTCCGATCATCGATTTGGTCGACGAGATCGGAATTTCGTAAGCTCGCTCACCAAACAACTGCTTTATCGCCTTTGTTTCTGTGGCATCATTTGCAATTGTTGACGTGCCGTGGGCGTTGATGTAGTTGATCTGTTCAGGTTGGATGCCCGCATCTGTGATGGCCCATTCCATTGTGCGTTTGGCGCCGGCTGCGGTGGGATCGGGCGCTGCCATATGAAAGGCATCGTTGGAACACGCATATCCAGCGATTTCTGCATAGATTTTAGCATTGCGTGCTTGCGCATGTTCCAGACTTTCGAGAATGAGAAATGCAGCGCCTTCGGAGAAAACAAAGCCTTCACGCTTGGCATCGAACGGGCGGGAAGCTCTTTCTGGCTCATCGTTAAAGTGAATAGGTACAGCCCGCATGTTGGCGAAACCAGCGACGGTGTAGCGTTCAATCATGCCTTCTGCACCGCCTGCAATTATGACATCTGCCTTGCCATGTCGAATGGCGTGGGCGGCTTCTCCGACCGATTGAGTCCCGGACGCACAGGCCGTGGTGTAGGTGCAATTGGGCCCATGGGCGCCATACTGCAGCGTAACGTGGAACGCGGGCATGTTCGGTAATGCAGCAGGGATAACAAATGGATTAACTCGTTTCCATCCCTCAGTCCGCATCTTTTGAAGCCCCTCATCTGCTTGTTCCAATCCGCCAATCGCAGTGCCGAAATAAACTCCAACGCGTTCAGAATTTTCAAGCGGAATCGGCAACCTGGAATCGGATACTGCTTTTTGTGCTGCAATCAGAGAATATTTTGTAACTCTTGACATGCGGCGTGCAAGTTTAGCCGGAATATAATCGTCGATATTGAGATCGCGTACCTGCCCGGCGATCTGGTAGGGTAGGTCGGATACATCGATCGTATCGATTCGAGTGATCCCGGATTTACCTTCGAGTAAAGCCTGCCAGAATTGTTCAACATCCGAGCCAAGACTCGTTACTACGCCTAGACCGGTGATTACCACGCGTTGTTGTTGGGTTTCAGCCCTCATTCTGTCTCCTTGCTTCGAACAGCATCCAATCGAGATTTTATCGCCTCACGAACTGCTGCTAGAACGTCGTTTTCAACGGCCTGTCTGGCCATCCGGATTGCATTAAACATTGCCCGCTTGCAAGAACGTCCATGACCGATAAATACCAGTGCGTCTACTCCGAGTAAAAGTGCAGCGCCATACTCTGCTGGATCGAGTTTCTTTCCCACGCGACTGAAGGCCGGTTTTGCTAGAAGTCCTCCAATAGATGAGATCGGAGAGGCTTTGATCTCGGTGCGGATGGTGCTGGTAAGGAAACTTGCCACGGCTTCACTGGTCTTGATAAACACATTACCGGCAAATCCATCGGTTATGACAACGTCAGCTTCCCCGCGATAGATCTCTTTGGGTTCAACGTTGCCGATGAAATTTAGGTTTGAGGCTTCAAGCAGCGGGAAAGTTTCTTTGATGAGCGTGTTGCCCTTGCCGGGTTCTTCGCCGTTTGAGAGCAGTGCTATGCGTGGTTTCTTGATACCAAATACCTTCTCGGCATAGACTGCGCCCATGATGGCGAATTGGTACAGATATTCAGGTCTGCAATCGGCGTTCGCTCCAATATCAAGTACGACTGCGACACCGTCCTGGACGGGAATGATTCCTGTCACGGCAGGTCGTTTAACCCCACGTATTCTGCCTATCCGGAACAGTGCGTTGGCCATCGCGCCTCCGGTGTTGCCGGCCGTGATGAATGCATCTGCCTCGCCGGATTTTAATAAGTCCATTCCTATGGCCATGGAATTTGTAGATTTTCCGCGTGCAGCCGCTGCGGGTTTATCGGTCATTTCGAGGATTTCAGGGGCATGTACGACCTCGATGAGATTTTTGGGAGCTTGTCGAGTGTCGAGTAAAGGTTGGAGAAGTTCCTGCTGGCCCACTAAAAGAATTTTATCTGACCAAAGTCCTGCGGCTTGTATCACTGCATCGATCTCTGGTTGAGGATAGTTATCGCTCCCCATTGCGTCAACTACAATTCGCATTAGTACAAACCTCCAGACTCTATTCGAAGCGTCAATTGAAGAAGTGCGAAATCACATGCATATGTTGACAACGGTCGTGCCTGGGCTATAATACCGCAGAATCAGAAAAATAGATCAAGCGCTGGTGCTGGAACTGGCAGACAGGCATGGTTGAGGGCCATGTGCCGCAAGGCGTGCGGGTTCGACCCCCGCCCAGCGCACTGACCAGAGGGATGCGGAGCATCCCTTTCTCTGTTAATAGAGAATTTGATCAAAGAAGGCTTTGGTCCTCGTTTCTTTGGGGTTGGAAAATAACACATCCGTCGGACCTTCTTCGATGAGCTTGCCATCCGCCAGGAAAACCATTCGATCAGACGCAGCTTTTGCAAAACCCATTTCGTGTGAAACAACGACCATCGTCATTCCTTCTTGGGCCAGAACCATCATGACATCGAGAACTTCGCGAATCATTTCTGCATCCAATGCAGAAGTGGGTTCATCGAAGAGCATGATTTTGGGATTCATGGCGAGGGCGCGGGCAATAGCAACACGTTGTTTCTGCCCCCCCGAAAGCTGATCGGGAAAGGAATCTGCTTTCTCTGGCAGGCCGACGCGTATAAGTAAGTTCATGGCGATTTCGGATGCATCATCGCGTTTTCGCTTACGGATCAATTCCTGTGCCAATGTGATGTTGTTGAGAACAGTGAGGTGCGGAAAAAGATTGAACAACTGGAATACCATCCCCACTTCGGCTCGTAAGGTGTCCAGATCCGGTTTCGGCTCCGTAACATGGATGCCATCTACAATGATTTCACCTTCATCGACCGTCTCCAGCCGATTGATGCATCGCAACATGGTAGATTTCCCACCACCACTGGGCCCGAAGATGAAGACCACTTCACCTTGATTTACATCGAGACTTACGTTCGATAAGGCCTGAACGTTCTTGAAGCTTTTTGATATGTTGCGTATTTCGATGATCTTTTCACTCAATGGAAAGCTGCTCCTTTGATCGTAAGGCAGAATAATGTCAATCGGACACTTGTTTCCGGGATAGACCTGGACGTAACTTGCTGAAAAGGTTTCGAATGGAAGTCATTACCGATTCGCCAGAGTGTAATTGTCTTTCCAGAAGCTTGACCCCCATAGAGCCAAGCAATGTCATCGAGAGATAAAGGTACGTTACGGTATTCCAGGTTTCGAAAGTGCGAAACGTGCGTGAGCGGTTCAACTTTCCTAACTGTGTCAGGTCGCGAACGGCGAGAACCGAGATGAGTGAGGAGTCCTTTAGCATAGCGATGAGGTCGTTTCCCAGCGGTGGCAAAATAACACGGATGGCTTGTGGCAAGATGACATAACGCATGGCCTGGAAGTAACTCATCCCGAGTGATCGTGCGGCTTCCATTTGACCGCGCTCGATCGATTGGATTCCTGCTCGAAAGACTTCCGCTTCGTAGGCGCCGTAGCCAAAAGATAAACCAGCGATCGCGCGGGCAAGAGGATCGATCTGGGTGATATCAAGTGTAGACAACGATGTGCCAAGACCACCGAGAAAAGAAAGCCAGCTAGTTGTGAGGATCAGATTGCCAAGACTATTCGCTCCATTAACGAAAAATGGCACAAGCACGAAAGCAACGTAGATGATGATAACGATCATGGGGATGCCACGCACGACTTCGACGTAGAACGTAGCAATGTTATACGTGATGGGATTGGTCGAGATGCGCCCCATACCCATGATCAAACCGACCACAAGGGCGATAGCGAAAGCGATAATACTGGCAGTTAGCGTGACCTGTAAACCCGGAGCTATGAACTCAAAAGCGTCGCGATAATTCTCGCGTTTTAGGATCGAATAAATGAGTAAAACGCCAAGTAAGAGCAAGAAAAGTGCCCACCATGGTAATTTCTTCAGGCGAGCTGAAATTGGCAGGATACCTGGTTCTTGACGCTCTTTGGATGCGTTTTGTGAAGAATCTTTCGCCAAGCTCTCCTCCTTTTAGATTAGAAAAAAAGGGCCGCGGTAAGCCCGCGGCCCCTTTTTTTTTAGTTCTGAGTGTTTATTCTTCACTCCAATATTTGTCGTAGAGTGAATCAAGAGTGCCGTCAGCTTTAAGCGCCTCGATGGCGTAATTAAAGGGATCGACGAGTTCGCTTCCTGGTGGGAAGACGAAACCGAGTTCCTCGGCTCCAGTTATAGGTTCCGAAAGCAGCATGATGTCATCCGGGTTTTGTTCCACAAACCCTCTTGCTGCTTCTTCATCCATGATCACCGCGCCGACATCTCCGGACATGAGTGCTTGAATGGGCAGGTCGAAGGTATCGTAGCTCTGAACGCGGCCTTCGCCAACCATTTCTATTGCTTTGGCTTCGTTCGTTGTGCCGATCTGCGTTCCAACGATAACATCGCTGGCGATCAGGCTGGCCTCATCGACGATGACTGTTTCGTCTGCGGTAACAACGATATATTGTGCGATGACCATGTAAGGGACGGAGAAATCTACAACTTCATCCCTCTCAGCGGTGATGGTGACACCGTCTGCGACGACGTCATATTCGCCAGCTGCGGTGGCTTCGAAAATGCCATCCCAGGCGGCTTCGACGTATACTGGAGTACAGTTGATCAGTGCACAGATTGCATCAACCGCATCGTAGTCCCAACCACCTGGCTCATTGGTTTCTTCGTCGATGAAGTTGAATGGTGGATAGGCGTTTTCGACGCCAACGCGGATTTCACGACCACCAAGGTCGTTGCCTTCTCCTCCTGCGGGGGCAGGCTCTGACGTACTCGCCTTACATGCTCCGAGTAATAAACTGCCGATAAGAATTATGCTAAAAAGGGTAAGTCGTTTCATTGTTTTCTCCTCCTTAAGAGAGAATCATACTGCGGCGAAATCGAACGGCGTTTCCGATTTCATTCCCTACATTTTTACCACATTGTTCTACTGATACATGGGAATCATCTAATAGAATCCAAATGTGCGATATCAAGGATAGACGGACTCGCCTGGAAAATCAAGTGCTATCTATTTTACTAATTGGCGTCTTGCCATTCTTGAATGCGAATGACATCGGAATGCAGCGGCAGAAGGAAGCCAAATGAGACTGCGATAACGGAAGGTGATTCTGAAGTGTAGGCATGTTCGGGGATGAGATTAAATAACGGTGTGAGATTGGGAGCTTCCCCCAATGTTCCCACACGATCCGCGAGAGCGCGCAGCACTTTCCCCTGCGCCTCCAAAGAGATTAGGGGATCTTCGTAAAAAACCCGCAGCGCGCTGATCACTGTAGATCCATCCATGAAGTTCCCGGTAAGCGTAATCCCTTCAAGATAATCGATCAAAGTCGCAAATCCAACCTCATCCAAAACGAGTACGACATCGACTTCGACGTCGGCGGCGTTTTGGATGGCGTCGATGAAGCCGGCATTCACACTGAAATCAGGCGCCCAGCCGAATAAATGCGATAGTGGAATGGAACTGGTGGAGGATTGGAAGTTCGTGGGGAATCCTTGGAGTAGAACTTCTTTACTGGGAAACTGAAACGTGGCGAGCCATACAGATAGGAGCTGCGGTTCAGATTGATCGAGCCGATCAACACCAACAATCAGGGCGTTTTTCTGGCTGGTATTGGATCCTGTGTCTGTTGGCCTGGATCGTTCTTCTGGATCATTCGAGTTGGATAGATTTATAAGGACGCTTAAAGCTCCCACAACGAAAAAGAAGATGGCAATGGAGAGAAGGGGGATGCGGGAAGGCTCTTTTTTCATCATGGACTCAAATTATGCGCTGCAGATACGATCACACAACCAGATTTTACTCTGGCTGCTGTATTGCGGCAATCTGGAGAGTCCAAGTTTAGTAGAGCAGAGTGTGTAGAATCAGACTGGCAATTGCCTTACCTGCGAAGTAGGAAATGCATGCAGCGATGACGTAAGGCGCGTAAGAAAAGGGGGTAGAGTATCCTGATTTCCAGCGTATGATCCACCCCAGCGTATTGGCCACTACTCGCCAGAATGCTAAACGGATTTGGGTAATTGTGGTTTGGTAGATTTCAGTCATGTTATTTTGATGTGCTCATACGAAGGATGCGACCCTTCTCGTCTGCGATCACACGAACGACGCGCTGCATCGTCTTGCCTCCGGGTAATGCAGCGCTGCCTTTATAAGTGAGTTCGTATTTCTCGCCGTTGTTCGAATCGCAAGTTCGCTTCAAGCTTGGACGCACACCCTCCATTTCCGGGAATTTACGAGTCACCTTCTTGGTCAACTTTGCAAGTATCGATTTATCCATCATCACGCCTCACCCGATCGATGCTCTCCGGCGTAAAAACGCGGGGAGATCCAGGTTGTCCTGGACGAGAATCCTCTGCGCTGAGGGGATTTCCTCTATGGCGAAGGTCTCTTCTGTGCCAGTTACTCGTACAGGCCGGCCACCAATCCCGG
>DAOUEK010000037.1:0-5426 GCA_034430425.1 Anaerolineales bacterium | reverse complement strand
ACATCGAAAACTGCTTCCCGGAACATGTTCGCATGTTTACCGAGATTTTCGCCATTGAGCCAGATGGTGACGTAGGTGTCCAGACCGTGAAAAACGAGCAGCAATCGCTCATCGGGCAGTAGTGGTTGCTCAGCGAAGTCGAATTGGAGTCGATACCACCATTCCCTTTCTTCCATCCAGGCACATTCCAACTCGTTGCGATCGTAGAAGGGATCGGGTATGCGTCCGGCGCTGGCCAGGGCGCGATGAACATCACCTGGGACGGACACGTCGATCCAATCTTCGGTACTGATTGACTCCATTTGTGCACCGAGAGTCTTGCCTTCTCCGGGCGCATAATCCCTGAGTCTCCAAGCCTCAGATAATACCATTTCGTATTCCTTTCTCACCGAATAGGGTATTCGGACGACGTAGTGATTCTCTCCTGCATTATACAAGTGCTGAATCGAAAAACAGATCCGGTTAGTGGTGGTTATACCATTATCTGGGGGGATCAAGCGAATTGTGGCTGAAACAGAATCGCATATGGCAGCTATGAAGGAGAGCGGCTGCGATTATCAAGGTTGCGGACGAGCAGGAAGGGAGAGTCGCAAAAGCTCGATTTCATTGCCTGCGTCGGTCCAATCGCCGCGAACGATAATGCGGGTGAGGCGGTCGATAGCCCGGGCATATCCAAACAGCTGTGGATCCCCGGTGTTGAAAAGGCTGGCTTCGGCATTTGCGGCGATTTGGCTGATCTTGCTCAGTTCCTCGGGGGTGAAAATTCCGTCGTCAAATGCATTTTGGAAAACCTGGATAAAATCGTGTGCCTGAGTAAATGCTTCCACACGATTGTAGGCTACCTTCCCTGATTGGGGTTGAAAATTCGTGTAAAACGTTTCACGGAGGTCGATTTGGGTCAGGACCTGTTCCTGCCAGGTATTTATGCTTGGTCCTAACTCCACTTTCGTCCATGCTTCATTGATGTCGTCCAGCTTGTTCAGCGTGATCTCCATGTCCGAATCGAGGTCAGAAATCAGATCGCCGATCAAATTTATTGCCGCGATCAGTCGATCTTCTATGGCCAATAATTGATTACTCGTGTCTGGTGAGATGAGGTTATATCGATTGGTATACGTTTCGATGGCTTGCTTGAGATTGGACTGTTCTGTTTGGATCGAATGCAGCATGGCGAGCACTTCACTGCTTCTCTCGTCTGTCATAGTGCTTTCAGAAATTCCTGTCTGCATGGTGTTGATCGTTGTTACGAATGTGTCTTCGATTTGTGCT
Source organism: Anaerolineales bacterium (assembly GCA_034430425.1). Classification (GTDB taxonomy): domain Bacteria; phylum Chloroflexota; class Anaerolineae; order Anaerolineales; family E44-bin32; genus WVZH01. Next base: position 4,157 of record DAOUEK010000037.1, on the reverse strand, counting down.
GCGTTTGCGAGGATCATCGCCGCCAATTTTTCTTCACTGGTTGTATTCGCCGGGGTGGGCGTTGGCACCGCTGCTGAAGTGGTGGTTGCTTGCATGATGGGAGGTGTGAGTGTTGATCCACCTGTCGAAGCCGTACAAGCCGACACAAACGTGAGCAGGATGGCGGTAATTACTGTCGTCGCGATTGTCGCCTTTCGCATAATGTTCCTTCATCCTTCCCGTCATTCCATAACTTTCGTCAAGGGAGATGGTTTCTCCAAAGGTTGGAAAGGATACTTTCTTTAAGGAATTGTACCCAAGGCAGAACGTACTTATTGGGAGGACGTCAATTTGAAGAGGATCATTAACTTCATGTGACTCGTTGAACGGCAGTCCCGGGAGGCTTGTCTATATTAAATTATCAATGTGTCACTCTACAGGAAGCGATGGTCGAAGTGATGTCAGGATTCCGTTGTAACTTCCTGGGTCGCTGTTGATGTCGGAGTTCCCGTTTCGGCGCCCTGGGTTTTGGTCGTCGTTGCGGTTGCGGTTCCGCTGCCGCTGACAACAATAAGCACATACACCTCATCGCCGAAGAACGTTCCGGCGGAGGTGGTCATTCTCCAGTTGCCTTGATGGCTGCCAGACTCGTTCGGGGCAGTCATCATGACGGAGAGATCGGTTTCTTCTCCGGGATGGATGGTTTTGTCGAGGGTCAACGCAGCGGATCCCATCGCATCGCCGTAGGTGAGTTTAACTTGAAAACCGATTTCCCAATCGCAGGAGCCCGAGTTGCGCACACGCCAGGTCTTGGTAAAGATTTCTCCTGGATTCATCGTCGTGTTATCGGGGATCGAGACGTCCGAGACAAAAGCCAGGCGAAAGCAAGAAGCCGTGGGCTGAAGCACTCCGTCTTGTGTGGAGGCTGCATCTGGTGTGTTCGAGGGAACAGATGTGCTTGTAATCGTTGGAGAAGGTGAGGGTGTATCGGTGGGTAAAGCGATTGCCGTTTGCGTCAAGCCGGAGGAGAACGTGGCAACGGCCATGGTTTGAATCTGTTCTGGCGGTGTCGTAGGAGTGGTGTCCTCGTCGCTACTGCCGCATGCGCTGAGTAACATCATATAGAGGACGAAGAGTCCGAAAAGAAAGCACCGTAATGCTATTTTCTTCAACTTTGTTTCTCCTTCGATGACCGATCGCTAGTCCCTGTGAGATAAAATCGATTCTTATCGAAAGCAACATAGAACTGGAAGTCTGCTTGGGAGACCAAGAGTCTACCGCAGATATGACCGGCCATCAAGTATCGTGTCTGCCGATCTACATGAGTTGGTGTATCATCTAGCCCATCAGTGATTGCGAATCCCGCTCCATTTCTGCGGACCACGCAATCAGTTCTTGAAAGATGATCATCAGCAAATTTGATTTATTGAGATCGAACCGATGATTGACACCAAACTTATTCTGATCGAAGGCGTACCTTGCTCCGGTAAATCCACTACTGCAGAGAAGCTGGCGATGGATATCTTGGCTGAGGGAATTCAGGCCGATTGTTATCTCGAGTGGTCCGAAGACAATCCGATCGATATTGGCGAGGAGAATGATCTTGCCGGAATCATCACCACAACCAGGTCCCGTGAAGCGGATCTCTTCCGGCAGTGGGATGATTTCGTCAAAGGCGTAATGCAGAAAAATGCCGTCAATATCATCGAAAGCCGCTTGTGGCAGACGCATGGCATGTACCTGTTTCTATCAGGTCATTCGGAACAGGTGGTCTTGGAGAGTGCCCGGCAGCTGACGGCTATCATCGCCGAGTTGAGCCCTGTGCTCATCTTCCTGGCACCAAAAGACATCGAACGACTCCACGTAAAAGTTACCAAGGAGAAGAACCAAAAGTGGCGGGAAGCTGGTCGAGAAGGTTCTTGGGAAGAATGGGGAAATCGCGTATATGAACGGCAGGAATGGTTCACGCGACGGGCATTGACCTCGAAGGCAATGGCGCGCTTTTTCGACGAATGGGCATCCATTGCCGATAGACTTTTTCAAGAATTTCCATTTGAGAAAATCAAAATTGAGGATCCACAAATGGATTGGGAACGGACGATGGATCAAATCAGGGACTTTATCGGAATAAGTGTTAATTGACTTTCCAGTTTGGGTGGAATGGAAGGCAGTAGATTTTTTATCGGGATACTTGAATATGATCAAACATTTGGTTGAATTTCTCGAGAGACTGGAAACGGAAAGGATTTACCTGCGGGCCTATCAGGCGGGTGATGGTCCCATGGTTTATGCCGCCAGTGTACGTAATCAGGATCATCTGGCCGAATTCGAATCGGACAACGTGTTAATGAAACTGAAAGACGAAGAGCACGCGGAAACGGTCGTTCGGGACTTATGGGCGAAATGGATGGCTCGTGAAAGTTTTTTCATCGGTCTCTTTGAGAAAACGACCAACGAGTGGGTTGGGCAGATTTATGTGGGACCGATGGATTGGGATTTGCCGGAATTCACGCTCGGATATGTGGCCGATGTCAACCACGAAGGGAAGGGGTATGTGTCCGAAGCCGTGCAGCGTGTTTTGAAAATGCTGTTCGAGGACATGGGGGCGCATCGAGTTCGCAGCGAGTGTGACGAGAACAACATGCGCAGCGTACGTTTACTCGAGCGCTGCGGATTCAGACGAGAAGGCCATTTACGGGAGAATAAGCGATACGCAGATGGGTCCTACCATGGGGATTACCTGTATGCGATGATGCGTCGGGAGTATTTCGATCAGAATTCCTAGTTGTGGTTTATATTTTCGCTTGATGCTTGACAATCGCTTTGATCGACAAGCCGGATTGCATGAGATCAATGGATTGGTAGATCGCTAACCGGACAGAGAGGGTGGATCAGGATGATTGAATTTGTCTGCGAGTTTGTGGTCAAGGAACCATTTCGAGGTCAATTTGAATTGGCCTTTGGCCCTGGCGGCGCATGGAGCAAGCTGTATTCTCGTTCTCCGGGTTTTCGTGGCACGACCGTGCTGCGTGACGAGAAAAACCCGCAGCGCTATTTGACGATCGACCTGTGGGAAACGGAAGCTCAGCGGGAGCAGCTACTCGTCGAGCACGAGGGGGATCTCACCGAGATGCGGGTTACCTTTGTGGAATGGACGGAGTCGATAGTTGAATTGGGGACGTTCCGGGTGCTGGCTGAGGCAACAGTGCGGCCGCGGGGCAGCACTCGACGAAGGCGATACTAACCAGCAGCAAATTCCCGAGTGGGAATCTCAGATTTGATACTACCTTTTTAACGAATAGATTATGGCGAAATCAGTTTATCTTCTTCCAGCGGGATGAATTTCGGGCGCTCATAGGGAGTTTCATTGGGGTGGTGAAGAGCCACCCAGGTTTTTCCTTCAAAGTCGTGGAAGGTCATGCAGTGGCCACCGTCGTCACTGTATAAGGGTCTGGGATCCTGCTGCCAGGGACCATGCAATTGTCCTGATGCGGAGCGGGCCACGCCGACGGTGTAGCCTCCCTCGCTGTGGCTGGACCACAACAAGAGCAGTTCACCGCCTGGCAGGTGATGCATCCAGGGACCATCGGTCACAAATCCCTTCCTGCCCCTGGAATCGATCTCTTGTGCCCAGGGCGCCTGCGAAGCACTAAACAAGAAGATCGGGTCTCCTGCGGCGGAAGTGAGATTTATATTCAAGGGAATGGCGCAGATCTCCCCATCGCCTACCTGCACCCACTCGTGGCAGAATACCATCCAGGGATCTCCCTGCGTATCCACAAACAAGGTGCCGTCAAGACACTCCCAATCCGGTGGGGTGAGCGGTCCGTTGCCCAGAGGAAGAAAAGGGCTTTTTGGAGAATCTGCGGCAAGGATTTGTGTCCCTCGACATACGCCTGCGGCCTTGAAGCTGGCGAACATGTAATACTTACCCTGATAGACATGCACCTCCGGCGCCCAGAAATTCCGGTCGGACCAAAAGTCAGCGGAGGGGCGAAAGACCGGGAAGGGGCCATTCCAGTTAATCAAGTCGGTGCTGGTGAAGCAATCAAAGCCCACGGCAGAGCCGCTCCAGGTGTATGCTCCCATCGTGCCGTACATGTAGTAGAGTCCTTCAGAAGGTACTGGCAGGACAAACGGATCGCGGATGTGAATATCATTGAGTTTTTTCATTCTAG
>DAOUEK010000036.1:0-16451 GCA_034430425.1 Anaerolineales bacterium | reverse complement strand
GTATCGCGGCGATGTCTGGATTTCGATGGCTTTCGCGTTCACGAATGACGCTCCGCCAGGGTTGGAAGACGCCGCATTCTCCGGTGCGTCCATCCAACTCCAGTTCGAGGGAATGGACGATCTTCTCCAAACCTGGGAGTATGTTGCCCTTAAGGAATGGTTATCCCTGGAATTTTATTTTGATCGGAAATTATCGGATTGCGTAAAAGCTGATCAACATTTCGAGCCTGATGGAACGATGGTTGATGTTCCAAATACATGCCCAGATGAATCTACCGACTGCCCCGATACTCGTCAGCTAGAAACGAGAGGTTACTTCAACTCGGTTCTCTTACATTCCCCTGGTGCCTGGATTGGAGCACCCATCCTTCTTGAAGATCAGTCGAAGGGTGGTATTGATATACTGCTTGTTGGATTGCAGAGTCGAAGCGGTGAGATCCAAACCAATCGAGAACTTCCCGGTCGTGTTCTTGCCTGGCACCTGGAACCCCAGGAGATCAGCATCCCCGTGCTTACTACACATGATATTTGTGAGGAAGCGGACATTGAGTGTATACCGGAAGATGCGATGTTTTTATTGAGCACTGGCGAGCCAGACTTTTCGCCTCCGGTACTTGACGGCCCAATACCCATTATCTCTTTCGGACAATCCGCAAATGGAATACGGATAATTAATACTTACACTTCTGACAATCCGGTTCTCGTGACTGACAGACTTTATAATCTCGATATGAGATTAAAAAAATCCGAATCTGCCACTTCGGATTATCAGTGGCTAATTATTGATGTTGAAGTCCAAGGCTTCCCAGAATCTCTCTACTTATACAGTGAAGTTGAGGATGGCACTTTTGAATCACAAGGTGGTGGGGGACATATTTTTTTCCCGAACAATGGTCATTATTTTGCTACTAAATTTCCTTGGCTTAACAATATACGCAGTGGATTTTCCAATCACGGGATATTTACATCAATCCCTTATGATGTTCATCTCAATAATCTTGTATTACTAATCGAACCAATCGGAAATGGTGGAGGGCCAGCTTACGAACTCGTTGGAAAAATTGAATGAGATTGTTCAGATAAACAACTCATATATTCAACTTGCCAATCAATTTTCCAGTCACGGCACGACTAACAGCGGTTGTGCCTGAATAACCACAAAGTCATATTGATCGTTGTACCTATATCCATCACCGTCTGGTACCAAGACGGTGTTCGCCAGAATGATGTATTGCCCATCTGCAACGGGCTTCCACCAAAAATCAGAATTTTCAAGGTCGTATTTCTCACCACAGGTTCTCATGCTGGGCTTGCATAAGGGATTCCAGTCTTTCGTTATCTTGTATATGGTTTTACAGAAAATTGGATCGGGCCATCGCTCCCATTCTATCTCTTCATAATCTTCATAATAATCCCAGGAACAATCCTTCATTTCTTCTTTTGTTACACGCAGCTCATCGTGTCGATCCCAAATTACTCTCGCCTCGACGCTCGCTTGTGTGAAAAACTGTATCCGGAATGCTGGCGATCCGTGTGCGAATCCACTTCCGCTAACAGATGCGCTTTCACTTAACACGCCTATTATAGATGAATTTCCCATAACATTTCCGACGATCCAATGAAGATATCTGTCGTTACTCAAATGGGGGACTATTGATTCGCCAGTATCTTCATTCTCACCAATAAGGTCCTGCTTAAATTTGTTACATACATCTATATCCTGGATTAATTCATCGCCAACCTTCTTTTGCCACCCTCCCCATTCTTCAGGTAATAACAGTAAACTATTCTGGCTTCTTCCGAATCCGGCGATACAAGCCTCTTCGAACTTCGAAGAGGACCTAGATCTTACTTTCGCATTTTCACTATCGATTATCAACTGGTATTGATCCCCTGTTTCAATACCCACACTCCCCATATCCAATTCATAATCGTCACCCTGGACAGCCGCGGGGCTCAACCGCATTTGAACTCGAACATTAACCAATCGATTGCGAACACCACTTTCTGTCCACTCGTAGTATTGAACAGGAGCTGAATCCGCATACGTAAAAGAGTCCGCATCCCAAGTCACTAAAAAGAATGATGGCACCCCGACGAGACTCAATTCAGGTTCTTTCTTCACGACCTTCGGAACAGGAACACTGATAAAGGCAACATTCCCATTCGCCAATTCATGCAATTCTTCCGGTCCCACACAGCCCACCTGATCCGGAGCATCATGCGTTCGAAATTCAAAAGTGTACGAACAAGGCTCACTGATCAGCATCACCGGCACACTATATGCCGCCTCTTGGTTCTTTGCATCAGCTTTACTGAAAAGAAAACAGAGCGCGACCAGGAAGATCAAAATCAAGAACAAACGCTTCAACACTTTCATCGGAGCCCCCGCATTCATGTGGAAAGAAACGCCTTCAAAATGCGTTCCTGCTTCATTATAGAATAAACCACCCAAGACGATGCGGGACGTGGGCGTCCCGTCAAAGTCGGTAATCGCGAGGCGCGCAAATCGTCTCGGTGGCGAATACTCCGTATCTCGCCCTCGAACAACGCTGCCTTTTTCGAAAATTGCTAGCACACACGCCTGCCCCACGCTTAAACACACAAAAGCCGGATTTTTCATCCGGCTCTCGTGTGAAGATGGCTCATGGGTCGGTTAGCTGCTGCATATCGTGACTTGCCAGATTATCACGAAATATAGTCTAATGAGCTGAGTGAAATCTCGGCGTCCGGAATTCTCCGGACGCCGAGTCTCACGCCCCGTTAGCCAGTTCGACTTCGGGGTCGGGTGTCCGATCTGATTCGCAACCAGATCGAGAGCGCCACAAAGACGATCTTGTAGAACGAATCGAACCGTTCTACAAGATCGGGGCGCTGCAACAACGCATCCGCCCCCAGCATCAAACCCAGCGCCAGAAGTGTCCCAGCCACATATCGCACCCACTTCGCAGCCTCCCCATAGCGACTGAGGATATGTTGGAGCAACTTGTCGACGAGTACACTGGCGATCAACACAGCACCCGACCCCATACTGATCCAGCGTAGAAATTGACCGGTGTCTTCGTTCATGCCGGCATCGGCCATTCCGCTGGCGATCGCCATCAATGCGGTGGCAATCAAGCTTTTTACGACGTTCTTTTGTTTAGACATCTCTGTCCTCCTTTTCCGTTGACCCAGCACAAAAGCGTCGTTCCGCACTTGCCGGAACGGCGCTTTGTGTCTAGAATCAACTTGTCTTTATAGTGGATGCATTTTTCCCCCGGGAAGAATGCATCTCACACTTTAACGGGAACGAGCGGCCGACCATGGCCGCTCGTTTTGCTGCCCCGAGGAAAAAACCGGAAGGCGTGAGGGGACAGCCCAACTCACGCGCCCGTTCTCCCAACACGCTACTTTGCCGGCGGGAGAAACCTGGCAAAGCGATCTATGCAGCCCCACCGATCCAACGACCAATCATGCGGAAATCCTCCGGAGATCAGTGCTCCGGATCTTCGATCCTTCGCTGGGGGTCGCTGAATCTTGGGGAGTTGTTGTACGCACCCAGCCCGCTGTTCGATCGCCGGAATCTACGAAGGAACCCTTGCTGTAAACAGGATGCAGCGGTCGGACTACCAAATTGCCAAGACAAGACATCTCATTGCAGCAGCAAAAACCGAAATGGACACAGAAAGAAACACCAGCTGTGTTAGTAAATAAACCGGATGGGTTTTAACGATCTTTAAAATGCAAGGAGCCTGTCGGGGGATGAAACACAATTCCGCCCACGAGCGGATGAATGGCAAAGCCCCGCTTGTGGGCGGAATTTTCGAATGCGATGTTTCAATTGAATAATAAAAAGTGCCTCATACTACCTCATCCAAGACGCGCCGGTCAAATCCCTGGATTCGTCCAAAAATTGTGATTGCGGCAGTTCGTCACTTAACTCATCATCTTGCCAATCGTGAAACCTGGCAGCCGGTTTGTGAAAGCCCAACATAATAAGATGACGGTAACCTTTCAGTAACTATCTGGTGCTATACTCATCGAAAGATTTGATCAGGGAAAATTTATCCGTGAAAGAAAAGGTCCTCAAACACAGCCTCGTCGTGGGATTATTGACCGTCGCCGTTTTTACGCTCAGCGCTGGATACTTGATTTTACATGGAAGGTCAACCTCTGATGCAAAAGCCGCACAATTGCCGCCCAGGTGGACTGAAACGCCAAGTCCAACCATTACGCCTGCCAAGACTGCGAAATTTTCTGCAACGCCGTCGCCCACCTTGACACACACGAACACGCTTACAGCCATACCAACCACAATTCCAGCTGAGCCACTTGCGACCATGTGTCCCCGATCGACGAGATGGAAATGGTGTTCGTACCGGAAGGTTCCTTCCTGATGGGGCTTTCAGACGAGGGCGTAGAAAGAATCCAGGAAATATGCGGCTCTGAATGCAAGCGCTACACATACAAATCGGAGCGACCTCAGCATGAGGTATATCTAGACGCTTATTGGATCGACCGCACTGAGGTGACCAATGCGATGTACGCGTCATTCCTTAACCAAATGGGAAATCAGACGTTCGATAATGGGTACTACATCTGGCTCTTAGAGGAGTGGTCAAAGATTGAGAATGTTGAAGGTGAATGGATTCCGAAAAGTGGCTACGCTGACCACCCGGTGGAAGCCGTGTCATGGTATGGTGCTGAGGCGTACTGCGCCTGGACTGGTCGTCGCCTGCCCACAGAGGCAGAGTGGGAGAAAGCTGCGCGCGGGGAAGATGGCAGGCTCTTTCCCTGGGGGAATGATTTCAATCGGGGTCTGTTTAATACAAAAGAGTAAGGTGTCTCCAGAACTGTGGCGGTGGGGAGTTTTCCTGGCGGCGCAAGCCCATATGGAGCACTGGATATGCTCGGGAATGTAGATGAGTGGGTGGCGGACTTACACGACAAAGAATATTATGCTGTGTCACCCGTAGTGAATCCCACCAGGCCATCTTCGGAAAACGCAAGCGTTATTGATTGGCGTGTGTTACGTAGCGGAAGTTCTTATTTTAAATACGAAGATATATCCGTAGCGTATCGCCAAGGTGCCCCGGGATTTGACAATCTTCACGGGGTTGGATTTCGATGCGCAAGCACGGCAGGTGTAATTCCTGTCTACTCCACGGCAACTCCTGCAATTGATGGCGCAGCAGAACTGGAGTTGAGCGCCATCCATATGATGAACAAAACCGATGGTCGGGGAATAAATGGAGATGATGTTTTACTCACCCGGGATGGTGGTCAAACATGGCGTGAGGCGTCGCCGCCAGAAAATACAGCAGCATATGCCAAAGAATTCGGCACAAGATTGTATTTTGAAGCCGTCGACGCAGACCATGCTTGGCTGATCTACGCGCCAAAACCCTTTCAAGCGCTTCATTTTTGCATACCTTATAATGCACAAATCTGGTATACAACAGATAGCGGGCAAACCTGGGCTGCCAGTCAGCCGCTCATGCACGATCTGGCTATGGACTGCAGAGCAGCCATTCACATGAACGATACGCAAAATGGCTGGATAAGTATTAATGGCTGGTATACAGGAGCAGGCCCTCGCACCGAATTTCGACTCTTCCAAACCATGGATGGTGGTAAAAACTGGGAACGCATCAACACCGTGACCTGGGATGGGCAATTCAGCTTCGTCGACCCCTGGTACGGCTGGGCTGTTGCCGGGAGCGAAGCAGGGGAAATTGCTCTCGTATATACGACGAATGGGGGTGAAGCCTGGAAGATATTAAACCCTGTAGAAACTGAATAATGATCAACCTGTTGGGGCTTTACTCCGGAAAAACCCTTGAGACCTATCGCGGCCGCAGCAGCCAAGTGATCCCGCAATAAACACACGTTTTCGCGTTTTCCGGAAAACGCGATCAGACCCCATAATAACCCCCTCTTTCCATCAAGGGACGCCGATGTCCCGTCTCAAACACGCCAAATGCCCTATAGTAGAGACTGTAATTATGGGGTTTTAGAGTAAATCCATTTGAATCTCCGTGAATTCCATATTCACAAATCGGTGGGGGACGCCATGTTGATAACTATCGCCAGTATGAAAGGCGGTGTCGGGAAATCGACGCTCGCTGCTATGCTGGCCAAGCACATTGCAACCAGCATGGTCATTCCCGTGACCGTTGTGGACATGGACCCGCAGCGCGGCGCCACGATCCTTCTTCTGGGTCCTCAACAGACAGCCTCCCACAAAGGGCCCACGACCTACGACGTGCTGAAGAGCGAGCTGGACAACATCCCCTCCCAGGAATTCCTCGCCCAGTCCATCATCCCATCTTCCTATCACGATCTCGTACGCATCCTTCCGGCCAGCGCCGCACTTGCCAGACTCTCCGGGCCGGACATCCCGAGATCATTATTGCGCCTCGCCTTATGCGAGAGTCCAAATCCACAAGACCCGCTCATCATCATCGACACCGGACCCGATATCACGTTCTGCGAGATGAGCCTCGCCGCCGCGGATCTGGCCTTCATTCCTATCACCTTGTCGCACCAGACCGGCGTGCCGACGTTGAACACCCTCCAGGCCGCCTTTCATCTTGGCTGTCCGGTTGGCGGTTTAATTCCCACTATGGTGGGCAATGCAAAGTGGAGTCAAGAACGCATGGTGCAATGGCGCCAGAGCTTGCTGAATACGCAGTTGGTCAAATCCCGCAACATCCAACTCCTGCCCGCCATGCCCTATTCACAGTCGGCTGTTCGGGGAACATGGCGTTGGGGAAAACTGCCCCATCTCTTCCTGCCCACGCTCGAGGGAATCAAGGAGCTTATCTTTTCCAACCAGGGCCGAACGGATGAAGTGAGCAGCAAAGAATTCGTATCGTCTAAGACGATAACCGAAGGCATTGCAGATCATGGCTAATCCCGATCGAGGAACGGTTCTCGAAGCCGATCTTCAAATGAGCGACCTGAACACCTATCAAGCGACCCGCCCAAAGCATTCGGCCGGGCGCCTGGAATGGCCGATCATGATGATCCCGCTGGAAGCGATCGCAGTGGAGAGTCCCGCCCAGACGCGCCAGGAGGTGTTCGATCCGCATCGGCACTCCGAAGACGCTGAGTTGGCGGCAAGCATCCGCGAGCACGGTGTGATCGAACCCATCCTGGTGTGCCGTATCTCCGAACCCGGGGACAAGCCGGCGTTCCAATTGATCGCCGGCGATCGACGTCGCTGTGCCGCTGCAATTGTCGGACTGGATTCGATTCCCGCCATCATTCGCCAGCGCGGGAAGGAGACCGATCTACTCACGCTTGCCGAGAACACCGGCCGACGAGATCTTACACCGTACGAGCGAGCAATGGCATTGGCCAAGCTCATGGAAACGGACGGAGGTGAACTCTCCTTTCGACAACTGGCAAAGAAAACCGGCATCAGTCTTTCATCGGTCTCCAATCTGCTCAAGGCATACCGCCATTCTCCGCCGGCCTTGCGCAAGCTGTTTGCAGAAGGCATGGAATCACGGGCGGTTGTTGAATTGCAAAGCGTTTTCAAGGAATTCGATCAGGCCGGGCAGTTGGCGTTCGCAAGGCAGCTCCACGGCTTGTCCAAAAGACAAGTGCTGGCGATCAAGGATTTGATCGCTCGCAATCTCCCGGCTGACGCGGCGCTTGAAACCGTACTGGGGCCCAAAACACCCGTGCATGCTTCAACCAGCAAGAAGCATCGCCCAACCCCGGATAAGGAATCATCCACAACCTCGCAGCCCGACGAGGGCCAAATCGAGGCGATCGCCGATCTGACCGGCGCGTCCTTTAGAACCGTCAAAGATGTATACACAAAGGCCCGGAAGAACCGATCCGGTATGGATACTGTTTTACTGGCGTGCGCCTTTATCGGACGAGGAGGCACACCAAGAAACGCACTGAAAAAGGCCGAGTTTATTGCGCAAAACCATAAGGCGTGCAAACTCGTACATAGATATCTCGTCCTGCTCGACAAAGCGAAGAAATTCATCGATAGATTGGATGATGGTTCCCAGCAGGAATACCTTCAGACGATCTTTTTCGGGGAGTAAGTCATTATGGGGATTCAAGCTACAGTTCAAGATCACCTCACGGCGATCGATGATGTGCCTGAATGGGTAATTTCCCTGGCGCAAATGATCCAGAGCATTCTGGATTCGTCGTCGGCCATTGCATCGGCGAGAGCGAAAGACTTAAGTCGCCTTCCATCCATTGGAGAGGCGCTTGAATCGATCATTCGAGGTTGGGAAAGTCTGAACTCATCAGATTTCCAAGCGTTGTCTCCCCTACAGAGAGAGACCATTGAAAAAGTGATGTCACGTATCTTGTGTGACGTTCAAAATAATTTCGATACAACCAGGAGGATGGAATCATGATCAATCGAGGTTTACTGATTATCGGCGTAATCCTTGCAGTCATCGGGTTCGGTGCCGCTTTCATTTTCAATCAGATCTTCATTCAACCCACCGATTACATCATTGCAGCAAGAATTGATATCCCACCTGGAACCAAAATCAACGGCCTCCCGGAAGATGCCTTTGCCCAGATTCCCGTTCAATTTGAAAATCCTGATGCCCGGAAGGTATTGGAAGGTGTAGCACAGCCAGCCGATCTTATCGCCATGCGGGCTGCCAATGCTGTTGTCATCCAGGATATTTATACCTACCAACCCCTCGTCCTCGGCGCTGTCGTGAGCGCAGACAACCCGGCCGCCGCACGCATCGCTCGTCTTGGATTGGACAACCCGGATTTCATGGTGATTACCATTCCGGCGACGGGAAATGTCCCTGCCGGCCTGATTACCGGCGATCGCGTCGATCTCGCCGTGACCGTCTCCTCCATAGCGGATCCTCTCGAACTTTCGCAAGATGAACCCGGGACAACGCTCACCCTCCCACAGACAAGTCTTGGTGCCATACCGCCGGAAGCCCTGGCGGAGATACTGGAGGCTTCTGGTTATTCCATCACCGCACCGGACGAAGGTCGCGATTCGGATGGCGAGGGAGAAATCCCAATGGCCGAGCCGGATGCGCCAATGCTGCGAGAACCTGTCACCAAGTTATTAGTCCGCGGTTCTTTGGTGCTCAACGTTCAATATGACCGCTCCGTCGCGGGGATAACAGCAGAAGGCGAAGCGCATCTCATGCGCGGAGACATTACGGGCATCGACGTCGTCATTCCCAGAGACGCATTTGAATTCGTAACCATGGCGATTAACAGCGGAAACCTGCAGATTGGCCTGCTCTCACCGCTTGTCGATGACACCGACGATGAACCCACGCTCGGCGCTTCTTTACAGGACTTCCTCGATCTTTACTTGCGCGATCGGGAAGATCTCACAGCCAATTCGGAGACAGCAGACTCATTGGAGTAGATTAGACGCCGCGTAATGAAACACCCCCACCAAAATGCGACTCAAGAGGTTGCCGCCATGTCAGATCAGCAAACGGAGTATTTTACGGCGTTATTGTTCGCAAGACCGGAAATCAGTGCGCAGATGAATGCACAAATGCACATTGCAACCGACAGAAAAGTCCGCCTCGTCACACTCTTGCCGCTTTTCGATCTTGCCAAGGCCGTCGATATCTTGCTCTCGATGAAACCGCAAATGGTCATCATCGATGCCCATGTAGACGGTTTTGAACTTTCCCAGATCGTCCATCTACGGCAAAAGACTGCCGAGCCATTTGTCGTCGTCGGCCTCGCTCAGGCAGGCTCGACAGAGATGGAGCAACTGCTTGGTTACAATCTCGACGCAACGTATACCCTTCCGCTAAACCCTCACTTGTACGACCGTTTCGATCAGGATCTTCCAGTAAAATACAAGCAGGTATCCCAAGCCTGGAGGAAAGGCGCATGGGGAGCCGGAGCTCCTGAAGCGATCAAAGCTGCCGCGGCTGCGGCCGGGGCGACTTCGTGGCAACGATCGGCCATCGCGGTTTATTCACCCAAAGGCGGTGTGGGGAAAACGGTTATTGCTTGTGAGTTAGCCGCCACACTCGCCGCCCTCGGAGGACGGGAAGTCGCTCTCATCGACGCCAATATGAACGGCGGTCATGTCAAACTGCGATTGAATGTAGATGTCCCCCACGGCATATTGAATGCGGCCGCCACCTATCACGCCAACAAGGGACACCCGTCTCTGGAAGCCGATGCCCTTAAAAAGGCCCTCGGCTATCTGGTCCCCCTCGCAGGAACCAGCAATCTGAAAGTCCTCCCTGGCGTTGTCAATATGGAACAATCGCTCAACGAGAGTCTACTGGGCGAAGCCGGTATGGATTTCATGATCTGGTTGATCCCCATCCTCAAACGCCAGTTCGATTTTGTCGTCATCGACATGGGCAGTTCCATCAACGTCGGCACGCACATCGGCGTGCTTAAAAGCGTCGATTTCATCATCGCGGTATGCGAACCCGATCTCACCAGTCTGGCAGACATCAAAGAGGCCATACATCGAAGCATCGTTGCAAAGTATGGCGTCGGTCACGATCGCATCGGTCTGGTGATTAACAAATGGCAGGATGATCTGGGGATTTCATTAAAGGAAGCGTCGAAGTACGCAGGGGTCACCGCCATGGGCATCATCGCCAACGACGGCACTGGAAACATCACACGTGCCGGGAATCAGAGTCAATCCTACTTCGCCAAATACATCAACGAAAAGAAGAACCCCAAAGCAACAGAACAAACCCTTCACGGATTTGCGCAACTGGCCGGTCAGTTCTATTCACCGATTTCCGCCGCATGGTCGGAAAGGTTGAAGAGCGAACACAAGAAAAAGAGATGGCGGTAAAGATGCGATTCGAAGATGATCATGCAGCAAAACTCGGTCAACAAACGATCGAAGGCCTAGACCCATACGAAAGCGGATTAAAAAAGGTGCGCGATCGGATTGCGGGCGAGTTCAATTCCCAGCAAATCGACAACGCCGGCCCTTTGGTCACCGAGGCAGCATCGCGCACGGCAGAGGAGATCTATCACGCCTTTAATCAGGAAGCTCTTTCCAGGAACCTGCCCCGCATCATGCTCCCCGAGGACCAATTCGTGGAAATGGTTCTGGCCGATTTGCTCGGCATGGGCGCGGTTGACACACTGCTCAGCGATCCCACCGTTGAAGACATCGCCATCAACGGCCCAGCGGAAGCCATGGTCTATCGTCATGGGCATTGGGAAGAAACAGATGTGACCTTCCCCTCGGCTGACCGATTGCTGGAAATTCTCAATCGTGGCCTGGCACATTCCAATCGTAAAGCCAACCTGGTCACACCCATCGCCGACGCAGTATTAAAGGGAAAACAACGCATCAGTGTTGTGACCCATCCCGTCGCCACACCCCATCCCACGGCCGTCATCCGTATCCCCAGGGCAAAAGAGATCACACTCGAAGACATGATTCAACCATGTGCAGTCAGGGATGATACCCAATTGAAAGAGCTTCCCATCGATTACGAGAGCTTGCTGGATGGCGATGTGGAGGGATTACTCTCACCGAAGGCGGCGCTTTATCTGCATGCCGTCGTGCTGGCTGGCGGTAATATCGTTGCCATCGGGCCTACAGGATCGGGAAAGACCACGCTCTTAATGGCGCTTGGACGCAAAATTCCGCAAGGAAATCGAATCCTGATCATCGAGGACACCCCGGAGATCGATCTTTACCCGCATACGGAAAAACCCACGAATGTGCTCTACCTGCGCACACGTCCATCGACCGTGGAAGGACTGCGGGAGATACCGCAGGAGGATCTGGTCAAACTGGCGCTACGCCAGAGACCGGATGCGCTGACTTTGGGTGAGGCGCGAGGGCCGGAGGTTTTCGACTTGCTCAACGCGCTCAACACCGGCCATAAAAATGGGCTCACCAGTCTGCATGCGTATGGGGTGGAAGAGCTTTTCGGACGCATATTCCTGATGCTTTCACAAAGTGAACGCGGGCGACACCTGGATGCCTACCGGGCCGCAAACCTGGTTGCTTCCACACTCCACGTCGCCGTTTCGATCGAAATGGTCGGAAACAACCGCTTCGTAAAAACGATCGCCGAACTAACGGGTAAGGTTAGAAAAGTCGGGACATCGTATGAACCCGAGGTGAAGCCAATTTTCCAACGGTCTGGGAGCCGTGGCAAATTGGAAGGACCCCTGACGGATTCTTCTCACGAAAATTTGTTTCGCATCACAAGCATTCCCCCTAACGTTTATTCGGAAGCGTGATGGTGAGAGATGATCGGGGGATGGTTATACCAGGAGGTATCTTATGCTGACCAATATCCTTCTTGCTGTTACCGCTGGCTTTGGCTGTTTTTTCATCGTAGTTTCCTTACGCTACCAGGCGCCCAAACGGGATCTCGAGCGTCTCACAGCCTTACGTCAAACTGCCGAAGAGAGAATGGCGGAAGAAGAACCGGAGGACTCGTTTTATCGAAACCTCCGCTACCGCGGCCTTAACGTCGCACTGGCGCAGGCTGATCTGGAGGTAACACCGGCCGGTTTTATCCGCGTCGGGATCCTGATTTCCTTAATCACATTCGCTCTGGGTGTCGTCATCAGCGGAGGGCTGCTTGTCGCCGTGTTCATGGCCTGCGGGAGTATTTTCCTCTACTACTTTTGGCTCGGTTTGCGACGGGATGCCAAGAAACTCGAGTATGAAGAAGCCATCGCCGATACCTGCGACCGCATCTCGGCCGGCGCCCAGCTCACGCCCACGCTGCAAGGCGCCATCGCGCACGCCGCAGAGACCTGTCCGGATATTATTAGAGATGACCTCGTGCTGATCTCCAATCAACTCTCCCAAGGCGCCGGGGTCGATGCCGCCTTCGGCGATATCGTGGAACGCAGGCAAAGTTATTCGCTCGGGTTGATGGCGCAAACACTCAAGATCTGGAGCGTGCGCGGAACGACGCTTCCCCTGCAAGAGGTCATTCAACCCCTGAAACAAGCCATCCGGGACATGGCGGACACGGGCCGGAGAATGGACGCCGAACTGACCCAATCCAGATTAACCGCCACCATCGTGACGATCAGTCCACCGATCTTCGTGCTCTTTTTCCGGACCGCCATTCCCGCCACCGATCCGATATACGCCAGCGCAACCGGCCAGATGATCCAGATTTTCTCCTACGCTCTCTCCGCGATTGGCTTCATCCTGACCATGCGCATTATTCGCAACGTTCGCAAAGTACTGGAAATCCAGCCGGACTAGGAGACAGCTATGGACTCATCATTGTTTTTATCCCTCTCGTTGGCGCTATTAGCCGGGATCGGCATCTTCCTGGTGGCTGCATCGATCAGCATCCCCATGAAATCCTTGACGCGCCGCATTCGAGACGATGGCGCCGGACCTCACATCACCGGCATGGCAGAAAGTACGATCTTCCGGGCCTTCTTCGTGGACTTGAGCAAGCGTATTCGACCCGTATCAGGCGATCTGGAAGACACGCTGCGGCGGTCCGGATGGCGATTCGAATCGGAAGTGCACTTCTATGCCCGCCGCATGCTCGCCGCTTGCATGGTGATGATATTGTGCATTGTTATCAGCATTGCCTTGAATGCCGTTCTGGGACTTACCATTGGTTTTTTACCGATCGCTGTTTTCGCCTGCCTCGGCGCGTTGTTGGGCTTCATACTGCCCGACATCGAACTTAAAAACGCCATAGATCGCAGACGCATCCGGCTGAAGAAGGAAATGGGCTTTGGGCTGGATCAAATCCATATCTATCTGCAGTCGGGTGCGGATCTGATGGAAGCGCTGTCGCAAGTCGCCCATATGGGCATCTTCGGAAGCGCCTGTGAAACCATCGCCTCTCAGGTCAGCACCGGAGAACCGATCAGTGTGGTCACGGAAAACGTGCAGAAAACACTCCCGCGCACACCGGAGTTCGACGAGTTCCTCAAGCTGCTGCGCACCGGCATCCAGAAGGGTGAGGCCGTGCAGGAACCTTTCCGTGAGCGCGCCGCTTCGATGCGCCAGATGCTCGTGCGCGCCATCATCGAAGAAGGCCACAAGTCCAGAGTCAAAGTCACCTTCCTGACCATCATCTTCATGCTAGTGGCCACCATGATCGTCACCATCATGCCGATCACCATGCTGCTGTTTGAGGGCGCATTCTAAGGCGGTATGATACAATATCATACTCGAGGTGCGCTATGCCCAAAGAGAAAGTTGCCGTGACGATCGAGAAGGATTTGCTCGAGCGGCTGGATCGCCTGGTATCGGAAGGGAGATATCCCAGCCGCAGCAGCGCTGTCGAGCGAGCGGTCGCATACAGCCTGGAGAGAATCGAACACACTCGCCTCGCCGTGGAGAGCGCGAAACTGGATCCTGCCTTCGAGCAGGCTCTGGCGGATGAAGGGCTGGCAGGAGATCTTGTGGAATGGCCCGAATACTGAGAGGGGATATCTATTGGGCCGATCTCAACCCGGTTCGAGGACACGAGCAGGCTGGGCTTCGCCCGGTCGTCATCATCAGCCAGGATGTGTTCAATGAACGCTCCGGCACGGTCATCGTCATGGCAATCACGAGTAGGGCGCAACAGGCCGGCTTTCCCCTTGCCCACAAGTTGAGCAGCGGCGGCCTGCCCAAGGAATCATGGGCTAAAATGAGTCAGGTTCGCACTTTGTCTACTTCGCGATTAGGCGACCGCGTTGGGAAGATCGAACCGGAAGAAATGGCGATTTTAATCGAGGGGCTGAACGAAATCATCGCCGATTAATGCACTGGAGACAATCCGGGAAGCATCTTCATGCAAAGCCGGCAACCGTATCCTTTGCATTTTCGCAGCGAAGCGCTAAGATTCGAATCGTATTCCGATCTTACAGCAAGGAACTCTGTATGGGCTGGAAGAAAACGGTCATCTACATCCTGGGCTTTGTTTGCATCCTGGGGTGGATCAGCTTCGCCGAAAAAGACGATGTGGCGGCGGAGATACCCGCTGCGCCCGACACGCTGCAAATCGCTCCACCCACACCTGACTTATCACCGGAGGAACGGCTCTCTCTGGCGATCCCGCCAGTTAATGTGGTTCGCAAGGACCTCGATCGGCTCGTATACGGCAACCAGCTCGATTGGCCCGAGATGCGTTACCTGAATGAAGGCGCGGAAATCCTGGGAAGAACGATCACGCCCGTCGACTTTCGCATCATTCCGGGTGGAGACAACGTCAGCATCTACGCCCCACCCAGCGATACATATTTTGCCGATGCGCTCTGGTATATAACGGAAGGCCTCGAGAAAGGAAGAAGAGCGCTTGACACCGTCGTCATCCCGCCCGGCGGCAGCCTGGTGATGATCCAGATCGAAGTCGAGCCTCCGATTGCAAACCCCGATGAAACCTGCGGCTCAGCATATGAAGGGCCTAGCGGGGATTCCTTCCGAATCGCCTATCCCGATTTGGGAGAACACCCTATTGCCTATACACCTTCGTACCCATACACCGAGGGGTACGAACTCGGGGATTATGCGGCTCCTTTCGTCGACTGCCTCAACGATGGCTGGCTCTATTTCTACCTCCCCACGCTTAAAGCCGATCCCGCCGAGATCTGGCTCGAGTTCATCCAGACGGAAGTACGCTATGATGACCTAACCAGAAAGCCGTACAGCGAAACAACCCTGTCCTTCTGGACGCTGACGGAACGGCCTTGAGCCATTATCAACCAATAACGCCGGCACCCTGGAATCCAGCCAGTGCTTCCTACCCTTCGGCGAACTGCGCGAAGCCCAGATCGCCGGAACCGACTTCGGCTACACCGGCCAGCGCAACCTGGCCGACATCGGCCTGATGGACTACAACGCGCGGTTTTACAGTCCTTATCTTAACCGCTGGATCCAGCCCGACACCATTGTACCAAGCCTAAGCAATCCGCAAAGTTTAAATAGATACACGTATGTGAATAACAATCCTTTACGCTATACCGATCCTGGCGGACATAAGTCATGCGATGGTCCATTGGGCGACCGTTGCCTCGATGCTGAAGATGATCTGCGTCCTGTCGACGAACTCCTGGAAGATTATGGAGTAAGTGCTGAGGGTATTACCGGAGATAAGCTACTAGCACTCTATTATGGAATTTATCGAACGGCCAAAAAACTTCAAAGTGAAACTGAAGAACAATATGAATCTCCCGAGGATGCATTCAAAGCTGTATTTCACACAGACACGGAACCTCTAGTAATTGCTATGAATCCACGTTGTTACGGATGTAGACCTACTTCCTACTATACAAATGGCGCTGATAACTGGAAAGGTGATTGTAAACCAGCATATGGTTATGCGACACATCAACATGTAGGGTGGAAAAACCTCATCCGTGCAAAATTATTGATTGTGCAACATCTTTTCTGTAAAATGATCAAGTTCCTCTCAGAACGATCTACCCGATCAATCATTCTCTAAACTCAGATACACTCTTCCTGTTTCCCACTCCTCGCTCGTCTCCATCAATATCGCACTCACCAACCG
>DAOUEK010000035.1:0-6024 GCA_034430425.1 Anaerolineales bacterium | reverse complement strand
CGGATCGTGATGACGAAATGGATCAGCTCTACCGGGCGGTTTTTGACGAATTGGTCGAGATCATGGCCGATAAACCGGGAAATGTTGAACGGGCTACCTTTCTCATGTGGTGCGCGCACAACCTGGAACGAATCGGGGACCGCGTGACCAATATCGCAGAGCGGGTTGTTTTTATCACGACAGGCGACTTGCAGGAGTTGAATCCCTGAAATTTCTCAATCCAATTTAAGAGATAGTAGAATGAAGCTTGAATGTCATCGTTTTTATTATCGAGAGAATGTATTTTAGGAAATTAATGATCCCATGAAACAAACGATCCATCAGTATTTCTCATCACGAATTCGTCGGTTAAAGAACATTAGGTGCCTACCGGATTGGCGATATATTATGTTAGGCATTGTTATTGTCATACAAGGCTATCTTGTAACTGACGGATATGCATTGATATGGTTGAAACGTGTTTGTCGATTGGCAGGTCATTCTGCGCTTGAACGAAGTGCGGTGTATGCATCCGGCAATCGATTCTCTGAATACATGGAGTTCCTCCGGGAACAAATCCCCCCGAACGGGATTGCAATTATCACAACCGGAATGGTTGGTGGAGAAACAGGCCATGAAGCGATCATGGAGTATTATTTGCATCCAAGGGAGATCATCAATTGTGCCTCGGGACGTCCTGTCGAGGAATGTATACCCGCTTTAACCAAAGGGGATACCTATGTATTGGCAGTTGGTGAATTCCCTCCCGAAAAAATAATGGGGGAATATAAAGTATTCATTCCCTTTGATCCTGACCACTTTTATCGTGGAGTTTACATCCCTGCGCAATCCACATCTACCAAAGGAGATTAGCTAGGGTGCTTGTTTCCGCCTTACTTGATTTATTTTTACTTGCCGCGATATGTGTATTTGGCGCTTTAATCGTTCATGTCGTTCTCACCCCATCCAATGTTTTGACGTATCTTAGTCTTTCCTTTCCTATTGGTGGCGGTATTCTTGCTTGGTTGGTTTTCTTGCTTGGATGGACAGGTATCGAAATTTACCCGATCACATTAATAATTGCCTTTGGATTCGGCGCAGCGATACTCATCTTTATTGGGATAAGGACGGGTAGTTTCGATAAGGACAAAATTCCCGAGTGGCCTTCACTCCGAAGGATTCTATCCAATCATGATATTTACAACACTCTCACTCTAATCTTTTTTACTGGAATGCTAATTCTTACAACTGTCCTGGCAGTGGGTCGATCTTATTCGAGTTGGGATGCGATGGCGATCTGGAGTATGCGCGGGTATGGAATGAGTATCGAAAACTCGATTTTTGGTGTAATGAAGTGGGGTTCCTACGGACTTGCTTACCCATTGAATATCTCTTTGCAAATCGCACATTTTTATTACCTTGATGGAGATATGCTCCCGGGTTCCAAGATGATATTTCCACTTTTCTTTGCAAGTGTTGTTATTGGAAGCTATCGTTTTTGGCGAGTCCATGGGATTAATCAGAAATTAGCTGGGATTTTCCTGGCGATTTTTTGGACAGTTCCATACTTTTTTATTCACGCGACCATCGGTTATGCAAATCTTCCCACCGCATGTTATCTCGTGCTGGGATATATTTGGGGCGTAGAAGGAGTATTCAGAAACGATCGAAAGGCTCAAATAATCAGTGGGTTATTGTTGGGCCTTGCTAGTTGGACCAGAGTAGAAGCTATATTATATTCTGTTCTGGCATATATGGCTATTCTCATTTCATGGTGGCTAACAAAACGTGGAAAGCCCAATCTACTTGTCTGGGGTTTTCCATTTACAATTATCACTGGTGTTTGGTTGTTGTTTTACTTTAAGTATGCCGTGGCAGGTAGCCCAGCTGTACCTACTCTTGAACACAGCAGCGTTGGTATCTTGTCAGGATTTTTCAATTTACCCGGGATAGGGGTAATAATCAATAATTTTTGGGCCCAAATATTGAGTATCAAAACCTGGGGTCTAGTATTTCCTCTCCTGGTGATTGGTCTTATCGTTGGATGGAAAGAATTTCGCCCGAAGATCAACCCCGAGGCTTTTGCCAGTTTCTTGGGCATGATCGCGTTTGCGGGAGCCACGGCGGCTATTTTCTATGCTTTCTCTTTTAATTCATACCCTGATCGGCCTGAGCGATTCATTGGTTGGCTTTCGCGAGGTTTCGCCCGCCAAATATTGCCTGTTAGCATGATGGCGATTGTCGCATTACCATTCCTCTTTAGGAATTTGTATAAGAATCATATCAATGGTCATTGCGATTATGATCAGAAGGATATGGGCTGATATTCCGAGTGGTTTGCTGCCGACTTCCATAGTGGTTTGATATTGAGGTTAAACCGTGAAGTTAATTATCCAAATTCCATGTTATAACGAATCCACTACGTTACCGCAAACCATCCGCGATTTACCGAAACACATTGACGGTTTCGATTCGGTTGAGTTGTTGGTGATCGATGATGGCAGCACGGATAATACTGTGGAGGTCGCCCGTACATCTGGGGTAGATCATATTCATCGATCGCCTCGAAATCGAGGTCTCGCACACGCGTTTTCAGTGGGTCTAGATGAAGCGCTAAAGCTCGGAGCCGATGTAATTGTCAACACGGATGGAGACAATCAATATTGTGGAGCGTGTGTTGAGGATTTAGTGCGCCCGATTTTGAATGGTGAAGCAGACATGGTTATCGGTGACCGTCAGACCGATACGATTAGACATTTCACTAAGGTTAAGAAGTTGCTTCAAAAAGCAGGGAGTTGGGTTGTACGCTGGGCATCGGGAACGGATATTCCCGATGCCACCAGTGGTTTCAGAGCGATCTCGCGCGACGCTGCTTTGAAGCTGGTCATTTTTTCAAATTACACCTACACACTCGAGACGATCATCCAAGCCGGAAAGAAGGGGATTAACCTCGCTTCTGTGCCCATTCGCACGAATGAGAAACTTCGCGAATCGCATCTCATAACGAGTATTCCAAGATATGTGATTCGATCTATGATGACGATTTTAAGAATATTCCTGATGTATGAAGCATTACGAGTTTTTGTAGTGGTTGGTCTGATCCCAACATTGATTGGGTCGGTGCTTTTTCTCCGTTTCATATATTTTTTGGCTACAGTTAAAGGTGCGGGACACATACAATCCCTCATCATCGCTTCAATTCTTCTGGTGTTGGGATTTATGATATTCCTTCTTGGTATGCTGGCGGATCTCATCGCCAGAAATCGACGCTTAACTGAGGATGTAAACTATCGCCTCAGAAAAATGGAGATCGAGAGAGGCCAAGTTAACGGCTAAGACAGTTTATTGGCTATTATCAGTGCATATTCCCTTGCATTTATAATCTCCCCATATTCTTGGTAACACACACGGAATGGTATATTTCGTCTTTACATTTTACGAGAGAAGGTAAATGGTTCTTCGACAGTAGGTAGTCAGATGGAAATATTGATATATATTTCTTCAGGTATTCAGACTCAATCTTGACTTATTATCAACTATTCACATGACTGGTTGATTTGGATTCGTACTGTCTGAAAAATAAATTATATTAGCGAAACGGTTATGCAATCAATGGATGTTCCGTCAGAAAGAAATGATGATGTTGCGGTACTTGCGAAGGGAGCGGGTATTGCGCTATTCGGTCGAGTGATTGGACGTGGTTTTGTCTTGCTCGGACAGTTGGTGCTGGCACGAATACTTGGGCCTGAAACCTTCGGATTGTATTCAATCGGATTTACTATGTTAATCATGGGTGAGCGCGTCGCCTCATTGGGCCTAGAGGAAGGTGTGATTCGATTTGCCAATCCCGAAACTAGGTCTAATCTCCCGAGATTAAAGGGGGTATTTTCCCAGGCTTTCTTCATTGCCTTGGCTTCGGGATCCATTATCGGGATCGTGCTCTATTTGGCGGCACCGTTTATGGCGACCCATCTGTTTAATAAGCCCGAGTTGACGGTTGTTATCTGTTGGTTTGCACCAGCATTTTCGATGTCGGCGGGATTACAAGTTGCTGCTGCAGCAACTCGCGTTTCGAAACGTATGCAGTTCTCGATTGTCGCTCAAGATCTCACGCAACCCGTAGTGAATCTTTTACTGATCATAATGTCATTTGTATTGGGTTTGGGATTGCTGGGTACAATTGGCGCGTTGCTGATTTCCTACTCCGTTGCTTTGATATTGGCGACAATCTTCGTGCGGCAATTATTTCCGAATATTTTTTCATCGATGGTGAAGTCGATCTCGGTGGTTCGCGAGATGATTGGTTTTTCAATCCCGACATCGATTTCACGCGTTTTCGCCACGTTTACATTATGGATTGATCGGTTTTTTGTCGGATTATTCCTTCCACTTGTAGAGATGGGTATCTATCAAGCGGCATCCCAGCTATCCACATTGTTCGGTCTAATTCTCAACGCGTTAAATGCAATCTTGTCACCGATGATCACAGATCTTTACAGTCGCGGAAAGATGAACCGGCTTAATGAGCTTTACAAGATCAGCACAAAATGGGCGATCTATGCAAGCCTGCCATTTTTTTTGATCATGTGTTATGTGCCGCAAGAGATCATGGTTGTTCTAATCGATAAGGGTTATTCCTCGGGAGCAAAACCGTTAGTTGTTCTTTCGATAGCACAGATGATCAACGTAAGTACCGGATCGGTTGGTATTCTTCTCATCATGACCGGATACCAAACGAAATGGCTGAAAATCTCGGTAAGTGCTTTCCTGTGTAATCTTGTGGTTTCCTTGCTGCTTATTCCGAAATACGGCTTCATGGGAGGTGCAGTAGCAAATGGAATCTCAATCGCCTTTTTATTTCTAGGGGGATTATTAATCGTTCGTAAAAACTTGGGCTTATGGCCTTACGACCGCAGGTTATATAAAGGAATAATTGCTGTGTGTTTCACAGCGTTATTTTTGTTTGTATTCAACACTGTATTTCATCTTTCATCGATTGTGAAATTATTAAGTAATGCTGGTATTTCTATTTTTCTGTATCTCTTAATATTACTATCACTTGGTTTGGAAGTGGAAGACCGAGAATTCCTTGATCGGCTTCGCGCCAATATCTTGAAAATTCGTACCATCCGGGAATCTTAGGCTTTGTCCTGATCTTCGATATAATGGCCGTAATCGGTAAATATTCAAGACACTTTTCGATCATAACGTGATCCAATTCTGGTCTGGACGGATACCACTTTAATAATCACAATGGTTGGGTGTATGAAAAGCGAACATGATAGCCAACAAGATCGGTTGAAACTGACTCTTTTCCGTTTGAAATGGGATGTTCGCTGTTTACTTGCTAAATACCCTCTATTCTACTTGCCCCTGGTAAGGCTTCTAGGAAAACAACACCAGAGAGTTGTAAATAAGCATACAGATATTGTCATCGATGGCTACCCACGGTCCGGGAATACCTTCGCTATGATGGCATTCCAAGAAGCACAACCGCGTAACGTTAGAATTGGCCATCATTTACATGCCCCTGCTCAAATCATTCAGGCTGTGGAGTATCAGATCCCTACGGTGGTGGTCATACGCAAACCTGTGGATGCCATTATCTCTTTTTTAATTTACGAGCAATATCTTTCTGTAAGACAGGCGTTGAGGGACTATATCCGTTTTTACAGTATGATTGCCCCATTCCAACATGGATATGTTGTGGCCGATTTTCGTGATGTGATTGCCGATTTTGGGAATATAATTCGGCTTGTTAATGCGCGATTTGGGACTTCGTTCTCGATCTTCGAACATACGAGAGAAAATGTTGATCGTTGTCTTACGCACATCGACAAGTTCTTTAAGGCATTGAAGGTTGAAGATTCAAAACTGGAAATAAAAGTAGGACGGCCTTCTGATCATCGTGATGAATTGAAGGTTGCATGGAAAGAGATAATTCTTTCCGACCGATATTCTGAAGCCCGGTCAGAGGCGGAACAATTGTATGAGAGATTCACAAATCAAACGAATACAAAACTGAATAATTGCGGACTTGGACGA
>DAOUEK010000034.1:0-5170 GCA_034430425.1 Anaerolineales bacterium | reverse complement strand
TGCGTGCGCATTTCCATTGGTTCCCGTAAAGGATCGATCGACGGATTGGTGACCTGTGAGGCATTGAGCAGCATGCGATCGAAATAGGACGGCAGCTGCCGATCACATCCCATCCCGGTCAGCAGCACACCGCCCGATTCCGCTTGTTTGTAGATATCCTTGATCACTCGAGCCGTCCAGTTGGCGTTGGATTTGTAATCATTCGGATTCTGTGTGATTGTGATTGCATTCGTCGGGCACAAGGTGGCGCAGCGATGGCATCCGACGCAGTTGCGTTCGTTGCTGACAATACAATCGTCGTCCGTGTCGTACACGTGACAATCGTTCGCGCATTGACGCACACAAACCTGGCAGACGATGCACCTTTCCGGGTCCCGTTCGATCCGAAATTCTGAGGGATAAAGTGATAATGACACGATTCCAAACCTTCTCTTCTGAAATTATTGTGAATACTGCAGTTGAAACAAAGCCAGTCTTTGCAGCGAAGCGGCAGTCTCCTGCTGCTGCGGCGATTTCAACAAACCAATTACCGGTTCGCCCGCCCTTGGCATCCAAACCTTCTCTGGCTGCGGACAGATCTCGCGAATTGCCGAATCCTCACTGGCAATGTAGAGGGTTTCGCCATCCCGTGCGGCAATCAAAGGCCTCAACTTCATACGGTCGCTCAATCCCACGATTCCATGGGTATGTCCAATAACGACAGCAAAGGGTCCGTTAACGAGCGCACTCGCATACACCGCCCGGAGGGTGCGGTAGATTTTTCGCTGCTGCTCATCCATGCGTTCGATTTCGTCCCAGAAATGTGCGCAAACTATCTTGGCCGCGATCTCAATTGGCAATTGATGCTTGCGGATCAACAAATCGAAAAGATAGGCCAGGACCTCCGTATCCGTGTAGCAGGTACATTGATAGCCGAAGTGCTCCAGATAGCGCTTGTTGATTCCATAGGAGGATATTTCGCCGTTGTGTACCACGGTCCAATCCAGCAAACTGAACGGATGCGCACCGCCCCACCATCCCTGGCTGTTTGTTGGAAACCTTCCATGCCCCGTCCAGGCATACGCCTCATACTCATCCAGGCGGTAATAGTCCCCAACATCTTCCGGGAACCCGACTCCTTTGAAGACGCCCATGTTCTTCCCACTGGAAGCGACGAAGGCGCCCTCGATCCTGGCATTGATCTCCATCACCATACAAACGATCGCATCCTCTTCATCACCATCCCGGATCGATTCCGGTTTCAACTTCAAGAAATATCGCCAGAGAATGGGAGGTTTGGAAACAAAGGCGTTTTGCCGCGTGGGAATGGGCTCATCCATTTCAATGAAGCACTTCGTTTCGAAATACGCCTCAGTCTTATCTTTTGCCTCCGGGTGATCGAAAAGCATGTGAAATGCATAGCAATCAGCTCGATCCGGGTAGATGCCATAAGCAGCAAAACCGCCACCCAGGCCGTTACCCCGTTCGTGCATGGTGGAGATGGCGGTGATGATGCGATCACCGGGAACAACCTTGCCATTTTCGTTTATAAATCCGACGATACCGCAGCCGCTGATATCCTTCTCGTAAAATTGACCCATTCCAATCTCCCAGAAGCGCCAGATTAATAATTAAAAGACGCCACGGCACTCTTTCAATCCGTTGGCGTCTTTGCCTAACTCAACTTCTTCGTTAAAAAAAGAACCGAGGTCCCCATACGGACTGCCTCGGCCGTAACACGTCATTGTGTTAGGCGTATGATATATGAAAAACCTGAATTGTCAAGTATTTCCGACAGAAACAGTCTATGATTTCAACTCGTTCGCTAAAATAACCGCTTCGGCGATTTCACGCATCGAACGGCGGGAATTCATACTCTTCTTGCGGATCATCTGGAAGGCCTCTTCTTCCTGAAGGCCAAAATCCTTCATCAGCAACCCCTTGGCGCGTTCGATCAATTTACGCGATTCCAATTCCTCCTGGATGACTTTCGAGCGCACCATTAGTTCCGTATTCTCGATACAAATCGCAGCCTGGTTGGCAACGGTGGTGAGCATATCTTGTTCGGTTTCCGAAAAGCTGTGTTTATAGGATGTGTAACAATTGATCACCCCGATGACTTTTTCACGAACCTTCATGGGGACGCTGAGCATGGAGTGAAGCCCCATTTTCTTTGCCAATTCCTTTTCCTTGTAACGAGGTTCCTTCAAGACATCTATAATGGCCGCCGGCTGATCCCGTTGGGCGACGTATCCCACAACACCTTCTCCCAGCTTGAGACTTCGTTCTTGGAGATAATCCTTATTCATCGTTTGTGTAGCACGCACGCGCAGGCAATTTTCGTCCTCTTCGATCAGCCAGAGCGAACACACCTGAGAGTTCATCGCCTGGGCTGTTACTGTCACGATGAGGCGTAGAACGTCTTCAATGTATCGGTCGGAGGAGATGGCCGTGCTGATCTCTTTCAAAGCCTGGATCTGCTCTGCATATGATATGTCATGCGTTTCAGGCAAACGAATATCTCCTTATCATTCTTCGAATCGGATTAATACTGCATGGATTATGACGGGAAAGTCAACTTCTCCCAGACACGTTGGCAGTAAATTCAACGCTGATGTCGTATAGAATTTTATCTGATTTATCTCATTTTCTTAACCATATACGTTCCTGCCAGTTCATAATCCATCTTACGATAATAACCCCGAGTTCCCAGCGCTGCAATCACCGCAATTCTATTGTAACCCGCGTGATGCGCGATCACCTCTGCACGCTGCATAAGATCCATTCCCAGTCCGGCGTGTTGGGCAGCGCCTTCTGCATTCTCACCGACTTCAAGCGATTGGCCGTAAATATGCAGCTCTCGAATCAGTGCGCAGTTCGCTAATTCAGACAAACCGGTATGCGGTGACGACGAACCGGGCAGCGAGAGTCGCAGGTATCCCGCCAGCCGATCGTTCGATGTGGCAATGGAGAGAAAGTGCTCCTCTGCGCCGCCTGCCTGGTAAATCTGATCCTGAATATCGATCCGATCCGTATCGATCCGATGACCACGAACCTCCCGACATCGAATACATTGGCATCTTTCGTCTCGTCGTTTCAACTCCCGCTGGATATCTTGCCGCAGACTGGTGCGTTTATTCCCCGCGACGACATTATCCGAGGGGATATCACGCACGATACGATTGACCCGACAGTAACGTGGGATGAGTGGTTTGATCTCCGCAATCAATGCCACGAGTTCTTCCGTGGTATACGGAGTAAATTCACCCCGCTCCCAGATTTGATAGAGCTCAGTATTTTCGAGTAATTGGCAGGGATAGATCTTGATCTCATCCGGACGCAATCCAGGATCGTCCCAGAGACGGGCGAAATCCTCTGCATCTGATTCAAGCGTCGCACCGAGCAAATTGGGCATCCAATGCAGCACGGTCTTAAAACCCGCCGCGCGCAGCAAACCCATCGCCTTTCGGGTCTCCTCGACGGAATGCCCGCGTTTGTTAAGCGTCAGGATCCGATCGTCCTGGCTCTGGCTGCCCATCTGCACCTTCGTCACGCCCAGGGCGCGCAAGCGGGCGACTTCAGTACGATCGATCATATCCGGGCGTGTCTCGATGACCAGGCCCACATTGCGGTGCCTGGCAGCCGCATTGGCGGTTTGCGCTTCCTGCAGCGATTTTGCCTCGAACCCATTCATCACATCCAGGCAGCGTTTTATAAACCATTCCTGATAATCGGCTGTGTAAGCACTCCAGGTTCCGCCCAGGACGAGCAGCTCGATCTTATCCGTTGGATGACCGATGGAGTCCAGGGCTTCGATACGGGCACCGGTTTGATCGAAGGGATCGAACCCATGAAGTACGGCACGCATGGCGCCGGGTTCGTCCGGCAGATACGACTTGGGAACACGGCTATCCAATGGGCAAAAGATACACTCACCAGGACAAGGGTAGGGTTTGGTTAACACGGTAACCGTCGTCACGCCGGAGAGTGTGCGTCCCGGTTTCATCCGAATGCGTGACAATAATGAAGGATCTTCCTCGATTTCCCCCCGTTCAACGAGTTCACGATAGATCTGCACGATAATCGGTTTGCCGACGTATCCGCCTGAAGGCAGCGGATTTCCACGGATCGCCTCCAGCACGTCGCGGCCTTCGATAACTTCGTCCAGGATCTTGCGCGCCTGCCGAAGCTGCTCGGAGGAATAATTACGTGCTTCAAGCCAAGCCTGATCGCGTCCCATAACGTATAATCCCAATATGCGAGACGAAGTGGTTCAAGAGCTGAACCGTCTCAATCGAGGATTCTACCAAACCTTTGCCGCATCCTTTTCGGAAACTCGAGCGAGACTCCAGCCAGGTGTGGCACAAATAATAGATCGTATCGCCGATTCTGATTCCGTCCTCGATCTTGGCTGCGGGAATGGCGGCGTGGCGCGCCATCTCGCCCAACGCGGCCACCAGGGAGTGTACTATGGATTCGACAGCAGCTCTGCGTTAATCGAAATTGCGCAAGAGGACTGCCCACATCCACAGGCCCATTTTTTCGTGGCGGATATAGTCGAACGAGATTGGCCCCAACGCTTTCCAGAGTCGTTCGACCAGGTTTTCGCATTCGCCGTGCTGCATCACCTACCCGGTGAGGAATCAAGGATTCAAGTTCTGAATCAGATTCATGCCTTGTTATCCGCAGCAGGTAAACTCACGCTTTCGAATTGGAATTTCCCCGAAAGTAATCGTCTGCAAAAGCGCGTCCTGCCCTGGTCGACGATCGATATCGATGAAAATGATGTCGACTCTGGAGATGCCCTGCTGGACTGGCGACGCGATGGCTACGGCTTGCGCTACGTCCATCATTTCAGCGAAGATGAATTGGCTCGTCTGGCGCAGGCGACGGGATTCCGTGTAAGTGACACATTTTTCAGCGACGGTGAGGGTGGACGCTTGGGACTGTATCAAGTGTGGGAAGGCACTTCAAAAAACAGCGATTAATCGCAATAACGGACTTAAAATGACATTTCTTTGACACCTCTATATCCGCATGATACAATGCGAACGCTCGGGAAGGGAGACCCTTTCAACCCGGAGGGATGGCCGAGTGGACGAAGGCGGCGGTCTTGAAAACCGCTGTGGGGCAACCCACCGGGGGTTCGAATCCCTCTCCCTCCGCCTTAACAACCGGGGAGGTGCCGGAG
>DAOUEK010000033.1:0-23012 GCA_034430425.1 Anaerolineales bacterium | reverse complement strand
TAAACATTCGGATCATACATCTTCTGGCTTATTATGGTGCAATTGTGCATAGCATACACTTTCATGCATGCGTAATCAAGCGGCCAAATATTTTGACACTTATCCTTTGAGAGTTTTATAAAGCATGCCGTTAATAAATTGCCCTAGGCAGACTTCAAATCTACAACCTAGGCTTTAGGAGAGCCTTGCTCTATCCAATTGAAGTACTGGGGCTTGTCCGTACTGTGGCTATGGTGATTCTTGGTGGATTCTTTACATAACTTGTTGTAGTATATCGTTGCCGTGTGTGAAACTGTAGCATATCGTTGCCGCATCGGCAAAATTATGCTACCAGAAACAAAAAGATAATTAACTGTTATCAAAATGCCCCAGGCGCGATTTGAACGCACAACCTAGGCTTTAGGAGAGCCTCGCTCTATCCGATTGAGCTACTGGGGCTTGTCCGCATTATAGCACAGCCGCATTTATCCCAAACGCCGCTCGTCCTCGCCGCCGAAGAAGTACAACCCCTCATACGGAAGCAAAACATCGACCCGGTCACCTTCCTGCAGCGAAGCATCCAGCGGGGCCATCGCCGCGCACAATCCGATCTGCGTCTCGGCATAGACCCGCGCCGTCTTGCGGGCGAAGTCCGGCTCGACGACCTCCACCGCTCCGCGCAATCGCACGCCCTGCGCCGCCGAATCCCCGCTGAGAACCGCAGCCGATTCGCAGCGCGCCCCGAGCACGATTTCCTGCCCTCCCTGCACTTCCTTCCGCACCGCCTCGGGCAAGGGGACACGCAGCCCATCCAGATGCAGTTCACCGCCGTCCACCACACCGCCGCGGAACAAGTTCATCGGCGAGAGACTCAGGAAACCGGCCACGAAAGCGTTGGCCGGCAGTCGATACAATTCATCGTAGCTGCCCACCTGCTCGATTCGTCCCCGGCGCATCACCGCGATCTGGTCGCCCAGGGAAACGGCCTCCTCCTGGTCGTGCGTGATGTAGATCGAGGTGATCGCAAAACGCTGCATCAGACGTTTGATCTCCACACGTGTCTGCACGCGCAACTTAGCGTCCAGGTTGGCCAGCGGTTCGTCGAACAAGAACAGGCGCGGCACGCGCACCAGGGCGCGGGCGATGGCCAGGCGCTGCTTCTCCCCGCCGGAGAGCTTCCTCGGTCTGCGCTGGAGCAAATCCTTGAACCCGAAACCCATGATCTCCGAAGTGATGGCGATGCGTTCCTGCTCCTCTTCCAGCGGCGCTCTGCGTACCCGGAAGAAAAAAGACAGATTGCCGCGCCCTAAGAAGTGTGGATACAGGGCAAAATTCTGGAAGACCACCCCGAGACGGCGCTCCTTCATGGGGATCTGTTCCATATTCACGCCGTCGTAGGTCACCCGGCCATCATAATCGGGCTCCAGGCCGGAGACCACGCGCATCAAACTCGTCTTTCCGCAGCCCGATGGCCCGATCAAGGCCAGCGTCTTTCCGTCCGGAATGGTCAGGCTCACCTCGTCCAGCGCCTTGACGCGACCTTCTTGCCGTTCCTCACGCGCCTGCTGGTAGCTCATATCCGACCGCTCAAGGAAGGCGCGATCCAGCTGTGTGTGCTTGACACCCCTGCCGATATGCCAGATCATGGGCCCTTTTTGGCCGCGATATTCGAGGCTCACGTTTTCGAGTCGAAGTGTAGCCATTTTCTCTCCTGAAAGGACCTGCGAACGGTCAGGCGCCCGCCACCTGGATCAAATAGGCCGCGATCGGCTCGCGCCGCCCGATGACCTGGATCGGCTCCAGCGGCTCGGCTTTCACCTCCGCGTGCGCCAATTGATAGGTCTGCAAACTGAGCAGGATCTGACCGCTGCCGGCTTGCTCCTGCAGGCGTTTGGCCACATTGACCACGTCGCCCACCACGGTGTAATCCATTACTTTCTCCGAGCCGATATTGCCCACCACCGCCTCGCCGGAATGCAGTCCAATACCCAGGCCCAGGTTCTCCATCTCTTCGCCCGAATCTTCCCGCAGCTTGCGAAAGAGCATCTGCATCTCCACGGCCGTGTCGATGGCGCGTTTGGCGTCGTCTTCACGGGCGATCGGCGCGCCGTAGAAAGCCATGAAGCCGTCGCCCAGGTATTTATCGAAAGTGCCGCGGTGCTTGAAGACCATCTTGCTCAAATTCTCGAAAATGCGGTTCAGCGTGTTGATCACCTGCTCGGCGGAGTGCAGCTCGGTGAAGCGCGTGAAACCGCGAATGTCGGCGAAGAGCACCGTCACCGAACGGATTTCACCGCCCAGCTGCAAATAACGCTCCGGATCCTCGAGGATGATGTCCGTGACATCCTCGGCCAGGAAGCGGTCCAGCACCTGCCGCAGCAGACGGTTGCGCCCTTCCAGTTCGTCGTGCAGATGCTTCATGCGCAGCAGCGAACGCACCCGCGTGAGCAGCACCAGCGAGCTGTAGGGCTTGCTGACAAACTCGTCAGCGCCGACCTCGATGGCGCGCATTTTCTCGTCCTCTGAATCCAGCGCAGTGACGATCACCACCGGGATGAAACGCATCCCCTCGATGCTCTTCAAGGCCGCACACAACGCCAGGCCGTTCATGCGCGGCATCTGCACGTCGAGGATGGCCAGATCCGGCGGGTTCTCCATGGCCAACTCCAGGGCTGTATCGCCGTCGGCCGCCTTGATCACCTCGCAGCCCGATTCGGTTAAAAACGCCTCCAAGAGATCACGATTGAGCCAATCGTCATCGGCGACCAGTATGCGGGGTGCACGGTTGAAGATATCGTACAGGTTCATCGTTTTCCACTCACGTCCAGGCCGTAATATATGCGAGGATCATGTCACTCGACCTTGCCGGTCGAGATGGCCACCTTGAGTTCACCGAGAGCTTTGGTGACTTCGATCTCGCGCGGGCAGGCGTCGGTGCAGTTGAAAATATCGTGACAGCGCCAGACGCCCATACGGTCGTTCAGAATCTGCAGGCGCTCCGCCGCGGCGCGATCGCGGCTGTCAAAAATGAAGCGGTGCGCCTGCACCATCGCCGCCGGACCCACGTATTCACCACTGCCCCAGAACGATGGGCAGGACGTCGTGCAGGCGGCGCAGAGAATGCACTTGGTCGTATCGTCGAAGCGGGCGCGCTGCTCCGGAGTCTGGGGCCGCTCGCTTTCCGGCGGCGGCTCTTCGTTGACGAAGTAGGGCATCACGGCGCGATAGTGCTCGAAGAAGGGTTCCATGTCGACGATCAGATCCTTGATCACCGGCAATCCCAGCAGCGGCTCGACGTTGATACTGGTCCCCACGTCCTTGACCAGCACCTTGCAGGCCAGGCGGTTGACGCCGTTGATGCGCATGGCATCCGATCCACAAATACCGTGGGCACACGAACGGCGATAGGAGAGTGTGCCGTCCTGGTGCCACTTCACCTGGTTGAGCAGGTCCAGGACCTGATCGTTGGGCTCCGCCTCAAGGGTGTAATTTTCGTAATGCGGACGCCGGTCGGTCTCCGGATTATAACGATAGATGCGCAGCTTAACCTGCATTGGCCCTCTCCCGTAATGGATGCATTTCCTTTTAATACACGCGCTTCATCGGCTTGAAGCGTGTGACCGTCACCGGTTTGTAACGCAGCGAGATGCCCTCCGGCCCCAGGAAGGCCAGGCTGTGCTTCATCCAGTTGTCGTCGACCCGTTCCGGGTAATCCTCGCGCGCATGCGCACCGCGGCTCTCCCTGCGAGCCAGCGCGGATGCGGTGGTCACCTCGGCGATGTCGAGCAAGCAGCCCAGCTCCCACGCTTCCAATACGTCGGTGTTGAATACCTTTCCCAAATCGCCGACGCGCACTCTGGCGAAGCGCTGTTTCAGCTCCCGCACTTTCTCCAGGGCTTCCTGCATGCCCTTCTCGGTGCGGAAGACGCCCACACCGGCGAACATCACTTCCTGCATCTCCCGCCGCAAAGTGGCGGCATTCTCGGATCCCTTTCCTTTAAACAACTTATCCAGCCGCCGGCGCACATCTGCATCCGGCTTTTTCGGCAGGGGGACATAATCGCACTGCGCAGCGTACTCCGCCGCTTGCAGGCCGCTTTCCTTACCGAAAACCACGATGTCGAGCAGTGAGTTGGTACCCAACCGGTTGGCGCCGTGCACGGAAACACAGGCGCACTCGCCGGCGGCATACAGGCCGGGCATGACCGTGTTCTTTTCGTCGATCAGCACCCGTCCGTGAACGTCAGTGGGAATGCCGCCCATGGCGTAGTGCGCCGTAGGCTGTACCGGCATGGGCTGCGTCAGGGGATCGACGTCCATGTAGGTGCGGCAGAAGTCGATGATGTCGGGCAGTTTGGCCAGCACGTCCGCAGCACTGAGCTGGTAGGGCGAGCCATCTGGAAAGGTGCGTCCATCTTGCTGGGCGTATTTGTTGACCGTCTCCGGGCGCACGTCGAGGTGCAGGAAGCGTTTCCCGTTGATACCGCGTCCGTCGCGCATCTCCAGATACATCGCCCGGCTGACCACGTCGCGCGAAGCCAAGTCTTTGGCCGTGGGGGCATAACGTTCCATGAAGCGCTCGCCCCCATCGTTGAGCAGCACACCGCCCTCGCCGCGCACACCTTCGGTGATCAGAATGCCCATGCGGTAGATTCCGGTGGGGTGAAACTGGAAGAACTCCATGTCCTCGGCCGGGATGCCGCGGCGCATGCTGATGGCGCAGCCGTCTGCCGTGTAGGAATGCGCGTTGGAGGTGATCTCCCACACGCGGCCCCATCCGCCCGTGGCGAAAATCACCGCTTTGGCATGGAAGACGTGCAGTTCTCCCGTGAGCAGTTCCACCGCCACCACGCCGCAGGTCACGCCGTCCTGCACGATCAGGTCCAGCACCTGGAATTCATCGAAAAAAGTGACTTCCTCTTTTATGCACTGCTGGTAAAGAGTCTGCAGGATCATGTGCCCGGTGCGATCGGCGGCGTAACAGGCGCGCCGCACGGGTTTCCTGGTTTCGTTGTTGGTATGTCCGCCGAAGCGGCGTTGGGCGATCTTGCCCTGCGGCGTGCGGTTGAAGGGCAAACCCATGTGCTCCAGCTCGTAGACCGTGTGCACTGCCTGCTGGCACATGAATTCGATCGCATCCTGGTCGCCCAGATAATCGCTGCCTTTAACCGTGTCGAAGGTGTGCCACTCGGTACGATCCTCTTCCTCGCTGCCCAGCGCCGCACCCACGCCGCCCTGTGCGGTGCCGGTGTGCGAACGCACGGGATAGAGCTTACTCAACACAGCAGTCCTGGCTCCTTTGGAAGCGTGCAGGGCCGCCATCAATCCCGCTCCGCCGGCGCCGACGATCACGACTTCGTATTGATGCTCCATCAAAGTCCCTCTCCGCTCGGGATTGAACTGGCTCACGAAGCCAGGATCACGAATACCGCCACAACCATGCCGCCCAGCCAGAGAACGAGTAGCGTGGCCCGCAGTATCCTGACCAACAACGGCCGCGTGATGTAATCCTCGATCACCATGCGCAGCCCATTGAAACCATGGCCGGCCGCCAGGAAAATCATCACCATGCTGTAGACTTGCCAGAATGCGTTTGACCAGCCCTGCTCGATGTCGGGAATGTCGCTGTTGATCACGTGGTTCGGGTTGGGAAAAAAAACCCAGCGGAACACAGCAGGCATATCCAGCTGCGTGCGGCCGCCGAGGACAAAGGCGGCGCCCATGCTCGCGGCGCCGAACAGAATCAAGGCCAAACCGGAAAGACGGGTGAACCACCACATGCCGTATTCAAACGCCCCGCTCGGTCGCACTGATGGTGATGATCGCATATTGCCGCTCCTCCGATTATTACTAACGAAATCCTCAGGCGCTCGTCAAGGTGTTCTGCAGCATGATGAACGAGGGCAGGCCGTACACCGGGATGAATATCAGCCACTGCAGCCAGATCATCTCGCGCTGGAAGCGGATCAATCCCGGAAAGATGTCCATCAAAGCCAGACGCGATCCGTTGAAGGCATGGAAGAGCACAGAAAAATAAACGAACAATTGAAAGCCCCAGGATTCATAGATCGCATTGATGGCAAAGGCCGTGTCGTCTGCGAACTGCTGGCCGAGGAATCCCATCACGACGTGAATACCCACGAAAAGCACAATGCCCAGGCCGGTGATGCGGTGCAAGACCCAATTCATCATGCCGAGTTTGCCTTTGTAGCGCAGCCCCGCCCAGATGCTCACTTTTCGATTCAAGGTCATGCTGCCTCCGCTCTTCGCCAAAAAGTGATTCTGGCTCGCTTCTCGATTCAACCGCAACCCGTGTTCTATTATACAGGGTTCAGCAGCAGCGCATAAAGAGTCACTCGTCCGCCTTCTGCCGCACAAGCATCTCGCCGCCGCAGCGGCGCGTCTGTCCGGGCCCCTTTTTTCTCCAATTCAGGCAGTGTACAATGTGCACTGAACTTTCGATCGAATACAGTGATCCTGGAGGGCGCGTATGGGCGAAGAGAGTCACGAGCACGGCATCAGCCGCCGTAGCTTTGTGACCGGTGTCATCGGTGTATTGGGGGGAATCATTTCCGCCATCGTCGGCCTGCCCGCCATCGGATATCTCATCTCCCCGGCCTTGAAACGTGAAAGCGCAGATGAGTGGGTGCCGCTGGGCTTTGTGGAAGATATACCGGAAGGGGAGCCGACCTTGTTCGCCTTCACGCGCACCAAAGAGGTCGGCTGGGAACGCACGGCGTTCAGTTATGGTGTGTATGTCGTGCGTAAAGCGGATGGCGAACTGGACGTGTTTTCCAATGTCTGTACGCACGTTGGCTGCCGCGTGTCCTGGAACGAAGACCTCGCAGCATACGTCTGTCCCTGCCACAACGGCCATTTTGCCAGGGACGGCGCAATAATTTCCGGCCCGGTGCCGCGCCCGCTCGATCGATATGATTATCGTGTGGCAGAAGACGGCCGCCTGATGATCCACCTGCAGGAGGGATGACGTGATCGAGCGAGTTCGCAATTGGCTGGACACCCGCATTGGCCTGCGTACGATTTACGCTACGGTTCTCGACCGCAAAGTCCCCAAGGTCAACTGGTCTTTCACACTGGGCAGCGCCACCCTGTTTCTCGTGGTCATGCAGGGCATCACCGGCATCTTTCTCACCGCCTACTACGTGCCCCATCCCGACCAGGCCTACGAGAGCATCAACTACATCATGAACGAGGTAGCCTTCGGCTGGCTGATCCGCGGCATCCACCACTGGGGCGCCACCCTGATGATTGTCACTGTCGTGCTGCATATGCTGCGCACCTTCTTCTACGCCGCTTACAAATACCCCCGCGAACTCACCTGGATCACGG
This sequence comes from Anaerolineales bacterium, assembly GCA_034430425.1. Taxonomy (GTDB): domain Bacteria; phylum Chloroflexota; class Anaerolineae; order Anaerolineales; family E44-bin32; genus WVZH01. The sequence continues at coordinate 15,683 of DAOUEK010000033.1, read as the reverse complement.
GCGTGCTGCTGCTGCTGGTCACCCTGGGGATGGGCTTCACGGGCTATTTGCTTCCCTGGAATCAACGCTCGTACTGGGCCACAACGGTCGGTACGAACATCACAGAAACCGTCCCCTTCGTGGGGGATTTTGTCAACCGGGCCTTGCGCGGCGGGGAAGATTTGAGCACCCTGACCCTGTCGCGCTTCTTCAGCGCCCACATCTGGATGCTGCCCGCAGCCTTGATCGGCATCCTGGGCATCCATCTGTACCTCGTCGTTCGCCTGGGAATCAGCCACGTACCCGATAAAGATGAATAGGAGCACGGGTGTGAACGAGCAGGAAAAACAGGCCTACAAGGAACGCTACGAAGCCGCCAAGCAGCGCGGCGTGAAATTCTTCCCCGACATCGTCTACAAGGACATGATCGTATCCTTTGGGCTCTTTCTGCTTCTCATCGCCCTGGCCACTTTCATCGGCGTCAAAGCCGAACCGCCGGCCGACCCGAGCGACTCGTCCTACGTTCCCCGGCCGGAATGGTATTTCCTGTTTCTCTTCCAATTTCTTGAATTGATCCCCGGGGAAATCGAGTGGGCGGGCACAGCGGTCTTGCCCGCCCTGGCGGTGTTGGCTTTGCTGCTCTTGCCCTTCTACGACCGCAGCCCCTTCCGGAATTGGCGCAAACGCGTTCTGGCCATTTCCATCATGGGCATCGCTATCATCAGTGTCGTAGTCCTCAGCTTGATGGCCGCCGCGGGCACACCTGAACAGGAGGCGTTCAACATGGCCGGGTCTATCGGCCAGCAGTATGCTTCCGGAGAAGAACTCTACGGCATTCAATGCGTTGAATGCCACGGCACGCAAGGGGAAGGCGGCGAGATCACCACCGTCGTAGGGTTGGAAGGCGTCGTCGTGGCGCCGCTGAATACCCCGGACTTCATCTACACCCGCACCGATGAGACCATCTTCCGCGTGATCGAGTACGGCCAGCAGGACCTGGGCATGCCGCCCTTCGGGCTGGCCTACGGCGGGGAACTGGAAAAAGCCGAGATTGAGGCCATCGTGACCTTCATGCGCTACGCCTGGGACGACCGCGTGGAGCTGCCCGAGGAAACGATCGTTGGCGGTGTGCCGCCCCTTGGCCCGGATGAAATTCCCACCTACACGGTGCACGTCGAACCGATCATCCGCCGCACCTGTCTCTCCTGCCACCGACCGGGCAAACAAAACGGCAACTACTTCATGAGCAACTACGACGAGGTGCTGACCTCCGGGGATCACACCCCGAACTTCATCCCCGGCGACCTGGAAAGCAACGCCATCCTGATGATCAACCGGGTGGAGATCGAAGCCGGCGGAGCCATGCCACCTTCAAGTGCACTTAAACTGGAATGGGTGGAGATCTTCGAGCGCTGGGTGCTGGCCGGCATGCCCGAGACGCCGGAGGACTTGCCAACACCAGAGGAAATGGAACCTTCGCAATAAAAATCGACCCCATGATCCTACCAATCTGAGCATCATCACATTTATCCTCGTTACGGCACGCTGAACGTCGCTGTGGCGCATTCGCCTGTTAACCCGTCCTGCGAGCAGACTTTTACCGTAGCTTTGAAGTGGTGGTTTTGGATGGTCTGGAAGCCACTTACGAATGTATATCCCACCTCGCCGGGCTGCAAATGCGGCGTCGTGGACGGGGTGCAAGCCACGGAGGTGGCAAAGATATTGTTCACGTGGGTATTCGTTAGATTGATGTCCGTGTCTATCACCTCGAGACGCAGGGACTCGATGGCCACCGACCCCGTGTTCTCGATGCGGGCGAAGAACGCATACGCTCCGCAGGGGATTGCACCACCAAATTCCGTTTGAAATGCGAAGGGCTCTGGTGAAGGGGTAGGCGTGGGCGGTGGGGTGAGGATCGGAATGCCGCTTTTATCACCGCTGATGCTGGCGTACATGCCCCAGACCCAGCACTGCGGAGGCGGCGCGTCGGGATTCTCGATGTACCAGAAGGACTCGTCGGCCAATTTGCCCGTCACCAGCGCTTCTTCGCCAACCAGCAACGCACCCAGGTAATCATAGGCATCCCCCGGACCGAAGCGGCAGTTGGTGTCCAGGCTAACGCTCAACATGGGCGGGCCAAGCGTGGCCGTGGCAGTCGGTTCCAGCGTGTCACTGGGGACTGCATCCTCCGGGCTGTCCTCCGCGGTAGCTGCAGGTGAATCCGGGTCCTGCGCACTCCCTCCGGCTTCCATCGTCAGTGCCACCGTAGTCCCCAAAGCCTGCATGGTTTCGGTCGCGGCTTGACCAGTCTCGCCCGGCAGATCACAAGCCAGAATCGCCAATACCAGAAATATGGTTGTTAATCCCAAGTAGAATAAATTCGTCTTCTTCACCATCCATCTCCTACGGAGATGTACTCCGTTATATTGACGTTGCCTCGAAATAGATTTCCTGGCAAGTCCCGCCAAGGTTTTCTTCCGTACAGACTTTCAGCGTGACCTTATACAGCCCACCGGGCACTTGAAAACCCTCCAGCACGATGAATTCGACACCCCCAACCGGGATGTTGTCGACATGGGTAAATCCACAACTTGACTCGCCGGCGAAAAAGTCCTGGTGCGATACCATCGTGACGCCTTCATTCGGGTGCTGGATGGTGATCGAGTAGGATTCTAGCGGAACAGCCCCTGTATTCGTGACTTTCGTTACGAAGCCGTAGCTGACACACTGAATTACATCATACTCGACTGCACTGAAGCTCATGGGCTCCGGCGTCTTGGTCGGCGTGGGTGGCGGGGTGAGGATTGGGATTCCACTCTTGTCGCCGGTAACCGAGGCGTACATGCCCCAGATCCAGCAGTGCGGCGGTGGCGCATCGGGGTTTTCGATGTACCAAAAGGACTCGTCGGCCAGCTTGCCTGCCACTTCGGCTTCCTCACCGACCAATAACGCCCCTTCATACTCGTAAACGTCGCCCGGTCCGAAACGGCAGTTGGTATCCATGCTCACGCTCGCCATTGGCGCACCCAGCGTGGGTGTCGCACTTAATGTGGGCGTGATGCTGGGCTCTCCCGCCTCCTCTTCAGCCATTTCAGGTTCTTCGGCTTCGGATGATTCACCCTCGCCGCTTGCGGGTTCAAGAGTCCCTGCCACCACCGTGGCCAGGGCTTGCATCGTCTCTGTGGCGGGGAGATTCTCTTCGTAGCCGGACGATGCGGGGACATCGCACGCCAGGGAGGCGATGAGAAGCACGACGAGCGATATGATAATCCGAACCCCAGATGAGCGCTTCATGGTTTCCTGCCTTGTCGCATCCAAATTCACTCCTGTAACGTCCCCCCGATGAAAAATGTGACATTCACCGAGAAGGTCCCGCGCCGGTATTAATGAGTATACAATCACTTTCCACTTAAAATGAAGAAGCGGCCGTGTGGTCGCTTCCAGAATGCTCAATGTAAAAATGTTATCGGCAGTCCGGCATGGATGCGCCTGTGAGAGACAACTCGGCAACGAAGTCTCTTGTGGCCAACTCGTAACCATAATAGTGGCGCCAGAAGTGGCTTTCGGGATCGAAAATGTAGCCCTCGTAGTAAGCCCACACGGTGACCATTTCGTCCCCCGGGATGTAGCTGAATTCGGTCTGGAAATACCCCTCGGCGTCCGTTGTGGCGACGGGTTCACCGGCATAGGAGGCAAAGCTGCGGCAAATCGTCACCCCGGCCACACCGCTCCCATCACCCAGGCGAACGTGCCCCTGCACTACGAGACCGGGTTCAACCGTCGGGGTGATCGTTGCTACAGGCGGCGGTGGGGCTGTATAAACGGCGACCTCACGGAGTTCCCCTTCCACCTGCGCGTACTGCGCCCAGATCCAGCAGTTGTCCGGCGGTGCATGCGGGAACTGAATGTAGAAGAACATTCCGTCTTCGGAGCGCGCGATCACTTCCACCGAGTCCGACACAAGCAGCATACCCAGGTTCTCGTAGGCTTCCCCCGGGCCGGATCGGCATGCGGTGTCGACACTCACGTTCACTCGAACAGCATAGGCTTGTGGGTTCGCCGTGGGAGAACTGGTTCCTGACTCGCCGGGTTGGGCGGTCTCCTTGGCATGGGCAACTTCCGTCTCCAGAGCCAGTTTGGTAATCGTCGCAGTAAGGTCGACTTCGTCGTCGGATGCGGACAGATTCGGGAGGTCACACGCCAGGATTAGAACCAGCAGCGAAGCCAGCGCGAGCGCAATCCTTAGCCGCGTTTCGCATCTCATCTGTTATCTCCTCGCCTCGGATCGGCGTCTGATTCCACCGATCGCGCCAGGAGCCACTGCGCAGCGTAGTAACTGATCAAGACCAGGGCCGGCGCGGCCTCGAAAGACTGGAGGAACCGATTCACCGCCAGCGCGGTATCGGAAAAAATGAAGCACGCTGCCCCAACGGCAGCCAACAATGCCGCCGCGTTACGCAGCATCCACCAGCGCCGAAAAGCAAGCCACCCCATTAAGCAAATCACCACAACGTAGAACAAAACGGGGATCTGCATTCCATTGAGGCCGGGCAAAAGCAGGCTGAACACGATGACGCCGTAGAACACATAGGGAATCGGCGCCCCTTTCGGTCCCCGCTCATGCGGGCTGTCGAGCCAAAACGCGGCCACATAGACGACTTGCGCCAGGAGAAACACGACCAATCCCGGCAGGAACAAATCCGCTGGGAGCATCAAAAGCACATCGCCGATCAGGGATAACCCCAGGGCAGCGGTTATCCAGCGTTTGTAAAGCGAGGAGATCGGCTTCTCCACACGAACGGCTATCAGCAGGATGATGACCATCGTCAAGGGTTTGAAAACATAGATTTGCCAATCCGGGCCGAGGTATTCGGCGCGTAAATGGAAGATGGCCGATACGATAGCCATTAAGGTCAACCATACTGTTTGCATCATGCATGTCCTCCGCACCCCTCGACCAGAATCACAACCTCTCCGTGGCGACAATCCTGTTCCATCATATCAAATCTTACCGGGAAGCAATACCCGTGATTTGACATCCCCCTACCCGTGCCGTATAGTACGATTGTTATTTAGCAAATATCGGGTCTCAGGGGGAAAGCATGACCCATCACCGTCGTGTGTTTTCGCCGGCCTGCTGGTTGTTCGTGGCCGGTCTCGTTTTTAGTCTTGCCACAAGCTCGTTTTCTGCTTTCACCGTGCTGGCACAGGCGTCGGTTGACACACCAACCTCGACCCTGTCGCCTCCATTAAACGAAACCCCTTCTCCGGCTATTATCGACACTTCCACTGCCGCACCTCCAGCAAGTGACACACCGTTTCCAACTTTTTCCGCTACTGCCACACAAGCTCCGGCGGAGAGTGACACGCCAACCGCTTCCAATCCAGCTACAATAACACCGCCTGCATCAAGCACCATCCATCCTTCTCCAATCGGCACATCAACAGCAACCCCCACAGCTACAACCACAGGAAGCGCAACGCTGATCATTAGCGCTTCTCCCACTTCAACAGCCACGCCCTCCTCCACTTCAACCGCAAGCGCAACGATGTCCGCGCCGCCGACCGCCTATCCCCCGCAAACGATTCTGATCAACGAAATCGCCTGGTCCGGTACACAAGCGAGCGCCTATGACGAATGGATCGAATTGATCAACACCAGCGCACAAATTATCGATCTTTCCGGCTGGACGCTCAGCGATGGCGGCGATATTAACATCCCACTCGATGGTCCGATCTCGGCGTATGGTTTCTTCCTGCTTGAACGTACGGATGATTCCACCGTTTCCAACATCAGCGCCGATCAAATCTTCGCCGGTGGACTGAACAACAACGGGGAAAACATGCGCCTGCGCGATCCCGCGGGCAACCTGATCGACAGCGCCAATTATCCGGGCGGATGGCCGGCAGGTGAAGTCGCGGCACGCGCCAGCATGGAGCGCCGCGGCGGCGAAGATATACCCGGCAATTGGGGTACCTACAGCGGAAACAGTGGTTGGGGGCGAGACGCCGCGGCCAATCCGATCCACGGCACTCCCCGGCAAACGAACTCCTTCTTCCTGCCCACAATCACCCCCACGCTAACCCCCACTGCACATCCGACATCGGTGTCTACACCGATTCCGGCAGGATCCGTGTTGATCAACGAAATCGCCTGGTCCGGGACGGCCGCCTCATCCAGCGACGAGTGGATCGAACTGCACAATCCCGGCCCCGATCCTGTCGATCTCAACGGATGGTCGCTCACTGATGGCAGCGACATTCACATCCCGCTAACGGGAGAAATCGAAGCCTTCGGTTTCTACTTACTCGAACGCAGCGACGACTCCAGCGTCTCCAATGTCGACGCACAGCAAATCTACACCGGCAACTTGAACAACAGCGGTGAGCGCTTGTTCCTGTATGACGCAGCCGGCCGTTTGATCGACAGCGCCAATGGCGATGGTGGAGGTTGGCCGGCCGGCAAGAGCAGCTCGCACAGCAGCATGGAACGCCGCGGCGGTGCAGATCGTTCTGGAAATTGGGGAACCTTCACCGGATATCACGGCCGAGGTATCGCCGCCGATGGCAGTCCCATCGCCGGCACGCCGGGCACGACCAACTCGCTGTTCTTCCCCACTCCGGTCCCCACATGGATCCCGGGGAAAGTGGTTATCAACGAGGTGCTTATCCGACCACATTACGATTGGGAGGGAAAAGAAGGGCCCAGCCTGGACGATGAATTCATCGAGCTGTACAACATCGGGCCGTGCGGTGTCGATCTGGGCGGATTCATGCTCGACGACATAGCCGACGGCGGTTCGAAGCCCTATACACTACCCGACGTTCGCCTACCGCCTGGCGGTTTCGCCGTATTCTTCCGCTCGCACACCAGGATCGCCCTCAACGACACCGGCGATGAAGTGCGTCTTTTATCCCCAGGTGGTCGTCAGCTGGATTCGATCTCCTACCTAAAAGTACGCGCCTATAACCTGTCCTACGGCCGCTTGCCTGATGGTTCGGGGCATTTGGTTTACGGCCTCTGGCCGACACCCGGCGAGGCGAACATTCTCTTCGTCGAGGATTTGGAGGCGCATGCCTCCGGCGCAATGCTCGAGCCGGTGTACACATTGGAGATGCGTCTCGAGCGGCTCGGTCGATTCCCTGTAATGATTCAACGCATGGCAATTTTAGGCCATGTCTTTCAAATACCTTCTGATTCAGGCGCCTCCCCTTGAACGTGGGCTTTCATCCGCATCTTGTATCCCATCACTGTGCACCGCGCGATGTCTGCTAAATAGGATGTCGATGGCATATTTTCATTATTTAAAAACTTTAAAATCTGTATGGGGTTTGTAAGGAAATCCCCTCGCTCCTCGGCATACAATGGGGGCGAGCAGGAGTAAACGATGATCAATTGGAATACACTTTCGGAGATCGAAGTCGATCAAGACAAACCTGCCCCCCTCGCGCTGGACACGCCCGTTAGCATCAAAGTCCAGCATCTGGAGGACAACCGCTATGTGGAAATCGAACCCGGCGGCATGGTCGATCTCGCCCTCAACGAACTGGGTGCGAGGATCATCAAAGTCGAAGTGATCGACTCATAATTCCAAAATTCTTTCGAGGCTGAATATCCAGCCTGTAGAAATTTTCCGCGCCGAATATTGCGGGAGGGCCCTTCGTCGCTCTCCCGCCTGGCTTTTAACAATTCCCTAACACTCGCATGATAGAAATTAATTGATGCACATGAATAAAGAAAGGCTTATATACACTTATGTCTTCTTTCAATGAGTTCGATGAACTCGCGGCAACGTTCGAAGACTGTGAGCCCCTGCTTCTGTCTGCAATTCCGATACTCCCCGGGGGAATGGTGGATATCGCCCTGAGTGAGTTGGGGGCGGTGATCGTCGATGTTGAAGAGGAAGCCTATCTCGTTCTCGCCGAAACGATCTGAACGCAAGGTCCGTCATCCATCCACCTGGCCAACTCCCCGTTCGCGGACATATTCTTCTGCGGTGCCTCTCTGCTATAATGTTCCCATTATGGCGATAACAATTGAAGAAGTGCGTCACATTGCAGCGTTGGCCCGTTTGCGTTTAACGCCTGCGGAAGAAAAACGATACAGCGAACAACTCTCCGCCATCCTGGACTACGCGGCCCGTTTGAAAGAGGTCGACACTGCGGATATCCCGCCGACAGCGACGGTTCTACCACTGCAAGCGCCGCTCCGGGAGGACTCTGTCCGTCCTGGCCCTTCACGGGAGGACATTTTGCAAAACGCACCATCCCAAGAGGGAGGCATGTTCCGCGTCCCGCCGGTGTTCGATGCGGAAGATTAACGAAGGTTTGCAGGCCAATTACAGATTGCCGCTGATGCCATGACTACACTTATTGATCTCTCGCTGCTTGAAGCTGTTGAATCCTTGCGCAAAAGCGATGTCTCTTCGGTCGAGCTGACACAAGCCTGTTTGGAACGTATGGAGGCGCTCGAACCGAAAGTGTGCGCCTTCCTGGAACAAACGCCCGAGCTCGCCCTGCAGCAAGCACGATCAGCGGATCAGAAATTAACGACCTGGCGAAAGCAGGGCGGCGATCCTCCACCGATCATGCTTGGCATCCCGATTGCTGTCAAAGACGTGCTCTGCATGCAGGACATTCCTACAACGTGCGGTTCAAAAATCCTGGAAGGTTTTCGGCCGCCGTACACTGCCACGAGCGTACAGCGTTTACTCGACGAGGGAGTCGTCGTCCTGGGGAAGACCAACACAGACGAATTCGCCATGGGTTCTTCGACCGAGAATTCCGCCTATGGTCCTACGCACAACCCCTGGGATCTCGAGCGCGTCCCCGGTGGCTCCTCCGGCGGCTCTGCAGCAGCCGTTGCTGCACGCATGTGCTACGCAGCGCTTGGCACCGACACCGGAGGCTCCATCCGCCAGCCGGCTTCCTTCTGCGGCGTCACCGGACTGAAGACGTCCTACGGACGAGTCTCGCGGTACGGCTTGATCGCCTATGGATCGTCCCTCGATACTGTGGGAGGCCTGGCGCGTTCCGCCGCTGATTTCTTGCCCCTCTTCACCGCCATGGCAGGTTACGATCCGCTTGATTCGACCTGCATGCCAGTCGAGGTGCCCGAGATTTCACTCGAAGATATCAACCTCAAGGGCCTGCGCATCGGTGTGCCCAAGGAATACTTCATCGAAGGCATCCAACCCGAAGTGGAAGACAAAGTCCGCGCAGCTATCGCCTTGTTTAAAGAACTCGGTGTCACGGTTCGTGAAATCAGCTTGCCGCACACCGATCTCGCCCTGCCGGTTTATTATTTGATTGCGCCAGCCGAAGCTTCAGCGAACCTGGCCCGTTACGATGCGGTGCGCTTCGGTCCCCGACTCGAATCCGACGAACTCCTGGAACAGTACCTCGCCACGCGTGGTTCTTTGTTCGGCTCGGAAGTCAAGCGGCGCATCATGCTCGGAACCTATGCACTCTCCGCCGGTTATTACGATGCTTACTACGGACAGGCACAAAAAGTGCGCACCCTGATCAAGGGAGACTTTGAGGCCGCATTCGAATCCGTCGATCTGATCGCCTGCCCCGTTGCCCCCACGACCGCCTTTCGCATCGGTGAGCACGGCGATGATCCCCTGTCCATGTATCTTGAAGACGTTTTTACCTTGCCGGCCAACCTGGCCGGTGTGCCCGGGCTCGCTTTCAACGTCGGTTTCGATTCCAATTGCATGCCGATCGGCATGCAGTTGAAAGCCCCCCATCTACGTGAGCCTTTGCTCTTCCAGGCCGCGCACGCCTACCAGCAGGCGACTTCCTGGCACGAGGAGAAACCTCCGTTATGAAAATCGTTATCCCTATGGCCGGATACGGCACTCGCTTACGCCCGCACACGTGGTCGAAACCCAAGCCGCTCGTTTCCGTGGCCGGAAAACCCGTGTTGGGTCATGTACTGGATATGTTCCAAGGTCTTAGCCAGATCGACGAAGCCATTTTCATCGTCGGCTACCTGGGCGAACAAGTACGCCAGTATCTTGACGAATCCTATTCGCACCTCAAGGCTCGCTTCGTGCTGCAGGAGGAGATGCTGGGCCAATCGCACGCACTCTGGTTGGCCAGAGAAGGCCTTGAAGGACCGGTGCTCATTGCCTTTGTGGATACCATCATCGAGACCGATATTGTGCAAGCGCTGAAGGATGCCGGAGAGGCCATCGCCTGGGTCAAAGAAGTACCGGATCCCAAACGTTTCGGCGTTACCAAACTCGGCGCGGACGGACGCGTAACGCAATTGATCGAAAAACCAACTGATATGACCATAAACCTCGCTCTGGTCGGTTTTTATTATTTCCAGCACGCCGAGAATTTGATCGCCGCCATTGAGCAACAAATGGGAGAAGGTGGATATATAAAAGGTGAGTACTACCTTGCAGATGCGATCAACATTATGCTCAAACAAGGTCTTAAAATGCGCGTTGAACCCGTCGAGGTTTGGCAAGATTGTGGAAAGCCTGAGGCGCTTTTAGCGACCAACCGATTTCTACTCGAGCACGGAAAAGACAATTCGAAAGAAGCTTCCAAACGCGCAGGTATTCTGATCGTACCGCCGGTCTATATCGATCCTTCCGCCGAGGTGCGACAATCGGTCATCGGCCCCAACGTTACGATCGGTCCTGACTGCGTGATCCAGCGCTCGCTGCTGCGTGATTCCATCGTCGACGTCGGATCCCATATTTGCGACAGTATGCTGTCCGAATCGTTGATTGGCCGCGACGCCAAAGTCATAGGTCGTGATCGTTCCCTCAACGTGGGAGATTCCTCCGAAGTTGGTTTCGCCTGATGCCTGCAAGATTAGAATCTCAAACATATCCATCTGCGGCGTATCGGGTTGAATGCCACTCCAGCTATACCTACGCCGATCGCCCCTTCGCTTTGACCTCGAAAGGGCAAAACCAGCCGATTATCGAAATCCTTACTCGTTGGCAAATTCCCGGCGCCCGTTGTTTCCGCGTGCGCGTGGGTGATGGGGGGGTTTTCGAATTGCGCTACGCTGAAGCGAGCAACGAATGGCAAGTCGTCGAGATTTAATGCCTGCGAATAATATCCGTTCTATTGATCAAGTTCTAGATTTGGGTTGCGGTATCCACTCGCTGTATCCCTGATACTTTTTTCTAGAATCTGTTATCCTATGCGCTACTTAGCAACTCTCCTGTCCCCGGGGATGCGCATAAAGGAGCCGTTTCATGCGTGATTATATCGCTCGTCGAGTTTACGATGTTCCGCCATCGGGTATCCGTCGTTTCTTCGATATTGCCGCTACGATGGCCGATGTGATTTCGTTGGGGATCGGCGAGCCAGACTTTGTTACTCCTGAACCTATCCTCGAGGCCGGCATACAATCGCTGCGCGATGGCGAAACAGGTTACACATCCAACGCAGGCATCTTCGAATTGCGCCAGGCGGTTTCCACTCATCTCGAGCGCATGTATGGTGTTTCCTACGACCCGGAAACCGAAGTGTTGATCACCGTGGGTGTATCGGAGGCGCTTCATCTCGCACTCTCCGCGGTCGTCAATCCGGGTGACGAGGTCATCCTCCACACACCGACTTTCGTCTCCTATCAACCGGAGGTGATCTTCGCCGGCGGTGTCCCTGTGGCGATCCAAACCAAAACGGAAGATGCTTTTCAACTCATGGCTGACGATGTTCTGCCGAAGATCAATGCCAAAACAAAAGCCCTGCTGCTGGGGTACCCGAATAACCCCACCGGCGGCGTGATGACACGCGAGAACATGCTCGCCCTGTCCAAGCTGGCGGATGAACACGATCTTCTGGTGCTCTCTGACGAGATCTACGATCAATTGGTTTACGGCGGACACAAACACGTCTGTTTCGCCTCGCTGCCAGGAATGCGCGAGCGAACCATCACGCTAGGTGGTTTTTCCAAGAGTTACGCCATGACGGGCTGGCGCATCGGCTACGCTGCAGCACCAGCTCCCATCCTGGCCGCGCTGGCCAAAATCCACCAGTACACCATAATGTCCGCACCGACTCCTTCACAAGCCGCAGCGCTGCAAGCGCTCCGGAACGGCGCGGCGCACGTACAAACGATGGTGGCGGAATATGACCGGCGTCGGCAGTTGATCGTTTCAGGTTTAAACGAACTGGGCTTGCCTACTTTTGAGCCCCTGGGTGCTTTCTACGCCTTTCCGAACATTGACGCCTCGGGGATGGACGATGAAACTTTCGCCGAGCGGTTATTAGAAGAGGAGGCTGTCGCCGTCGTGCCGGGTAATGCCTTCGGCGCGGAAGGGAATTTCGTCCGCTGCTGCTATGCCACTTCCTACGAGAAGCTCGAGCAGGCACTGGAACGGATACATCGCTTCATGCAGCGACATGGATGATTGATTTGGGCGATGAAAAGAAATCTTGATTCTGTTTCTTTTGTCGACATCAAGAACAATGGGAAGCTTTTCATGTCCGAGTACGAACCGGTAATTGGTCTGGAGATACACGCCGAACTATTGACGCAGTCGAAGATGTTCTGTGGCTGCAGTGTTGTGGACCCCACGACATCCGAACCCAACACCGCAGTTTGCGAAATCTGTACCGGCATGCCTGGAACGCTGCCGGCGATCAACCAACGCGCGGTCGAGTTCGCCATTCGAGTGGGGCTTGCGCTTCACTGCGATATCAAAGAAACCAGCGTCTTCGCCCGGAAGAATTACTTCTACCCCGATCTGCCCAAGGGCTACCAGATATCCATGTACGAACTGCCGCTGGCGCGCAATGGTTGGTTGGACATCCAATCAGAATCAGGTGAAAAACGCATCCGCATCCGCCGCGTGCACCTCGAGGAGGACACGGGGAAATTAACCCATCGTGATGGTTATTCCCTGGTGGATTACAATCGCTCCGGCGTCCCCTTGCTCGAGATCGTCAGTGAGCCCGATCTGCGGTCGATGGAGGAGGTCAAAAACTTCTCCCTCGCCATCCGCAGTATCCTGCGCTATCTCGAAGTGAACAGTGGCGATATGGAAAAGGGCGTTATGCGTTTCGAAGCAAATGTCTCCGTTCGTCCTGTCGGCTCCGATCAATTCGGCACCCGCACAGAAATCAAGAATCTCAATTCATTCCGGGCCATGGTGCGTGCTCTCCATTACGAAGTGGATCGACAATCCAATATCCATTCCCGGGGCGGTGAGGTAGTTCAGGAAACCCTGGGCTGGGACAAGGTCAATAATGTAACCGTTTCCCAGCGCGGCAAGGAAGAAGCCCACGATTATCGCTACTTCCCTGAACCGGATTTGCCTCCACTGCACGTCGATTCTGCCTGGATCGAACAGATTAACTCGGAACTACCGGAACTTCCCGATACGAAAGCCGCTCGCTTTGTGAAGCAGTATGCCGTTACACCCTACACAGCCAATGTCCTTGTAGCCGAGCGCTCCGTGGCCGACTTTTTCGAAGAATCTGTCTCCGCTGCAACGGATGTTCCCGCGGAAAAGACCGCCAATTGGATCACCAGCGACCTGTTTGGGCTGCTGAATGAAGCAGGTATGGAAATCACGGAAAGCAAGGTCTCGCCGCACGATTTAGCCAATCTCGTCAAGTTGGTGGAAAGCGGGGACATCAACGCAACAAGTGCCAAGGTTGTGCTTGAAGAGACTTTCAAAAGTGGCGATCCGCCGAAGAAGATCGTTGAAGCCCAAGGATTGGCTCAACTCAGCGACGCCGGTGCCATCGACTCACTCGTGCAGCAGGTGCTGCAAGAAAACCCCGAAGAGCTGGATCAGTATCTGGGAGGTAAGGAGAATCTGTCCCAGTGGTTCTTTGGCCAGGTGATGCAGGCAACCCGCGGTCGCGCCAATCCAGCCGTCGTCCGAACTTCCCTCGCTGCCGCACTGCAACAGATTAAGCACGATCGTCTCTCCACCTCTTGACGACGCAACGGGTGTGGATAACGAGAGCGCCCTTTCTTCTGCACGACGTTAACGCTTAAGTCCCGAAAGAGTCCATTTCATATCCATCTTGACAACCATCGGTTTTCCAGTATCATACGCCTAACTCATCGAACCTCTTCGTCCTGAAAAGTCTGTGCCAAGAGATATTGCTCAGTTGCGCGAAGATAATGAGTTTGTTAGGCAATGGTGCCCAACGGCAAGAAAAATGCCGTTGGGCCTTTAATTTTGTTCACTGGATTGCTTGACGGAAATTCATCGCACGCTGGACTTACCTTAAATTAAGGAGATATAAATGTCACCAACGAACGATAAACACAATCCCTTCAATATCGCACAGCAACAATTGGATGAGGCGGCGGCTATCCTCAAACTGGATTCCGCTCTGCACGAATTGCTGCGCTGGCCGCTGCGGGAGCTTCACGTGACGCTGCCCGTGAAAATGGACGATGGAACGACCAAAGTCTTCCACGGCTTTCGCGTACAGTACAACGACGCACGCGGACCGACGAAAGGCGGCATCCGCTATCATCCCGACGAGACCATCGATACAGTACGCGCCCTGGCGGCCTGGATGACCTGGAAGTGCTCCGTCGTGGATATTCCCCTCGGCGGCGCCAAGGGAGGCATCATCTGCAACCCCAAAGAGCTGTCGCAAGGTGAGCTCGAGCGCCTCAGCCGCGCCTACATTCGCCAGGTAGGACGCATTATCGGGCTGGAAAAAGACGTGCCCGCTCCGGATGTTTACACCACACCTCAAATCATGGCCTGGATGGCTGATGAATACGCCTTCCTGAAGGGCCACAACGAATTTGGTGTTATCACCGGAAAACCGCTTCCCATGGGTGGATCGGCAGGACGCGGTGATGCCACAGCTCGCGGCGGCATCTTCTGTCTTCGAGAAGCCGGTAAAGTCTTGGGCATCGATCTGAAAGACGCTCCGACAGCCATCCAGGGCTATGGAAATGCGGGCTCCTTTGCCCACCAACTCGGAATCGAGATGTTGGGTCTCAAGGTCGTCGCTGTGTCCGATTCGAGGGGCGGGATCTACAACGAAGACGGCCTCGACTACAATAATGTTCTCGCCCACAAGCAGAAGACCGGCTCCGTTGCCGGTTTCCCGGGAACCAAGGAAATCAGCAACGAAGAACTGTTGGAGCTCGATGTGACTGTTCTCTTCCCATCCGCCCTGGAAAATGTCATCACGGAAGACAACGCTGCCAATATCAAAGCGAAGTTCTCGATCGAATTGGCCAACGGTCCCACCACACCGGAAGCTGACAATATCCTGCACAAGAACGGCGTCTACGTCATTCCAGACTTCCTGGCCAATGCCGGCGGCGTGACGGTCTCGTATTTCGAGATGGTGCAGAACTCCTACAATTATTACTGGGAAGAAGCACTGGTCCACGCACGACTGGATGCCAAGATGACTGCAGCCTTCCATGCCGTGCATGAGACTGCCCAGGAACACAAGGTTCACAACCGATTAGCTGCTTACCTTGTCGCCGTCAACCGTGTTGCTGAAGTGGTGAAATTGCGCGGTTGGGCTTAACGGATTGGAAGAAATAAATCACGTTTAAAAAGATGGAGTTTATACTCCATCTTTTTATTATCTCTCCTGGATTCAACTACCAAGTGCAACAACGGATGAATGATTGAAGAATACTTGTTTCGGCGAATTGAAGTCAAGGCATTTTCTTGGTCGATTGTTGAGTCTCTCCATGACAAACTCGATATCCTCATCCGTGATCTTGG
>DAOUEK010000032.1:0-89096 GCA_034430425.1 Anaerolineales bacterium | reverse complement strand
TTCCTCCCGGCACGTCCGACCAATTTGTCAGGGCGGGAACCCTGCTCGGGTATCAAGGCAATTACTCGGCCGATCCCAACAATCCTACCGGCATCCATCTGCATTTCTCCATCGTGAAGGACGATGGGGAGGGCAACTTCAAGAACGAGTTGGAGATTAAAAACACCATCGACCCTTCGGCATACCTGGGAATGGAGCTCAACGCCAAGAAGGTGGGCGACGGGATTGCAGCCTGCGTGGAGTGATTGCCGGACTGCGCGGCGTGGTACGTGGCCGCGAATCCGATTCGAGCATATCATTGGATTGCCTGGACAGGGCAGAGACTCAGTTGGCCGTGAATTGAGCTTCCGAATTTCCAGCGGTGGGATGTTGATGAAAATGGAATCGATTATAGCTGCGGGATGTTTATTGCCTGATGCCCTCCTATCGTGATTTGATCCACGCCTTACGCCATGTGGAACTTGGCTCGCACAGTCAAGTGCTCCTGCATGCGTCTTTAGCCTCGTTGCCGCCGATTCCCGGCGGGGCGGAAACGGTCGTCGGTGCGCTGCTGTCGACCTGCGATGCAGTAATCACACCCGCATTTACACTGCGGTCGCAGGTCACACCGGGTGTGGGGCCTGCGGATAATGCTGTGGATTATGGACAGGCTGACGAGCAGAATTTGACAGCCGAAATTTACAGCCTCGATTTGCCTGCGGATGACGGACCGGACAGTATTCCGGAAGTATTGCGCCAGCATCAGGGTGCGTTGCGATCGGATCATCCCCTGCTTTCCTTTGTGGGCGTTAATGCCGATGAAGCCCTGCAAGCGCAGTCTATCGATGAACCCTGGGCGCCCATCGCCTGGCTGGCGGACTACGACGCTGACGTAGTCCTGCTGGGTGTCGATCACACGGCCAATGTCAGTTTACATTACGCCGAATTGAAGGCCGGCCGACGTCAATTCGTACGTTGGGCATTGACGCCCGGCAGTGTGGTCGAATGCCTGAATTTCCCGGGTTGTTCCGCTGGTTTTCAGGCGATCGCCTCGCGGCTGGAGAGCGTCCATCGCACCACCCAATTGGGGGAATTGACGATCGAAGCTATTCCACTCCGGGATATGATCAACAATGCTGTGGGCTGGATCCACGAAGACCCGCGTGCTTTGTTGTGTGATCGCGAAGGCTGTCCATGTTGTGCTGCGGTGCGTGCTTCCGTGCGTGTTGAAGAATGATTTTCTCCTATTGTTTGGATACAGATCGGATTGTCACAGCTGCATTTCAATCTGCCTGAGTGGAAGCTGATTTGATTCCACATCCGCCCGAATGTACTGTAAATGATGGCAGTGTTTTATGTCGCAGAAAACATTTTTTCATCGTAAAATCATAGGACTTTCGACTTCCTGACACGTGCATAATCCGTGGTAAGATTTATTGAAAATATATTCAAATGGTTTCCTGTAGAGATGACAGAACCCGAAAAAATCACCATCGTTGAAGGGCCCACACCTACATTCGAGTTGGTATCAGACCCCTGGCTGCACAGCCTAATCGAGAGTCCGCTTCCCTCGCGCGTGGCAATGTGTCGGGTGCGTGCTTTCAATGGGCCGGCTTTAGTCGAACGCTGCTACCGCGCCTGGCACGCCGGCGAACCCATCTACCTCGAATTTCGCGATGAAGAAGGTCTGACCGACCAGGCCAGCATCATTGCCGTCCGTTGGATGGAGCAGCAAGAAGGGGACATGCTCCTGCTTTGGGTCCGTTTGGAAGAAACCGACATCGAGATCGAACTCGACGTTGATTTCGATGATTTCGATTTCGACGACGATTTCGAAGGACCTGATCTCAGCACTCCCTTTTAAAAATTCAAGCTGCCCGCAGGGGCAGCTTGAAGAAGAGATGTAATCTTCCAGTATTCGATCGCTTCAGTCGACCTAAGCTCCTAAACGGCTGCGTTCTTCCTCCACCAGCGAATTGTCCAGTTTCTTGAACAAAGGTTTAGGATTTTGAATTTTGCCTCCGGTTTCGAGTTCGCTTGCTTCCCAACGACCTGTGCCCGGTGAGGGATCATAGGTCAGCGCATTGTGTTCACGGGATGATTCCTGAAAGCTTTCGATGTGCTGCTCGCCGAAAAGGGGCTGTTCGTATCCCAGGGTTGTATGCAGGCGCTCGCTGCTGAAAGGCAGGAATGGCGCCATTAAAACCTTCAACGAGTCGATAGCCCGCAGCGCCGTATAGACCGTCGTGGCGGCACTGGCCTTGTCTTCTTTGATCGCGCCGAACCAGGGCGCTCGATCGAGGTAGCCATTCACCTCTCGGGCGAGCCGCATCGCTTCCTGGAGCCCGGCACGCAGTTTCACCGCTTCGATGTGCTCGCCGATAGTGTTGAACCCGGATTCGATTTGTGTCAGCAGCTCGCGATCGTCTGGCCGCAGTTCTCCCGGGTCTGGCACGACTCCATCCCAGTGTTTATAGGCGAATGAAAGCACGCGATTGGCGAGATTGCCCCACGTGGCGACCAATTCGTCGTTGTTGCGGCGCACGAAATCGGCCCAGGAAAAATCGCTGTCGCGCGTTTCCGGCATCACGGAAGCCACATAGTAGCGGATGGCATCGGGGTCGTATCTTTCCAGGATATCCGGCAGCCAGACGGCCCAATTGCGGCTTTTGCTGAACTGTGCACCTTCGATGTTCATAAATTCGTTGGCGGGGATATCGTAGGGCAGGTTCAGACGCAGGCTCTGGTCGTCTTCATACAAACGCTCAACGCCGAGCAATTCGGCCTGCCAGAAGAGCGTATGGAAGGGGATGTTGTCCTTTCCAATGAAGCAATAGCCGCGTGAGGCGGGATCGTACCACCAGGCCTTCCAGGCCTCGGGCTGACCGTGGTTGTGTGCCCATTCCACGGAGGCGGTGAAATACCCCATTACGGCCTCGAACCAGACGTAAAGACGCTTATCGTCCCAGCCTTCGAGCGGAACCGGGATGCCCCAGTCGATGTCGCGCGTCACGGCGCGCCCCTTGAGACCGCTTTCCACGTAATTGCGGGCGAAGTTGATCACGTTGGGACGCCAGTGATCGGCGTGTTCCTCCATATATGCCAGCAGCCGATCGCTGAATGCGGGCAGATCGAGGTAGAAGTGTTCCGTTTTACGCACGATCGGCTTGCTCCCGTCGGTCTTGCTGCGTGGATCGATCAATTCCAGGGCGTCGAGCAGGTTGCCGCAGTTATCGCATTGATCCCCGCGCGCCTCCTTGTATCCGCAAATCGGGCAGGTGCCTTCCACGTAGCGATCCGGCAAAAAGCGGTCTTCGCTTTCAGAATACAACTGCGCTTGCGTTTGACGATAGAGATATTCCTCTTCGAGCAATCGCGTGAAGAAATCCTGGGCGATGCGATGATGGTTCTCCGTATCTGTGTGCGTGAAGAGATCGTAACTGATGCCAATTGCTTTCTGAGTCTCAAGAAAGCGCTGATGGTAGTATTCAAAAACCTCACGCGAACTGGTTCCGCGTTTGTCGGCTTCGATGGTAATAGGCGTGCCGTGCGCGTCGGAGCCGGAGACCATGAGCACACGGTTTCCCTTCAAACGATGGTAGCGAGCGAAAATATCCGCCGGTAAATAGGCGCCAGCCAGGTGTCCCACGTGCAGATCGCCGTTGGCGTAAGGCCAGGCGACGGAGATGTGAATCAGATCGGACATGTTTTACTCCTCGATGCGGTTGCATGCGCTTGTATGAACGGTGTCTTCTTCAAGTTCAAGCCGGGCTGAGCATACCACAATTCCACCGGGAAATTAACTTGCACGGCATGCAATCCGTCGATGATGAATTTAGCTTCAGGTTATTGGGCGGCGCGCCGCCCGGAAAACGAAAACGCCAGCTCGTTCGCTGGCGCTGAGATGCTGCCGGGGTTGGCGGTGCTCCCCGATGTTCACGAGTTCAACGGGAGGCGCGGCTACTCCAAGCCGATGGTACGCGCGCCATCGGCAACGGCAGCTCAGACATGATCATGGCTTGCTGGTCTTTGAACATTCTTTCTCCCAAGGTCGATACGAGTGTAAATATTAAGGTCGAATTCGACCTCGAATTCGTTTCTTTATTGTACCAATGATGTCAAGCGAGTTGGTCACATCTTGCGGCGAAGATGAAGTCCGCTTCGCTGAGACCTCCGATGGAATGGGTCCAGATGCTGATTTTCGCTTTCCCCCAGGTGAGGCAAATCTCGGGGTGATGATCTACGCTTTCGGTCAACTCTCCCACGGCGTTGGTGAAATCGAGCGCTTGCTGAAAATCAGTGAATTTGAAGGTCTTTTCCAGACGGTGCTCGTCGACGATCTGCCATTCGCCCCCAAGCTGCTCGCGGATGGCGTTCAATTCATCCCCCATTAATGGGGCTGAACCTTTACGAGGCGGATTGAGCTCTCTGCGCGCGAGTTCGGACATGGTCCACTCCTCCCGAATACGACAAATATTGTCTATATTCTATCACGGGGGATTGCATCTGCTTCGGGACTATTCCGATTGGCGAATGGTCTCGATGATCTCGGCAGCCAGATCGTAGCGGTTAAATGGCGGCATGAGGTAGACGCCCTGCACGATCGAAGAGAGCGATTCGAGCAGTTCGACGGCCAGGCGCACCCCCTCCTGGGGGGCTTGATCTCCCGCGGCGGCGATTTGCTCGCGAATCGACTCGGGGATCTGGATGCCCGGGACTTCGTTGTGCAGGAATGCGGCGTGGCGCGAGCCGTAAAGCGGCAGCACGCCGACGAGTACGGCGATTTCTAACGATTCGTAACGTTCTTCGTATGCTTCGATGAAATTCTGCGCCAGGTCGGGTTCGTAGACCGGTTGGGTGAGGGCGAAGTCGGCGCCGCTATCGATCTTCTTGCGCAGCACGCGCATCTCGCGATCAGGGTCCTGGGCACACAGATTCAAGGCGCAGCCGACGAAGAACGAGGTGGCTTCCCCAATATCTGCCCCGGCATGGTCCACACCGGCGTTGAGGCCCTTTTTGATCAGATGGATCAGACCGGATGGCACGAGATCGTAATCATCCATCGCATCGGGGTAATCGCCGATAGAGGTGGGATCGCCCAGGACGACGAATATATTGCGTACATCGAGGGCATGTGCGGCAAGCAGGTCACCTTGTACGCGCAGCAGATTCCGGCCGCGCGTGGGGAAATGGAGCACCGAATCGATCCCCACCTCGCGCTGGATCAGGTTGCAGACCGCCCAGGGACTCATGCGCATGCGCGCCATGGGGCTGTCGGCGACGTTGATCACGTCGGCGCCGGCTTCGGCCAGGAGCGACGCACCGGCAAGCAGTTTGTGCGTGGAGAATCCGCGCGGGGGATCCATCTCGACCGATATCACGAAGCGCTTTGCGGCCAACCTGGATGCAAGTTCGGTTGGTTTTCGCATGGCGGTCGTCGTAATTTGTCCGCCTTGGGTGCCATTTTCGGATGGCGATTCGATGCATGGTGATTCCAGACTGTCGAGGGTTGCGCGCATGGCGGCGATGTGTTCCGGTGTGGTTCCGCAGCAGCCGCCGATGATGGAGGCGCCCGCTTCGCAGAAAGCTATCGCATACTCGCCAAAGTAGTCCGCTGTGGCGGGGTACATGATTCGACCGAAGACGCGTTCCGGCCATCCGGCGTTGGGCATCACGCAGTATCTCGCTTGCGGCTCCGCCTGGCGCATTTGCCGCAGAATACGCAGCAGCTGCGCCGGTCCACTGGAACAATTGGCGCCGATGATGTCCGCACCCGACTCGACCAGGCGCCTGGCGACGCGCGCGGGATTGTCGCCTAGCAGCGTGCGGTCGTCGCGCGTGAATGTCAGGGAGGCGATAACGGGGATATCGCTGATGTCCCTGGCGGCGCGGATAGCCTGATGGACTTCTTCGAGATCGTTGTGGGTTTCGATGAGGACCACGTCCACGCCCGCCTCGATGAGCGCCTCGAACTGTTCGTGGAATGCCTGGAGTGCCTGCTCGGGCTGTACGCGGCCGAAAGGTGCGAGGTGAACGCCCAACGGACCAACACTGCCCGCCAGGAGTACATCTTTGAACGCCGCATCTATCACGCGCCGGGCGAGTTGAACGGCAGCTGTGTTGATCTCGGAGACGCGGTCTTCCAGCCCATGGGCGGCGAGTTTGAAGCGGTTGGCGCCGAACGTGTTGGTCTCGATCAGCTCTGCGCCGGCGTCGATGTATTCCCGGTGGATATCAGCGATCAGGGCCGGCTGGGTGAGATTGTACTCGTCGAAGCAGGTCTCCATGGAAAGACCTTTGGCATGCAGCATGGTGCCCATGGCACCGTCGGCGAGGATGGGGGTTTCTCGTTTGAGCCATTGTTGGAATAGTTCTTCTTGTGCCATTTTCTGCTCGCTGGTCGTACCGCGCAGCATGTCTTTGCAGCGCGGTCTAGGTTTCGTCCAATAATTGTTCTACGCGGCTCACGCCGACGCTGTAATATTTGGCCTTCGGATGATGCAGGATGATCGCCGCAGTCGATTGCTCGGGGATCAACTGGAAGGCCGGCGAAAGCTGCATCCCCAGCGCCTGCTCCGCGGGCAGCAGTTCGAATACCTTGGCGTGGTCCTCGAGGTCGGGAATGGCCGGATAGCCCCAGGAGTAGCGCTTCCCCTGATCTTCCGCCAGACTTAATTCGCGGCGGATGTGCCGGTGCAAATACTCGGCTGCCGCCTCCGCGGTTTGCACCGCCAGACCGTGGGCGAAATAGCTCTCGCTGTAATCGCCGGATTCCTGCAAGGCATTGACATGTTCGCTGGCCTGCGCGCCAACGGTCACGACCTGAAAGGCGACCACGTCCATTTTTCCGCTCTTGACGGATGCGAAATAATCACCGAGGCAGAGCCGGTCACCATCCGGCTGGCGGGGAAAATGGAAGCGGATGAGGATTTGCGGTTGGTCGGTTTCGAGCGTCTGGGGATCGTAAATAAGCAGCTCATCCGCTTGCGCTTGGGCCGGCCAGTACCCATACACGCCCTGGGGCTTCAACCAACCTTCCTGCAGAGCCTGTTTCTGCATGCGCTGGAGGCGGTCTTCAAACTCGCCTTCCAGCAGTTCCCATTCCTCGCCGCGCGTGTTCTTGGCGCCCCAGGAGAGACGGAATAACTCGTTCTTGAACAGATTTTGGAATACGGTTTGCAAGGGCATTTCTGCGACGACACGCGCACCCCAGGACGGTGGTGCGGGGATCCGCTCCGCGGCTTGAACACCGGAAACGCCCGGTTTCGATTTTCGTTTTCTGGGCTGCCGACCGGCCTCCCGCTCCGCTTCCGCAAGACGGTCGGCGATCAATTGGGCGCGTCGCTCTGGATTTTGGTATTGGTCCATCACGCCGAGGCCCTCGAAGGCATCCTTGCAGTAGAACACCCCCGGTGCGTAAGCCGGGCCTTCCTCCATGAAGAGGATACGCCGTCCAAAGCGGCGGTTGATGGCTGCGCCACCGATCAGCACGGGATACTCCAATCCACGCCGATGTAATTCGTTGACGATCAACGGCATTTGCTTGCTGGTGCTCACCAGCAGGGCGCTCAGGCCGATGGCATCGGCGCCGACTTCGACGGCTTTGTCGATGATCACATTGGCGGGCACCTGTTTGCCCAGATCGTAGACTTGATAGCCGTTGTTAGCGAGGATGGTCTTGACCAGATTCTTGCCAATGTCGTGCACGTCCCCATATACGGTGGCCAGAACGAGGGTGCCTTTGGAAACGCCATCCTGGCGTTCGAGGAAGGTCTCTACGTGCGACACGGCCAGCTTCATCACCTCCGCCGATTGCAGAACGAAAGGCAGAATCAATTCGCCTGCGCCAAAGCGGTCACCGACCTCCTTCATCGCCGGCAGGAGTACGGTGTTGAGAATTTCCACTGCGCCTTGCGCTTTGTTCTCCGCGGAGAAGTCCGCAAGGATTTCATCGATATCGGCTTGAACGCCGTCTTTGTGGCGGTGCAGGATACGCCAGTGAACCCGTTCTTGAGGGGTCATGTCTGCGGTGGGATCGACGCTGGTTTCCTGCGAAACGACTGCGGATTCAAAGTGCTCGATCAGGCGCTGCAAGGCTTCCGGATGGCGGTTGAAGATCAAATCCTCCGCCAGCTTGCGTTCTGCTTGCGGAATTTCGGCGTAAGGGGTGATGTGGGCCGGATTGACGATGGCCATGTCCAAACCGGCCTGCACGCAGTGATAGAGCATGACGCTGTTGAGCACCGCTCTGGCCGCCTTGCTCAGACCGAAGGAAACATTGGATACTCCCAGAGATGTGAACACACCGGGGAGTTCGGCTTTGATGCGGCGGATGCCTTCGATCGTCTCGGTGGCCGAATTGATGAACTCGGGATCTCCGGTGGCCAGGGTGAAAGTGAGCGCATCGAAGATCAAATCCTCCGGCCGCAGGCCGATTTCATCCACGCTGAGCGCGTAGATCTTCCGGGCGATTTCGAGTTTGCGATCGGCGGTTTTGGCCATGCCGACTTCGTCGATGGTCAGGGCGATCACCGCCGCGCCGTGATGGCGGGCGAGCTGCAGCACATGCTCGATCTTCTCCCGGCCGGACTCGAGATTGACGGAGTTGAGCACGCAGCGACCGGGCGCAGCTTGCAGTGCCGCCTGCATGACATTCGGCTCGGTGGAGTCAATCACCAGCGGGGCCTCCACGCTCATCGACAACTTGTGCACGACCTTTTGCATCGTGTCGGCTTCGTCGTCGCGCTCGGTCAGCGCCACGCATATATCCAGGGCGTGGGCGCCGCGTTCGATCTGTTGGCGGCCGAGTGCTACGATTGCGTCAAGATCATTGTCAAGAATCAGTTCTTTCGCCTTGCGTGAGCCCTGGGTGTTGATGCGTTCGCCGATGAGTAAGGGCGGTGGCTCCTGGCGCATGGTGATGGATTGCAGCGCGGAGGAGATCCGTGCCGGGGATTGTGCCGGTCGAGGCGGATGCTGCCGTCCGCGCAGTGCTTCGACGAGCGGTTTGAGATGGGCCGGTGTGGTTCCGCAGCAGCCACCGACGACGCTGATATTGTGCTTCTCGATGAACTCCAGCATGTCTGCCGCGAAGGGATCAGGTTCGAGCGGGTATACCGCTTCACCGTCCACGTTCAATGGCAGTCCGGCGTTGGGAATGCAGGATACCGGCAGCGTGGCCTGTTCACCCAGGTAGCGGATCGGTTCACGCATGTGTTCGGGACCGGTTGAGCAGTTCAGGCCGATCACATCTATGGGCAAGCGCTCGAGTGTCGTCAGGGCAGCGGCGATGTCTGTACCGAGCAGCATGCGGCCGGAGGTATCCAGCGTGACCTGCGCCTGGATGGGAAGGAATTCACCGGTTTCTTCGAAAGCCGCAAAGATGCCGTGGATGACGGCTTTGACTTCGAGGATATCCTGCGAGGTTTCGATCAACAACAGGTCTACGCCGCCTTCAATTAGTCCACAGGCCTGTTCTCGGAATACATCGACCAGTTCGTCGAAGGTGATGTTCGAGAGGTCGGGATCGTCGGCGGAGGGAAGTTTACCGGAGGGGCCGATCGAGCCGGCGACGAAGCGCGGCTGGTCGGTTGTGCTGTATTCGTCCGCCAGGCGGCGAGCCAGGGAGGCGGCGGTCTGGTTGATTTCGACGACTCGATCTTCCAGGCCGAATTCTGCCAGGGTGAGGTGGTTGGAGCGGAAGGTGTTGGTTTCGATCACGTCCACACCGACCTCGAGGAAAGAGCGATGGACTGCCTCGACGGCTTCGGGTTTGGTCAACACGAGCATGTCGTTGCAGCCGGCGTAAGCCTCGCCGCCGAAGTCCTGTGCGCTGAGCTGCATGGTCTGCAGGTTGGTGCCCATAGCGCCGTCGTAGACCAGGACGCGTTTTGCCAGGGCGTCTAAATAGCGGCGATTGGTATAGTGACGTTGCCTCAAACCACTTTCTCCTCGTCCGGTGAAAAAAACCCCTTCAGGAAGAAGGGGCCTTTTGCTCGCGCAATCACTCCATCATCTTCCAGAAGACCGCATTGTATCAGGTCTTCTGCCGGAGTTGGCACCATCCAGTGGTGGTTGCCGAGGCTTCACAGGGCCGGTCCCTCCGCCTCTCTTGATGAGCATCCGGGCGGGTTTACGCCCGCCTATTCGGATAACTTTGGTCAGTTTACCACGATGGTGTCGGGGGTGTCAATTCTCGGAGGATGCCGAAGCCAGAGGGTGTCTGGCAAGTTATTGGCGATGTGTGTGAAACCATGCTTGAAGGCTCGATTTCCAACATCGGCGGTAGCGGGATTCGCAAGGTGGCTTAAATGGTACTGAAATGGACGGGTAAGCTGAACCGCGAAGAACTGAATTGGGTGTGTTTCAATCCTTATATATTCATCGATGCCGAGGGTGGAACTTCGTAACCTGATCAGTTGATGGCTGGTAGTCTGCTGCTCTGTCGTTGTCCGGCACGATCCAGAAAACTATCTATCGATTTTCTTCGCCTTCCGACGGATTCAGAGCATCTTCCAGGAATGCAATAATCCGCTCGGCGTATTCTTCGGGTCGATCTCTGGGAATTGAACCGTGGTATGCTTCCGGTACGTTCCACAATATCGAATTGGCGGTGTGTTGGTGAAAATACGCTATCAGCGGGTGGTTTTGACCTTCGAACGGTCCGCTGCTCAGGTAGAACACCGGGCGCTCACCAATATCGGGCAGATCTTCAAGGATGCCCGGCGGTATCGGCTCGCCTGTTCTCAATGAGATTCCGGGCAGATCCACCCAGTACAGGAACGCAAGCCACTTTTCCGAAAGGCTTGAAGGCGGCGGGACGTCACTGATCCGCACGAATGCCGGCTCTTCTGCGATGACAGCCCCGATCTCGGGGTGATTCGCTGCCGCCCGCAGTGCGACCTGGCCGCCCTGGGAGAATCCCAGCACCGTGATCTTCTCCCCGCTGATGTCTGATTGCTGGATCACAAAATCCAACGCACCCGGCACATCGCGGATATCCGCCCAGCCAAATGAACAAAAATCACCTTCGCTCTGTCCATGCGCCCGTTGATCGTAGAGCAGCACGCCGTAGCCTTCCCGGGCCAATATATCGGCCCGCTCCAGCATCTGCGTGCGGTCGGCGGCATAGCCATGCAGCATGATGACAGCCGCGCCGTTGTCGGAGGGGATCCACCAGCCACGCAGGGTCAGCCCGTCGCCACCGATAAAACTGATTTCCTCGTACTCGTACCCGAAGTCGGCGGGCGTTTGGCAGCACAGTTGGCGATTTTTAGGCGCCGTCATATTCAACACCCAGGTCACATTGTAGGCGATGAAACCCAACACGAGGAAAGAGACCAGGCCGAACACACCCAGGCGTGCGAAATAGCGACAGCCTCGCTTCGGTCCTTCAGCGGATGGAGAGTCTGGCGATGGATCGATATGCATAGCAGTATCCTCTGCGCAACAATTCTGCAGCTGGATGTGCCGAAACTTATACCAAATCCCTTAAAACCACAAATCCGCCAGATAACTCCGGAAGAGAGAAGATGATTTGCCGTTATAGCGCTAACCGCGAGGGATCGATAAACCATTCTTACTTTTATCCCGGCCGGCACCTTAACGTCTGTCTCTCTGCTACAATAGCGGCGTGGGAACGCTGTATCTCGTCGCCACTCCTATCGGAAATCTCGAAGATATCACGCAGCGAGCGATACGCACGTTGCGCGATGTCGGGTGTATTGCTGCAGAAGACACGCGCCACACGCGCAAGTTGCTCGAGCACTACCAAATCGAAACCCCACTGGTCAGCTATCATGAACATAGTAAAGGCAGGCGTATCGAACGCATTTTGAGCGACCTTGAAGCCGGCGACGCAGCACTGGTTTCCGATGCAGGGACGCCGGGGCTTTCCGATCCGGGGTATCGTCTGGTTCGGGCAGCTTTGGACGCAGGACACACCGTAAGCCCGATTCCCGGACCTTCGGCGCCGATCGCAGCCTTGGTGGCTTCCGGCTTGCCGACCGACACGTACATCTTCCTGGGTTATTTACCGCGCAAGGCTCCCGAAAGGCGCAGTCTGCTGGAAAACCTGGCTGGCGAGAGACACACGCTGATCCTCTTCGAGGTGCCTCACCGACTGCAGTCTGCGCTGGAGGATATGATTTCGGTTTTTGGGGCAGAACGACCCGCGGCGGTGTGCCGGGAATTGACCAAGGTTCATGAGGAGATCCTGCGTGGATCTTTGCAGGAGGTTCGTGAGCATTTCAACAACGTCGAACCGCGCGGTGAGTTCACACTGGTCGTCGGCGGCGCGCCGAAAGGGGAACGCTGGGCGAAGGATAAAGTCCGGGGGGCGGCAGCTAGACGTCTTTCTGGGGGAAGCAGCCCTTCCCAGGTGGCACGAGAAATCGCCCTCGAGTCGGGCTGGCCAAGGCGCGAGGTGTATCAGTTGATCATGGAGGAGAAATGAATCTGGACGACCTGGATCGTTTTCAATCGATAGACCCTGAGGGCATGCTGGCGAAGATCGACGCGCTGCCGGATCAACTACAGCAAGCCTGGGATCAAGGGCAAAAAGAACCGTTGGGCGATATTTCCGGCGTGCGTCAGATACTCGTCGCTGGTATGGGAGGCTCGGCGATCGGCGGCGATCTGCTCTCTGCATATGCCGCCCGCATGTCTGCTGTGCCCGTTTATGTGTGGCGGGATTATGACCTCCCGGCATACGCCGATGGCCCGGAGACGCTGGTCATCACATCATCCTTTTCGGGCAATACAGAAGAGACGCTCTCGGCTTTTGAATATGGACTGGAAGCGGGCACGCAGTTGTTGGTCGTTACAACCGGCGGGCAGCTGGCGGAACGGGCCAGGTCGGTGGGTATACCGCTTTGGCGCTTCAAACATCCCGGTCCACCAAGAGCGGTGGTGGGCTTCTCCTTCGGTCTGCTCTTGGCAGCGATGTTCCGCCTGGGGTTGATACCCGACCCGGAAGCGGAGGTGCTGGACGCCGTTGCGGCCATGCGGGAGCAGCAGTCGCACCTGCGTGCGGAAATCCCGGTTGCAAAGAGCCCGGCAAAATGTCTGGCCGGGCAGCTTATCGACCGTTGGCCGACGATTATTGGCGCGGGCTTTCTCGCACCGGTGGCACGCCGATGGCGTACGCAAATTGCGGAGTTGTGCAAGGCGGTGGCCCAATTCGAGATTCTGCCGGAAGCGGATCACAACATGGTGGCCGGCGTGACGAATCCGCAGGCATTGTTCGACAGCACGATGGTTCTTTTCCTGCGTGGTTCGTTGAACCATCCCCGCAATCTGGCACGCATCCATGTCACCAAAGAATTACTTATGGTCGAGGGATTCGGTACGGATATCGTAGAAGCCTGTGGGGATTCCCTGCTGGCGCAGCAATGGACAACGCTGCATTTTGGGGATTACGTCTCGTATTATCTGGCGATGGCGTATGGAGAAAATCCAACGCCGATAGCGGCCATCGAGGATTTGAAAGTCAGGCTTAAGGAACTTTTGGAGCGAACCGCGGAATGAGGGATCGAACTGCTCGCCTGCCGCGATCATTACTCGGCGGCGTGGTTTTATTTCTCGCACTTTTGGCGATTGTACTGCTCGCCACACCGCGTGTTGCGCGGATCGTCCCGGAAGATGGAAGTATCGACATCTCGTCGAAACGCCCGCTGCAGCTTGTATTCACCCATGAGATGGACCCGGACACGGTGGAATCCCGAATTTCCATCAGTCCCGATGTGGATGGAAGTTTCACATGGGAGAATCGGACCCTGACGATTCAGCCGGACGAAAACTGGCCCAAAGGCGAGACGATAACGCTGCGATTGGAATCCGGAGCGAGCGCGAAGATATTCTTGCCGATGCTGCGCAGTTACACCTGGTCATTTCAAATCGCGGAGAGACGGGTGATTTACCTGTGGCCTGAATCCGGTCCGGCGGATCTGTATATCCGCCATCTAGAGGATGAGGAAGCGGAACGTCTCACGCAGACGGAGTCAGGCATTCTCGATTACAGTTTGAGTCCCGATGGCGACAGCGTTGTTTACGCAGCGGCGCTGGCAGATGGAAGCACCGAACTGCGACAGATAACGTTCTCGACGGTGCAGGATCGGCAGCTCTATCCATGCCCGCAGAATGATTGCTGTCAGGCGATCGTCCACGCGCCAGGCGGTGACAGAATTGCTTTCCAGCGCTTTGGTTTTTTCGCCGGACAGGGAGGACAGCCATTTCCTGGCCCGAGCAGTGTCTGGATATTGGATCTGGGATCCGAGGACGAAGCGTTTCCGATCGGCAACATGGATCACGTAACCTCCAGCCCCAACTGGTCGGCGGCCGGCCGATTGGCATACTACGATGATACCTTGAAGGCCATCGCTCTCGTGGATTTCGAAAACGGCCTCGATGCGCAACCATTCAACTTCATCCCCAACGATCTCGGCATGAGTGGTTCCTGGTCGCCAGATGGCAAGCACTTGATCTACGCATCCATTGTGATCCAGGAGGACAACGCCGCAGATGATTCGAAGGTTGGTTTCTACAGCCACATCTACCGCATGGATGTTGAAAGCGGCAATGTGACAGATCTGACGGGGGAAAAAGTGGGTCTGGTTGAGGATGCCGCGCCGAGGTACTCCCCGGATGGAGAATGGATTGCCTTTACGCGCAAGTACCTCGAAGCCGATCGCTGGACACTCGGCCGTCAGCTTTGGATCATGCGCTCGGACGGATCGGATCCCAGACAGTTGACCGCAGAACCGAATTTGCACGTATCCTCCATGGTCTGGAGTCCGGATGCGCAAATGCTGGTCTTTGTGCGCAAGGATCAGGGCGACATCACGCAGCCGATCGAACTTTGGGTGACCGCTGTCGATGGCGAAGGATTGCAGTTGCTGGTGGCGAGAGGCTATGCGCCACAATGGGTTCCATAGCGAGATTAAACACTCCAGAATTTTATCCAAAGGTTTTTTCGGGAGGTACGCATGGTGGACTTAATCCGTCTACCCATTCAGACGAGTGATGGGCGTCCCTTAATGCATAAGTTCTATCGCCAACAACATGATCCGGAGGGTTTGATCGTCCTTTTGCCCGGTGGCAACTACGGAGTCGATGGGCCGATGCTGTATTACCTCAGCGAGATGCTGCAGGCATCCGGCTGGGATTCGCTCGCCGTGACCTATGGTTACCAGACGCGCATGGAAGAACTCTCTGTGGAGACCATCCCCGGGCTGGTTGGTGAATGCATCGCCGCGGTTCAGTACATAATCTCCGAGCGTGCGTATCCCCGAGTGGCATTGGCAGGAAAATCGATCGGCGCCAGCATCGCCGCGCATATCTGTCAGGTGGAACCCGCGCTGGAGGCGGCACGCCTGGTCTTGCTCAACCCGCCGCTTGGACATGCGTTCTTCGACAATACGTTTGTTGAAACCACACAGCCGGCGTTCCTGGTAACTGGCACGGCGGATCGTTTTTACGAAGCAGCGGCAATTGAATCGCTGCGTGCTTCCCGGACTTTCGAATTGTGTGTAATCAAGGAAGCCGATCACAGCATGGACGTGCTGGGAGATATCGATGCTTCCGTGGAGGCTGTGAAGCGGGTGGTTACAGGAGCTGTTGCGTTTCTACAGACCGGCTTAACTTGATAAGTGACAATACATAGGCCGACTTGTAGAGCTGCAACATCGAGGTGTGCTACCCGATCACCAAGTAGATTGCAAAGGACCGCGATCATTCCAATCTGGCAAGTGAGTGTTTCAAATGGAAAAAGCCCTTCACCTAAAGACCCTGGCCAAGATGATCGACCATTCGCTGCTCCATCCCACACTCACTGATGATGCGATTGTAGAAGGCTGCGAATTGGCGAGCAAGTATTACGTAGCCACGGCGTGTGTGAAACCGTACGCCGTTCGCGTGGCGGCTGATGTGCTGCAGGGGTCTGATGTGGGTGTTTGTGGTGTTGCCGCTTTTCCGCACGGCAACAGCACCACGGAAATCAAAGTCCGGGAGGCCGAGAAATCGGTGTGGGATGGCGCGATTGAAATCGACATGGTTGTGAACATCGGTAAGGTCCTCGGCGGTGATTGGGATTACGTGGCCAGAGAGATCGCCGCGGTTAACGAGGCCGTGACGGGGCAGGGGGCGATCCTCAAGGTGATTTTCGAGAACGATTTCCTCGAAGACGTGCACATCCGCAGATTGTGTGAGATTTGTTCGCAGTGTGGTGTAGCCTATGTCAAGACTTCTACCGGATATGGATTTGTGAAGCAGACCAACGGCATGTATACCTACGCTGGTGCGACCGACCACGATTTGCGCCTCATGCGCAAGCATACTGCCCCTGAAATGGGGGTGAAAGCGGCTGGTGGGGTGCGGACGCTGGATGACTTGCTGCGGGTACGCGAATTGGGCGTAACACGTATCGGGGCCACTTCGACGTCCGAGATCCTCGAGGAAGCGAAACGGCGGGGGTATCAATAGCCTGAGCCTCACCCGGCCAGGACCTGAACGACAAGTTTCGTGATGTGGGGTTTCCGGCTGCATGATTCGCTGTTTGTGCGGGTCGGAAGTTCGGAAAATAATATGCGTGATTCAAGAAACCTTGAATTTAAGCACGAGGCGGTCAGGATTATCGTTCATACAAATGACAGGAAAATTCATGCGTGAATTCCGAATCGGTCGGATCGGTCTCTTCTTGTCGCTCACTTTTGCGCTTTCATGGGGCTTCGATGGGCTGCTTGCGGCCACGATCGGGCACTCGGCCTATCTGGACCGGGGTTTATCGCCGCTGGGTATGTTTTTCCCCGCCTTCGTCGCCATTGTCCTTCGGCTCTTCCTCTTTAAAGACAGCTCCGTATATTTCCGAACCTATCAAGGAAAACCTCGCTTGATTCTCTACGGATTTCTGCTGCTGACCGCGATCTACTCCGTGGTAGCGTTGGTCGGTACGGGCGCTCAGGGGCAATCCGCGGTTTTCCGCGGCGCAGGCAGCCTGCTGCTGACGTTGTGGACGCTGCTTGTGATTTCGATCGCCGGACAGAGCAGCAAAGCGGAGCTCGAAAGGGCCGGATTACAGCTCGGGGATGTAGACCGCGGTGTGAAATTCATATTGGGGGTGATCCTTTTCTTCGCTCTGCAGGCAGGACTTAACCTGCTGCTGGGTCTGGGAAAATTCCAGGGCCAGGTTCAGCAGGTGTATGGAATACCGATTTCCGCAGGCATCCGGCCTCTGGCGTTGATCGTGGCTTTCGGGCTGGCCGTCACGGGAATCCCGCTCAGTGGATTGGCGCTGGTATTTGGTGAAGAATATGGCTGGCGAGGGTTCCTGCAGGATGAATTGTCTCCAACGGGGAAGCGTCGCACGGCGCTGATCGTGGGGTTGATTTGGGGGCTGTGGCATTTCCCCATCATCATGAGCGGCGTTCACACCTATCCGTCGACGATTCTGGGATTGGGTTTGGTCTTCTTTGCATTGTGGGGCGTTATTCAGAGTTATGCCGTATATAAAACCGGAAGCATCTGGGTGGCGGCTTTTATGCACGGCGTGGTGAACAGCGTGTATGCCTTCATGCTGGATTACATCGTGCGTCCGGATGATATATTACTCTCCTTCGGGCTTGGGATATTCGGATTGCTTTGTCTGGCGATAGTGGTGCTTTTTGTGATGCGCGATTCGATTTGGGACGCAGAACTGCCGGAATAATCAGGGAAAACCGTGTGTAATTTACGATGCGAAGTTGCCCATTTCCGGCTGGATTGCATGTAACAGATCGTCCCGTTTGAGAATGATCCCCGCGTTGCGGATCCCGGCGCCGATGGAGATGGTTTCGTAGTCCATGATCCTGCGGTCGGCGAGGATGCGCAGGGGTTCGGGCAAGCCGAAGGGCGAGACCGCACCGGCCTTGTAGCCCGTGACTTTGAGGACTTCATCTGCTTCCGCTGTGGTGATGCGTGATACGCCCAGGTGATGGCGTAATTTGGGCCAGTCGACTTTTCCCGGACCCGGCATGAGCACCAGAATGTAATTTTCATTTTCGAGTCGAAAAACCAAACTGCGCACGATTTGATCCGGCGCCAGCCCTCGTTCGCTCGCCGCCTGTTCGAGCGAACGCAGCGGCGTGGCGTGCACGTGCAGTCTGTGGGGGATGCCGAGTGCGTCCAGGGCGAGTGTGACTGGTGTTGTGGTCATAGGCCGTTACTTATTCTATCGCAATCCAGAATAATCCTGCCGTCCCGCTTCTGAGATTTCTGCTATAATACGCCGGTCGCTCGGATCCGATGGACCGAGACGACGGGAGTGAAATCGTTCGATATCCCGCCCAGGTCCAGGCGGGCACGTACCTCGGACTGTTGGGCATCTCACTCGAAGGAGGAGATAGCCGTGTCAAAATCATCAGATTCTGTTCAACGCAAGAAAGTCACCACACGTACCTTTCGGCAGAAAAAGGCGCGCGGCGAGCAGATCAGCATGCTCACCGCATACGATTATGCCACTGCCATGGCCCTCGACCGGGTGGAGATCGATTCCATCCTGGTAGGAGATTCGCTGGGCATGGTGGTCCTGGGCTACGAGAACACCTTACCGGTGACGATGGACGACATGATCCATCACTGCAAGGCCGTGGCGCGTGGCGCCCAATACGCCTTGCTGATTGGCGACATGCCCTTTCTCTCCTACCAAGCTTGTGTGGAGGATGCGGTACGGAATGCAGGTCGCTTCCTCAAGGAAGCAGGGATGGACGCGGTGAAGCTGGAAGGCGGCCGTGAGCGCCTTCCGGCGATCGAAGCCATTGTTTCCGCAGGCATTCCTGTGCAGGGGCATCTTGGTCTCACCCCGCAGTCCGTGCATCAATTCGGAGGCTTCCGAGCGCAAGGCAAATCGGCGCAGACAGCACATAGGCTGATCGAAAATGCGCAACTGCTGGAACAGGCGGGTTGCTTTTCCATCGTGCTTGAATCAATCCCCACGCGCCTGGCCCGTCTGATCTCAGAACGGCTGGAGATTCCCACGATCGGCATCGGCGCGGGTGTTGGTTGTGACGGACAGGTGCTGGTCACACATGACTTGCTGGGGCTGTTCGATCGCTTCACGCCGCGATTCGTAAAGAAATACGCCGACTTGCATGGCGAGATGGCCACGGCGTTTGGTGCCTATAAAGATGACGTCGAAAACGGTCGCTTTCCGGCAGAAGAGCACAGCATTGAAATGCCGGATGAAGAATGGGATGCCTTGACCGCGCTGCTCGATGGTTGAGGGACGAAACCGTGGGTTGTGAGCCGATTTTAATCGCCGGCACGGGGGCCCTGGCCTGTTACTTCGCTGCCCGTCTGGCGCCGCATGTCGAAGTTACCCTGCTGGGAACCTGGGAGCAAGGTCTGGCGGCGCTGAATGAAAACGGCGTGCGCCTGACCACGGCGGATGGTGAGGAATGCGTCTTTACAGTCCGTGCGACGAACGATCCGGCGGATTGTCGGGGACATTCCTGCGCGTTGGTTCTGGTGAAGTCCTGGCAAACCGAACGTGCGGCGCAACAGCTGGCTGCCTGTCTGCGTGATGATGGCGTGGCGTTGACGCTGCAGAACGGTTTGGGCAATCGGGAAATTCTCGCGGAGCTGCTGGGCGAATCGCGCACGACACAGGGCGTGACCACAACCGGCGCGACGTTATTGGGCCCGGGTCACGTTCGCGAAGGGGGGAAAGGACCTATCCTCGTCGCCGAACGACCTCGTTTGGAACCATTCATCAAGTTGTTGCGAGAATCAGGCTTCGAAGTTGAAACCACTGCCGATTTGGAAAGCGTCATCTGGGGAAAATTGATCGTCAATGCGGCCATCAATCCCTTGACGGCGATCCTGGGCGTGCCGAATGGCATCCTGTTGGAAAGGCCGCATGCAGGCGAGTTGATGCAGTCGATCGCAGAAGAGGCGGCTGCCGTGGCGCGGGCGCTGGGTGTAGTCCTGCCCTACGATGATCCTGCTGCCGAGGTAGCGCGGGTTGCATATCAAACGGCGCAGAATCATTCCTCCATGCTGCAAGACGTCACTCGCGGTGCACCGACCGAGATCGAGGCCATCAATGGGGCTATCGTACGATCGGCGCGGGAAGCGAATGTGGATGTGCCCATCATCGAAACGTTCTGGCATTTAGTTCACGCTATGGATTCAGGCAAACAGGGAGATTGGGGATGAGAATCGTTGAGAGCATACAGGAATTGCGGACTGCGCGTGCGGGTCTTGCTGCGCCGCTGGGTTTCGTTCCAACCATGGGTTTTTTACACGAAGGTCACCTGTCACTCGTGCGGCGAGCGCGGGATGACTGTGAGAGCGTCGCGGTGAGCATATTCGTCAATCCCACACAGTTCGGACCGCAGGAGGATCTGGGAGCCTACCCGCGGGATCTCGAGCGCGATCTGGGACTGCTGAAAGCCGAAGGAGTCGATCTGGTCTGGACGCCAACCTCGGCGACGATGTACCCCGAGGATTTTCAAACGTGGGTTTCGGTGGATGAATTAACCCAGCATCTGGAAGGCCTGCAGCGGCCGGGGCATTTCCGTGGCGTGACGACGGTCGTGGCGAAATTGTTCAATGCTGTCGGACCGGATCGCGCCTATTTCGGGCAGAAAGATGCCCAGCAGGCGGCGGTGATTCGGCGCATGACTGCCGATCTGGATTTCCCCATCGAAGTGGTGGTTTGCCCGACGGTACGCGAGGCGGATGGCCTGGCGAAATCCAGTCGAAATACCCATTTGAATGAAGCGCAGCGAAAAGCCGCCACGGTGCTTTTCCGTTCGCTGACGGCGGCGGTGGAAACGTTCGAAGCCGGCGGTCGAGATACGGAAACACTGCGGGAAAAGATGATGGCGGTATTGCGAGGCGAGCCATTGGCGAAGGTACAGTATGTTTCCGTCTCCGATCCGGACAGCCTGGATGAATTGTCAGGAGAGATCACACAGGCATTGCTTTCGATGGCCGTAACTATCGGCGAGACGCGCTTAATCGACAACATGCTGGTGTGTGACTGAGCGACCAGATCAGGAGAGAAAATCATGTTGTTAGCCATTGATATCGGCAACACAAACATCACTTTGGGTTTGTATCGAGCGGATGAGATGAAGGCGGCCTGGCGTCTGGCGACGGCGCACGAGCGTATGCCCGACGAATACGGCGTGCAAATGCTGGGTTTACTGCAGCACGTCGACTGCGAGCCGGGCGATGTGAACGCGGTGGTGATGGCTTCCGTGGTACCGCCGCTCACCGGTACATTCCAGCAAGCATGTGTGGACTACATCGGCCAGACAGCGCTGGTGGTTGATGCCGGCGTGAAGACCGGCGTACGTATCCGCTATGAAGATCCGAAGGCCGTCGGCGCCGACCGGGTGGTCGACGCAGCTGCCGTGCAGCACCTATATGGCGGCCCGGCGTGCGTCGTAGACTTCGGTACCGCGACGACCTTCGACGCCATTTCCGCCGAGGGGGATTATTTGGGCGGCGCCATCGCGCCGGGAATTGGCATCGCCGCCGATGCGCTCTTTCAACGCACGGCGAAGCTGCCGCGTGTCGATCTTTCCAGGCCGCCGGCAGCGATCGGGAGGAACACGGTTCACGCCATGCAGTCCGGTCTGCTCTATGGTTATGTGGGATTGGTGGAAGGCATGGTGGAACGCTTCCGAACCGAATTGGGACCCGAGATGAAGGTCATCGGCACAGGGGGTTTGACCAAGATCATCGCGGCAGAGACGAAGGTGATCCAAATCGTTGCCCCGTGGCTCACGCTCGACGGCCTACGCCTCATCTGGGACATGAACTGCTGAGCGTCTTCCAATCGATAGCAACGAAAACGAAGTCCAATGTGGATAACTGCGCTTGTTCTTGGTACACTTCTGCTTTGTATCCTAGGAGACACGCATGAATCATGGTGAAGCCCGAACCGGAGAGCCCCTGGTTTCAATAGAGGAACAGCCGGTAGGGAAACCAAAGGACGACGCAAGGGCGGTGGTCGATCCCATCGGATTGATCAACCTGTTGATCGTCTATATTGCCTACGGGAGTACCTACCTGGCAATTCGTGTCGCCGTGCGCCCTGGCGGTGGGTTTTCGCCATTCACACTCGGTTTCATGCGTCTCATACTGGCGGGGGTTATTCTTCTTGCGTGGGGTGCGTTTCGCAGAAAACGTATGCTTCCAAAACGGGAGGAATGGTTTATTCTCATCGGATCAGGCGTCCTCTTTTGGACGATCGCCAACGGGCTCGTGGGTTGGGCGGAAATGCGAGCCGACTCGGGCCTGGCTGCGCTGATCGTCGCCTTCACACCGATTTGGGTTGCATTTGTCGAGTCTCTGATCGATCGCCGTCCGCCGTCGTTGTTGCTCCTGTTCTCATTGCTGCTTGGGTTTGGCGGCATTGTTCTTTTGAGCGTCCCTTCGCTGCAAAGCGGTGTACGAGCCGATCTTTACTCGTTGATCGCGCTGATTGGCGCTTCGTGCAGCTGGGGCCTCGGTTCTGTGCTCCAGAGCAGACGCAAAGTTGCACTCTCGCCAGAGGTGAGTTCGGGGTACCAGCAGCTCATTGGAGGACTTGGGTTTATCATCACGATTCTTCTTGTCGGCGATCCATTACCAACACCAACGAACGAAGCCTGGTTGGCCTGGGGATATCTTGTGTTGATCGGTTCGGTCCTGGGTTTCACGGCCTTCACGCAGACCCTCAAGCTCCTGCCCACCAGCGTTGCCATGACCTATGCCTACGTAAATCCGGTCATCGCGGTGATATTGGGGGCGATCATTTTAGGCGAAGAGATCACACTGTGGACCTTCGCGGGTGCAAGCCTGGTGCTGCTGGGGGTAGCGGGCGTTTTCCGGGATCGATATGGAAGAAGATACTCCTAGTAGGCAGTCGTTTTCATGGTTGTGAGGATCAGTGTGTTGTCTGATCGGATATAAAGTGGGGCTGTTCTACTAGAACAGCCCCACTTTTAATATAAAGTCTATGGTTGCTTTACTTACGATGCAGTTAGAAATTCCGCATCTTCCGCCCGGGCCACTTTGCGTCCTTCCTCCACGTCCACCTTGGCTAGCAGCCAACCACCAATGATGAAGAAGGCAATCAGACTCAGGATGGCAGGCCGGCTGCTGGCAAAGGCGGCTCCGGCTGCGGCGAACAAGATCGGGCCCAGGACGGCGGAGAATTTCTCCATCACGCCGAACAGGCCGAAGAATTCACCACTTTTCACGGCTGGAGACATAACGGCATATAGACTGCGGCTTAAGCCTTGACTGCCGCCCTGAACAGTAGCCACCATCCAGGCCAGGAACCAGAATTCGATCGTCGAGTTGAGGAAATATCCCCAGACGGCGATAATGGCGTAGGTCAGAAGCGCCAAAATGATGCTGCGTTTGGTGTTCAAACGTTCGGCGAGTTTGGAGAACAAGCGCTCTCCGAGGAGCCAGGCAAACAACAACCCTACGACCTGTAATGCGACGATCAGACCGAGAATGATGAGTAGGTTTTGCTGGCGCGCGGCAGGCAAGACTTCGAATGCGGCAATCGAGATTGTATTTCCAGCGCTGTCCGGATTGCGATCCAGTGTGTTTACAAGGGAAAGGGTATGGATTCCGGCTTCTTCGACCTCGATGATCTCGGAGATGGCTCCGTAACGTGCGGTGGCGGCATACGCATCGAGAAGGACGGGTTTATTCTCGGCGTCCAGATAGACTTCCCCATCCACTTCGATGGCCCAAATGCCGCGGTCCGGTCCTTCGCTGTATGTGAATTGGACATTCTGCCCGTTGAAAGTGAAATCGAGGCGGCCGCCTGGATCGGCGGATTGTCGATAGGTGACATCTGCGACACTCTCGCCGAACAAGCGGTTGATAAACTCGAAGAAACCGCCGCCGCTGATCTCACTGGCGGAGACATCCTCTTCCAGCCAGGTGCCCGTGAAGGACACGATCTGTGCATCAACCTCGTGGATTCCTTCACCTACTGCCGAGGCAGTGGATTCAAAAGCCGAAGGTTTCGCTCCCGTCACATCTGCGGGAAAAAGCTGAAGGCCAAGCGTGCCGGTGAGGGGAAGCATGACCATGTTGAAGACGATGAAAGCCAGATAGAAGGCCCTGCGTTTTTCTTGAGGGCTGGGGATGCGGCCGAAGATCAAGCTGAAGGGAATGCCGACAAACTGCACAAGCAGCAGGGCGAGGATCAACTCGACCGTTCCGAAACCCAGTTCGGCGCCGTATATCGCAGCGACTCCGATAATCGTGCCAATGCCATCGTTATAGATCAAGAAGGCGAGCAGAAATTTGAAAAGTTGACCATATTGGCGGATGTCTTTGAACGTCTCGCGTAGGCGGCTGAAACTTTCCAAGATCACATTTTCTCCAGATCCGAGTTTGGCGGTGGCAGCGGGCGGCTCGGGGATCGTACGCAGGAGGGGGATCGTGAACACCGCCCACCAAATGGCGACGCTGAGGAAGGATAGGCGGGAGCC
Source organism: Anaerolineales bacterium (assembly GCA_034430425.1). Taxonomy (GTDB): domain Bacteria; phylum Chloroflexota; class Anaerolineae; order Anaerolineales; family E44-bin32; genus WVZH01. The sequence goes on along the minus strand of DAOUEK010000032.1, from coordinate 64,632 downwards.
CAATGTCCCGGGCAGCATTTGGATCATGGCCACATTGACCGCCAGGAGGATGCCTCCGCCAAGGTATCCGAGTGCGTAACCTCGCGTCGATACCCGATCGCGATCGTCTTCTTTGGCCACATGAGGAAGCAGCGCGTCGTAGAAGACGTTCGCGCCTGTGAATCCCAGGCGGCCGAGCACGAACAAGATCGACGCCAGCACCCAATCGCCGGTCTGAATCAAAACCATCGATCCGGTGGCTACGACGCCGATACCCGCGAAAACCGTGAGGAAACCCTTTTTGCCTCGCTTGATATCGGATATGGTGCCGAGGATCGGCGAGAGAATAGCGATGACGAAGAGCGAGATGGATAAACCCAGGCTCCAAAGTGCCGTCGCGGCTGCCCGGCTGGGGAGAGTTGCGCCGGCCACCTGGCTGTAATAAATCGGGAGCACGGCAGCCAGGATCGTCGTGGCGAAGGCGGAATTTGCCCAGTCGTACAGCGTCCAGGCACGGATACGGCGTTTGTATTCCTGGTCACTGATGCCATTGAAAGCGGGGTTTAACGTTGCCATGTTTACCTCCTTGGTTTTTTGCGTATTCGGGTTCGAGGCCGCTGCACTTTTACGAACGATATGGCCTGAACTTTATATTCACCGGCTTGTCATGCAGGTCCTCAGATGTGATCATTTCTATCGATAGCGAGCGTCCTTTTCCTCGATCTTGGCAAGTAATTCACGCTCCAGTTCGGAAGCGATCTCCGGATGTGTTGTGTAGAGATTATCCAATTCTTCTGGATCATCGTACAGGTTGTATAATTCAAAAACACCGTCGTATGTTTCATATCCACGATAATAAATCATTTTGAATGGATTCTTGATCATCGCTACGGTCGCTTTGTTAAGAGGCGCCATTTTTGGATTCTCTTTCGCTTCGAGGGCGAAAATACTCCGCTCGCTGGGGATATCTTCTGTTGTGTACGGGGGCAGCACCAGTCCCTCACACCATGTTGGGATCGGATGTCCGGTCAGATGAAGCAGTGTGGGCAGCAGGTCGATGCAGCTCGTCGGAGTGTAGACGTCCTGGCGAGATGTCTGCTGGGGCACTGAAATCAACAGCGGCACACGAATGATTGGCTGATAGAGTGTGGGTGTGACGTGTCTGAAGATCTGCCGTTCGAACATCTCCCCGTGATCCGAGGTAAAGACCACGATGGTGTTTTCGTAATAATTATGTTCCTGCATAAAGTTATGCAGTCGGCCGAATTCGGAATCCACGTAGGCGATATATTCGTTGTAGTACTGGTGCTGCACATTGAGTACGTCCGGTGGAAAAATCGAGTTCGAGAGCATGTGCTTGGGCTTGTGGATCGGTTCCCAACCGTCCTGGAAAATGTCCACAAACTCCTTACGCGGGCAATAGGGGTCATGCGGGGGCATCATGTGTAAATATGCCATGAAGGGTTGTGGCCACTTCACCAGTTGTTCTCTGATCCAGGTAATAGTGTCTTCGAGGGGATAGACCATATCGTGAAAACCGGGTATTCCGCGAGGAAAAGATTCCTTTAATTGTTTCAACGTATAACGATCCACGATGTCCTTCAATAACATTAGGAGTGAATGCAGGAAAAGAGAGTTGGAGGTTTCCCCTGGTTTTTTCAGGTAGCGGCGTTCACTCTGGGAAGCAATGCTGTAGTCATTCGGAAATAAGTCATCTGCGAAGTTAAAATCCACGATGGCGACTTCATCCGGAAGTATAAATTCGTCAAGGTGGGCTTGAAATTGGTACAACAGGAGGTTGGCGAGATGATTGTGAGAGAAGCCAATTCGTGTGTAATCATCAAATGTGCTGAAAATATTCCTTGACGTGAAGGATTCCTCGACTGACCCAAGCATGTTAATGGCACGATGGGTAAAGGGGGCAGTACCGGTCAGAATCGATCCCGTACCCGGAGAAGTGAAATTGCCACTGGAATAATGCGCGTGGTAAACCGTGGCGTTTTGGGCGAAACGGGCCAGATGGGGCGTCGTCTGTCGGTGGAATCCGTAGAGTGAGAGATCGAGGGCGGAGAGTGTATCGAAGACCACTATGAGCACATTTGGAGCGCGGTCGTTTATCCGACGATTTCGCGGAGTCGGGTTTGAAGCGCTTACCCATGGTGTGGCCAGGGGAAGCAGTGAAGCCAACTTGAGAAAATCACGACGGCTGATATTCAGTGGCATGCCATGCTCACACGTTTCTGGCGATAACGATGATTACCCCGACCAAATCGATCAGGATATAAACGGCGGTCAACAGCGTCAGGCGCGTCGAGATAGAACGGGCGATCTCGCTCATTTTTGAAAACTTAGGAACGACCAGGGCTGTCAGAAACAGGACTACGATACAAACGCCACCAAGCAGTACCCTGGAATAAGGTCTGAATCCAAGTATTTTGAAGAGGGTGATCATGATTGTTAGTTCAATAAGCAGAAAGCAACTGACCGGGAAGAAGTTGGATCGTGTCCAATGGCTTGGCAGGATCAATCCCAATGCGACCATGATGAGAAAAACAATTATGGTTTCGAAGAGGGCGAAAAGCATATTGTAGGCCAGACTGCCGATGATCTCGTTTCTGGTCATATACAGCAGCATGGCAGGGATATCATGAAACATGTTGATAATGGCCCAGATGTGAATCAGGAAGGCACAAACCACACCCAATTGGATCAGATCCTGTTTCGCGAAGTGTTTGCGGAAGGTACCCAACATTGATAGTTACTCTTTGTCAATAATCCCTTTCGCTATTTTGTTTGCAGGCAGGAATGCAATCCCTGTGATGGCACTAATCCTGTTCCAATATGGAGAAGGGATGGTCTTTCTCCTCAATTGTAGCGAGTAACTCCTGCCTCATTGCCGCAGCGATTTCTACACGAATGGGATATAAGTTCTGCAATTCCTCTGGATCTTCGTCGAGGTCATAGAGTTCGTATTCGTTATCGAAGCCTTTATATCCACGGTAGTGGATCAACTTATATTTTCCCTTGATCATGGCTACCGTGGCCTTTCTAAGCGGACCTGTTTTTGGATTACTTTTTGCCTCGATAGCAAATAGGCTGCGCTCGGAAGAATGAGGCTCATTTGTGAAGGGAGGTAATATCAAGCCTTCAGTCCAGTCCGGGATGGGGTGTTTTGTGAGGTGAAAGAGAGTTGGCAGGATATCGACATTGCTGGTAGGCGTGTACACATCGTAGCGAGATGTTTGATGGGGCAGTGATATGAGCAGGGGTATACGGATAACTGGTTCATAAAGTGTGGGACCGCCATGCCCCCAAATCTTGCGTTCGAACATCTCCCCGTGGTCGGAGCTGAAGATAACAATCGTGTTCTCGTCAAAGCCATTCTCTTCCATGAAGTCGTGAAGTCTTCCGAATTCTGCATCGACGTAAGCGATGTATTCATCGTATATTACTCGTCGTTGGTATATCGAGTGTGGGTCTTCACCATGGGCTGAGAAGAAATGATCGGGTTTCTCGATGGGTTTCCAATCGTCCCAGAAAATATCAACAAATTCTGCACGGGGGCAATATGGATCATGAGGCGGCATCAAGTGTAAATAACTGAAGAATGGCTGTGGCCACTGCAAGAGTTGTTTCATAATCCAATCAACCGTATCTTCGAGGGGGGTGAGCATGTCTTGATTTCCCGGAATTCCGCGGGGAAATGATTGCTTAAGACGATTGCTCAAGATCCTTCCGATCAACGCTCGTAAGGCTGAATGGATTCGATGAAGATAGAGAGAATTAGACGGCGGATTTGGGTTCATAAAGTATCGGTTTTCACTCAGATACGCAATTCTGAAATCCGAATCGAAGAGATCGTCGGAGATATCGAAATCCACCAAAGCCACATCGTGCGGAGGCGTGTATACATCGATATGATCTATGAACTGGTGAAACAACACATTCACCAGCAGATTGTGGGAGAAACCAACACGTGTGTAATCGTATCGGCCGAATTCGGCATAGGCATTGTGAGATTCAATAGAATCCAAGACGGTTCCGTAGAGATGAATAGCGCGATGGGTCCATGGGTAGGTTCCGGTGAGGATCGAAGCTGTGCCAGAAGTGGTGAAATTGCCAGCGGAATAATGGTTGTGGTAAACGGTTGCCCTCTCGGCGAAGCGAGCCAAGTTGGGCATTGTCGCTCGGTGATAACCGTAGAGCGAGACATCGAGCGCAGAGAGGGCATCAAAGATGATGATGAGAATATTCGGCGTTTCTGGAGGAGTCTTGTGAGATTCTACCTTCGGATTCGACGCGCTGATCCAGGGCGTGGCCAATGAAATCAGCGAACTCAGCTTAAGAAAATCCCGGCGGTTGATTTTTAATGACATCTCACACTCATACCAATCTTACAATGACAATGATCACACCGACAATGTCAATGAAAATATAGATGTAAGTCAACACTGCAAGACGAGTCGCAACCTCATGAGTGATGTCCTTCCATTTTGGATTTTTAGGTACGAGCAACAAGGTCAGAATGAGAACGACAAAGCAAGCTGCAATGAGAAGACCCATAGGCGCAAAGACATTGGTGAGAGCTTCAAAGAGAAATCTCATGAGAGCAATCTCAGTAAGAAAGAATGAACTGAGCGTAACGTACGTGGTCATGGTCAAGCGGATCGACAATGCAATTCCAATTGTGAGAACGAACAGGAGAATGATGATAGTCTCGAGCAGGGTGAAAGTCATATTGTAAGACCAACTGCCTATGATTTCGGAGGCAGACATGGAAAGGATCAACGAAGGAACAGCACGCAACATATTAACAATGCTCCATACATGGATGGGGAACGCAACAAATACTGTTAATTGCATCAGATCTCGTGAGGAATAGTATTTATGGAAAATTGCCAAGTGATTAATCCGGAAATGATCGAATTGCTTTGAGATTTTCCACCAGTTATAGCATCCCCGTGTGCAAGGCTTTTCTACTTGGATGGTGTGAACGGCGCATCCATTTCCTCGATCTTAATAAGTAATTCTTGCCGCAGTTCAGATGCGATTGCTGGATGCGTTGAATAAAGATTATCTAATTCTTCGGGGTCCTCGCGCAAGTTAAAAAGTTCATACAAACCATCGTAGCTTTCGTAGCCTCGATAGTGGATCAATTTATAGTCACCCTTGATCATCGCCACCGTCGCTTTTCGCAGAGGAGCGATTTTGGGGTTGCTTTTTGCTTCGACAATAAAAATGCTTCGATCGTCGGAGAGTTCTTGGTCGGCATACGGGGGCAGCACCACGCCCTCACACCATGAAGGGATGGAACGACCGGTAAGTTGAAGCAGGGTTGGCAGCAGGTCGACGCAACTCGTTGAAGCATGCACATCCTGACGTGCTGTCTGTCCAGGAACGGAGATTAGCAATGGAACATGAATGATTGGTTGGAAGAGTGTCGGGGTAGTATGTTTCCAAATCTTTCGTTCGAACATCTCGCCATGATCGGAGGTTAAAACGACAATTGTGTTGTCATAAAAACCATTGCTTTCCAGATAATTGTCCAATCGCCCAAATTCCGCATCGACGTATGCGATGTATTCGTCGTAGAAAACATGTTTCTCGTTCAGAACGTTCTGGCGATCTGCGAAGTTGGCAAAGAAATGGTCGGGTTTCGATTCTGGCACCCAACCATCCCAGAAAATATTTACGAATTCCTCGCGCGGACAGTAAGGATCGTGTGGCGGCATCATGTGGAGGTAGCTGACGAAAGGTTGATGCCACTCGATTAATTGATCCCGAATCCAATCGATCGTGTCTTCGAGTGGGTAGAGCATGTCGTGGTATCCAGGGATGCCGCGGGGGAATCTCCGCTGTAAGCGTTTATTTAAGGATTGGTAAACGAAATCCTTTATCGACCAAAATAGCGGGTACAAGAACAGCGAACCGGACGATTCTCCCGGTTGCTTGTAATGACTGCGTTCGCTTTGGGCGGCAATACCAAAGTCTCTTTTGAAAAGGTTATCGGTAACATTAAAGTCCACCATTGCGACTTGATTGGGTAATGTGAAAAGATCAAGATTTTGCTGGAGCTGGTACAAGATAATATTTACCAATAGATTGTGCGAAAACCCGATGCGGGTGTATTGATCATCGTTGAATTCGCTGAAGACATTCCTGGAAATGAAGGTGTCAAGCGGTGTTGCGTGGTGGCTGAATGCCCGATGTGTCCAGGGGAGCGTTCCAGTGAGAATCGAAGAAGTACCGGGGGTGGTGAAATTGCCGCCGGCGTAATGGTTGTGGTAGACGGTTGCTTTTTCCGCGAACCGTTTCAAGTTGGGCGTTGTCTCTCGGTGATATCCATATAGCGACACATCATGCGCTGTGAGGGTGTCGAAGACCAGGATCAGAATGTTGGGCGTATTCGCATCGGTTTTTCTTTGGCCCAAGGAGGGATTTGAACTCGCAATCCAGGGAGTGGCAAGTGAGAAGAGCGATGCCATTTTTAGAAAACCGCGTCGATTAATCTTTGGTCTCATAATTACTCACAGATTGCGAACGATGACAACTATGACGCCAATGACGTCAATCATCACGTATATAAAAGTCAAAACGGTAAGACGTTCCGCCAGGCTGCGATTCAGTGCTTGCAGCTTGGAGATTTTCGGTACGACAACAATAGAAAGAGCCAGAATGATCGCACAGCTCACGAACATCCAACGTAATGAGGAATACTGTTGGACAAGATGCTGAAAGACGATCGCCATAATGGCTAGTTCGATGAGCAATACGGAACACAGCGTTAGAAACGGCTCCGGGGTCCATTTCTTCGGTATCAAGCGCCCAACTGCAAGCAGGATGATAAAGACGAGCACCGTCTCGAAGATAGTAAACATCAGATGGTAAGCCGTACTGCCGATGATGTCAGACTGGCTGAGGTATAACAACCAGGAGGGAACAAGTCTGAACATGATAATGATGGACCACAGGTGGATCGGCAGGGCGCAAAATACAAAAATGTGAACCAGATCGTTTGATGTAAACCGATCCTTAAAGATAGCCAAGGTCCTTGAGCCTCTCTTCCAGCGTCTCGCGATCCTCGTCGCTCGTAACTGGTGGACGTGATGCCGCGGATTTGCGGGGCTTGAATTTTCCGCCGATGACCAGATCCGGAATGTCGGCATACGAAGGGGAGGAAAGATGCTCCAGGTTCGTATTCGCAAAGAGCACGCCCGGAACGAGGCCGGGGTCGATGCAGTGATCCGCGCCCCAATGATCGAGGTTCTTTTCGAGTGCATGAGGTTCCCAGTTTCCAAGGCCTGTCTGGCCCGAAGCACGATAACCCGCATTGAAACCGATGACTAGATCGGGGGCATAGGGAGTGAGTGGGCCGGGGAAGGCTTCTTCGCCCGTCCAAACCGATCGCACAATCTTACGCTTGTCCGGACCTTCCCAGGAAAGCAACGCTTCTTTGATCTCGGTGGATAACGAATCATATTCGTTATCCATGACAATGCCGTCCCTTTCCCGTCCGGATCGATTGAGATAGATGCTCGATAACCCTACAGTATAGGCGCGCGTCTTCTGCCAGACGACATCCTGCAGTCCGCCTCGTTCTTGTTCGTTTGCAGAAAGCAGGTAGTCATGCTCGATTAACCAGCGATTCAAGTGGACTTTGGTATTGAAATCGCTGAAACCATGATCGGAGAGCACCAATATCCTTGCATCTTGATGGCTGCAGGTTTTGATTTGAGTTTCGATGCGGCCAAGCAAGGCATCCAATTTCAGGTACCAGGATTCGATAATATCCTCTCGATCTCGCCAGAACATGTGCTGAATCCGATCGAGAGAGTCGAATACAATGGCGAGAATGCCTTCCTTGAGGGCCTGAATTTCTTTCATCAGAACTTTTTCGCGCGTCTCGAGGATCGCCTCACATAAACGTAGGAAATGATCGTCCTGGATGAATCCTTCATCCAGTGCGGTCGTGTCCTGCGGCCATCCAAGTGTGTGGTATGGACCGATGTTTTTCCATAATCCCTTGGCATAACTGCCCGGATTGGCGTAAGGCCATAAGGCCTTTAGCGGATGAATCTGCAGCGGGAGGAAATACACTCCCGGCCCGTGGGAATTTTCTGTCAGCAGGGCTTGGGTGGTGGCGCGAATGGATACGCCGAGCCGGAGTTTGAAATTGAGCTCGATAAAAGAACTCCAGCGACCCTTCTCAAGCGGAATAGTTTTGTTATTGATACGCATGTTGGCTGTATTGGCGTCAATCCATTCGATCTCAAAGGCGAGCGCTGCTTGCTTATCCTCTGCATTCTTCGATTTCAGCAGCGGTCCCTTTAGGATACCTCGCGCTTTTTGTGTTCCATATGCCGAAAGATTTTCAAGATTGGTTTTATACGTCTTATCCGCGGGATTCGGATCGAGTTTGAAGTAGGTTCCTACGCCCAGGCGGCCCAGGATGTCGGGTGTACCCAACCCAGGGATTGTGCGTACAGGCGATTGCCTGCGGGCAGGAAATGTCGCCGGCCACCAGAGTGTTGTAGCAGGATACCCCATCTCTACAGCGTGATCAAAGACGGTGGGGGTGTTATACGGTGGAACAAATTGTACGCCGAAGGTTGATTTTTTTGTCGGCAACAAGGAAACGTGCAGCGCGTAATTGGATGGATTTCGATGTACAAAATCGAATAGTCCATGCTCGCCGGGATTCTTGCCTGTGGCAATACTGGTCCAGGACACTTCGCTTTGTGCGGGATTGGCAACTGCCAAATGGACGTATCCCTTGTTGGCGACGTACTTGTCAAGATGCGGCAGTTTCCCTTGATCGTGTAAACGTTCGAAAAATGCAGGATCGAATGCATCGAATCCGATAATAATGGTCTTCATCTAAATATCGCAGTAATCCACGGTTTCAATCATCCGGGTTTTGGCTTGCATCAACGTTTTCGATTTCTGTGAGGTTTTCACTGCCCGATTCCCGAAATCGCCGTTTTAGCCTTGACCAAAACATGCGGATCTTGCTTGAGAATACCAAGACAATCCCTGAGAGTGCTGCAAATATGACCGCTAAGAGCTGGAATATTTGGCCCCCAGTGTTTGGATCAATGTACATGATTACACCTCGGTGATCTTCTTGATGTAAATACGTTCTGCGATCGAGGACAATATAACGATGAAGCACATCCATATCGCAATAGCGAATGTCCTTGTGAGACGCTGCTGTTTTACGATCTCCGACATTATAAACGATGTCGGAGGTTGTTTACAGCCAGATCGTCCATCGACGATCAGTACAATCGTACTGATGACTGCTTTATATACCAGGAATTAGCTGCGCTGCCGGTAGAGGCCGGGATCGACGACGCGAATCATGGACTCGGTGTCGAGGGGGAATCCAAGAAATTGCGTGAGTTTCTCAATGTAGAGATGTGGATCATTGATTATTTTTCTATACGGCATATAGATCCGGGCAATGTTGTCTTGCTGGTTGATCCACGCATCGATCTCGTCTAAATGATTCTGGAGGATCGTTTTCATCTTCTTGTCATCGATTTTGTCGGGGTTTTCCCCGCGACGGATAATCATCTTGCGTTGTGAAGCAAGCACTTCATCAAGATCACGCTGCATGAAAATCACGTGATAGTGGTTCTTTTCGGGAAGATTGGTTAGCAAATAGGAGATGATCTTGACAACTTTCCCTCGGGCATTCTTCACCCAGGAATTGTCGCCTTCCCTTAGACGTTTCACCGCTTCATATTCATAATATCCGAGGGGATTATCATCGTCCGCTTTTCGAACACCATCAGTGAGAAGCTCGAGCCCACCGCTTTCCAGCATATTCATCATCATGGACGTTCCGGAACGGGGAAGTCCAGATACAACGATAATAGTGTTCGGTATCTTTGGATTATTCTTGGGGTTACTCATCGTTTTCACCGTAGAGGTAGTCTCTGCGTAGATGATCTCGCTTGTTTAGGGTCTATCGGATGGTATCGACGAAATACCCGGGGTTTAATGGCTCACCGGTTACGATTTCGACGTGACTGGCCCAATCCTCTTCTGCGCCGGGTTTAAAATAATTATCGATCAGCCATCGACCCACCCTGGGCTGTCCAACGATCGCTCCGAATTTCTTGCGCAGGAAGGCTTGCAGTTGAGACGACACAAGGTGCCCCAATTCGTAGCTGTGATAATACACGGGTGCGAGTGCAATGTGGTATTTCGCCGCCCAATCCGGCGCGCGACGGTTTTCCGGTCGTTGTACGGCTTGGTATTTCTCCACCAGGTCCCACCACAAGGTATCGAGGTCCCGTTCCGGGTCGGCGTAGAGGGCACGCTCGAAATCGGTCATCACCATCGCCCAGCGGGTGAAAATCAGGCGTTGGGCACGTTCCTGTTCGGCTGCAGCGATGGATAAGCGTTTGGCTTCGTTGTCTTTAATACCCAGGACACTCCTCAGCCAATCAGAATCGTAGGTCAGGGCTTCCATCAGCAGCGCAATGGCTTCCGTAGAGAGCGAATGCGGTGGCGTTCTAATAACCCATGGGAGTGTATGGTCGATGTATTGATCGTAAACGGCATGACCAAGTTCGTGGAGCAGGGTTGCCGTCCAGCGATGAGAAGACTCCAGATTGTTGAGTGTGCGTACATCGCCTTCACGATCGATATCGAGGCAGAAAGCATGCTGATCTTTGCCTTCCCGGGGGTAGAGATCGGATCGCTCGATGATGCCACGCACATCCATTTTCACGCCGTCGTAGGTTTTCAGCGCCAGCTCGACGGGATCTCGATCTGCGAAATAAGGATCCATGGAGGCGTTCGTGATCTCCGGCGCGCGCTGGAAGAAGCGATCGCCGTAGTGCCAGGGCCGCAGATCGGCCTCGTCGATTCCGAAATGCTTCGAGCGAATCTGATCGATCGTTTTCTTCAGTTCCAAATACGGGTTCCGTGTCGTTGTTTCAAGCTCGATGAAAAGCGAGGTCAACTGTGCTTCGTCAATTTCATTCAGCACCAATGAACGTTGGAAGTGATCGCGAAAACCCTGTGCCTGGGCCGCTTGATTACGAAGGCGGGCCAATTCACGCACGTGATCGGCGACTTGCTCGCCGATCCGCTTGCTCGCTTCCCAGACCTGGCGCACGAATGCAGGATCGCGGCTGGTACGCAGCATGTTCTCCACTTCATTATCGCTGATTGATTTTCCATCGACGAGTGCACGAAAATTATAAAAGCTGTGTTGGGCCTGGGTCTCGAGATGGGTGACGGCTTCGATGGTCGCATCGTCTTGCTGGGCTTTTGCGCTGGAAAGATAAATCCGTTTTATCGTGCGGCGTTGAATGGGGCCGTCTGCGGCGTCACTTTCGTTGAGTTTTCTGGCGGTCTCGTAGAGGCTTTTATCCGCCCAGAATCGCATTAAAGCGGCCTTGGTTTCTTTCTCGTGCTGCGCAGCATCTTCTGAACCTGTCGTGGCAGATTGCCACATGGCGCGTGAATAGCGTATGTAAAGCGTTCGCACACGCCCGGTCACCTCGGCGATGAATGCTTCGGGATTTTCTGTCATCGCTGTCTCCGCCACGGGATTCAATCCAACGCGGTGATGAAGTATATCAGAGGATCACACTGCGCGACGGTGTCTGCGCATATGCCAGGGATTTCTATGCCGGCAGCATTGTTTTCTTGGCCAAAATGGATTTGCCGATCACATGGCTTGAGTCTATTATGGTGGAAGAGCAGCTCAACGTGCCTGCCATGTCACAAACAGTTGACCATATCCGTTTTGTTTCTAAAGACGGGTAGCGAAGCTCTGAGACACTTACTTCTACCCGATATCGAGTCTGACGATGGAGGTTCTCATGAATAATAAATTTCGCCCGAATCCGTTTGCTGTGTGGATGTGTCTTCTTGTCCTGATCCTGGCCAGTTTGGCCTGCAGTCTTCCCTCAAACCAGTCGTCTGAATCAGTACAAGCTACGCAACTGGCACTTGAGGTGGAAGCCACAACGCTGGCCCTGGAAAAGGCTGTGCTCACCCAGGCGGCAGAGCAAGAAGAATCAGCGGATCAACCGGATGTTGAGGAGCCAGCCCCGGATGAAGGGGATGAGGCTGAAGAGGCTACGGCTACCGCCACAGAAGAAACCCCGGAAGACTCGTCAGAGGCGGTGGCGGGGAGTGTGGAACGGGCTTCCTACGATCCGGCTTACGGCTGGGGTGCCGGACATGACAGTGATAATTTCGATGGCACGAAGGGCAAATTCCCCTCCAGCAGTGCTGGGGCGGCGACCTCCTGGTATGGGGATGGACGCTATAACATCACCTTCACTTCACGCAATCGCTGGACCTGGTACTGGTCGTTCATCGATGCTGCGGATTTCTACGCCGATTTCCTGGTGTACAACGGCGACCAGTGTGTGCCCGGGGACACAGCGGGTTTCGTTTTCCGAGGGGAACAGACTGCCGATTATGGGTTGATGTTCGGCATCAGCTGCGGTGGGGAATACTTCATCGGCTTCACGGCTATTCCGGGCTCGGACGGCGTTATCTTCGATTTCTCAGCAGAGGGACTTATCGATCCGACTGCTCGGACATTGTATCCGAGTGATTTAATCCAGACCGGTCCTGGTGCAGTCAACCGTCTTGGGGTCATGGCGCGCGGGGACGATCTCGATTTCTACATCAATGGGAAATGGGTCGCTAACCGATCTGTGGCAATTTATACACCAATGGTTTTTGTGCACGGCCATTTCGCGCTCTACCTGGGGACCGCACAGAAACCGGATGCCAGTGTGAGCTTCGATGATTTCAATATCTGGTATCTTGATTGATGTTCTGTATCGCGACAGATGCGTTGCAAAGAGTAGTGTAATTTGGTAAGGAAAAAGTTAACTCGAAAAGGGATGGGGGGTCGTTCAAGCATGAACAAATTTCCCATCCCTTTATGCCTCGCAATACTGGTTGTCGTTTCCCTGGCGTGCAGCTTGCCATCCGAACGGATGGCCGCTTCAATCGAAGCGACTCAACAGGCACTTCATGTGGAAGCAACAACTTTGGCATTTGAAAAGGCCAGGATCACACAGCAGGCGGGATCACAGGCTGCACCTCCGAGTACGGCGACAAACACCTCAGAACCCGAGGCGGAAGAACCAGCCACACCGACAGCTGAGACGATCGAAGACATGAGCGGGGCGGTGGAGGGAAGTCTTGTACGTGCAGCTTTCGACCCGGCCTACGGATGGGGTGACGGCCACGACCGGGATCATTTCGATGATGCAGAGGGGTTATTTCCTTCCAATTCCGCAGGCGCAGCCAATGCCTGGTACGGCGGTGGACGCTATAACATCACCTTCACCTCTCGCGGTCTCTGGACCTGGTACTGGTCATCCATCGATGCCGAAAATTTCTATGTCGACGTCGTCATTTTCAACAGCGATCAATGCGTGCCTGACGACAGCGCCGGAATGGTAATTCGCGGCGATAAAGTCGACGACAGAGGCTTGATGTTCGGTATCAGCTGCGGAGGGGAGTATTTCATCGGGAAGACCTGCTGGCCGCCAACCGATAGCCCGGTTTGCACATGGCGTGGTGGGTGGTCGCTTGACTGTGAAAAGCGCGAGATGACCCCCAGCGCGCTGATCCAATCCGGTCCGGGAGCGATCAACCGCTTGGGGATCAAGGCGGAAGGTGTGGAAGTTAACTTCTATGTTAACGGAGCGTGGTTGGACAGTCGCATGATTCCATCCGGGTGGTTTGAAGGCATCCATGGCCAGTTCGCACTTTACCTGGGGACGGCGCAGAAACCCAATGCAAGTGTAAGCTTCGATGATTTCGCCGTTTGGTATTTCGATTGAGTCTGGCGTTCTTCTTGTTTAACCATTTTCTTGGTCATGTCAGAACGTATTGGCCGAGAGCTTCTGGAAACGGTACAATTTGATACCTTTCGCTTGCAGCCAGTCGGGTCGATGCAGCCGGCTTCGTATCCACTTTTCTCTTTCCGGACTCGAGCTGTAAGCGCTGGGGCCCGGCATAGAGGGAATGAGTGTATGGCACAAGAGGAGACCATCCCCGTTTTCGCGGACCGCCACGTACTCTTGGGCGTGACCGGTTCGATCGCGGTCTATAAGTCCGTGGATTTGGCTTCCAGATTGACGAAAGCAGGCGCCGTCGTAGACGTTATTCTCACACGGGCGGCGCAGCAATTTGTTTCCATGTTGACGTTCCAGTCGGTTACCGGAAGGCGTACGTACACGGATGATGACCTGTGGGGGAGTGAAGCGCATGTGATCCATGTCGGTTTGACGCACGAAGCCTATTTGAGCCTCATAGCGCCGGTGACCGCGAACACAATCGCCAAATTGGCTCACGGACAGGCAGATAATCTCCTGACTCTAACCGCGCTGGCATCGACATGTCCGCTTGTCATTGCCCCGGCGATGGATGCGGGGATGTTCGCTCATGCGGCCACCCAGGCGAACCTGGAAGCATTGAAGGAACGAGGGACGCATATCCTCGGGCCTGCTGAAGGCCGGATGGCGTCCGGGTTGGTCGGTAAAGGCCGTATGGTGGAGCCCGATGAGATATTCGGCCACGTACGGTTATTACTCGGTCAGCAGGGGGAGCTTCGTGGTCGAACAGTTATCGTCACGGCCGGAGGCACCCAGGAGCCGATCGATCCGGTACGCGTGATTGCCAATCGATCTTCTGGCAAACAGGGATATGCTCTGGCACAAGCGGCGATCGACCGTGGTGCGAAGACAATCCTGATCAGCGCACCGACCACGCTGCCCACGCCGTACGGCGCTGAACGTATCGATGTCGATACTGCGGAGGAAATGTGCCAGGCGGTGCTGGCACGCAGCGACGATGCGGATGTCTTGCTCATGGCTGCGGCAGTGGCCGATTTCCGACCAGATCGCAGAGTTGATGAAAAGATCAAACGGGTGCTGGGAGTGCCTGAAGTGAAATTAGAACCCACAGACGATATCCTTGCGCTTGTTGCCGGGAGACGTAAGAAAACCAAGAAGCCCGCTGTGGTTATCGGTTTCGCTGCCGAGAGTCAGGACCTGATTGAAAACGCACGGGGGAAGTTGGAGCAGAAGGGTTTGGATCTGATCGTGGCCAACGACATCACGGCTGTCGATGCGGGTTTCGGAGTGGATACCAACCGTGTTACCGTATTGGTGAAAGACAGCGAGCCGCTTGAATTGCCTGTCATGAGTAAGTATAAGGTCGCGGATTATATTCTGGGTCACGTTGTAGGATTGTTGGCATCAGCAGATTGAGTCTCGTTCAAGTGTGGGAAACGAGTTGCACGAGAGTTTTGCCTTCACAATCATTGTTAATTGCCCCTCGCTTGGATGCGATGTAAATTTCAATATGAAAGATCGAACAGGGAATCTCTATTTAGGCACGCAGGGCTTTTCTTTCAAGGATTGGGTGGGACCTTTCTACCCGGAGGGAACGCCATCCCGATCTTACCTGGAGGCGTATGTTCGTCATTTTCCAAGTGTAGAGATCGATTCTACTTTTTATGGTGTGCCCAAGGCGATGACGATTCAAGGCTGGGATCAACGCACACCTGCAAATTTCAAGTTCGCCGCAAAATTTCCCCAATTGATCACACACGAGAAAAAACTGGAAAACGCTCTAGGGGATGCAGAAGCCTTCATCGGCAGCATGCAAGCTCTGGGAGACAAGTTGGCTGTACTCACCTTGCAGTTTGCCTATGACTTCAAATCCGAACAATTCGATCGTCTGGATGGTTTCCTGGAGTCCCTTCCGGGTGGCCAGCGCTATGCTGTAGAGGTACGCAGCCGAGAATGGCTAACCCCCGCCTTTCGTGAAATGCTTGCCAGTCATAATGTGGCCCTCGTGCTTCAAGATTTGCATTACATGCCGCGGCTGGATTGGGTTACCGCCGATTTCAGCGTGATACGCTGGCTGGGAAGGCGTAAAGACATTCAGGTATTTGACCGTATTCAGATCGATCGGATAAAAGCGCTCGAAGCGTGGGCGCAAATCGTGGATGGATTTTTGGATGCCGGTGTTGATGTATACGGCTTCTTCAACAATCATTTTGCCGGCCACAGTCCTGAAAGTGTGCGTCAATTCGCCGCGCTTCTCAATCACCCCCTCCGGCCGCCGGATATAGATGCCTCGAATCCCCAGTTGGATCTCGAGTGTAAATAAGACAACGACTCGCAGGTTGGATCGAAATTGATCGAATGGCTTGCGTGATGAAGTCCCATGGGTTTTTTCCGGGTGGTTGCCTGTGGCGATCGATGGCAAGCGTGGTATATTCCTCTACGAAATTAGAAATATCGAAGGTGATGTGTTGCCCGGGTTTGTTTAACGTCAGCTTCAAGAACGTTTTCGACGGTGCTCGTGTGCTGTTATTTCATTTCGTCTGCGCTAGAATGAAAGCGGATATGTGTGCACTTAATTATGCAGATATGCGAATATGCCTGGAGAAAGGCCCAGGCCCATTTCCGGGGAGGAGTTAAACAAATGGAGTTATTGACCGTCAAGATCGAGAAACCTGAATCGTTAAACGTGATTATCGGCCAGTCCCACTTTATTAAAACGGTTGAGGATCTTCATGAGGCGCTGGTTGGCGCTGTGCCGGGGATCGAGTTTGGTCTGGCTTTTTGTGAAGCTTCCGGACCGGCGCTCGTACGTGTGAGTGGCACGGATGAGTCGATGATCGAACTGGCGAAGGAAAACGCCTTGGCGTTATCCGCGGGACACGTGTTTATCATTTGCCTGGGGAATGTGTTCCCGGTGAATGTGCTCAACGCCGTTAAAACTGTGCCAGAAGTATGCCGCGTATTCTGCGCTACAGCGAACCCCGTTGAAGTGATTCTTGCCGAAAGCGAACAAGGTCGCGGGGTGCTGGGGGTGATCGATGGTGTTATCAGCGCCGGTGTTGAGGGCGAAGAGGAAGTCCGGGAACGCATTGCCCTGCTGCGGAAGTTTGGCTATAAGCTGGGATGAATTAACCATCCAATATCGGACCTCATGGTCTGGTCTGTTGCCGTCAGCGGGGCGGTCTTGATGATGGGAATCGGGGGTGTCAGATGAAGTTAGCAGATGCGATTACAGATGTACCGGGCATCATGGTTGGCCATGCGGATGATGCGCAGGCGATGACCGGCTGCACGGTGGTGCTTTGTACGGATGGGGCCGTCGGTGGAGTCGACCAACGCGGCGGCGCACCGGGTACGCGCGAGACGGACTTGCTGCGCCCTTCCCATCTGGTCCAAAAGGTTCATGCGGTCTTGCTGGCCGGGGGTTCGGCTTTCGGCCTGGATGCCGCGGCCGGCGTGATGCGTTATCTCGAGGAGCGCGACATCGGGCACGACACGACGGTTGCAAAAGTGCCCATCGTGCCCGCAGCAATACTATTCGATCTGGGGATCGGGAGATCGGACGTGCGGCCAGACGCCGCCATGGGATATCTCGCCTGCCAAAATGCCTCAGCGGATCGTCCGCAAGAAGGCAACGTTGGTGCGGGGATGGGTGCCAGCGTCGGAAAAATCCTGGGAATGGCGGGTGCGATGAAGAGTGGCATCGGCAGCGCAAGTATTGATTTGGGCGGCGGCATCATCGTTGGCGCGATTATCGCTGTAAATCCACTTGGCGACGTGGTGGACCCTCAAACGGGGAACATCCTTGCTGGTGCACGTCCTGCGAAGTTGGGTCCCATTAATCTCGGGGGCGATAAACCTTTCGCGGATACACTTGCTGCCATGAAGGGCATGGTGGGCAAGACCGCCCTGCGGTTTGCCGCTAAAAGCAACACGGTGATTGGGGTTGTGGCCACGAATGCGCAGCTGAACAAGGAAGAAGTGAATAAAGTGGCGCAGATGGCACAGGATGGCGTCGCCCGCGCGGTACGACCGGCGCATACGATGTATGATGGCGATACACTCATTGCGCTCGCCACGGGAAAGAAAATGACGGATGTTAATCTTGTCGGTGCCTACGGCGCTGAAGTCGTTGCCCGGGCCATTGTGAACGCCGTGCTGAAGGCGGAAGGCGCTGGCGGTTTGCCGGCGGCAGCGAATATCCAATCAGGGTAAGCGATTGGCGGATTTTTTCGACAGGCGGAGCGATGTTTCAATCGGACTCAGGCTTTATTGACATCTATCCTCGGAACGATTATGCTCCCATTCGGTAGACATTGGAGGATGCATGTTTCGCAGAACGGGTGATGAGCCGGACGTAACTCGACCGGTGCCGGAGAGGGTGGATTCCGTACTTGGACCTGGCATCATCTGGCAAGGACAGATTTCCGGCACAGGCGGTGTTCGTATCGAGGGGGTTTTCGATGGAGAGATTTCTCTGCAAGGACTTGTTGTGGTGGGGGAAAAGGGACGAGTGACTTGCGAACAAATCCGAGCGGTGACAGTGGTCGTCGCCGGTTCGGTCAAGGGCAGCATCACCGCGCGAAAAGTCGAGATCACTCGAAACGGCCGCGTCTGGGGGGATGTTGTCACGACCTCATTTTCGACGGAAGAAGGCGCCTTTCTGCGGGGGAAAATCACCATGGAGGAAGAGCTCGATCTCGGTTTTACCCCGGAACTGGAGGAGGATGAAGCGCAGGAATCTCTCGATGAAGCGCAAGCTCCTTCTGAGGTATCTGCGGAAGAGTCGTAGAAGCACTGTTCTGCATTCCCATTTTAGATATTTGGCTTTATGGTTAGAATTCGGGCGCAGACGATCTTTGGTGTGCGTTTAAACTGGAATGGGAGAATAGTATGCCGGTCGATAGTTTTAAATACTTACCCCGTCTGATTGCGATGTTTTATCAATCAACAACACGAGAAGCGGAGTTTCCCATACCCTGGACGCCGCTGCCGCGCCCGGTGGAGGAGTGTACCTTCGGGTTGGTGACCTCGGGTGGTCTCTATCACAACGGTAGTGAGCCGCCTTTCGATCTCGAACGAGAAAAGCAAGAACCAACTTGGGGTGACCCAACCTTCCGCACGATTCCTACGGATGTTGATTTCGATCAAATCCGCATCAGCCACCTGCACATCAATCAAGCCATGGTACTTGACGATATTAATGTATTGCTGCCTATCGATCGCATGCGCGAATTGGTGGATGCGAAGCGGATCGGTGGATTGGCGGAGAATGCATACTCTTTCATGGGTTTTCAAGGGTACCCGCCGGATGCGAGTGCATGGCGTGAGACCTATGGCCCCCAGGTCGCTGATCGATTCCATGCCGAGGGAGTGCATTGTGTGCTGCTTACGCCCGCTTGACCGGATTGTGCGATTAATGTGCCCGTGTTGGCACGCACATTGGAGCAAGCCGGTCTTTGCACGATATTGGTGACGATGATGCCGTTTTGGGTGGAAAAAACCGGTGTCCCGCGTACGCTGGCCGTTGAATTTCCTTTCGGGCAGACCTTAGGCCGGGCGCATGATGCAGCGCAGCAGATGCGTGTGCTTCGTCAGTGCTTGGAAGTGCTGACGAACGCCGATACCCCGGGTGAAATCGTCCACTCGCAGGAGTCCTGGCCGCAGCCTGCAGCGGAGGCGCAGAAAGCCTGGCAGCCCAGTGAGCCATCCCCCATTATTGCTGAATTGGGGCCACGCATCCGGGAAGTTCTGCGGGAGCGCCGTCGAAATAGTCAGGACTAACCATCGAATAACGAACTGCATGGTTTCGAGGAGAAATTCGAATGACGGAGAAGGCATTCCAAGATTACTACCGGGATGAATACAGTCATTGCTATGGCTGCGGACGTTTGAACGACCATGGTTTGCAAATCAAGAGTTATTGGGATGGGGATGAAACCGTGATGACCTTCACTCCGTCACCCTGCCATATTGCCATTCCAGGTTATGTCTACGGGGGTTTGATTGCCTCACTGATTGACTGCCACAGCACGGGCTCCGCGGCTGCAGCAGCGTATCGCGCTGAGAAGCGAGCCATGGACACAGATCCACCGCTGCGCTTTCTGACCGCGGCTTTACATGTGGACTATATCAAACCGACGCCTATGGGCGTGCCGTTGGAGATTCGCAGCATGATCAAGGAGATCAAAGGCAGGAAAGTAATTGTCACCTCCGGTCTCTACGCCCAAGGCGAGCTTTGTGCGCGTGGAGAGGTGGTGGCCGTTCAGGTGCCAGAACATCTGATCCCAAGCGGTTCCTGACCTATCGATAAGGATAATGAGAACGGAATGGATTAAGGTTCCGCAGCCGGTTGTTGGAATGTAAGCAGCCACGAACCAAAGAAAGATTCTCCATCTTCTCCAGCACATGCTTCAGCGGACAACCCGGTTACGGGGAAATTCGAATCGACGAGCTGCAGGGTATAGAAGACCCCCACCTGCATGGCGAAATCCGCATAGCCAATACCCAGTTCCGGTTTCAAGCCGGTAAAGAAGTGATCTTCGCCTTCATCCCAAACGATGAGCGTTTCGATCCCGGCTACGGGATCTCCGGCGGCATCGATGACTTCGATCTGGATCAATGGCGCTGCCAGGTCCGGATCACAGATCAACTCTTTTTCAACGACTTCGAAGGGGGCTCCGGGCGTTGCTGTGGGTGTATTTGTGCGTGGCGGTCGGGTAATCGTGGCCGTTCGTGTTGGCGTTGCGGGGGCTGGCGAAGTATCACTTTGGGGTGATGGAGAAGATTCGACGGGAGCCGGACGTTCACCAAGCGCAGCGGCGAGCACGGCAAGCGCACGAACTTCATTCTCGGGCCGGCCTGCCGCCAGACGCGTCTGTGCCAGTTGGCTGAGTGTGCCGGCGGGATTGGGATCCGGGACCTGCGCAAGCCGCGATTGGGCGCGCTCGAGATCTCCTGTGCTGGCATATGCAAGGGCAATTAAGTTGTAATAATCCGCTTTGTATTCGTCCCGCAGTGCTGCCGGTGCGGTTTCCAGGTATTCGACGGGATTGACCACCCATGCGTAATAAACACCCAGGCCGAGCCCCAGGATCATGCCGAAAAGGAGCGGAAACCACTTTGCTTTCATCATGGCCCGCCAATCTCGGGAGAGGTTTGCAGATCGCGTACTTGATTGGCGAGATGGTTGAGGACTTCCAATTCAGAACGGGGGCGATCGGCTTCGATACTGAAATCGATGGCTTCCAACACAATCTCGATGGGAGACTGAGAACCGAGTGCTGCGAGCCGGACAAGGGCGGAATCGAGATCCCCATCCCCGCTGTAGGTTTCGGCAATCATCAGTACGTAATCCGTTCGATAGTCGGCGCGCAGCGTGTTCGGGGTGGTATCGATGTATTCCACGGGACGAATGATCCAACCGTAGAGTACACCAAGAACGAGGCCGATGATGATGCCAATGATCAAACGGGAAAGGGTAGTATTTTTCATCGTATCGGATGGATTTTGCCACATTGCGCCCGGCTCTGCAACAGGTGAGAGCAATTACGGCACAGATGCTGCCTCTGGATGTGCATTATTTTACACATGATGATGTGCGCAGCTCCGCTTTCTGGCGCGCTCGACCCCAGCATCGATCTGATCTGCTGGGGTCGGCTATGCTATAATCGACTGATGCCGAAGGTGGGAATCGAACCCACAATCCCGAAGGAACGCGAGTTTGAGTCGCGCGCGTCTGCCAGTTCCGCCACTTCGGCGTAAGGCTAGTATATTCAAACGCTGGCGGACGGTCAAGCTTTCGTCGCAACAAGCTGCCAGTCGGGGTTTCTACGGCACAGCGGATATCCCTTTCATATGCCTTTGCCCAAATAATGTCATGGATGATCGGAATATGTGTGATGTGAAATCCATATGCATGCGAGGGGAAACAAAGTGATTCAACTTGGGATTGTGGGATTACCGTCGAGTGGAAAGACGACGATTTACAACATGCTGACCGGTGCGGATCTTCCGTTCGGGCCATCGGGCGCTTCGACGAGGTTCGAGGTTCATACCGCCACCGTCGATGTGCCTGATCCCCGACTCGATCGTTTGAGTGCCCTTCTCCATCCCCGCAAGAAGACCTATACCAAAATCGTATATGCGGATGTGGGTGGTTTTCAGGGGGAAGCACGGGCTGCCGAGCTCCCCGGTCAGGTGGTTAACCAGCTGGAACATGTGGATGGTCTACTTCATGTCGTTCGGGCGTTCGACGATCCGTCTGCTCCGCATCCGGCGGGGAGCATCGATCCCGAACGCGATATCACCACACTGGAGACGGAATTCCTTTTACACGATATGTTGATGGTCGAACGACGTCTCGAACGCCTTGCGGAAGAGCGACAAAAAGGAAGGCGCGATCGAGCAATCGTCGGTCGTGAAATTGCGCTGTTCGAACGTATCGCCGCCGCCCTCGAAGATGGCACGCCATTGCGCGAGCAAAATATCAAACCGGAAGAGAAGGAGGCATTATCGGGCTATGGATTGCTTTCGGTAAAGCCGGTTCTGATCGTGGTCAATCAAGCTGAAGGGCAGGATGTTCTTATGATCGAGCAGCATTCTGACCGGATGCATGTGATGCAGCTGTACGGAAAGTTGGAAATGGAAATTGCGCAGCTGACTGCCGAAGAAGCGCAGGAATTTCTCGCCGAGTATGGGATTCAGGAGTCTGGACGAAAGGGGATCGTGCGTGCCTCGTTCGATTTGCTCGATTTGCTGTCGTTTTTTACCGTCAATGAAAGCGAGGCGCGCGCCTGGACCCTGGAACGCGGCAGCAGTGTGCTCGATGCGGCGGGGGCGATCCACTCGGATTTGGCACGCGGCTTTATTCGCGCAGAAGTAATCGCCTGGAAATCGTTAATCGAATTGGGCGGTTTGGCACCTGCAAGAGCTGAGGGAAAGCTGCGCCTGGAAGGGAAAGAATACATCGTTGAAGACGGAGATGTGATCTATATTCGCTTTAATGTGTAGCAGGTTATTCTGCGCGTTTATCCACATTCCCTGTCCTTGTAGTTACAATATGTAGATAACTAACCGCGATTAATTTCGTTTGGCGAGGAGTAAAAATGAGTGCGAAGGCGTATAAACAAGGACGTTGGAGTCTGGCGGATTTGTATGCTTCGATCGATTCGCCCGAAGTTCAGAAAGCCCGGCAAAGTCTTGAAACGATCCTGAAAGAATTTGAGGGATATCGAGATCAATTGAGTCCGGACCTGGATGATAAAGTCTTCCTCGCAATCATCGAGGATTATGAAAATGCAGTAAGGATACTATCTCGTCTGGGCGCCTATGGGTCTTTACGATTTTCCGAGGACACACAGGACCAGGCGGCACAAACATTTCAAGCACAGATGCAGCAATTGTCTGCCGATGTGGATAACCGTATGATGTTTTTTACCCTGTGGTGGAAGGGATTGGAGGCTACAGCGGCGCAGCGGTTGTTGGATTTCGCCGGAGATTACTGCTATTGGCTGGAGGCGCTGCGGTTGAAGAAACCATACACGTTGACGGAAGCAGAGGAGAAGATCATCAACGTTAAGGACGTCAATGGCCCCCATGCGCTGGTTACGCTTTATCAGTCGATCACCAATCGCTATACATTTCCATTGGAAGTTAATGGTGAACAAAAGGAATTCACACGGGGCGAATTACAGGTGTTCTGGCGAAGTACGGATGCGGATCTGCGAAAAGCGGCTTATCAGTCCTTTAGTGAAGTATACAACCGTGATGCAGTCATCCTGGGCCAGATTTATCAATTCATCTCCCGCGACTGGCGCAGCGAAGGCATGGGACTGCGCGGCTATGTTTCGCCGATCTCTGTTCGTAATATTGCCAACGACGTTACCGATGAAGTAGTTGATACGCTGCTCGAAGTTTGCAAGAAAAATGTGACCTTGTTCCATCGATTTTTCAAACTGAAGGCAAAATGGATCGGGATGGATAGCCTGCGCCGATACGACATCTATGCACCCGTCGTCAAGACCGAGAAGGTCTACGATTTCGACCAGGCTGTCGATATGGTCTTGGGGAGCTTTGCGGAGTTCGACCCTCGAATGGCAGAACTTGCACAGAAGGTTTTCCATGCAGGGCATTACGACAGCGAAGTGCGAAAGGGAAAACGCAGCGGCGCGTTTTGCGCCACTGTGACACCTGATCTCACACCGTGGGTACTGCAATCGTTTCAAGGCAAACCGGAAGATGTGGCCACGATGGCCCATGAGATGGGGCATGCCGTCCATTCGCTCCTGGCCGACCATCACACCGCGCTGACGCAGCATTCATCCCTTCCGCTTGCAGAAACGGCTTCGACATTCGGTGAGATGCTGCTTATCGACAAGCTGCTTGCCACGGATCCCGACGAGGAAGTGCAGCGCGACCTGCTTTTCCGCCAGATGGATGACGCCTATGCCACGATCATGCGTCAGGCGTATTTCGCCATGTTTGAACGGGCGGCCCACGAACAAATCACCAGCGGCGCTCAAGTTGACGAGCTATCGGATCTCTACCTGGAGAATTTGAAGGATCAATTTGGTGATTCGCTCGATCTGACTGAAGATTTTCGAGTGGAGTGGGTGGCGATCCCCCATTTTTATTTTGCACCGTTTTATGTTTATGCCTATTCATTTGGACAACTGCTCGTGCTTTCGCTCTATCAGCGATTCCTGGAGCAGGGAGATGCCTTCAAACCTGGCTATCTGGAGCTTCTAGCTGCTGGCGGCTCGGAATCACCCGAGCAAATTCTAACCAAAGCAGGCTTCAACATTCGCTCGCCGGCCTTTTGGCAAGGCGGTTTCGATGTTTTGAAGGCGAGTTTGGAGCGGCTGGAAGCGCTTGAGATCCCTGGCTAATATTTGATGCTTCGTCCATCGCTCGCTGGCGAATTCATTTCGAAGCCGAAATCCCCATAGGAGTAACGAAAATCCGGAGGCGTATCGCCTCCGGAAAATTTCGATTCTGGCGGAGAGGGTGGGATTCGAACCCACGGTGGTCCGTAAGGACCACAACGGTTTTCGAGACCGCCCCGTTCAACCACTCCGGCACCTCTCCATGTACCGTGATGCGATTATAGCGCGGGCTGGTCTATATTTCCACTTCTCTACCCAATTCGGGGTAATGTACCTTCTCGAATCCTTGTGCTTTGATACTTTCCATCAGAGCATCGGCGGATTCTTGCTCGCCGTGGACCAGGAAAATACCTTTCAAGTTCTCTTTCGCTTTCAGGGCATATTCCAACAGGAGCTCCCGTCCCGCGTGTGCAGACAGGCCGTTGATCGTGGCCACTTCGGAGCGGACGGTGTGGGGTTCACCGAAGATCTTGATTTTTTTCACCCCTTCGACCAATCTGCGGCCGAGTGTGTGCGGTGCCATCCATGAGGTGATCAGGATGGTGTTTTTAGGATCTTCGATGTTGTTTCGCAGGTGATGCAGGATACGTCCCACTTCCGCCATGCCGGAAGCGGAAATGATCACTGCAGGCCCGTCGAGTGTGTTGATCGCTTTGCTTTCTTCCACGGAGCGGGTGTAGGTGAGAAGATCGAAGCCGAAAGCCGAGCCGTTGGTGTTTTCGCGGATGAATTTTAATATCTTCTTGTCGTAACATTCGGGGTGAGCGCGGGTGATCTCGGTGACATTGATGGCAAGCGGGCTGTCCACGAATACCGGCACGCGAGGGATATCTCCGTGGTTGATCATGCGGTGAAGGTAGTACACCAGTGTTTGCGTGCGACCGACTGCGAATGAAGGGATGATGATCTTGCCGCCGCGATTGACGGTGCGTGTAACTACGTCCTGTAAGGCATCGTAGGCTTGCGACGGTGGATTGTGGGAACGGTTTCCGTAGGTGCATTCCATTATCAGGTAATCGATGTCCTCGGGAGGCAGGACGGGATCCCGCAGAATGGGAAGATCGAAGCGGCCGATGTCCCCCGAAAACATCAACCGAACCGTGCGATGGTTTTCTTCCAAATCGAGAATGATCCCGGCCGATCCGAGGATGTGCCCCGCTTCAAGCAAAGTTGCTCGTGCGCCCGGAATCGGTTCGAAGAGTTCGTCGTAGCTTTTTGGACTCAGGAACTGAGCCGCCTTTTCGGCATCGGCGATGGTATAGAGTGGTTCGACTGGGGGCTCTCCGCGGCGTTCGCGTTTCTTGTTGACAAATTCCGCGTCCGCCTCTTGAATGTGGCCGGAATCGCGGGTCATGATGTCGGTAAGATGAATGGTCGCCTGTGTCGCATCGATTGGACCTTCATAGCCCTGACGGACCAGGTTGGGTAAATTCCCGCTGTGATCGATATGCGCATGGGAGAGGATCACGGAGTCGATCTTCTTGGGATTGAATGGAAAATTGAGATTCCGTTCGTACGTTTGTTTGCGGCGACCCTGGTAAAGTCCGCAATCAAGCAGCAATCTATGCTTGTTAAGACTGATTAAGTGTCGGGAACCGGTAACCGTTTGTGCGGCGCCGTGGAATGTAATTTTCATGCTTGCCTCATTCGTGAATGTTATTGTCTCCCCATAGGACCTGGAGGATCATTTCTCCAAAGTTCTCCGCTCGATGCATAAGCGGAGACATCACCTGTCGCAGCGCATCCATGCTGCGCGGAGTGGATTCGGCAATGTCCATAAGCACCTCACGCGGCAGGATGATGTCCGAATCGACTTTTTTCGCTCGGGCTGTCCGCTTGCGCCAGTCGTGAAGTGCTTCATATCTTTCGAGGATATCATCGTCTATGTGATTGCTTCGGGGACGACGCGGAATCGGGTCTCTTTTTCCTTGGCGGATGGCTTCGAGGATTCCTTCGCCAAGTCGGCGGATCTGCCCGGGAGTCATGCCGTGGATCTCGCCCAACGCCTCGATCCGATCGGGCGCCGCAGCAGCCAGGTCGTGCAGGGTTCGATCACCCATTACTTTGAACGGAGGCCGGTCCATGCGTTTGGCTTGTGAGTCCCGGTAGAGATAAAGACGACGGAGCATAGCCAATTGCTGTGGTGCAAGTTCGCGTGCGTTGCGGATTCGCCAGAAGCCATTGGGATCAAAGCCGTTATGGTGGGGTTGTATCCGGGTGATGTATTCGGAAGCTTCGAGTGCTTCTTCCAACCGTCCTGCTTCATGGAGCGCTGCATAGAAACGATGGCGCAGCGGGATAAGGTAGTATGTATCCAGCCTGGCGTATGCGAGCCATTGATCTGGAAGCGGTCTTTTTCCCCAGTTGGATCGTTGATAGCGTTTATCAATCTCAGTATTGAACTCCGCAGCGATCAGATCGCGCAGCCCGCTTTGTTTTCTGCCCAATGTGCGGCTGGCGATGCGTGTGTCGAACAAATTGTGAAATGTGAATCCAAAATCACGTTTCAAACACATGATGTCGTATTCCGCACTGTGGAAGATTTTCTCGATTTGGGGATCGGAGAAAAGTGGACCCAGATCGCTTAACGACGAGAATGCCAGAGGATCGACCAGGTAGTCCTGGTCCGGTATCGAGAATTGGATCAGGCAGACTTGCTCCTGATATGCGTACATGCTGTTCGATTCGGTATCTACAGCGACAAGAGGTTGTCTGCCGAGTGATTTCAACATCGAACGGAGAGAATCGTTGTCCGCGACGAGTTTTGGTGGTTTAAGTTGGGTGGAATTCATGGCTATCATTATACACGTTCAGTTCAGGATCACAGGATGGATTGTACAACTGAAGGCGTTTTTCGCCGCATCATCACCAGGAGGCATGGGTGGGTGGTCAAAATTGACACATCGCTGGGCGTGTGCTAATAATATAATTGCTGCATGTGCACGTGGCATTGACTGCATCCCACGTATCTCGGTTACAAGTCTACCTTTTGAAATATCGCCACAAGGAGTGATTGCATGACAGGAAACGCAGGCCAGGTTTCGGTGCAGATACGCCGTTTGCAGGTGGATTAAGTGTTAACTATCAAGCAACTCATCCGGGTTTCCATGCGAAAGCGTGTTTTTTTTATACTCTTCATTGCTTCATACCTCATACCTTCCTCGATATTGGCCCAAGACGTGCCGCGTGTTGAGCGACTCGAGATAGATTTATGGCCGGAGTATGATCGACTCGAGATGCTCGTTATCCTGCGACTACAATTGGCGGACGACGTCCTACTGCCAACGACGGTCGAACTTTCCATTCCGAGACGTGTGGGAGGCCCGTCGGCTGTTGCGAAATGGGATCCCAACACTGGGCCGAATGATCAGGTTCGATGGAGTAGTGTGGAAGATGGTGAGTGGATCAGGATTGTAATAGAGACAGATACATCGGGTATTTGGCTGGAATATTACGACGCGCTCACATTGGAAGGCAGCGAGCGCAGCTACACGTTTCAATGGTTGGGCGGTTTCGAAATCGGATCGTTTCGCTGCAAGGTACAACAACCCAAGACTGCCGAGTCGATGCATGTATCAGGCGCAGCGGATATCGTTGAAGATGGAGGTTTGAAATATCACGTTGTTGATTTTGGGGCATTAACAACTTCGCAAAGCATTCAGGTTGATGTTTCCTACACCAATACCATCGGACAACTTACCAATCCGGCGACGATTATCAGGCCCGAGGAAACGCAAGGCAGTACACCGGATGTGAGTGCCTGGCTGCCGTATGTGATCGGTGGATTTGGTGCCTTGATACTCATTTTCGGATTCATCTTCTGGTCTCGTCTACACCCTGGAATGGGGAGCGGCAGTTGGTTCGGGGAAAAAGAACAAAAGAATAACGAAGCAGAACCCGGTCAAACCACTCGGGCGGAACGGTTCTGTCATTATTGCGGCACGCGTGCACATCGCGATGATAACTTCTGCCGGAACTGCGGCACAAAATTGCGACGGGGATAGTGGTTAATCGCGCTGGGCTTTTTGCGGCGCCAATTTTCTCACGATCATTTTTCCCCGTTCGCAGGTTTTCCTTCCAATGAGAAGCCTATAATTAAGCAATCAGTGCTTTCATGTTGTATTAATGTGTTTGTGTGAAGATACTCACGTGATAGTGTTTGTGACCGTGGTGGGATTGAGACGAGATTGATGCTCTATCGAGTAGATGCGTGTTTCCTGAAGCATTTATTCTTGGGGAGGCGATTTGCATGACGTGTGCTACAAAAGGCAATATGGATGAGGGGTCTATAGGCCGGGGAAAGTTATTCATCGGCGGATTGATGATCCTGGGGGCGTTGATTTATTTGATCGTATCTTCCACCGCTACAGCTGCGCAATACTATCTCACGATCGATGAACTGCTCGCCAGGGGGGAGGAAGTTCGAGCCCGCAATCTAAAAATCTCGGGTGCCGTCGACGGAGAAACGATCTACTACGATTCTGAGGCGTTAACTTTACGCTTTACATTGGTCAATATCCCGGCAGATATGAATGTCATCGAACAGGCTGGCGGACTGTCAGAAGTGCTTTATCGCGCGGTCAATGATCCGACAGCATCTCGTCTTCAGGTGGAGTATATTGGGCCGAAGCCCGATTTGCTGCGTCACGAGGCGCAAGCGATCATCACCGGCCAAATCGGCGATGATGGTGTTTTCTATGCGGATGAACTGCTACTCAAATGCCCGACGCGTTATGAAGACGAGTTGCCGCTTCAAGCCGAAGAAGAATGAATCCCGGGCACAGGGGTATGCAAAGTTCTCTTCTTCAGGCTGCGACGCATGGGTTGATGTGAAGTATAAACAGCGCATCGATCATTCGATGTGTGCGGGTATAGTGCGGAGGGCGATTTGATTGCGGATATCGGCTTTATTTCTCTCATCCTTGCGTTGTTGACGGCGCTGTACAGCGCTGTTGCGGCGTTCTATGGTGCCCGAAATGATAGGCCGAGTTACGTTGAGAGCGCCCGACATGGCATGCTGCTGGCTTGGCCGCTGATCACACTGCCGACGCTGGCGCTGATCTGGCTGCTTGTCGATGGTCAGTATCAGATTCAATACGTGGCATCGGTTACAAGCAACGCCATGCCGATGTACCTCAAAATAACCGCGCTGTGGGGAGGGCAGGCGGGTTCCCTGTTGTTTTGGACCTGGATGATGGCGGCTTGCGCATTTGTGGTAAGTGTTCGCAAATGGGATCGGGACCGCGAGTTCCTGCCGTGGGTCATATTTGTCACCATGGTCACACTGCTCTTCTTCCTCTCCCTGGTTGTTTTCTTCGAAAACCCCTTTCGCCGTTTGTGGATCACGGGCTCTGGTCAACAGGTTTTAGCCATGCTGCAACCGTCAGGTACGATGCCGTTTGTCCCCTCCGATGGTCTCGGTTTGAATCCATTGCTGCGCCATCCGGGGATGATTATCCATCCCCCGATGCTCTATTTGGGTTTTGTGTCATTCGTCATCCCCTACGCCTTTGCGATTGCCGCATTGATCACAGGCCGCAGCGATGACCGTTGGATTCGCATCACCCGTCGCTGGACCCTGGTTGCCTGGTTGTTTCTCTCCCTGGGATTGGTTCTGGGCTCCCGATGGGCATACGATGTGTTGGGCTGGGGCGGCTACTGGGGATGGGATGCTGTTGAACTCGCGGCGCTTATCCCCTGGCTTGTTGGCACCGCATTCTTGCACTCGGTTATGGTGCAGGAGAAGCGCGACATGTTCAAGCAGTGGAACATGTTCTTGATCATCCTGACCTATTCCCTGGTCATCTATGGAACCTTCCTGACCCGCTCGGGAGTGATTGATTCGGTTCACACCTTCGCCCAATCCGCAATCGGGCCGGTGTTTCTGATCTTTATCGCATTCATGTTTATCTCTTCGGCGATTTTGCTTATTCGGCAGTGGGATATGTTGAGGGGAGAGCATCCCCTGGTTTCCTGGTTGTCACGTGAGATGCTCTTTCTGCTGAACAATCTACTCTTTGTCATTCTTGCTGCGGTTTATATATTGGGCGTGAATTTCCCTATTCTATCGGAAGTGTTCACAGGTATGAAGCAAAGCGTCGGTCCGGATTGGTACGAGAGCATCTCGGCGCCACTTATGTTCATATTATTAGTTCTAATGGGTTTGGCGCCTCTCTCGGCTTATGGACGACATTCTGCCAAGACGCTCGGGCGGTCGATTTGGATTCCCTTCGGATTCTCATTGTTGATCCCCATCACTCTATTTTTCTTTGGAATCCGCAATTTTGCTGCTTATCTGGGTATCTGGACTCTCGCTTTCGTCGTGGCAGTAACAGGGTATGAATTCTGGCGTGGTGCTCGTGCCAGGCAAAAGCGCCATGGAGAGTATTTTCTAATCGGCTTATTGAGCTTGTTTCGAAGAAATCGACGTCGCTATGGCGGTTACATCATCCATCTTGGGGTCGTGCTCATGGCGTTGGGAATCATCGGCGCGGAATTGTACCAATCAGAAACACAAGGTGCCCTGGCCGTAGGCGAGAGCCTCAGCCTGGAAGGGTATGAACTGCGTTATGATTCTTTAACGCAGTTTTATATACCGGGAGGACAATTCATTACGCGTGCAGTGGTTTCGATTTTTCGGGATGGGCGGCTGCTGGGAGAGATTTATCCCCGTCAAGATTATTTCCCAGATTCCCGTCAGTCGATGGCGGTTCCGGGGCTGCGTTCGAGATTGAATGCGGATCTCAAAGTGCTCCTGGTTGGATGGGAGTCGATTGGTTTGGAAGGGGCTACTTTCAAGGTCTATCATACCCCGTTGATGACCTGTCTATGGCTGGGAGCGGCAGTGTTTATCCTGGGGACCGCCGTTGCCGCCTGGCCGGAGAAAGATCGGGAAAACATACGTCGCAGGCCCGGAGCGAGTTTGTCTGCAGCGCGTGCTTGATTGAGAGAGGAGCGGCATGCGTAAGAAGATCAATACAGCAGCTTGTTGTTTTATCGTCGTGATTACTTCCTTTGCGGTTGTTCGCGCCAGCGCACAGGAAGGTCAGCCTACGGATGATGATGTCAATGCGATCGCCAGGCAGCTCTATTGCCCGGTTTGTGAGAACACACCGCTTGACGTTTGTGGAACGCAGGCATGTATTGACTGGCGGGCAGAAATTCGCCAGAAACTTTCTGCGGGATGGAGCGAGGAAGAAATCATTCAGTATTTCGTCGATCGGCACGGGATGCAGATCTTGATACAACCTCCAGCAGAGGGATTTTACCTCTTTATTTACATTGTCCCGCCGCTGATTCTATTCGTGGGAATCTTAATACTGATGCGTGCCGTTCGAGGATGGCGGAAACACGTGCCTGTAGAGTCCCCTGGCTTGTCGCCGGATGAGCAGGATTTTTACATGACTCGCATGGAAGACGAACTTCGCCGGCGTCAGGATGATGCTTGATTGATAACGATGTCGATGGTTAACAGGAATTGGAACCGTGATGGAAGAATCGATAGCAGACTCAAAGAAAAATAAGGCTGCAATTAATTGGCGCGGCGTTATCACCGGGGCGTTTCTTCTTCTGGTATTGGCTTTGCTCACCCTGGGATTACTGCAGGCAAATCGCGGTCCGTTGAAGGTGGGTGAACCGGTGCCGGACTTTGTATTGAACACCTTTGATGGCGATCGGATCGATACAAGCGAATTGCGCGGGCAGGTAATTGTGGTCAACGTCTGGTCTTCCTGGTGCACAACCTGTGTGTACGAGGCTGTAGAATTGGAACAGGCGTATCAGATGTACCGTGAGCGGGGAGTTGTATTTCTGGGTGTTGACTGGTCCGACACGGATGCCAAAGCAATTGAGTATCTGCAGCGTTTCGGTATAACCTATCCCAATGGCCCCGATCTGGCGGGCCGCATATACAAAGATTATCGCCTCAAAGGCGTTCCCGAGACTTTCATCATCGATTCCGCCGGACGCCTTTCCAGTGTGAAGATCGGCGCATACACCTCACTGGAAGAGATCGTGCAGGCGATTGAAATGGCCCTGGATTCTTGAGCGGCAGGAACATTTCCACCACTTGCAGGATTGGAGAAGAAACATGGATCTTGTCGCTATCTTGATCGGCATAGCCATCGCGACGATCGCAGGGGTTTTCATTGTCCGTCCGCTTACAGCGTATCGTCATGAAGGAATCCGAGAAGTGGATCGAGAGCGATCGTCGCTGCAAGCGCAACAGGATCGCATTCTGGCCTCGATCGAGGAATTGGACATGGATCATGCCATTGGGAAGGTTGATGACGAAGGCTACGAAGAAGAACGCTCACGTTTACTGCAGCAGGGCGCCGAAAACCTCAAGGCGCTGGATGAATTGCTAAAGATGTCTCTCGCCAACGATGAGCGGGGGGATGGCGAACGCAGTTCGGAGGATGAACTGGAAGCTGCTGTGGCGCAATTGCGACAGGCCACGATCCGTCGGGGGCAGGATCATTGTGCGCATTGTGGGGCGAAGGTCCTGGTTGGGGATCGATTCTGTGTCGCCTGTGGCGCCAAACTTTCTGCGCAGGAAATTGGACGTTGAACAAGCACGGCTTGTGGATGGCCTTACTTCCGGTCGCGCTGGCGGGCTGCTCGCTGGGGGGAGATATTACCCCGCCGGCCCAAATTGATAGTGGCCTAACGCCCATCGCGGATAATCCTGGGCAGTATACGGGCGCCGGGGCTCAAGCAACCCATCCTTCGGAAGCACAAGAGCAGGGGAGTTACTCATCGAAGGGCAGCGTCATCGGGGTGATCGAGAATGAGACAACTGGTGCATCGGTGCCCGGCGATCTGGAGGTGACTCTGGTCGCCTCCGACGAGGGGGCGTTTGTGTTCTCCACAACAACGATTGTCGATAAGAACGGTCGATTTGCCTTCGATGACGTCGATATCGTCCCGGACAGGTTCTATCTTACTTACGTTGATTACCAGGAAGTGCGTTATGTCTCCGATGCGCTTTATTTTCCCGAGGGAGATGCTTCGCTCGATCTCTCGCTGCAGATCTTCGAAACGACGGAAGATTGCTCGGGGCTGCGCGTCAGGCGATTGCACTTGATCTTCGAACTGGCTGCTGAAAACCAGATCGGCGTGACGCAGGTATGGATCATTGACGGGCTTGAAGATCGAACGGTCATCGAGGGGGATGGCGCAGGGGTTGTCGATATTCGATTGCCGGCAGGGTTCTCCAATTTGGGGATCAATGATTCCATCAGCCCGGAGGGACGCTATCTTCTCAGCGATACAGGATTCATCGATCGAGCACCCGTACAACCCGCGAAGCCGGCTGAGCTGGTTTTTACTTTCACCCTGCCCTACGAATCCGGATCTGATTATTCCCAAAGGTTAATCTACCCTGTGGATGCCGTGGTT
Organism: Anaerolineales bacterium; assembly: GCA_034430425.1. Lineage (GTDB taxonomy): Bacteria > Chloroflexota > Anaerolineae > Anaerolineales > E44-bin32 > WVZH01. The sequence goes on along the minus strand of DAOUEK010000032.1, from coordinate 30,518 downwards.
GTCATGCTGGTGAGTGAAGAACTCACCGTCCAGGCCGATGAACTGGAGGATTTAGGGCGCAGAGATGTGGCCGGGTTTTCCATACGCAGCTATGGTATGGGGACGTTGCAGGCTGGAGATGCACTTACGCTGCGTCTTGGATCGAAGGCCGCCATGTTACACGGGGGCAATGCGTTGATCGGGTATGTCTCCGCTGCGATTTTGTTGGTCGTTGTGGCGCTGTTTGGGCTGCTTCGATTCATTCGTATGAAACAGGTAGATCGAGAAGTTGAGTCAATCCCACAGAATCTCCAAGATGATTGTCAGGCATTCATCAAGGCGATTGCAACGCTGGATGATGCCTTCGAAGCTGGAGAACTGGTCGAGGATGTCTATCAGCGAGAACGTGCAAAGCTAAAGAAGCAAGCGCTTTATATCTTACGAGGGGACGATGATTGAGGCCAGGCATATATTAAAGCATTATGGCCTCAAGCCTGTTCTGCATGACATTGATTTCATGGTTGATCGTGGAGAATTTGTGGCCATCGTCGGTCCTAACGGAGCCGGAAAAACTACCTTCTTGCGTATCCTCGCCTCACTCGCCAGGCCGAATGCCGGGACTTTGCGCGTGGCCGGTTTCGTTTTGCCGGCGCAAGCGGCCGACGTACGGAGAAAGATCGGGATGCTGTCACACCAGGCCTTGCTCTACGGGGATCTGACGGCGGAGGAGAACCTGCGCTTCTATGGCAAGATGTACGCCGTTCAAAACCTGGAAGAGCGAATCCGCGATGCCATCAGTCTGGTTGGATTACAACGATGTCGCCGCGATCTGGTGCGCAGGTTCTCGCGTGGGATGCAGCAGCGTCTGGCGATCGCCCGGGCGATACTGCATGAACCTGAATTGCTGCTTTTAGATGAGCCGCATACGGGACTCGACCCTGATGCGGCGGAGATGTTGGATGGCCTGCTGCGGGAAGTTGCCCAGCGCGGCCGCACGATCGTGATGACATCGCACGATTTACAGCGGGCTTCCGATCTTGCAACCCGGGTTGATTTTCTGTCCAGGGGCAAAATTGCGGCTTCGTTCAAACAAGGGGAAATCGAGACGCAGCAATTGCTTGAGATGTATCGGTCGGTGACCCGTGGTTAAACGCGTCGAATCCGAAACCCAAATATCAAAATCCCGAAGAGCATCTCTGCGAGGGTATTTACATGTTATCGGCGCCATCGTATGGAAGGATATTGCTGCGGAATTGCGCAATCGGCAGATGATCAGCGCCATGTTGGTGTTTGCCTTGCTTGTGGTTCTCATTTTTAATTTTGCGCTCGAACTCGATATCGTAACCCGCGAGTCCGTCACCTCCGGTGTTTTATGGGTGACGTTTGCTTTTGCAGGGACATTGGGGCTGAATCGTTCCATGACCATGGAACAAGACCGTGGCTGTCTGGATGGTTTGTTGTTGGCGCCGATCGATCGCAGTGCCCTGTATTTTGGGAAAGTGATTGGCAATTTACTTTTCATGCTGATTGTCGAAGCGATCATTCTCCCGCTGTATAGTGTCCTCTACAGTGTCAACCTGTTCGTGCCCGGGCTTGTATTGGCCATTATCCTGGGTTCCTGGGGATATGTCGCCGTGGGGACGTTATTGGCTGCCATGACGGTGCAAACCCGCACGCGTGATGTGCTCTTGCCGACCTTACTCTTCCCTATCGTGCTTCCCGTGCTGATACCTGCGCTCAAAGCCAGCAACGCCTTTTTACAGGCCTTCGAAGTGGGTGATATCATGCCCTGGATGAATCTCTTGATTGCTTATGATTTGATCTTTACGGCGATCGCATTCCTGGTTTTTGAATACGTGGTTGAAGAGTAGATCAGGCATTGAGGATGTGTATACTGAAAGATAATTTTCCATTTCCTGCTCCGAAGGTATCGATTGGAGCGGAATCGGTGGAGATTTGAAGATGGAGCCGATGCCCAGGCAATTGAAGATACTGAACTGGCTGACCATCGCGTTGGTTGCCGTTGGGTTGTATTTGTCGATCTGGTATGCACCCCGTGAAGCGATCATGGGTGACGTGCAGCGTGTGTTTTATTTCCACGTTGCTGCGGGATGGGTTGGCGCACTGGCTTTCCTTGTTGCCGCATTGTCGGGAGCGCTGTTCCTGATCCGCCGTGAGCGACGCTGGGATCGCGTGGCGATGGCTTCGGTAGAGATTGGCGTAGTCTTCACCTTTATCAACATTGTGAGCGGCTCGATATGGGCGCGGCCGATTTGGAATACCTGGTGGACGTGGGATCCCCGTCTGGTTACGGCTACGGTTATGGAGCTGGTCTACCTGGCCTATATCATGCTGCGCCAGGGTGTGGATGATCCGGATCGTCGGGCGCGTTTCGCCGCTGTGTACAGCATTCTCGGCTTTATGAGCGTGCCGCTGACTTTCTTCTCCATTCGCATTTTCCGCTCTATCCATCCGGTGGTTTTTGGAGCCGGGGATGCTTTATCGTCGGGAATGAGTGGTCCGAGGATGCAGATTGCTTTTTTCTTCAGCCTGCTGACATTTTCTTTCATCTATGGGACGTTGTTGTGGCATCGCTTGCGTTTACAGGAGCTGTCGGAAAAGCTGGAAATTCGGAAAATGAAGTTGTTGTCTCATGACAGCTAGTGTTGTGGCGGGCAGGCGTTTTGTACCTTTGTGGAGTGAGCCATCATGAATCCAATCGATACACCTATCGATACGTTTAACTACATGGTCCTGGGTTATGCAGTCATCCTGGGCTGCGTCGTGTTGTATATCGCCAGCCTTGCACTTCGTTTTCGACACCTGCGTCGTGAGTTAGAGGTCTGTGAAGCTATTGAAAGGGAGGACGCCGGCGAACCAAGCCGGTAGACAAAGTCATCGGGTGAGGTGTATCTTTGTTTTCGATTGCTTGGTCTTATCCGTTAGACTGCAACTGGCGGGTTAATCAGCGCCGATCAATTCTTCCAGCACCATCTTCGAGTGCGCGGCGACTTCGGCGTGCAGGCTGTTGCCGTGTGCGTCCATGGTCACTACTGCAGGGAAATCCCGGACTTCGATCACCCAGATCGCTTCCGGGACGCCGAAATCCAGTTTGTACACGCCGCACACGCTGCGAACCGATTGGGCGATCAGCGATGCCGCGCCACCGATGGCATGTAAATAGACACCCGGCACTTCCCGGCAAGCTGCCAGGGTGCTTTCCCCCATTCCACCTTTGCCAATCACTGCCTTCAGGTTGAAATGATGCATGACCTCAGCCTGGTAGGGCTCTTCGCGAATGCTCGTCGTTGGGCCCGCGGCGACGAATCGGTAGGCAGCAGTATCCAGGCCTGCGACCACCGGTCCGCAGTGATAAATGGCGCCACCATCGAGGATGGGTTGGATGATGTCATACACCTGCTGATCATCGCCTTGCGGTTCCCGGGTTTGCCTGATGAAAGTCTCGATCATCCATTTGTGAACCGTGTCTCGTCCCGTGATCAGAACCCCGGAGAGGGATACCGAATCGCCGAAATGAAGATCACGGATGGCTTCGTCATCGATGGGAATGTGTAAAGCAACCATGGACTTGCTCCTATTCGTAGATCACTTCATCGCCCCGTACAATCATGCGCCTTCTGCGGTGCGCCCAGCACATATAGGATACAGAGACAAAGTAGCTGGCGGGCAGGCGGTGCATCCCGCGCAGCTTGACGCCCAATACAGTCGTCTCACCGCCGAATCCCATCGGTCCGATGCCAAGTTGGTTGGATTCCGATGTCAGGCGTTCTTCAAGCCGATTGAGTTCTTCGATCGGATTGGGTTCGTCCATCTTTCGGAGGAGGACTTTTTTCGATGCGGCGTACGAGGAACCTCGGTCCCCGCCAACTGCAATGCCGAGAATCCCCGGTGAACAGCCTTTTCCCTGGGCGTTATAAACGGCATCCAGGGCAACCTTGCGTACGCCTTCCAGGTCTCTTCCTGCGCCCAAGGTTGAATTTGGCAGTGAGTACTGCGCGCCAACGTTTTCACAGCCGCCCCCTTTGAGCATGAGATCAGCAGTTAATACCTCATCGTCAACTTCCTCGAAGTGAATTGTGGGAAAAGCATCATCACCCAGATTGGTCCCGCTGTTCACGCCGCTGATGGCGTCAACGGCGTTGGGGCGCAAATAGGTGTGAGCGGTTGCCCGGGCGGTTGCCGCGCGGATTTGTTCTCTTAATGTGCGTATGCTCCATCCCCGGGGATGCCGGACGTAGAAAATCGGCGTGCCGGTGTCCTGGCAAATGGGTGTCGAATTTTCCCGCGCCAAAGCGACGTTGTCTACGATGCTGTCCATCGCGCCCCTGGCGGCGGAACCTTCGGTTTCTCGCTCGCGGGCAGCGATGAGTGCTTTCTCGACGTCGGGTGAAAGGTCGGTGGATGCCAGTCGGATCAACTCAACAAACGCATCACGGAGATCTCGCATCGGAAATCCTTCCTGTATTGATATCGGCGTGTTGTGGAAATCGATCCGGTTGAGGGTATACCGATTATGGATAATCCGCCAGTTCTACTGTGGAACGCGGCATTCCCGAGAAGAAGTATGCTGCGGGGATCTCTGGAACAGCGAAAATGGCTTAAAAGGATGTGTTGTTGTTGCGCACGATCACGATCGGAAATTTGCAGCTTGCCAGCAGTTTGGGCGCTACGCGCCCCATAAGAAGCTGTTCGATACGGATGAGTGGCAGGGGAGCACCGATGACCACCAGATCGAAAACATCCATCTCGCACGACCGCAAGATTTCCTCGAGAACCATTCCGTGACGGAATTCTATTCTCGCTTCCACGCCGGCTTCTTCAGCCATATTCGCCGATTGCCGCAGGTGCTGGGCTAATGCATGATCGCGTTCGAGTACTTCAGAGAGACCTTCTTCGAGGGCGGAGAGACCGGTGTACATGGCCGGGGCGCCGGATGCAACGTGCAGAATCGTAGCCTTTACATGAGCGGATTTGGCAAGTTGGATTCCCCAGGCGATAGAGTCGAGAGATATAGTATGGGCGCCGGTGCAGATAAGGATCTGATGAAAACGCTGCGGAGGATTGCGAACGATGAGAACGCTGGTGTTCGACCGCAGGGCAAGTTCACGGCTGAGCGATGGGATCGGTTGCTCCGCTTCACGAAACGAGCTGCCCACGATTAAAAGTTTATAGTTCTTACTTTCGAGCTCGTGTAAGATCTCGGTTTTGGGTGAGCCCTTCAGAATCAAACGATCGGCCTCATCTTCCGGGTATTGATCTTTTGTATCATTGAGTATCGCCTCGGTTTCTGCGCGTGAGGAACCTTTCTTTGCAACGTGTACAAGGACAGGACGCAGACCGAGCGACTTGGTGATCATTTTCGAGTAGGCAAGCGCATTTTGATCGAGCGGGAGATTCCCGATACCGAATAGAGCCAGTGGTTTCGCTTCTGAATTTATCGAATGATCCATTCAACCTCCGTTACTAAAAAGCAATCCGTAGAAGGACCATGGCGGCAGCTATAAAGGGAAGAAAGGAAAAGACCAATCGAATCCCTGGGCCGGAAACGTAGCGTGTTGCAGCGACTCCGATCTGCGCGCCGATGGCAGCACCGGTTTGCATGGTCAGTGCGATGAGAACGTCCACATTGCCCTTGAGTGCATGGCTGACCGTGCCGTAACCGGCCGAGATCACAATTTCGAAAAGATCTGTACCCACGGCGACGTGGGTGGGGATGCCCAGCGCGTATACCATCAAGGGCATGCGTAAAAAACCCCCGCCGACGCCCAGGAATCCGGCGAGAACGCCGGTCAGCAGACCAACAAACAGGATGGCCCAAACGGAAACCTTCCCAACACCGGATACGGGCAGTTTGACAAACGGGGGAATGCGAAAAAGACGCGATTGGTAAAGCAGGCCGTTTCTCTCCACAGCATCTTGTGCGGCGATTTGTTCCGTACGTCTCATCCGGATGGTACGCATACTTTCCCATGCCGTAAAGGATCCAATCAATGTGAGGATGATCACGTAGAAGATTCCGACAACCTGCTCCGTGTTGCCTTTTGGTTTTAAGGCTTCGATGATTTGTGCGCCGATCTCGACTCCCGGTACGGTTCCCAGGATCATGAGCATCGCCAAACGGATGTCGACGTGTCCAAGGGCGCGGTGGCTTCGAGCGGCGACGAGCGATTTTCCCGTCATGTGAGCCAGGTCGGTCCCTACGACGAAGTCGATCGGCACGCCGGCCCAAAACATGAGGGGGCCGGCCAGGAAGCCGCCGCCGACTCCCAAAAACCCACCCAAGATGCCGACAATAAACCCCGTGCCCGCGAGCAAGAAGGGATTGACAATCACGCCTGCGATGGGGAACTCCATTTACGATTACCTCAAACCGATTCTACGCAGCAGCCAGGACGTGAACGCTTCCAATAAAACACCCTGCGCCAGGATGAGAATTAACGTGATGAAGGCATAGCTCGTTGCGCCTTCCTGATAGAGCTGTACCAACGGCTCCTTGGCGAAATGTAAGACCACGATGAAGTAAACCGTAACGAGTGGGGCATAGATGCAGAGCTCCAGCGCCAAACTGCGCATCAATGGTTTGAACGAAGGATCGCCGGGATCGTTGGTTTTACGTTTGATGGGCATGATATCTCTCTTATCCCCTCACCTTGGATTTGGAAACAGTATGCCTGTGCGTGTTAGAACGCACTGCAGTTCAACGAAATAGAAAACATGATGAAATCATGTTACACTGCCTTCGCTATGGATGTAAAGTCCAACGAGACGTTGGAATTGAACCTTGTTCTCCAGCGTTTGGCAAGTTGCACCGCGTTTTCGGCTTCCCGGGAAAAAGCGCTGGCACTGCAGCCCCTGACGGATCTGGAGGCTGTCCGTCATCGCCAGGCGGAAACCTCGGAGGCATGTTTGCTGTTAAGTATCCAACCTGATGTAAGTATCGGCGGAGCGCGTGACGTTCGAGCCCAGGTCGATGCGGCCGCACACGGTGCGGTGCTTGAGGCGGCGGATCTGTTGGATGTCAAGAGCATGCTCATCGCTGCTCGCGAGCAGCGTCGGCGATTCGACAAGTTGAACGAATCATTCCCGCTGCTTAAAGCGATTGCGTCGAGCCTGGAATCGCTTCCGGGATTGATCGATTCGATCTCGAAAACTATCGACGATCGCGGTGAGGTGCTGGATGGCGCCTCGCAGAAATTGGGTACGATTCGTAAGGACCTGCGGGTTGCACATGACCGATTGATGGGTAAACTCGAGCGCATGATTAATAATCCCAAGACCGCACAGCTGCTGCAGGAACCCATTATCACACAGCGCGAAGGCCGTTTTGTGATACCCCTGCAGGCGGATTTCAAGGGGCGGATCGAGGCAATCGTTCACGATCAGTCCGCTTCAGGAGCGACATTGTTCGTCGAGCCTCTGCAGGTCGTGGATCTCAACAACCAGGTTCGTGAGCTTCAGCTGGCTGAACGTGATGAAATCCGACGGATCCTGGCTGAGCTGTCCCTGCAGATTGGTGAACAAACAGAGGCGATCCATCGCAATGTTGATGGCCTTGCCGGGCTCGATCTCGCCTTCGGGAAGGCGCGCTATGCGAGATCGATCGATGCCAGCGAGCCGATCCTTAAACCTGTTCAGGACGGCACTGCGTCACCTCATCCCGGGTCGACGATGCGGTTAATCGATGCGCGGCATCCATTGCTAAACGCTGATCGTGTCGTGCCGGTCGATTTGATTTTGAAAAAGGACACCTACGCTCTCGTAATCACCGGCCCCAACACCGGGGGAAAGACGGTTACGTTGAAGACGGCTGGGCTGCTTGTCTTGATGACGCAGTGCGGGCTTCATATCCCGGCGGAATCCGGATCGGAGCTCTCAATCTTTGATGCGGTATATGCCGATATTGGCGACGAGCAATCCATTGAGCAATCGCTCTCAACATTTTCATCCCATGTTTCCAATATCAAAGCGATTCTCGATCGAGCGACCTCGAAGTCCCTGGTATTGCTCGATGAGTTGGGGGCAGGCACGGACCCGCAGGAGGGAGCTGCCCTGGCACGAGCCATCCTCGGAGAGCTGCTTGCGCGCTCGATTACCACATTGGTTGCAACCCACTATCCTGAACTGAAAACCTATGCACACAGTACGCCTGGAGTGAATAACGCCAGCATGGAATTCGATTTGCGAAGTTTGCGCCCGACATATCGCCTTCATATCGGTCTGCCGGGGCGTTCCAACGCACTGGCGATCGCTGCGAGGTTGGGGCTGGAAGAGACCATTATCGAGAATGCTCGGGCGATGCTTTCCACGGCTGACCTGGAAGCCGAGCAATTGTTGGATGAGATCCATACCCAGCGCGAACTGACGCGAAAAGACCGAAGTGAAGCCGAAGTGAAACGCCAGCAAGCCTTTGCAATGAAAGAAGAACTCTCCGGACGTTTGAAGGACATCGATAAGGAGCGCGATGAAATCCTGCTTGCGGCACAGCAAAAAGCCGATCTCGAGCTTGAGAATTTACGCACCGAACTGCGTAAAATCAAAAAGGAATTCTCTCAAACTCGACGGACGAAAGAAGCTTTGAAGGACGCAGAGAAGGAAATTGAAACACTGACAAAATCGGTAAGCGATTCACTCCAAATAGATGATGGGGAAAAACCTGTCCATGCATATAAAAAAGGTGATGCGGTATTCCTACGCACGATCGCTGTTGAAGGGGTGATTCAATCATTGGATCAAGACCATGCGGAAGTCCAGGTGGGTCGCCTGCGGGTCAGGGCCGCGCTTAACGAATTATTGCCGGCGGGAGAGGGATCGTTACCGAAACGAAAAAAAGGGACGCAGAAAGGCAACGCCTCGCGTGACAGGCGATCGATATCCACGCCCATAATCGATAGCCCGCCGCTTGAACTGCACATCCACGGATGGACCATCGATGATGCCCTCGAGGCACTGGACCGCCGATTGGATGCCGCTTTTTTAGCGGGAATGCCCTACCTGCGAGTGGTTCATGGAAAGGGGAGCGGCCGCTTGCGTCGTGCAGTTCGGCAGGTGCTCCAGAGAAGCCCCTATGTTGCTTCCTTTGAGTCGGGGCAGCCCGCTGAGGGCGGTGACGGGGTGACGGTCGTGCGTTTGAATGTGGCCTGATCGGCATCGTTCGGCATGCATCTCAAGATCGATCTGTATTTGTAGAGAAGCCGAAATGAATATTTGCGGTTTACTTGGAATTGATATCTTGCTACAGGTATATTGACTGCCCGATAGATATCAGCCTCACACTCGAATGTCAGCTGCCGGGTTGTTTATATTCAGCGTGGCGATTGGTTATTCTCAATAATGTTTGCGATCGTGCCAAAGTGTAATTCGTTTTTGGAAGAGACTCAGATATTGAGATGGCGGGCTAATGAAAATGTAATACCTGTTGGAGGATGGCGTCTTGGATTGTATATGCTTTCCTCTTGCGAAAGGGGGAAAATGCCAGTTCTCTGTGTTAAAATCCATTCAGACCTTTCATTGTAAGGGTGGAATATCCGAAATCGCCTCATCGCAGTTGGATTGAGTCGATCACTCAACCATCGAGGTCACATCCAGTTTGGACTCGGTGGAAAATTGCTAAAGGAGCAGGCTTATGTTCAAACGAATCGTTACATTGGTGGCCTTGATTGCCTTGCTGTTGATTGTCGCGGCATGCAACATGCCGGGCGCATCGGGTGTCAAGGATTGTGGGGAGGACATGCAGTGTTTCACCGAAGCCGCGGAAAAATGCGAACCCGCCAAAGTCCTTTTCCCAATCGAACTTGAAATGATGGGTATAAAAATAACTTCAACCTCCTATCAAGAGATCGTGGGCGAGGAGGATGGCCTTTGCGTGTTCAAGATTCTTTCGGAAGGTGTCGAGGTTGAATTCTCAGAGGAAGCCATGGACCAGATGCTGGAGATGGGTCTGACCCAGGAAATGATCGATGAACAGATCCAAATGACGGAGGATGCAGCAAATCAGGAGCAGCTCAACCAGATTTGTCGGGTCGACACCGAACGCCTGGCGGCTGTCATGGCGCAGTGGACGGCGGGTGAATTTACGATGGACGATTGGACTGGCATGGAATGTGAAGACGTCGTTGTAGAAGAGTAATCGATGGGATGATGCGAATCGACGATGTAACAGTTCAATTCGCAGTAACAATGTGCTGTTCGATTTATAATTGTAATCAGAATGTGTAAAATGCATGGGTTCTCTTTGCGAGGGCCCATGCGTTTTGCTTAATGGGCGAGAGGAGCGATCATGCAAACCTGGAAATTGAGTCCCTCGGATTTGACATTTCTCTGGGATGAATGCAAACGCTGCTTCTATTTGAAAATCGTATCAAAGTTCAATCGACCGCGAGCGCCTTTCCCGAGTATCTTCGGCAAGATCGATCGTCTCATGAATGCCTATTTCATGGGAAAACCGAGTTCAATAATTTCCCCCGATCTGCCGGAAGGGGAAGTAACCTATGGTGAAAAGTGGGTGCGATCGGCGGAAATCAAGCTGCCCAATCACGACCACACTTGCTACATCCGGGGTCGTTTCGATACCGCCATCCGTTTTATCGACGGGAGTTATGCTGTGGTTGATTTTAAAACCACCCAACCGGCAGCGCATCATATCGAATTCTACGGCCGGCAGCTTCATGCCTACGCATATGCTTTGGAAAACCCGGCGCCAAAAGGGTTTTCTCTCAGCCCCATCACCCATCTGGGATTATTGAACGTTTCGCCATCGGATTTACAGCGCTTTGACGATGGACGGATTGCCTATCTGGGAGAATCTTCGTGGACCGAGATTCCCAAGGATATGGACCGGTTTCTCCAATTTATCGACGAGGTCCTGACGATCCTGGAATGTCCTGAACCGCCGGATGCAAATCCGGACTGCGGATATTGTGATTATCGGCAGCGCACTCGGATGAGTGACTGGTAATTGTGATATCGCTGTAATTATGTCCGTGCGGTGATATCAACACGGCGAGTGGGTCCCTTTGGCAAGTCGTTAGATTTCCAAATCGAAAGGCAGAATGCTTGACAATCCGGTAAATTGGTCGTAAATTAGTTCTTTAGGAATATGATGTATCATCGCGCGTACATAGCATCAAAGAACTTGGCCCGCCATGAGGTAAGAGCCTCAGAGCGGGCGATTTTTCATCTGCCAAAACGGAGCCGGTCGGCTCTCTTTTTTTGTCCAATCCACGCGAGAAGAAATTGTTTATGGCCATGATCCAGCTGCCCGGTCTCATCGATCCACACGTACATCTGCGGGAGCCGGGCGCAACACACAAGGAAGATTTCGACACGGGAACCGCAGCGGCTTTGGCTGGCGGCTACTCCACCGTTCTGGCGATGCCCAACACGAATCCTCCCCTGGTCGATCAGGTGAGTTTCGATCAAGCCCGCCAGGCGGCGCAGGATAAAGCTCGCTGTGATTACGGCATTTACCTCGGCGCCAGTGCGGACAACCATCAAACTTATACATCACTTGCAAAACAGGCTTGTGGGCTGAAGCTGTACCTGGATCTGACCTATGGTCCCTTGCAAGTCAAGGGACTCGAGCTGCAAAGGCGTCACCTGGAAGCATGGCCGTCCGATCGTCCTTTGGTAGCTCATGCGGAAAGGCGCAGTCTCGCAGCGATCCTGCTTCTGGCAATGCTGCAGGAGCGGCCGATCCATATCTGTCACGTCAGTCGGCAAATCGAAATCCAGCTTATTCGTGAGATGAAGCAGCGAGGCTACCCGGTCACCTGCGAGGTGACTCCCCACCACTTGTTCCTCAGCGAAGAAGATACCTCCCATATCGGTCCGGGCAGGAGTGAGGTGCGGCCGGTCCTGGCTGCGAAAGCGGATCAAGCGGCATTGTGGGACAACCTGTCGGTGATCGACTGTTTTGCTACGGATCATGCACCCCATACGCTGGAGGAGAAGGACAGCGAGGATCCTCCTCCCGGCTTCCCCGGCCTGGAGACATCATTGGCGTTGTTCGCCACCGCCGTACATGAAGGGCGGTTGTCGATGGATGATCTTATCGCCCGCATGCATCTTAATCCGAGAAGGATTTTCGGTCTGCCGGAGAATCCGGATGCGGAAGTCGAATTCGACCCGGATGCCGTCTGGAATGTAGGCGCGAAAGACTTCCACAGCCGTTGTGGCTGGAGCCCCTTTGAAGGCATGCAGCTGCGGGGACGTGTGCGCCGGGTGAAATTACACGACCAATTGGCATATCAAGATGGCGAGATTCTCGTTCCGAAGGGTTTCGGGAGAAATGTCGCCTCAGTTTAATCAAAAATAATATTGGAGGAATATATGGCAACCTTTATACCCCCGAACCAACGAAAGGCGCGTAACCCACACCTGCCCCTCGGCGATCGCCAGGAAGCCCCGTTTTACGGCAAGGATATCCTCTCGGTAAAACAATTCGCCCTCGAGGATCTGGAATATATTTTTGGTGTCGCCAAAGAAATGCGGGCGATGGTCGAGCGGGTGGGAACCTTTGATTTGCTCAAGGGCAAAATTTTGACTAACTTGTTCTACGAACCCTCGACGCGCACGTCATCTTCTTTCCTGGCGGCTATGGAACGTCTTGGCGGCAGCGTAATACCGATCAATGAGGTGACGTACTCGTCGGTGGCGAAGGGCGAATCGCTTCCGGACACCATCCGCACGCTGGAATGTTACTCGGACGTGATTGTGCTGCGCCATCCTGAAGTCGGTGCCGCTGCACTCGCTGCGAAGTACGCCTATAAACCGATCATCAACGCAGGTGACGGCATTGGCGAGCATCCCACCCAGGCGCTGCTCGATCTCTTTACGATCTCTGAAGAACTGGGGCATGTGGACGGTCTCACCGTCACCATGCTGGGCGATTTGAAGTACGGTCGTACGGTTCATTCATTGTCGCGACTGCTTTCATTGTTTGATGTTCATCTCAATTACGTCTCGCCCGAGATTCTCAATATGCCGCAGGAGGTGGTCGAAGAACTTGATGCACGCAAGATCCCTCAGGCGATGCATGAGTCCCTCGAGTCGGTTCTGCCCGAAACGGATGTGCTCTACATCACCCGCGTGCAGAAGGAGCGTTTCGAGAACCTGGATGAATACGAGAAGGTGAAAGGCGCCTATGTGATCACACCGGAGACGATGAAAGCCGCCAAGGATGAGATGATCGTTATGCATCCGCTTCCGCGTGTGGGAGAAATCAGCATGGAGTTGGACGAGGATCCACGGGCGGCATACTTCCGACAGATGGAATATGGTCTATACGTGCGTATGGCCTTGTTGGCACTGGTGCTGGGCAAAGCGTAGGACGTAGGAAACGTCCACGGAAATCGAACAGACCTCGAGAATACGATGACAGGAATATCAACGTTTTTTGAGAGACTGAGAGAGCGGGTTCAATCCGTCGATTCACTGCTCTGTATTGGCCTTGATCCCCATTCCAAACAGCTGCCCGAGCCGACCGCCGAGGCGGCGTTGGACTTCTGCAGGCGCATCATCGAAGAGACCCATGAGTTGGCATGTGCCTTCAAGCCCAACAGCGCCTTCTTCGAACAGTTTGGCGCTGCAGGATGGGATGCCCTTCGTGAAGTGATCGCCTTCGTTCCCGACGGCATTCCCGTGATCCTGGATGCGAAACGGGGCGACATCGCATCCACGGCGGAGGCCTACGCGCGGGCGCTCTTCGACACTTTGGGTGCAGATGCTGTCACGGCGAGTCCGTTTCTTGGTCACGACTCCCTTGAACCTTTCCTGCGCGATCCCGGCAAGGGTGTCTTTATCCTCTGTAAAACATCCAATCCCGGAGCGGATGATCTGCAGACCTTGCTGATCGACAGCTTCGAGCCGCTCTACGTTCGTCTGGCGCGCAAGGCACAAATATGGAACGAGTTTGGGAACGTCGGCCTGGTTGTTGGGGCGACGGATCCTTCGGCGCTGGCTGCGGTCCGTGAAGCGGCGCCGGACCTTTGGCTGCTCGCGCCGGGTGTCGGTGCGCAGGGCGGCAATCTTGAGACTGCCTTACATGCGGGATTGCGACCGGATGGCCTGGGGATGATCGTCCCGGTTTCCCGAGGGATTTCCTCTGCCGGGGATCGTCGTGCGCAAGCAGCTCAGCTGCACGAGAAAATCCAAAACGTTCGAGAATCATTCCCGTCTCCCCGACGATCGATCCTGCCAGCTCACCTGGTCGGATTGGCGGATGGGTTACTCGAGGCGGGATGCGTCCGTTTCGGATCGTTTGAATTAAAGTCGGGGAAGATTTCACCGATTTATATCGATTTGCGTTTGCTCGCTTCGTATCCGGCTTTACTGGCCCGAGCTGCGGCTGCCTATCGTTCACACGCAGACAACCTGGGATTCGATCGTTTGGCCGCCTTGCCGTATGCAGGATTGCCGATCGCGACGGCGCTTTCGCTGCAAAGCAGGCAAGCGATGATTTATCCCCGTAAAGAAGTGAAAGCCTACGGTACACGGGCAAAAGTCGAGGGTCATTATGAAGCGGGTCAGACGGCTTTGGTGATCGACGATCTGGTGACCACCGGAGGGAGCAAATTCGAGGCCATCGAGCGTCTGAAGGAAGTCGGGCTGAAAGTGACGGATATCTTGGTGCTGATCGACCGTCAGAGCGGGGCGCGAGAAACACTTGCGCAAGCGGGTTATCGGCTGCATGCCGTTTTCGAGCTCACAGATTTGATCGATCATTGGGAAAATACCGGCAAGATCTCTGCGCAGCAAGCGGCAGTTGTGCGGGAATTTCTGGAGATTTGATTTCGGTGTCCTGTATGTCAAGACTTGCCTCTACTTCAATATCAATGAACGCATTTTGGAAAGAGACTCATGTGGTATGAATGTGTCCGGGCGCTGTTGTTCCGCCTCGACCCCGAGCGGGTACACCATCTGACGTTGAGTGCGCTGACGTTTGCGTCTTCCTCCCCGGTAACACGGGCGTTGCTGCGGCGGGCTTTTTCGTTTCACGATCCATCCTTGGCGGTTGAGGTCTTTGGCATCCGTTTCCCCAATCCGCTGGGATTGGCCGCGGGCTACGACAAAGAGGGTTGTACGCTGCAGGGATTGGCTTGCCTTGGCTTCGGCCACGTTGAATTGGGTACAGTAACACCGTTACCGCAGCCGGGAAATCCATGCCCGAGGATCTTTCGTTTGCCCGAAGATCGTGCCTTGATCAACCGCATGGGATTTCCCAACAAGGGCGCCGAGACGCTTTTCAAACATCTTCGAAATCGAAGGGCGAGTGATGTCGTTGTGGGGCTCAACGTCGGTAAAGGGGTAAATACGCCGCTGGAAGCGGCCGCTGACGACTATCTCCAACTGCTGCGGACTTTCTATGCATTCGTCGATTACTTCGTGGTGAATGTTTCCTCGCCCAATACGGTCGGCCTGCGGCGTTTGCAGGCGCGTGATTTTCTGGATTCCCTGTTGTGCGAAATCTCAGATGCCCGGCAAACGCTAACCACCGATTTGCAGAAGCGCGTGCCCGTGTTGGTCAAACTCGCGCCAGATCTGACGCGGCAGGAATTGGAGGATGCCGTCGGAACCATCATGGAACGCGGGATGGACGGTATCGTGGCCACCAACACCACGATCGAGCGCGACGGGTTGCTGTCTGCCAATGCGGTTGAAAGTGGTGGGCTTAGCGGACTCCCGCTGCGAGAGCGATCGACCGCCATGGTCCACCAGATTTGGGAGCTCACAAAGGGAAAGCTGCCCATCATTGGTGTAGGTGGTGTGTTCAACACCGATGACATGAAAGAAAAACTGGATGCCGGGGCTTCCCTGGTCCAGGTCTACACAGGTCTCGTATATCGTGGTCCTGGATTGGCGCGATCGATCCTGCGCGAGCTCGCTGTAAAGCAGTAGCTTATCGAGAGCAGCAATCAACTATCGAGGAGAAGTCTGTATGCGAATCAAAAGACCGTCGAAAAGTGTTTTCACTGTATCTCTGATCTTTGCCATCGTTGGCTTACTGGCTCACATTGGCTCGATCCCGGTATTGTCCTCGATTTCCTTCTGGTTGGTTTTATTTGGCTACATCCTTTTATTCCTGGGCGTTGTGGTTAAAGGTTTTTAAATCGGTGGAGCAGCTTGGTGTTTGTCCATCGGGCAGCTGCCCGTTATAATCAAGACAGCAGTCCCGCGGAAGACGCTTACATTCGGTAGGGGGAAGTTAGGGATTGGGACTGGGGTCTGACGTGCCACGACGGTTAACCATCCAACCGACAACACTCGCCGCTTCATTAACCTTGCTTTTACTCGTCGCCTTGTTTTTTGTATTCCAGGGTGAACAAGAATCGGAACCACCATCACCAACACCGCACGTTGAGCAGAACAGCACGTGGACGGTGGCCTTCACCGATCCGGGTGGTCCCCAGGCATCCACGTATCGGGGTGGGCCGGATGCTGTCTTGGCAGATGCGATCGATGCGGCACAATATTCGCTCGATGTAGCCATCTATCATCTGGATTTGTGGAGTATACGCGATGCGCTAATTCGAGCGCATCGACGTGGTGTTCGAGTTCGGCTCATCATCGAAAGCGACTATCACGCCGAAGCAGAAATAGCCGAACTCGAGCAAGCGGGTATCGAGGTCATCGGAGATATGCGCGAGCACCTGATGCACCATAAATTTGTCGTCCTGGACGGCATGCAAGTCTGGACGGGCTCGATGAATTTCACGGTTCGAGGGGCGTATATCAACAACAACAACTTGCTTGCTGTGCGTTCCTCTGAATTGGCACACTGGTATACACAGGAGTTCGAAGAGATGTTCCTCGAGGATCGTTTTGGTGCACTTTCCTTGCCCGATCCGTCTCGAGATGCGGTTGCGCTCGATGGAGGGAAATGGTCAGTTTTATTCTCACCCGACAATCAGGTTGCCAGGGAGCTGATCGCATGGATCACCGACGCTGAAGCTACGATTGAGTTCATGGCCTTCTCGTTCACTTCGGATGAAATTGCCGCGGCGATGCTCGCCCAGTTGGATGCGGGTGTTCGCCTGCGTGGTGTGATTGAAAGGGACCAGGCGAATGCGACGGGAGGGCAATATGAGAACCTGCTCGCGGGAGGGGCTGAGGTGCGCTTGGACGGGAATCCCGGGACCATGCACCACAAAGTCATCCTGTTGGATGGAGAGATTGTGATCTGTGGTTCTTATAATTTCACACGCAGCGCGGAAGAACGAAACGACGAAAATGTCTTAATCATCGCAGACCCGGCCTTGGCGTCCGAATTCCTGATAGAATTTGAAAAGATTTATGCAGATGCGCTTCCTTGAGAAGGCATGAAAGCGAGGCGGCTTTGAATACCGAAGGTAAATTCTACATCGGCAAGTCCTACGATCTGAAGAAGAAGGCCATCCTCGAAAAAGCAACACTCTACGATCCGGACGATTTGACCACGCACGGCGTCGTTGTAGGCATGACGGGGTCGGGCAAGACGGGTCTTTGTATCGACATTCTCGAGGAAGCAGCGCTGAACGGCATCCCGGCACTGGTCATCGATCCCAAGGGTGACATCGCCAACTTGCTGCTGCATTTTCCTACACTCAGCCCACAGGATTTCGAACCCTGGGTGGACGCGGACACGGCGCAGCGGGAAGGCAAGTCGACGGCCGAGATGGCGAAAGAAATCGCGGACTTGTGGAAATCAGGACTGGCGAAATGGGACATTGATGCCGGGCGGATTGAAAGTGTCCGCCAGGCAGTCGACTATGCCGTGTACACGCCGGGATCGGATGCCGCTATTCCTGTGAATATCCTCACCTCGCTGCAGGCGCCGCCGCTTTCGTGGGACGAGAATCGGGAAGTGATCCGGGAAAAGATTTCCAGCACGGCAACGGCATTGTTAGGTCTCGTGGGTATCGAAGCCGATCCGGTGAAATCCCGCGAACACATTCTCCTGTCCAACCTGATCGAACGCGCCTGGATAGACGGTGTGGACCTGGATCTTTCCGAACTGATTCGCCAGATCCAGAATCCCCCCTTCGACCGACTGGGCGCTTTCGAGATGGATCAGTTCTATCCCGAGGATGATCGATTTGAACTCGCCATTTCACTCAACAATTTACTGGCCGCCCCTTCATTCCAGGCATGGGTCGAGGGGACGCCGCTGGATATCGACGCGTTCCTTTGGGGTGAAGACGGCAAGCCCAGGCAGAGTATTTTTTACCTGGCGCATCTGCCGGACGCGGAACGCATGTTTTTCGTCACCCTGCTGCTGACAGCGCTCGAAACCTGGATGTACCAGCAATCGGGATCGGATTCACTGCGTGCGCTGCTCTACATCGATGAGGTCTTTGGTTTCATGCCGCCTGTGGCAAAGCCGCCTTCCAAACCGCCGCTGCTGCGGTTGCTCAAGCAGGCGCGTGCCTTTGGGTTGGGCCTGCTGCTAACGACCCAGAATCCGGCTGATCTGGATTACAAGGGATTGAGCAACGCAGGCACCTGGTTCATCGGCCGGCTGCAAACCGAGCGCGATAAGCTCCATCTTTTGGAAGGGCTGGAAGGAATCGAAGCCGGCAAGGGTGGTTTCAGTCGCTCGAAGGCGGATAAGAGCATCTCGGCCCTGGGAAAGCGGGTGTTCCTGCTGCATAACGTGCATGAGAAAGCGCCCGAGATTTTCCACACCCGCTGGGCGATGGCGTACCTGAAAGGACCGATCACCCGCACGCAGCTGCGCGATCTAAATGCGCTGGTGGGTGCAGATACAAAAGCACCTGCGGAAGAGAAGAAGCGTGCGGCAAAAACGAAGAAGCAAGCGGGAACGAGACTTTCATCCACCCGTCCAGTGGTTCCAACAGGCGTGGAAGAATTATTCCTCTCCAACAACCTCACCGTTGCCCAGGCACTCAAGGCCGCCGGCAAGGATGCGCCCGAGGCGAAAAGTTTGGGGATCGTCTATCGACCCTCGCTGCTGGCGCAGGCTTCGGTTCGCTACCTCGATCGTAAAAATGCCATCGACCAAGAAAACCGGGTGGCTGCCTTGTCTACGGATGTGGACTCACGCGGAATCGTACGTTGGGAGGAGATGCACGCCTCGCCGTTCAGATCGCAGAGTTTCGATGGCAATCAGGCCCCTGAATCACAATTTGTAGACCTGGAGAAGCCGCTTTCGGATGCCAAGTTGCTTAAGTCCCTGGAAAAGGATTTTCTGGATTACGTCTATCACGGAGCAGGACTCACATTGGCCTCCAATGCGACGTTAAAGCTGGTTGCCAAACCGGGTGTCACAACAGCCGAGTTTCGAGAACAGTGCGCGGAAGCAGCGCAGGCAGGGCGCGATGCCGAAGCTGAAACGTTGCGTGAGAAGTATGAGAAGAAGATCAAAGCGATCCAGACGAGGCTCGCCAAGGAAGAACGCGAATTGGCGGAAGATCAGTCCGAGCATCAATCCCGTAAAATGGAGGAACTGGCGACCTTTGGTGAGAATATATTGGGGTTGATCGGCGGTTCCCGCAGCAGTCGACGGCTCTCGAGTTCTGTCTCCAAGCGCCGCATGACTTCGAAGGCGAAGGCCGACGTAGAAGAATCGTTGGACGTGATCGAGGAATTCAAGCAGGAACTCGCCGAGTTTGAAGCGGAATTATCGGAAGAACTGGACGAGCTGGCAGATCGCTGGGGAGATGCCGCCGCCGCAATCGAGGAGATCACGATCACGCCGTATAAGAAGAATATCCTCATCGAACATTTCGGTGTGGCCTGGTATCCCTTCTGGCAATTGGAAGAAGGTGGGGAAACCTTTGAGATCCCGGGGTTTACTAACGAATAACCTCACACTTATGCTTCTTCTCCAGGTCCTTTGCGGGCCAGCCATATCGACCATAGAATTCCCGGCAGGAGGATCAAACCGGCCATCCAGATCAAGCTGCCTTCGATTCCCACTTCTGCCCGATCGACCCCCCATCCGCCGGCGAGTGATCCCAGGGCGCTTGCCAGCGAGAAGAATGCAAACTCGGAAGCGAATACACGTCCTCGTACGTCAGCAGGCACACTCTGGAAGAGCAGTTGGTTTGAAAAAACCCAGTTGATTCCGCCGCCAACTGCGCGCAATATAGTTCCCAGCAATACGATCTCGAAGCTTATTAAAGGCGCCATGATCAGCGAGCCGATTGCGCTGAGTGGATAGGCGACAGCAATTGCGAGATTTAACGGTCGCTTTCGATCCTGCGTGAAAATGCGTGCGATGAATGGGCCGAATCCGGTGCCGATTCCTGCGGCGGCGAAGAGAATGCCCAATCCGATACCTCCATCCTGACCGATGACGAAGACGTGCTCCGCAATAGCCACCTGCACGACCTGGAACGGACCGGAAAGCAGCAAACTGAACACTGCTTTGTGCAGAGTGAGCACGAAAACGTAGGGGTGCTCCTTAAGGTAGCGTAAACCGGCGATGTATTCTACGAGCCCCGAGTAAGGACCAGTTGACAGCCTTTCTGCTTCTGGTTGTTTGTCAGCGCAGATGCGGGAGATGAAAAATGCCGAGAGCAGGAAAGTGGCGCCGTCGATGATGAAAGCGGGATACACACCCCAGCTGCCGGCCACCAGCCCTCCCAATGCGGAGCCCAAAGCAAGCATGATCGACCAGGTAGCCGAAGAGATCGCGTTGGCGCTGCCGAGGTGACGTTCTGTGACGAGATCGGGGAGAATGGCGGTGCGTGTGGGGAAGAAAACGCCGCTGATCGCCAGTTGGACGGCGGTTAGTGAGTAGAGCAGCCACATCTGCTCTGCTGTCCGCACGAACAAGAAACACAGCACTACAGCGGCACGCAGCAAATCGGCAACGATCAACAACCGCCTGCGGTTGAGGCGGTCGGCGAGCACGCCTGCAAGAGGACTGATCAGGAAAGGTGCGAGCATGCGGATGGCGAATAAGGCGCTGATGGCCAGGCCGCTTTCGGAGAATCGGTTGATCAGCGTCGCCGAGGCGATCAGATTGAACCAATCTCCCAACAGGCTGATGATCTGACCGAACCACAGGTAGCGAAAATCCGGATTTGAGCGAATGAGCGGGAGGTAACCGACTGCTTCTCTGGGTTTGGTTCCTTGAGGTGTCATTGTATGCTGAACTCGGCGATCCGGATCTGTATGCTGCTGGACGCTTTTCTCGATAACTATGTTAACACGTTCTCTAATCGCCGAGGGTTTCCAGTAGATCGAACTGGTTTTGACGCTTCCATAAGCGCCAGTATACGCCTTTGCTTCCAATCAGACTGGCGTGACTGCCGCGCTCGACGATGCGGCCCTGGCGCAAGACGATAATTTGATCCATACGCTCCAGGTTGACCAGGCGGTGGGTGATGAGCAGCACACTCTGATCCCGCGACCAGGTAAGCAGATTGTCCATGAGTTTGCGCTCGGTGATCGCATCGAGATGGGTGGTGGGTTCATCCAGGATCAGCAAGGGCGCATCTTTCAGCAGGCCGCGGGCGACAGCCAGGCGCTGGCGTTCCCCTGCACTTATCAGATAACCACCCTCACCAATGAGCGTATCAAATCCTTGGGGAAGGGAATGGATGAATTCCAGGATCTGTACGCATCGGGCGGCTGCTTCGAGCTGCGTCTGGTCTGCTTCAGGCTGAGCGAGGCGCAAATTGTTGCCTATGCTGTCGTTCAAGAATTGCGTGCGCTGCGGAACGACACTCATCATTCTGCGCAGTTCATCCAGGGGATACCTGCGAATCTCATATTTGCCGAGTCGAAGGGAGCCCGCCTGGTAGTCCCAAAATCGAAGCAAGAGGTTCACGATCGACGTTTTGCCCGATCCGTTGGCGCCGACGATGGCCAGCTTTCCACCCATCGGTAGTTCGAAATCGATTCCCTCCAGCGCCAGCGGCAGTTCGGATGCATATTGGAAAGACACGCCAGCGAATTGAATCGAATGATCGGTAGCCTGTATCTTGGGTTCTGTAGATTCCTTTTCGCCTGGCACAGCGTCGATGATCTCGAAAAGCCGATCCGCAGCGGAGACTTGCTCTTCAAGTTGTTGGAAAGTGGTGGCAAGCGGTGCGATCGCTTCGAAACTTGCCATTGTCGCCAGCAGGATGACGGCCAGATACATTCCCTCGATCTGTCCCTGACGGATCAGAGGTATGCTGAGAACAAGAACGACGAGCGCTGCCAGACTCACCGAGAAGTCGTTGAGCACTGCTGCGAAGGAGTCTCGCCTGGCGAAACGGAGCTGCATATTCGTGAGCCTTTGGCTCAAGCCGTGCAAATAGTCGAGATATGTTTGTTCCTGACCATAAGCCAGGATGTCGGCTGATCCCTGGACGGTATCTACAAGCGCGGCCTTCATGTTCGCGCGCACATCCACCAGACGGTGTCCTGAATCTCGACTCCAACGCAGCATGGTCATGGGCAGAATGACGCCGGCAAGAAAATGGATCGCCGCCACGCTTAGCGCCAGGACGAGATCGAAGCTGCCCAGGAGTGCAAACGTCAGGCCGCTGACGGCGAGCGCAACGAAAGGCGGCGCGATACCACGGATGAAAAAGAGTTCCAGGGTATCTACATCGCCCACAATGCGGCGCAGCAGGTCACCGCTCCGGTAATGCATCAAGCGTGCCGGTGCGAGTGGTTCCAGCTTGCGGAAGAACCAGACCCGCAGGCGTGCGATCAAGCGGAAGGCGACATTGTGTGACAGCAGGCGCTCCACGTAACGTAGTACACCCCGGGCGAGACCGAAGAAACGCACGGATACAATGGCGACCTGTAGCTCGGCGATCGAGGGCTGGAGTGCGGCGAAAGCGATGATGTATGCAGATGTCGCCAGGAGGCCGATGCTGCTGGCGATGGCTGCAAATCCGGCGAGAATCGCCAATCCCATCTCCTTCCAGAAAGGGATTGCCAGCTTCAAGAGGCGGGTAAAGACGTTTTCTCTCACACGGTTCCCTGATAAGCGCGCAGCATGCGATGATACGTTCCCTCTTGCCGGACGAGGGCTGCGTGCGATCCCTGTTCCAGGATGCGTCCGCGTGAAAGTACCACGATGTTATCGGCAGCCTGGATCGTAGACAGGCGGTGGGCGATCAACAAACCCGTACGGCTTTGAAGCAGATCCTTCACCGCCGCTTGAATCTGCGCCTCGTTGCCCACATCCAGGTTGGATGTGGCTTCGTCGAAGATCAGGATCGGCGCGTCCTTGAGAAAGGCACGTGCCAGGGCAACCATCTGTGCCTGACCTGTGCTCAGCCGCGCGCCGCGTTCCCCAATCAGCGTATCATAGCCATCCGGCAAGCTCTGGATAAAGTCGTGGATGAAGGATTGTTTGGCAGCGTCAATGATCTGGTCATGTTCCGCATCTGGTTTTGCGATGCGAATGTTTTCTGCGATTGAAGTGTTGAAAAGATATGGATTTTGCGGAACCCAGGCGATGTGCCTACGCCAGTGATGTGGATCGATTGCCTCAAGTGTGGTTTCACCTACAAGGATACGACCACGATCGGGTGGCATGAAGCGCAGCAGAAGATGGGCGACGGTGGTTTTTCCCGAGCCGCTGGGACCAACGAGGGCAACACAATCCCCGGCATTGATCTGAAAACTGACACCGCATAACGCCTGGCGGCTTTCCGTTTCGTATGCTGCCTGAACGTCTTCGAAGTGAATGTCGACTCCGGAGCCGGGGATGCGAAATGAATGTGCGATCGATGATTTGTGGATTCGAATCGGTGTTTCCAGAATCTCGAATATCCGCCCGGCGGCTGCGACGCCCGACATGCCGGCATGAAAGCGGACGGCCAGATTCCGCAGCGGTTGGTAAAACTCGGGGGCAAGCAGCAGGATGAATAAGGCTTCGTCGAAAGCCATTTGTCCATACAGCAAGCGTAATCCGGTTTCCACAGCTACCACGGCGGTGCTGAGTGTGGCGATCCATTCGAGAACGAGCGCCGAGAGGAAGGTTACGCGTAAAACGCGCATGGTCAGGTGTCGGAACTGGTCACTGGTTTCGTTGATCGACTCGACCTGTTCGCTGCTGCGTCCGAGTGTTTTCAATGTCGTCAGGCATTGGAGTACATCCAGAAACTGCGCACTCATACGGCTCAGTTTGCCCCACTGGCTGCGCGTGAGCCGCTCTGCAGTATCGCCGATAAGTATCATGAAGATCGGAATCAAAGGTGCCGTGAGCAGCAGTACCAAACCCGATAGGGTGTCGAGTGGGAAAACGAAAAAAAGGATGACGATCGGAATGAAGCTGCTCTTGGCGATCTGCGGCAGGTACTGCCGGAAGTAGCTGTCCAGTGTTTCGATGCCGTCCAGGATCGTATGACTCAACTCGCCGGTGCGCTCCCGTCGGGTGTATGCCGGGCCGAGAGCCAGCACGTGCGTGACTGCACGCTGACGCAGAGATTGTTTGATCTGGCCGGCTGCATGTGCGGCCATCGTTTCACTTCCCCAGTTTAAACCGGCGCGCAGGAGTTGGAGGGCGAGAATGGAGAGAATGCGGAGATATTCTTCATCCAAACTCCTGCCGGATAGAAAGACATCGCTAACAATCTGACTCAGGATGTATGCCGATAGAACGAGGGGAATACTGGAGAGGATGCCCAGGATGACCGAGGCAATTAACCGGCGCGAAACCGAGCGGGTTTCGTGTAGCAGGCGAGGGTCGACCTTCAACATTGGCGGAGTGACTCGTCCAGATTGATGCGCACAGAATCACACATGGAGCAGGAACTGTCGATTGCCTGGCGCTCGGTGCATGGCACGAAATTTCGACGGCGATGCCTTCATGGTCGCAGCTTGCGCGCTGGTGCGGATCAGTATTCCAGAGATGATGTGCCTGTCAGCCGGCGGCGAAAGACACAATAGGACCATCCCTGGTAGAGCAGCACGATGGGCAGGAAAATGAGCGTAACAATGCTCATCATATGTAAAGTGTATGGACTGGAAGATGCGTTGTCGATTGTCAGGCTCCAGGAATCAGGCTGCAGGCTGGATATCATCAAGCGCGGATAGAGACCCGCGAAGATAGTCAGCGAGAATAATATGATGCAGGCGCCGGTCATGGCGAAAGCCCAGCCGTTTCGTTTGTTACGGATCAGCCATCCCACGCTGCTGATCGTGGCGATTGTGCCGAGAGACAGGATTAAAGCAGTGACCGCGTGTCGAGAGGCCATGTCAGTATCGTAATAGCCCATAATCGAAACGATCAAACTGAGGAGGATGGCAAGCGGCCAAAGCCTCAAAGTCAATTTCTTTACACGTTCCGTGATCGGACCTTCAATCTTGATCAGCAGAAAATTGGCGCCATGCAGCGAGAACAGAAGCAGCGACGTTAAGCCTGCGATCAGCGCGAATGGATTGAGTAAATCAGCGAATGTGCCTACGTATTGCATGTTTGCATCGATGGGAACCCCGCGCACGATATTGGCCATGGCAACGCCCCAGAGCAGTGCGGGAATTGCACTGCCGATAAAGATCATCCAGTCCCACGTGCTGCGCCATTTGGGATTCTCATCTTTGCTGCGGAACTCGAATGCCACTCCGCGTACGATCAATGCCAACAGCATGAGAACCAGCGCCAGGTAAAAACCACTGAACAATGTGGCGTACCAGTGGGGGAAAGCGGCGAACATCGCGCCGCCGGCCGTGATCAGCCATACTTCGTTGGCATCCCAGTGGGGTCCTATTGAGTTGATCATCAGGCGGCGTTCACGGTCGTCTCTGCTTAAAAATGGGAGCAGGATGCCGACGCCGTAGTCGAATCCCTCCAAGAAGAAGAAACCGGTAAAAAGAACCCCGATGAGAATAAACCAGATGGTGTTTAAGTCCATGATCGACCTCCTGGGGATTTTGGGTTAACTCTCTGCAGACAGACCCAACTCCAGTTGCGGCTGAACGGCGTACCTGCGCAGCAGGTAGATATCCACGACGATCAAGATGGCGTAGATCAAACCAAAGCTGATGAGTGAGAATACCAGTGTACCGGCGGGCACATTGGGGGAAACGGCGTCTTCCGTTCTCTGCAGGCCGAAGACGATCCAGGGTTGGCGGGCGACTTCGGTGAAAATCCAGCCTGTCGTATTGGCGATGAACGGTACCACAATGGCCCAGGGCAGGATTTTTAAGAAGCGATTGGGAGTCAGGTGATGGCCACGCCAAACCTGCCATAGTCCGAGTGCCGCAAGAAAGATCATCAGGAATCCGGCGCCGACCATGATGCGGAAAGTCCAATAGCTGATGGTGACCGGTGGAATGTACTCCCCCGGACCATAGGTCTGTTTATAGGCTTCCTGCAAGTCGTTGATGCCTTTGACTTCGCCTTCCATGCTGTTGTAGGCCATGAAACTCAAAACGTTGGGAATGCGGATCGAATAATCATTTTCTCGTTTCTTTTCATCGATAATCGAGAATACCGAAAAGGAAGCGGGATCTTCGCTTTCCCACAGCGCCTCGGCGGCAGCCATTTTCATGGGTTGCGTTTTGATCATGTGCTGACCCTGCACGTGACCGATCCCGGCGACGGCAGCGGCGGCGATGAGGCCGGTGATGGCCGCCCATTTGAATGATGTCTTGAATAGATCGATTTCCTGGTTTTTCCGAAGCAGATGGTAGGCACTGATGCCGAGAACGAAGAAAGCGGCAGTTGTCAGACCGGAAGCTAAAACGTGGGGGAACTGCAGCCAGACATGCGGGTTGGTGACGAGGGCGCCGAAATCGATCATCTCCGCTCGCCCGTTGCGCAGAACGTATCCAACGGGTTCCTGCATGAAGGAATTGGCGATGAGGATCCAAAGGGCGGATATATTCGCCCCGATGGCGACCAACCAGGCCGTGGCGGCGTGCGCACGTTTGGATAGTCTCTCCCAACCGAAGATCCAGATTCCCAGGAAGGTCGACTCGAGGAAAAAGGCTGAAAGTGCCTCGATCGCCAGTGGTGCGCCGAACACATCACCGACGAAGCGGGAATACTCCGACCAATTCATGCCGAATTGGAACTCCATCACGATGCCGGTGACGACGCCCATGGCGAAATTGATTAGAAAGAGTTTGCCCCAGAACTTGGTCATGCGTTTGTAACGGTCGTCGCCCGTACGAATATAGAATGTCTCCATGATCGCGATCAATACAGACAAGCCAAGGGTGATAGGTACGAAGAAGAAGTGATAAACGGTGGTGATCGCAAATTGCCAGCGCGCCAATGTGATAATGTCCATAAAATCACCTCTTATGGGTTTCACTATTATTTGTCGAAATGTTCCTCATGGTTTTTTTTCATTTGGATCATTTCTAGATTGTATCGACGTGTGCTGTGCTCGTAACCATTATATCGGCTTTCGTGACACTTTCGCTCAACTTGTCGAATCTGCCTGCGATGAAATGCAACGGCATGCGGATCCGCTTTGCGAATTGCGGAGGCTCATAATCTGCGACCAACGCAGTGTCGGCATCACTGAAAGAATCAACCCCAATGCGTTTGATTCAAGGGCGTGTTGCCGATCATGTGTCTATCCTCAACGAATTATCTATAGACAAATAAACTATTGACAATTAGTCCTTATTAAGTTATCATTTCGTACATGAATAGATCACATATGCACAGACGAGAGTATCGAGAACATAGGGAGCATCGCAGGGGAAAAAGTGACAGGCGAAGACGCGTACAGCGTTTCCTGCGGACCTGCCTCATGGTTCTGCTGCGACATGAAGAGCGGCATGGGTATGCGCTGCTTTCTGAACTAACAGAATTCGGATTTGCGGAAGGAACGCTGGACCCGAGTTTGGTTTATCGTGCGCTGCGCAACATGGAAGCGGATGGCTGGCTGCAATCCAGTTGGGAGGAAGAGAGCCAGGGTCCCAGGCGGCGTTCATACAAATTGACGGATCTCGGCGAAGAGCAGTTGGCTTACTTCATCGCCGATCTCCAACGCACGCGAGGCGAAATCGACACGCTCATTCAAGCCTACGAAAAATCCAGCGACAAGGAGTAATCAATCCAAGTCGTCAGTATGATTGAATGGAAAAGCGCGCAGGTCGCATCCTCAGGATGAAGCCTGCGCGCTTCCGATTGCTCACGCGCGATGAAGATCGAAATTTACTCCTGTAGGATGAGTACACCGTATCCAGAAGTGGATTGCCAGGATTCGTTCGTCGGGTCGTTCCACTTGGAGATGCTATCTCTCACCCCGTTGCCCTGATCGTCGTTCACCTGGAAGTCAAACCCGATCACGGTGCCCTCACTGGCGACGATGGTTCGGTAGGGCAGGATAACTTCAACGGCATAACCGCCATCAATCACGACTGCCACACTTTCAAACCCATCGACATCACCTGTTGAACCAAAAGATGTGGTGTTCTCAAAACTGATACGGTATTGGCCATCGTCTGGTTCGTAGAATCCGGTTTTGCGATTGTTCTCATCGAGGAAAATCTCGATGCTGTCCTGCATGTAGACAGTGGTGCTGGCTGCGCTAAGAACGGGATCAGCTACTTCGGCGTACACGTACAGCGCGTTTTCATCCCACAGCAACCACACATTCGCTGTGGCACCGTTGAAAACGTTTTCCTCATCTTCAATACCCTGGATGAACAGATCCGCGATCAAGGGATCGCTGACTTCGTAGGCTTCATCCTTGACACCATCCAGGGTGGCCGACCCTTGATGAACGACTCTACCCTTGGGCGACTTGGCGAAGGTCAGCGTCCCCCAGTATGCCGGCGTCATTCTCTCGAGTTCACCCAGATCATTCCAGCGGATGAAGGAGGCGTCGCCATCCTGGATGATGAGATCGAATCCCATCATGGTGTCGATCTCACCGATGACGTATTCAAACGGCAAGCGCGCTTCAAACAAATAGCCTCCGTCGGTCTCGATAAGGGCAGCGTCTTCAGAATTCTGCCATTCTTCATTGAGACCGAAACGATAGACGCTATCGTTTTTATCCACCGATTCCACCTTATCATTGCCTTCATCGAGCAGCAGGGTGATTTGATCGTCCTGCTGCGGGGTCGAGTCGGTTACTTCCAGTAAAAGATAGAGATAATCTGCATCCCAGAGCGCTTTCACTTTCGCCGACAAATCGCTGGCCTCGTCCTCAATCGTTGTTGCATCCGTAAATTGCCAGCGTTCATCACTAACTCCGTCAACGACAATTGTCCCTTCCGATGCGTTGGCGTAATTGATCCTCGGGGATAATTTTTCCGGATCCACCATACCCCAATAAAACGGCTTTGCCTGTAGATTGGCGTCAAAAGCCAACGGCCAATCACTGCGCTCGACGAAGAAGTAATTCAGCCACGATTGATCATCCGTCATCCCCCAAATTGTGACGCTGGTCAAGCTGTCGCTGTACTTATCCATGATCTCGAAAAGCTCTCGGACCCGGTGGCCTTGTTCGTTGAGCACTTCTGCGCTGGCTACGTCGAAGGTTTGCTGGCGGTTGTCGTAGACGGTGATGTCCAATTCGGTAATGTGAATTTCGATCCCCAATTGGGAGTAGGCCTCGAGCGCGGCCTCGAAATCACGCAGCGAAGGATTGCTGAGCGATATATGCATCTGCATCCCAATTCCATCGATGGGCACCCCTTTTGCCTGCAGGTCTTTAACCAGCGCCACGATTTGATCGCGTTTGGATGGATCGGTGGTACTGACCTCGTTCAGGAACAACTTGGCATCAGGGTCGGCGTTGCGTGCATAGCGAAATGCCAGTTCGACGTATTCCGGTCCGAGCGCTTCATACCATTCATTTCGATAGAATCCATCGGGCTGGTTGTGATCGACAGGCTCATTGACGACATCCCAGGCATAGATCTGCCCCTGATAATGTTGCATGATCTTCGTGATGTGGGCTTCCATGCGGGCTTTTAATGTCTCGGCGGAGACGGGTTCGCCATCTTCGAGGAAAAACCACTTTGGACATTGATTGTGCCAGATCAGCGTATGCCCGCGTACTGCAATATCATTTTCTTGGGCAAATTCAACGATTCGATCCGCATCCTCGAAAGTGTAAAAATCTTCTGTGGGATGGATCTCTTCCGGTTTCATGTCGTTCTCGGGCGTGATGCTGTTGAAGTGGTACTTGAGCAACTCCACGTGCAAAGGACTATCCAATTGCTTGGGTTCAATCGCCGTACCAATAAGGAATTTATCTTTATAAACATCCTTCAGCGCGGGAATATCGGTTTGAACCATTGGTGGCTTGGTTTCGGTGGGCGTTGGTTCCGTTTCGGTCTCGGGCACACCGGTTTCAGCCACAGGAGTCTCGGCGTCGATTACCGATGCCGCTGTCTTCGCATTATCTGTGGTGCAAGATGAGATCAGCATGCAAATGAGTATCAAAGAATATATTCGAGATTTCATGATCATATCCTGTCTATTTATTATGAGCCGGATCCATACTGAAAAGAATCCTGGATTCAACTACCAAGTGCAACAACGGATGAATGATTGAAGAATACTTGTTTCGGCGAATTGAAGTCAAGGCATTTTCTTGGTCGATTGTTGAGTCTCTCCATGACAAACTCGATATCCTCATCCGTGATCTTGG
>DAOUEK010000031.1:0-175601 GCA_034430425.1 Anaerolineales bacterium | reverse complement strand
TATGATGCCTGATCTGGATGGTTTCGAAACACTGCGTTTGATCCGCGAGATTTCCACCGTTCCTGTAATCATGTTGACGGCAAAGGGAGAAGAAGACGATCGTGTGCGCGGACTTGAGCTGGGTGCAGACGACTACATTACCAAGCCCTTTAGCCCTCGCGAACTCGTCAGTCGTGTACGCGCCGTGCTTCGCCGAACCGAAATGCCCGGCACGACAACGCATGAAATCATCCAGGTCGATGATCGTTTGAAATTGGATTTTGACCGGCGGGAAGTATGGGTCGAAGGCGAGCTCGTCAATTTACGACCCACAGAATTTCGTCTTCTCTACCATTTGGTTCAAAATGCAGGCTGGGTTGTTCCGCATGAGCAGTTATTGGCCAAGGTTTGGGGGTATGAGTACCGCGATGAGACTCACTATCTACGCCTGTATATTAATTACCTGCGCAAGAAACTGGAAGAGGATCCCTCAAATCCAAAATATATTCTCACTGAACGCAGTGTGGGGTATCGCTTCGTAGACTACAAACGAGAGATGAAATAACCACTCGCTAAACCCTTCGAACAAGATTGCTTCACATAATAAATCGAGAACGGCTTGTTATCCCTCCTGTACTCGGTTAGAATCCTAATGAAAGGTGATTAATCATTCGTGACGCGCCAGAGAATTCTCGTTGTTGACGATCATGAAGTAGTCCGTCTTGGACTGCGCGCGTTGCTTGATGAACACCCGAATTTTGAAGTTGTCGCTGAAGCTGCGACAGCGCGTGAGGCGATTGAGAAAACTAATTCCTACCAACCGGACGTGGTGGTCATGGATATCCGCCTTAAAGGGGGCTCAGGGATTGAAGCTTGCCAGGAGATTATATCCACATCTCCTGACGTTAAGGTCATCATGCTGACATCATACGCCGAAGACGAGATGCTTTTCTCTGCTATTCGAGCCGGCGCTGCTGGTTATGTTCTCAAACAAATCGGGGGAGACGATCTTGTCCGCGCGATAGAAGCTGTGGGCCGTGGAGAAGCATTGTTGGACCCCACGGTTACGCAGCGGGTCTTTCAGGAAGTCCGGAAAGCAGCACGCGAAGAAGAAGCCTCCGCCTTCGCCGAGTTAACCCAGCAAGAGATGCACGTATTGCAGCTCGTCTCGGAAGGACGAACCAATCGACAGATCGCTGAAATGCTCTTTCTAGGGGAAGGGACAGTACGGAACTACGTGAGCAGCATTCTATCCAAACTCAACGTTCGGAATCGTGCGGAAGCTGCTGCTTATGCCGTCGAACACAATCTCAAGGATTACCTCTAATATCACGAATTACTTCAAGAAACGAATCAATGTTCCGGCAAACCTTGCTCACGAAAATATAACGCATCATAATCGTGGGCATGTTCGTAAATCAAACCAGAAATCCAATCTTGCACTGCGTGCTCTAATTCAGTCACTATAACAAGCCTGCGAGTCAATTTTGACACTTTATTCCCTGCGTCAACACATATCTCATTGGCCAACGCTGCCGAGTTTTGCTCCAGGCTTGCGGCTGCAGCTTGCACTTCCCGGGCCAGTTCTTGATTCCGCCACCAGGCTTCAGGATTACGCATAATCAGCTCGTCGGGCAATCGAATCCCAAAATCCAGTAGGGCTTGCTTGAGATCCTGACGGACAACCTGACCCTCCTGATTCAGTTTCGATTTCAATGTTCGAATGATTTGGTACATGTCGCGTAAGACAAATAATGACGTTGGCCCAGCCATTACCAGTTCCTGGAGCAGATCATTGAACGGAGCCAAATCCCCATCGTGAACACATGTTGTGATCAATAACTCTGCTTCCATGCGAATATAAGATTGTTCTGCCAACTGAAGAAGAGTGTTAAGCTCGCGGTTCATTGCTGGTCATCCTGAACAACGTTACCCGGACAGAGAGCATAGAGATAATCCCATGAGTATATCCCATACGCATGTCCATCGTCCCAGATCAATCGAAGTGCGTAGTTTCCCACTTTCTCAATGCTACGAATACCATCCGACATGCCGGGCTGAAGGGGTCGTTCGAGGAATTTTAATGATACATCATCTCCTCCTTGAACCTCCTTCTGCCGACATTCTGCACATGGGCAAGCTGCCCGCAAACCAGCAAGTGGGTATTCCCCTTCTCGCCCATCATCCCACGATATCCTGAGTAAAGATTTGGGTCGTATCAACGTTATACTATTCGGCTTGGGGCTCATCAACTCTCCAGGGAATGACAGCGAAGACATTTTGAATCACTCATGGATTCTCCATCCTGCGCAGGTAGTTTTCCACCGCCCATCCCGACTTTGAACGATCATACGGGTTCACGAGGAACCACCAAACGTAGCCATCCTGTTCTACCGGACCATTTTCGACTTGAAAGACATCATTTTCGTAGGCCAGAAAACCAATTTCACTCGATAAGCCGGGTTGGGTTCGAATACGGAGACTATCTCCATCGGTGTCGGAAACAATTACCAATTCTCCGATATCAATTTCTACGTCCGTAAATGGGGGCAATGTTTCAGATTGCGTGGATGTCGAAGCCTGAGCAACCTGTGACGTTGGAGCGGGTACGGTATCGGTCGGGACAGCCACAACGGTTAGCGCCGGCGCCACAGAAATCTGACCCATATTCGAGATCCTCGAGATATAGCCAAAGATCAACGCTGCAATGAAAACGACCACGCCCAAGATCGTTCCCAATACAAGCCAACGTCTATTTCGTTTAACATGATCCTTAATTCGAATCTGAAATCGATCTTGCATCGACAAACAACCTCTTCAGTGAAGAAATACGCGATAAATATTCTGCATTATTCAACTGGGCACGATTATATCCCGATCACGATGTTTGGCTACAATGGTTGCCGAAAGTCTGCTCCCTGATTAGAATCCAGTATGGATGAAGCGATGATCGATGGTTTTCAGGCACCACTTGGAGGACGATACGAAATCGTCAGTAAACTCGGTCGGGGAGGCATGGCAGATGTCTACCGGGCTCGTGATTTGAGTCTCCACAGAGATGTTGCCATCAAACTCCTGCGCGAGAACCTGACATCCGATCCAGCCTTTCAAGCAAGCTTTCTCTACGAAGCGCGAGCAGCAGCCAACCTTGCCCATCCCAATATCGTTACGATTTTCGATTTCGGAATCGATGCAGATCGATACTTCATCGTTCTGGAATTGGTTCCCGGAACGGATCTAAAGACACTTATCCGACGGCGAGGATACCTGCCCGTATCCGAAGCTGTGGATCTGATGATTCAAATCTGCGCCGGCGTTGGCTATGCGCACAGGGCTGGCATCATCCACTGCGACCTCAAACCACAGAACGTTTTGGTGGGCAATGACAACGTAGCGAAAATTACCGACTTTGGCATTGCACGTGCATTTGCATCTATTCAGCCAGACGAACAGAATGAAATCGTTTGGGGAAGCCCTTTGTACTTTGCCCCAGAGCAAGCTGCTGGTCGCTCCCCCACTTTTTCCTCCGACGTATATGCGTTAGGTATTACTTTCTTTGAGATCCTTACCGGCAATCCCCCTTTCAACGCAGATGATGCCGCTGAACTTGCCCGGCTGCATCAAACCGCCAAGCCACCTTATCTGAAACAGCTCCGACCGGAAATCCCCGAAGTCCTGGAACAAATCACTGCAAAAGTGCTCTCAAAAGAGCCATCTGCTCGCTATCGGACGGCAGACCAATTCGGACGTGTTTTAATGACCTACGCCGATCAACTTCATGCACCACCCATCCGTTCCTATACCATGCCTCCACCAGCCGAAAATAATCCCGAGGCGTTCACCTCAGAAATGGAAATCACCTCTCCGGAAGGTATAGATTGGGTTGCCGTAGCACTCGCGCTGCTTGCCTTTATCGCCGTCGGCGGCTTGATCCCACTCTGGCTGTGGGTCTGTTTGCTCTATCCTTCATGCCCTCTCCACTCTCCATAGTTATGATTTCACTTCGCTTAAATTAGACGAAGTTTCAGATTTCAACTACAAGCCCTTCGGACGCGTCCACGCACGAACGGTAAGATGATATAATTCGTGAGAACTGGATTTGTATAAGTTCGCGTTGTTATTTAGGAGGTTGATGTGAATGCTCCCCGAAGCAGGAATTCTGTTTTTTTTATTCTCCTGCTACTGAGTATTGTTGTCCTACTTTTCATCATGCGCGATAGCGCCAGCCAACCAGAACGTTTGTCATTCAATGAACTGGTCGACAAAATCAAGTCTGGCGACGTCGCTCGAATCACTGTTAACGACAACAGTATCGAGATTGAATATACCCAAACGGGTAAAACAGCGATTACACGCAAGGAACCGACAAAAACACTTGTCGGGCAGTTAATTGATTTTGGAATCACACCGGAGTACCTTGCCGAGAATCCTTTTGAACTTGAAATCAAGGAACCTAGCGATTGGAATACCATCCTGAGTTTGATTACATACCTGCTGCCTGCACTGCTTGTTGTAGGTTTGATCTGGTTTATGCTTCGCCAAGCCCAGGGCAGCAACAACCAAGCGCTTTCATTTGGCAAGAGTCGAGCAAGGATGTTTACGGGAGATCAGCCCACAATAACATTCGAAGATGTCGCTGGTGTTGAGGAAGCGAAAGAAGAACTCCAAGAGATCGTAGAATTTCTAAAAGAACCGGAAAAATTCATCACTCTCGGTGCTCGCATACCCAAAGGCGTACTCCTGATTGGAGCACCAGGCACCGGCAAGACGATGATGGCCAAAGCTGTATCTGGTGAAGCTGGCGTGCCTTTCTTCTCAATCTCGGGTTCTGAATTCGTTGAGATGTTTGTTGGTGTCGGCGCGAGCCGTGTGCGTGATCTATTCGACCAGGCAAAACGGCACTCTCCGTGTATCGTGTTTGTTGACGAGATTGACGCTGTCGGACGGCATCGTGGTGCCGGGCTCGGCGGCAGCCATGACGAGCGAGAACAAACACTTAACCAGATGCTGGTTGAAATGGATGGTTTCGATACCGATACCAATGTGATCATCATGGCCGCTACCAACCGGCCCGACATCCTCGATCCTGCCTTGCTTCGTCCCGGAAGATTTGATCGCCGTGTCGTTCTCGATCGTCCGGATATGCGAGGTCGTGAAGCGATACTCAAGGTCCATACGAAGGGAAAACCACTGGAAGTGGATGTTGATCTCAGCATTATCGCCAAATCCACACCAGGTTTCGTAGGGGCCGATCTCGAAAACCTGGTCAACGAAGCCGCGATATTGGCTGCCAGACGGGATAAACGCACCATCGGGCAAGAAGAATTTGAAGAATCGATTCTACGTGTCAGCGCCGGCCCGGAGCGGAAAAGCCGCATCATTAGTGAGGAAGAAAAGCGGCTTATTGCCTACCACGAAGCTGGCCATGCAATCGTGGGGCACGTCATCCCGGAAGCGGACCCGGTCCATAAAATTAGTATCATCGCACGCGGTTTGATGGGCGGTTTCACCTTGTCTCTACCAGAAGAAGACCGTACCCTGATGGCCCGTAACAAAATGAAGGCAGATCTAGCCAGTTTACTGGGTGGACGTGTGGCGGAGGAAATCGTTTTCAACGACATTACCTCTGGCGCTTCCAATGACATTGAGCGTGTCACAAATCTTGCCCGCTCAATGGTAGCCAGACTCGGCATGAGTGAATCGCTCGGGCCAATGGTATACGGTCAAAAAGAAGAGTTGATTTTTCTCGGCCGTGAAATCGGCGAACAACGAGATTACTCGGAAAATGTTGCCGAATTGATTGACAAAGAAGTGCGACAATTGGTTCATGAAGCTCACGAGCGTGCGCGCGAGATACTAACGAAGTATCGTGCACAACTTGAAGCTGTGGCACAACGCTTAATCGAAGTCGAAACACTCGAACGTGAAGAATTTGAACAAATCTTCACAGAGCCGGTTCAACCCAAGGTCAGCGGAACGCCAGTGCCACTACCCACCGCCGGCGATTAGTGTAAATAGAGCATTTCGGGAAATTATCGGGCTGTCCAGTTTGTGCTTCGGACAGCCCGCTGCTTTTCTATTGTCGAGCGCCTGAATCGACTACGTTGTCTTTTCACTTTCTCGATGCTGTCGGACCAGTTCTCTGCGGAGTATTTTTCCAACGGTTGTCTTGGGCAACTCATCCCGGAATTCTACATACGTAGGCACTTTGTAAGCCGCCATTCTCTCCTTGCACCAGGCTCGAATCTCATCCATCGTGACCATCTCTTCCGGTTTGAGCACGACCCAAGCTTTGACGGTTTCGCCGCGATAGGCATCGGGCACACCCGCCACACCTACTTCCAGGACACCCGGATGTTCGGAGATAACTTCCTCTACATCCCGTGGCCATACTTGATAACCGCTTGGTTTTATCAACTCCTTCTTGCGGTCGACGATATAGAAATACCCATCTTCGTCCATGCGGGCAATATCACCGGTATACAGCCAGCCATCTCGCAGAGCATTTGTTGTTTCAGTGGGCATATTGTGGTAACCCCTCATGACCTGAGGCCCATGGATCACCAATTCCCCGACTTCGCCAGGCCCGAGCACAGTTACTTCATCGTCCAGAGAAATGATGAGCGCATCCACGTCAGGTAGCGGCAGTCCGATCGATCTCTCCTTGTTTAGACCGAAAACTGGATTACAGTGTGTGGCCGTCGGGGCTTCCGACAAACCATATCCCTCGACCAGTTTACCGCCGGTTTGTTCTTCGAAACGGAGCTTGGTCTCCCGCATTAAAGGCGCCGATCCCGAAATGCAGGCCTGAATCGAACTGACGTCAGCCTTACCGGCACGCACATCCGGATGATTGTTGATTGCATTGTACATCGCAGGTACACCCGGATAGATCGTAGGCCTATACTTGGCGATCAAACCAAGAATCTCGTTGGTGTCACGGGGATCGGGTTGAATCACCAGCGTGGCGCCCGATGAAATACCAAAAGTCATTCCGGCGACCAATCCATAGACATGAAACATGGGGATCGCCATTAATACGATCTCCTCCCCCATGCGCAAGGTTGGCATGAAAGATCGAATTTGAAGCGTGTTTGCCACCAGGTTGCGGTGCAGTGCGACAGCAGCCTTGGATAGACCAGTGGTTCCCCCACTGTATTGAAATAGGGCAACGTCATCCGGGCCCACATCCACTTTCGGTGCATCCGCCGGCAAATATTTATCCATCAAATCACGCATCCATACATCTTCTTCGTCAAGCGTGACTCGATGCCCGTCCTTCTTTTCTATCGTTAATGTGAACAAGAAACGCAGCAATCCCGGCAGAGCCTCTTTAAGGTTTGTAACCACAAGTGTCTTCAACGACGTGTTCTCTCTGACCGCCTTGATTTTCCCGTAGTACATACTCAAGGCAATCATGATCTCAATGCCGGAATCGTTGATCTGATGCTCGATTTCGCGTGCCTTATAGAGAGGATTAAAAGATACAACCACACCTCCCGCCTTCAAAATGGCATAGAACGCCATCACAAATTGCGGAAGATTAACCATGAACAAGCCAACGGGTGTTCCTTTTTTCACACCGAGGTCCGTCAAACCTGCAGCGAGACGGTCGGAAAGTGCATCCATCTCAGCGTAGGTAACTTGTGCACCTTTAAAAATGGTGCATGCGCGCTGCGGATATGCTTCTGCTGATTCTCGCAGCATCTTATGCAAATTGATTCGGGGATAATCGATTTCTATTGGCACCCCCTCATCATAGTGGCCAAACCAAGGTCGCTCTTTCATCATCACCACTCTCCTTATTATCGTATCGATATAAAGAGCCGGCTCTGTTATATCCTTTATACAACGGAAATGATCGATTACAAAATCCGAATGATATAATTACGGAAACAACGCCTTCCAAGAATATTGATTTTAGGCATCCTGGCAGTTACAAATCAGCCGTTTAGATATAAATAAATCGAGACACAATCTCACCCGGAGGTCAACAAGGATGCAAAATCTTTCTGTACCAGGAAAGATAGCGAAAGAATACCTTGAGCGCGATCGAAAAATAATTTCCCCATCCTATCCGCGAGCCTACCAATTCATGATGGATCATGGACTGGGTTCCGAAGTATGGGATGTTGACGGTAACCGCTACATTGACTTTACATCGGGTATCGCCGTCTGCTCGACTGGCCATTGCCATCCCAAAGTAGTCGAGGCTATCAAAAAGCAAGCGGAACGCTATCTTCATATTTCTGCTGATTTCTATCACCCGATTTGGATCGAATTTTCCGAGAAACTAGCCTCGACCGCTCCATTTAAAGAACATGCAAAGATATTCCTGTGCAATTCGGGAACGGAAGCCGTTGAGTCGGCCATTAAACTAGCCCGCTATCACACCGGTCGTCAGCAGTTCATCGGCTTCTTTGGCGGGTTTCACGGTCGCACGCTGGGATCATTGGCCTTTACCGCCAGCAAACCCGCTTACCGCCGAGGGTTTTTCCCGGTTATGAATGGTGTGACTCATGTTCCCTATCCTAACCCCTATCGGCCACTGCTCACATCAACGCACGATGATTACGGCGAGACAGTGGTGCAATACATACGAAATACAATCTTCCAAAATGTCCTCCCCCCTAAGGATTGCGCCGGTATCGTCATCGAACCGATCCAGGGCGAAGGAGGCTACGTTGTGCCTGCCGATGGATTTTTCCCCGCCTTGCGTGAATTATGCGATCAGCACGGCATCCTGCTCATCGCTGACGAAGTCCAATCCGGGGTTGGTCGAACGGGTAAATGGTGGGCGATCGAAAACTGGAACGTCGAGCCCGATATCGTATGCACGGCGAAAGGCATCGCATCTGGTATCCCCCTCGGAGGAATCATCGCCAGAGAAAGCATCATGAATTGGCCCATGGGAGCGCACGGAAACACCTACGGAGGAAATCCGATCGCATGTGCTGCCGCGCTGGCAACCTTCGAACTCATCGAAAACGGTATGATGAAAAACGCGGCTGAAGTCGGTAAGTATACCCTGGATGCCCTCGAAGAACTGCAGGTTCGCCATCCGAGTATCGGACAAGTCCGAGGTAAAGGCTTGATGATCGGTGTTGAATTCGTAAAGGATCGTGAAACACGCGAGCCGGCACCTGCACTGCGCAAACGCGTCGAGTTGAATGCATTTCAAAAAGGACTGCTGACCATGGGATGCGGTGAGAGCACCTTGCGTATCGCACCTCCGCTCAGCATTACAACGCAATTGATCGATGCTGGATTAGAAATTCTCGACAATGCCATTCAAGAAGCCGAGCAAGAAGGCCTGGACTGAATGCTGCCCGATCTGCGTGTTCGCCAACGCGATTACCTGCTCGAAATTTCTCGCGATATTACGGAAGAACTCGAACTTAATCGTGTGCTGACACGCATCGTGCGTGTTTCCGCTGAACTGCTCGCTGGCCATGCGGGTTTGATTGCACTGCGCGATGAAAGCGGTGGTTGGCGTATCGCTTCTTCATACGGAATTAATCAGGCATTTCTCAAGAATCTAGATCCGTTACTTGCAGATATCCCCAATCAAGGAGATCCAGCGCGCTTCGCCCTCCCCGAAATCAACCGCAGATTACAACGCATCACAGCCGCTACGAGCATGGGTTTATTGACCGGGGTTGGTTTGCCGATGATTGCCCAATCGGAGGTCATTGGCGTGATATTCGTCTTTCGTTCGTACGCAGGCCGCTTTTCCAACGAAGATCGAAAACTGCTGCAGGCATTTGCATCGCAAGCGGCGATCGCAGCACACAATGCAAAGCTATATACACAACTCTCGCGTCAGAAACAGCACACGGATGCGGTGCTGGAATCGGCGGCGGACGGCATCTTCATCCTCGATCCGAGTTTTCATTTCGAACGTTTTAATCGGGCCTGCGCACGTCTCACCGGATACGAACCCGAAGAAACGATCGGCAAAACGCATGGCGAGATTATCCACTGGCTTCGCCGTGAACCGGGAATGTCTCTGGAGGAAGCCGAAGCAGGTGGATGGCCACTCTCCGCCCAGGCTACACTCTATGTAGAAGGCGATCTACTTAAAAAGGATGGAGAGGCAATTAGTGTTGGTATCCGCTATGCACCCACAGTTTCACAGGACGGCAAATTACGAAGCATCGTCGCAAATATGCGCGATATCACCAAATTTCGGGAAGCCGAAGAGTTAAAAGATACTTTTATCTCCATCATCAGTCATGAACTACGCACACCCGTCGCACTCATCAAAGGGTATGTAGGTACATTGCGACGAGAGGATGCCCAGTGGGATCCTGAGACGGTGCACGAAAGCCTGGCGGTTATTGAAGAGGAATCCGATCGTCTCGCTAATTTAATCGATGACCTTTTGGATGCTTCAAGACTTGCCGTTGGTGCCCTATCTTTGCGTTATTCCGAGGTCGGCATCAAGGAATTGGCTGAGAGATTGGCCGATCGCTTTAAAACCCAGTCCGCTGCACATACCTTTGCCGTAGACTTTCCAAAGGATTATCCAACGATCCATGCAGATGAGGATCGCTTGACACAAGTGCTCACGAATTTATTATCGAATGCAGTAAAATACTCGCCTGACGGAGGCTTGGTGACCATCAGCGGGCAGATTCGAAATGATAGCATCGTCGTTTGTGTTCAAGACGAGGGATCCGGGATCACTCCGGAAGATATGCCGCGGATTTTCGACCGATTTTATCGATCCAACGAAGCCTCGCGAAAAACAAAAGGTGCAGGGCTGGGATTGTTCCTGGCAAAAGCGGTGATCGAAGCCCACCAAGGCCAAATCTGGGTGGATGAAAAAGTGAAACACGGGACGAGGATATGCTTCTCGCTGCCACAACAACAGACGCAACTATAAATACAAAGGATAATATACTTTCATGGCCCAATCGATGACCCAAATTCAATGCCCAAATTGCAAAGCACCAATCACAGCCGCAATCGAACAGCTCATCGATGTCGACCAAGACCCGAGTGCAAAATCCAGGCTGCTTTCCGGCAGTATCAACCGCATCCAATGTCCTTCTTGTGGATTTGAAGGTCAACTAGCGGCGCCTCTCGTGTATCATGATCCCGAAAAAGAGTTATTGTTAACCTTCATGCCTGTCGAACTTAACATGCCCAAAGATGAACAAGAACGATTGATCGGCAAGATGATCAATCAAATAACAGAAAGCCTGCCTCCAGAACAACGCAAAGCATATTTATTTCAACCACAAACTACACTGACGATGCAAGGAATGTTGGAACGCATTCTGGAGTCAGACGGCATTTCGAAAGAAGAGATCGAAGCACAACGTGCTCGCATGCAGCTCTTCGAAGATTTGATTCAAATTCGCGAGGAGGATCTCACAGACTTCATCAAGAATCACGATGATGAAATGGACGCAGCATTTTTTCAAATCGCTGCCATGGCGATCAACTCGATTTCGGATGCAGACACGAAAATGGCTGTTAGCGTGCGGTACGAACAAGCCATTCAAGAAACCACTTTTGGCCGCAAAATCCAGGCTCAGGAGAATGAATTCAAACAAGCAATCGAGAGCATCAACGATCTCGGCAAAGATATCACGCACGAGAAGATATTGGATTTACTCGTCCAAGCGCCTAACGACGATCGTGTCCTCGCCATCGTTAATCTTCTGCGCCCAGCTTTGGATTACAGTTTCTTCCAATTGCTTACCGGACGCATGGACGCAAGTAAAGCAGAGGAACAAGAGAAATTCGACACGCTGCGTGACCGTATCCTTGAAATCTGCGAAGAGATTGATAAAGCGCAAGAAGCTCGTGCGGCACAAGCAGCTTCCTTATTGCAATCCCTCATGCAAGCAGAAGACCTTAATCAAGCGCTTCAGAAGGCATTGCCCCTCGTGGATGACTACTTCCTGGGAATCCTGCAGGCAAACATCCAAGCTGCCGAAGAAGGGGATAATAAAGAAATTCTCGATAAGCTCAACGAGATTCGGGACAAATTACATGAAATTGCCGAACAAGCCATCCCTGAAGAGCTCCGCTTTGCGCAAAATCTCATCAACATCGAAGAAGACGATGAAGCACTTACCTATCTTGAGTCTTCCGGCGATCAAGTTAATCAGCAGGTACTTTCCGCTTTGATGGCGACTGCGGATCGTTTGGCTGAAAGCGGTGATCAAGAAAACGCAGACCGCGTACGCAAACGGTATCGTCAAGCTTTGAAATTATCTATGAAATCGAAAATGAGTGCCGAGGGGGAAGACGACGGAAATTCATAGTCCGTCTCCGACCTCAACGAATACCAAACTCACCCCGAATAGCAGAATTGGTAAAGCGCGGTTTCAGCGGACGCAAATCGAAATACAATACGGTGGGCAAGATTATTTAAGCAGATCCTTAATCTCCTCCCGAGTATCCATTGCTTGCCCAAGCAGAAAACCTAGAAAGCCCAAAAAAATAATCGCCGCAAAGCCGATGACATCGCCCCATGGTAGATCCACGAAATCGGGCACAACAATCAGCACGACGACTCCGATGATTATCCCCAAAACAAAGCCCAGGAATTTATTCGGCGTCTCCGATACCATTGTACGAAAAGAGAAGCGTGTCACAGATTTTACTCGGCGCCGAGAAATGGAATGCTGAAGTTCATTGACTTGCTTTTG
The DNA here is from genome assembly GCA_034430425.1 of Anaerolineales bacterium. Lineage (GTDB taxonomy): Bacteria > Chloroflexota > Anaerolineae > Anaerolineales > E44-bin32 > WVZH01. The sequence continues at coordinate 162,954 of DAOUEK010000031.1, read as the reverse complement.
AGGATCACGAAGTTGGATTTGTCGATCCCGAATCCGTCGCAATCGGTCTTGTTCCGAATTTCGAGTACTCAACATACACCTCCGATCGAATACACTTCAACGTCTGGATAAATTACAACGATGATATTTTTTTCAACCAGATATCATCAACGAAGCTCGGACAATGATCGTTGAGACTGCGTTCGTTCGCCCACGCGATCAATTCAGGGCTCTTTGCCGCAGATGTGCACAATCGATGCGGATCGACGCGAATCCCTGCACGCACCAAATCCAACCGATCCGCATCGTAACATGTCTGTACAGTAACATCGGGGTTCGTACGTGCTTCCGTGTGGTTGGCGCAAGCCGTATAGAGTAACGTAAATTCCTCTTCCGTAAGATCAAGATAGGCATCAGAAAAAGACCTCATGAATTCTGCAGCCCGTACTCCATGTCCCGGATCGACGCTTTCATTTATCCGCTTCGAATCATGAAACACGGCGAACAAACCTACAACCTTTTTACTTGCAGAGGTCTGCTTGCGTAATTCCATACCGTTCTCATAGACGCGGGCCCAATGCCGAATTCCATGAATGCCAAAAATCGGGAGTGTATACGTTTCGAGTATTTTCTGGATCAACGCTGCATCGATCTCACGAATCATCGTTATCGTCAACCAGCGGAGATATAGGGATCTTTAGATTCAACGCGATCTTGATGGTCATGCAATGCGCTGCAGTCACCCTTCATTCTCACCAACAGGCTCCAGAAAAGTTCGCAGCGAAACTCTTTGTTCATCTGGAGACCAAGCAATGTATATCGGTTTTTCATGCCTAAGGGTATCAAGAACAGCCACGATTTCATCTGTGGACAAGTGACATATGAGAGTGGGTTTTGGGCTTGAGGCAGTGCGCAGCGCATCCATCTTCACCCAAAGCTTTTGGGGTTGGTAAAAACGCAATTCCGCCGCAATTCCTTTTACATCATCACTGAATAAGATAATCCGTGCTCGTAGATCATGATCTTCCACAGATTCACTGTTCCCAAAAAATTCAACGACGTAGCTTTTCACTTTGTAGCTGATTTCTTGCATTACCCCACCTGGCTAATTCAAAACGGAGTGTCACCACACTCGATTGCAGTGGTAGTTTATATTCAAAAGATCAAATTCACAACGAGACAGCATGCCACAAACGATTCCGAGGCTCAGCGATTTGTTAAGTTGGTAGAAACCAGCATGAATGTAGGGAAATGTTGCGTGTTAATTTCGTATCATAATCCGCGGGCATTCTGTTAGCCTCGCTTTTCGAACCGATCGAATCGTGTAGAGACATTTTCGAGACGCTTACATGAGTATCAATTCTTATACAATTCTGGGATAGAGCGAACGCACTCGTCTTTCTGTGTATCGAGAGAAAAGGTGGATTTCTGTTGGAACCATTTGAATATCTGAACCGATTCTGAACTCACGAGCATCTGGTGTTCGCACAACAACCTGTATGTCACCGACGCGAAGTGTGAGAATATTAACCCCTTTAATGGGAATTTTGAGAATATCGATAACCGTTCCTTCGATAATGTACTCGGGATTTTCGATATCCTTCAGCATTAACGCTTCCGGCCGTATACCCACCAAATATCCATCGATCGACGGAGAAATCATCGAGCCATCGAGTATATTGACGGCCGGGGTATCCATATCGATATTCAGGAAATTTGCTACGTAAATGTTATTGGGATTTCGGTAGATGCGGTCGTAGGTAGCCACCTGCTCGATTGTGCCAATATTCATTATTACAATTATATCGGCCATCATCATTGCTTCTTGCTGATCATGTGTTACATAAACTGCTGTAACCTCATAGCGTTGGAGTAACTTTTTTAATTCACCACGGTAACGGAAACGCAGTTGTTGATCGAGATTCGAAATCGGTTCGTCCAACAAAATAACCCTGGGATCTCTGGTGATGCAGCGTCCCAACGCTACTCTCTGCTTTTCTCCTTGAGAAAGATTCGCGGGTTTACGATCCAGCAAATACTCGATTTCCACACCCAGGAGTTTACTCGTTTGCTCGAATTTCTCCTGTGCAACTTGATTCAACTCAGGCGTCTGTTTTTTAAATAAGTAATAGGAGAGTATGTTCTGCTTTGCCGTAAGCGGCGGGTAAAGCGCAAACTCCTGGAAAACGATCCCGATTTTCCGTTCTCCGGGAGAGGTGCCGTGCATATCAATGCCATCGAAACGCACGGTCCCCGAATCGGGTCTTGTTAATCCGGCAATGATTCGAAGTAAAGTTGTTTTTCCGCATCCACTCGGCCCTAAAAGGACGACAGTCTTTTGATCCGGTATGATCAGATTTAAATTCTTCATCTCAAAATCTGCCCGACGTTGGGGTTTATTGCCGGACGGTTTCTTTTCTTCAGGTTTATCCCCAACCACCTCTTCGTAGGATCGAAGAGCACCGAAAAGACGGCGTGACCTATACCTGTAGCTTTTTGATATCTCCGTTAATTCAATGGTGGCCACGAATTATTCTCCAGGATGTGTTTCCATGATATATGATACTATTTATCGGTCGTACAGAACAAAGCCGATTGTACGTACTGTTCCGCTACAATGCGTTCTTCCCTTCAACTATTTACTTCCAATTCAATATCTTCATCCCCCTGAACACGGCCAACCTCATCGAATCCTGTTGATAACATCATACAATCTGCCTCACCGTATTCGATGTCGATCGTTAAATGGGAAATATTCAGGTCTTTCACAAGATTGCGAACATCTGCCTTTACACAGAGCATGCTTTCTCTGGGAATATCCTCGTCAACAACGATGTGTGTTGTTAGAACGTGATCGACGCCATCCAACGACCAAACATGCGTGTGATGAATCGATTTAATATTCTCGATTTGAAGCAGGCGCTTGTTTATATCCTCAATTTCAAAATCTGCTGGTACGGCTTGAAGAAACAGACGGAATGTCTGCTGTAAATTCTTCAGGACATTATATAAAACGTAGATCGAAATCAATATCGAAAGCAAAGGATCGAGGAAATATAGCTCAGTAAATATCAGGATCGTGCCAACGATAAGAACTGCAATCCATCCAAGTACATCTTCTAAGAGATGCCAGGCGATCGCACGCGAATTATATGATTTTTCATGACGAAGACGTAAAACAGCCAGACCGTTGATCATGATTCCGCCGACTGCCAAAATCGCCATCCCTGTGGCATTGGGTTTTTCTGGTGAAAACAACCTTGGTATCGCTTCGAGGGTGATATACAGCGCACCCACGACCAGGATAATCGTATTGATCAACGCGCCAAGAAGCGAAAATCTCCGATACCCATAGGAATATTGCTGATCGCTTTCCCGGCGAGAAAATCGCTCCAGATACCAACCCAATCCGAGGGAGACACTGTCACCAAGATCATGCACGGCATCCGAGAGGATTGCCAGGCTGTTGGTTAGTAACCCTCCAATAATTTCGATTATGGTAAAAACCAGATTCAGCGCAAACGCCGTCCTCAAACCGGCAGCGTCTTCTCCACGATGGTGATGTCCCATACTAACCTTTCTGCCTATCAAGATATCCATCATCACTTGCTTTTTGGCAATCAAGAAAAACAATGAAAGATGTATTGATATCTCGGCACTATCGCAATGGACGCTCGCAGCCATCGAGATGGCTATACGCAAACCTATATCTTGAGCTCAACAATGTCGCCATCATGCAGTATATAGTCACGACCAACCATGATGCCATCGTGTTCCGCACTCCCCCACAAGCGTGCACTCTTCAGGTTCTTATAAAAATCCTGGTGAACCTTGCCGGCAAATTCCTCTACGGTACATCCACGATCGAGGATAAATGGGGATTGAATATCGGGTTCTCTCCCAGGCGCTTTCGAATACACCCGAATGATTTCCATCTGCTCGAAGATTAGTCTCTTTAATATTTCCAAATTTCGTCCGGTCTTCGAAGAAATCGCCAGAAGCGGCCAATCTTGTTCGAGTAAGGTTTTAAAGATCTCGAAGTTTTCATCTGTTTCTTCGTCATCGTTCTTGTTTGCAAGAACCAGGGCCTGCTTCGTTGAAATACTTCCTTCAACTTCTTCTTGTGGCTGGAGAAGATGATCGGGGATAATCCTGTGTTCCATCAGCAAATCAACCACACCTTTTAATTGTGCTAACGGATCAGCCTGGACGTCCACGACGATCAGAATAAAGTCCGCTCTTCGAATGAGTTCGATCAACTCAGGTTCGATAAACTCACGATTGGTTGGCGGTGTGTCGATCAATTGAAACTGCACGTCTTCATAACGCATCATACCTGGAGTTGGTTTCCAGGTCGTGAACGGAAAATCCGCAACTTCAGGCTTGGCGTTGGTGAGTGTTGAAACCAGCATCGACTTGCCAACATTGGCATGTCCGACGACAACAACCTGCCCCGCTCCCTCTCTATCAATGTGAAAAACAGATTCCTGGCGGCTGGTAGTCTTACTAGTTTGTACCGAGGATTTTAGTTTCGATAATTTCTTACGCAGATCACCACGAAGTTTATCCGTACCTTTGTGTTTTGGAATCCTGGCTAACATGTCCTCGAGACAGGCGACCTTTTCCTCCGGCGTACTCGCCGAACGATAACGCTGCTCAGCCTTGAAATAGTCTGGGGGAAGATTTGTAGGCATCGCTTTCCGAATTATCCACAATGAAGGTTAATACGCAATTCAGGATGAACGGCGGCTGCTTGGTCACGTTATAATTACAAGATACCCAATGATTATATTCGCTTTCATCAGGCCAAGGACCCCTCGCCATCCTGAAAACATTCTACACATGATCCAAACGAAAAATCGCGCGATAGACGAATTGCCATTTTTCTAGTACAAATTATATATGAAAGGAGATATATGAATGGCACCAGGATTTCGTGATCAAGTATCGCAGCTGAGAGAGCAAGTGATCAAGGAAGCATTGAGGTTCTTAAATTTATCGGACGATACCTGGTCAGGTAAACTCATCGGTGGAGCTCTCGCCTCACCCGCCAGCCGGCTTGCCGAATTGGTGGGGAGTTTTGATCAACTAGTCGCACGTTCAGGCTTACACGAAGCTTCACGAAAATTTCTTGACCGCTTTGTACGCTATTTTGAAGTCGAAGGCATCGATCAAATTCCAACAAACGGACCCTTGCTCATCGCTTCCAATCACCCGGGTATGGTGGACGGATTACTCGTCGCCGCAAGCCTGCCGCGCCCTGATTTGAAGATCGTCGTCAGCGGCATGCCATTGTTTGCGAACCTGAAATCTATGAAAAACCATTTTATTCTTGTCTCTCGCAATACCTTTGAGCGTCTCGCTGTCGTTCGTTCCGTAATTCGGCACCTGCAGGATGGTGGTGCCGTGCTGATCTTCCCGCGCGGTCTAATCGAACCTGATCCAAAGGTGCTTAGCGGTGCAACTGAATCACTATCACGCTGGTCGCCTAGTCTAGAAATCATGTTACGGCGTGTGCCCCAGGCACATTTATCCGTTACCATCATTCGAGGTGTCTTATCTTCCTGGTCACTCAGAAATCCACTCACTCGTCTGCGTAAAAACCTGTACGACAAACAGGTGATTGCAGAGATCAGCCAGGCGGTTCAGCATTTATTCCTGCCGAGAACGCTTGCCATTGCACCCAAACTGAATTACGCGCCGCCAATGACATTCAATGAAATCATGGAAAGTGATCAGGCATCCAACCCGATGGATGCCATTCGTCAAATCGCTGAGCAATTGATCAACAATAGAACCTGAAAGGGTTGGGCCGCAAGTCTCATCGATTTCTGGGGATGATGAAAGAGATACGTCCTGCTTAGGACGTATCTCTTTTTAAGCCATGATTTTGATCCGAATGGTTTATCGCGAGTCGACCCCGACGAGGCCACGCCCATAGCGAATGGAAGTGATCAGAAAGAGTGTTGTCAAGAGTGCGGCTATAACAACAATCAATGAATCGAAAGCCGAAATTTCCGCGCCAAAGAGCTCATATGCCGGATTGCTAAAGAAAAACACCAGTATATTGGCGATAATCGCGATCACACGAACCTCGGTTGGACCAATTTTGGCATACGAGATACGAAATACACCGGTGACAAATGCATATACATAAGCCAGAACCGAGAGCAGCAGGTAGCCACTCAGGGCCAGGCAAGCGATGTCCAGGCGTACATATGCAGATAGGCCGAGACCGGTAAAAATTACGACCTGGCTGAAAGCATCGACAATATGATCGATGTAGAAACCGAATTTGGGTCTCTCGATCTTACGAAAGCGAGCAAGAGTACCGTCCAGGCTGTCGCCATACCAGTTGATGATGAAACCAATACTCGCCAGCCACAAGAAAGCCGATGAGACGTTCGTCAAGACATAACCGGCAAAAATCACAAGCGATCCGGCAATGCCGATGATCGTTAACGTATCCGGCGTAATCCGTTGTGGTGTGCGTTCCGCCAACCAGTGCAGCGTGCGACGTTCGATTGGATCCAAGATGCTGTTTTGAATTCGAGTTTGCGATTGTACATCAGGCATGTCATTCCTCCTGTTCTATACATCAAAACCCAAAACTGAGAATTTAGATATGCCTGTCCGGCCGAAGCATCGGAACACAATCCATCATGGCTGTAGATCATGGTCTCGAAGATGCTTGCTTTTTATCCAGCCCTTCGGAAAGGGTTGCCTGCGATCGATGAGCAGGCTGATCGCATGACGTACTTTTGTTCGAACGGCTGCGCTTTCGCTTTGTTTTAACCGTTCGATCTTCGCCAGTATCTCACGACTTCGTTGTGGATATGCTCGAGCGATGATACACAAACTAACAATCGACCAGGATTGGACAAAGACACTGCCATCATCCAAGAAATCGATGAGTGTATCCGTATAATCTTCAACGCGTGCTTCACACTGAGATAAATGGCCAAGGATCATGGCCAAATGCCAGCGCACCATAGAGACTTCATCACGTCGTGCAGCTGCAATAATCTCATCGACGCGGTCGTCAAGTAATGCTGGCAACGAGCGTGCAATCTTTTCGAGAGCATCTGCTGCGTGACCGCGTACAACGTCATCTGTCACGCGTAATGCACCGAATACATCTTCGATCATATCCGGGTTCTCCAGGACGAGATCGACGACTTCATCCGCTGCTCCATCAGACCGCAGATCGCCACTAGAAAGCCACTCCACTATTGAGCTCCTGCAATCTTCGCTAGCCATGCTTCAGCTTCTCGGTGTATCGTGCACGGAATTTTAAGACCTTTGGCGATATCACAGCACGACAATAACCCGCGAAGGGATTCTTCTTGAAGTAGTTTTGATGGTAATCCTCGGCCTGGTAAAAATCTTGTAGAGGTGCAATCTGCGTGACGATGGGGTTGTCCCAAATTCCCTCGTCTTCGATTTCTTGAATCATTCGCTGGGCTATCGTTTTCTGGTGCTCATCGTGGTAGATAATCACAGACCGGTATTGAGACCCGACATCGGTGCCCTGGCGATTCAACGTCGTCGGGTCGTGGATGCTGAAAAATACGCCCAGAAGAAATTCGTAATCAATCTCCTCCGGATCGTAACTGATCTGAACGACTTCGGCGTGACCTGTAGAACCCGTGCATACTTGCTCGTACGTTGGATCGGAAACTTCCCCACCGGCGTAGCCAGAAACAACTGCGTTCACACCCGCCAGTTCTTGAAAAACCGCCTCAAGACACCAAAAACAACCGCCTCCGAACGTTGCCATTTCATCGTGAGTAGACTGAACCTGTGGTTTGCCCGAATTTTGAGTCATGGTCTACCTCGCTCCTGAAAATAATAAAGAAAAAACTTGCTACTTCCATCATACCACTGAGAGAGTCTGTACTGTTCAATCAACAAGCAGATGGCTAGGGATATTGGTCGAATCGCTCAGGCACTTTTAATACAAATTCTGGATTTGGCGTATGCGGCTCACCCATTTGAATGCATGGATTTCGGCCGGCATTTTCGCTAAACTCTTCCTGCAGATGTACCTTCACAGCAGCTTCCAGGGCATAAGCAGTGGCTTCATACCCAATTTCTTTTCCATAGCCATGGCGGATATAGCCCCATAGATACCTGGCATAGAATCCCAATAATCTATCCCTCTCATACTGCTCGATGTGTTTCAATTCATGTGCGATTAGTGCGAGGCCTTTTGGCGTATGTGGCTGGAACTGTTCGACCCCACAGAAGTGGATCGTCTTCCCCAGTGTAATCGCTTGGGTACGTCCCTTGGAAAAACGTTCACTACTCAGGAACGCCACCACCCCGCTTGCCAGTTTGAGTTTCACCAGTTGCACGAAGTCCGGATCCACATACCACTCAGGCCGAGCAAGAAGCCGTACTGCACAATCCGGGATTCTTTCTGGAATTAGTTCCGTCATTGCATCCTCCCTCGATAGTACCATAATGAAGTTCAACAACCATGCGATCTACGGCACGAATACCTCTGTAAGCCCTACGCCGATAACGAACGCCCACACAGAGACACCCGGTTCCGCCCAACCGATCAAATTTTCGTAGTCGCTGACATTAGCAAGCAACTTGCCATCTACCAGTGTGTTTGTATTACGATCGATGCGATAATATACAAGCGCATCAGGACCATCCAATTCATAGATGATTGCTGAAGTACCAACCAGGTGATCGCCGTCGGGGTACCAGACGATTTTTGGAATCCGAATAGTTGCCCACCATTCATCCACAAGTTTCGGATCTATGACCAGATCGAATGACGCCGTTCCATCGACCCTCGCCAGGATCAACCTGGGTTCTTCCGGGCCAGCCCAGTACGACAAAATGACCTCGCTACTGTCCGGTGACCAGAACGGTCGATCGGTCACACTCCCCGCTCCTTGTAGATCCACATCGGCAACCATCCGTTCTTCCCCCGAATCCAAATCCACGATATAGAGTCCAGGTGCAATATCAATTTCGTAGCCCGACTCGCGAGTGAAGGCGACGGCCTGACCGGAGGGAGCGATGCTCCACTTGAAGGTAACATCTTTTGCAAGTATCTGATCTATACCGTCAAACGATCTCCGATGCAATTCGTAGGTCTGATCGGTAGCTTGAATATAGGCGAAGGTTTCGCCATCCGGAAACCATAGCGCCTCCACGATATCATCCACGATTAATGTATCGATCTGACCATTATCAAGATCCGAAATCGTAAGATCGCTAACCGACACAGGCCTCGGACCCGCACCATGATCGGGGAAATCGATTGCGAAAAGAATGCAATGATTCACCGGACTATAATCGTAAAACTTGCCTATCTGAAAGGGCAGTTCATAGGAGTAAGGCTGGTTTACTTCCAGGATTAAGACATGCTCACCAGGGAAACTCGAGGGCACCCATAACTTATCCCAGTCCGGTGTAGGAGTTGGAACGATCTCTGTTTCCGTAGGGTGGAATGAAGTTGGCGTTTCCCTTTCAGCCGTAGGCACACCAGAAACCATCTCCCTCGATTCTCCGACGGCTTGCGAGGGAGCAGCAGTGGTACAGCTTGACAGACCGATCGCAAGAATGAATGGTAAGAAAGCTACCTGGTGCTTATGCATTTCGGCTCAAACGGCATCAATTACCACAAATGATGGACGAGATCGCGAATAGACTTGTTATAGATATCCTCCACCTTTTGCATCACGTCGTCGGAAAGCTCGGGCAAGTCGGCTGCAGCGATATTTTCCTCGGCCTGGGAAATACGCTTGGCGCCTGGAATGGCACAGGTCACCGCGTCGAACATCAAGATCCAACGCAGGGCCATCTGCACCATACTCATCCCATCCGGTACAATCGCCATGAGTTCCTCCACGGCTTTCAAACCCGTCTCATAGTCGACACCGGAGAACGTCTCGCCGCGATCGAACGCTTCCCCATGGCGATTGAATGCGCGATGATCGTCGGCATCGAACTCGGTACTGGGTCCCATCTTACCGGTCAACAAGCCGGAAGCGAGAGGCACGCGAGCGAGAATCCCCACATTCCGTTTCCGCGCTTGATCAAAGAACTGCTCCGCCGGACGATGACGGAATATGTTGAATATAATCTGGACACTTTGAACGTTTGGATACTCGATTGCTTTCATTGCTTCTTCAACTTTCTCGACGCTGACACCATAGTAGCGAAGCTTGCCGGCCGTGACAAGATCATCGAGAATGCCGAACACTTCGGGCATGGAATAGACTTCCGTAGGCGGACAGTGCAGCTGAAGCAAGTCAATCGAGTCTATCTGTAGTTTTTTCAGACTCCGGTCCACAAAACCGGTCAGGTTCTTGCGGTTGTATCCACTAGCCGTGTGAGGATCCAAACGTCGACCGGCCTTGGTGGCGATATAAATCTTCTCACTGCGCTGTTTGCGCAGATCCGCAAGCAGACTTTCGCTGCGGCCATCCCCATAGACATCGGCCGTGTCGAAGAAGTTCACACCCAAATCGACAGCGCGATGTAATGCCGCAAGAGACTCGTCATCTTTAACTGGTCCCCAAGTTCCACCGATCGCCCATGACCCAAAACCAATTACTGATACCTTCCAACCCGTTCGTCCCAGCTCTTTATATCGCATCCGGTTTCCTCCGCTGAAATTTGTATATCTGTTCATCCGGAACAGATAATTGGTGTATTACTCTACACCAAATTGAACCTACAGAAAAATAATACCATCTAGCAAATTCACCTCTCTATCCATTTTACATAAAACGTGATCCGGCATATAATTACGGTTCACGTATCTTAAGCTATACAATACTGATTGGCTAAGTCTTATTTCTTTCCCCGAATGCCTACTGGTACAAATTTCATACCCGCGGCAGATATTGAGGGGACTTTGCAAGTCAAATGAAAGGTCTACTATCTCACTTATGATGTACCCTTAGCTTAGATTCAATGGTGCCGAAGGGAATGAAACCTAGGGAGAAACAACTTGACGACTCAAGATGCAGTCACGAGGCAATTGCTCATCGTTGATGATGAGCATGAGATCTTAAAAGCCCTAGCAAGTTACTTGAAAAAACTTGGCGATGAGTATATTGTCGACACGGCTAGTTGTGGCGTGGATGCCCTTGAGAAAATCAAGCACAACCCCTACGAGTTAATCATCACCGATTACATGATGCCTACGATGGACGGCCTGGAACTTGCAAAAGCTGTAAGAGAAATATCACCCGAAACGAAAGTGGTTTTAATAACAGCCTATGGCAGCAAGGAACTGCGCTCATCCGTTGAGGAATTGAATCTCGAAGGGTTCATCGATAAACCGTTCAGTATGGCACAAATTCGAGAGATCGTCGAAAACGCCATCGGTTCGGTGAGCAACAGTGAAATAGATCAAGTCGATATGCAGAGTCTAAGTGAACCACTGCGACAACATCTCAGTCGATTGCAGTCGGACTCAGGCGCATCCTGCGTCTTACTGCTTAGCACGAGCGGCTATACAATTGAAACCGCCGGTGTTACCAGCGGAATGGACACATCCAACATCAGTGCGCTCGTTGCCGCAAATTTCGCTGCTTCATCCGAGCTGGCGAGAATCCTAAAAAGCAATTCCGTATTCAAATCCAGCTTTCACGAAGGGCCGGAATACAACATCTACGCTCACGATGTGGATGGCGAATATTTATTGGTGGTAATTTTCGGCTCGGAAACAAAACCAGGAGCTGTCTGGCATTACACCAAACAAACAGCCGCCGAGTTGATCCCACTAATCGCAGATCAAAAAGAAGTCACGATCGATTCTACTGATTTCGCGGAGGCGATGAACGCAGAATTCGATCAGCTCTTGGATAAGGAGATACTCATCGATGTCGGTACAGGTGAACTGATTACCTTTGATGAAGCGATGAGCGCGGGGCTTGTTCCCTCCAAGTTGGAAGAAACCAATAAGGCAAGGTAGCGAAATGAGATCGAAGGACACGCTCCGCATTTTCGATAGAAAGTACTACATGTTGCTGTTAAAGTTCTGGCGCCGGTATGATGAAGTGTTTTTATGTTTACGATGGAGGAATCACCAAGATGTATATTAATCAAAAGCTGGGTGAGTTACACATCAAGATTGTCTATTACGGCCCTGCTCGCAGCGGAAAAACAACCAACCTGCAGTTTATTCACGGACACATCAACCCCAATTCGCGTGGAGAACTGGTCTCATTAAAAACACGGGAAGACCGAACAATTTTCTTCGATTTCCTGCAATTAGAACTCGGCAAAATCAATGGTCTCAAACCGAAATTCAGTCTGTACACCGTGCCGGGTCAGGTTTATTACGAAGCAAGCCGGAAACTCGTTTTGCAGGGTTCCGATGGTGTTGTATTCGTCGCCGATTCTCAACGCGATCGCCTGGCCGATAACATCAATGACTTAAAAGCACTTGAGGATTATCTTCTGCAACTGGGAACACCCATTGACGAATTTCCTTGCGTAATACAATTCAACAAGCAGGATATGCCAGACATCATTCAACCTCACGACTTAAAAACACAGATGAATATAAACGGCTATCCTTGTTTGGGTTCATCTGCCATCAAGGGACATGGTGTATTCGACACGCTGAAAACGGTCATTAACCTGGTGATCAAACAACTCTAAAACCTATCAATCAAAGGCGTTTAATTATGGCTGTTCAGGGGAATCTTATCGACATCAGTTTATCCAGTCTTATTAGTATTAATTGCAATGAGATGAATCAAGCACGTCTGCATGTGAAACATCAGGACCAAGAGGGCACGGTTTTCTTCGATGAAGGCGACATCGTCCATATGACCTTGGGTTCGCAAGAAGGAGAAGACGTAATTTTTGAACTTCTTACCTGGGAAGATGGAACGTTTGAATTGACGAGAGACGTGCGCGCACCTAAACGCAGCGTACAAACCAACTGGTCACATTTGCTGCTGGAAGGATTGCGGCGCATGGACGAGCAAGCGCTTGCCCAGGGCAATGGAGACAATGAAGCGGATCGGGAACGGCGCAAAGCAGAGCGCGAGGCAGCACAACGGATCGCAAAAGACTTCACCCGCATCAATGGCATAGATGGTGCACTCGTTGCTTCTAAATACGCTGAAGTCATTGGTTACGAAACGACAAATAAACCCGATGCAGCAGCAGCTCTTGCAGCTTTTGCTGGACGACGAGCTGAGGAATTGAGCATACTCCTTAACGCAGGGACGCTCGAGCAAATAACAATGTCCGGGGATAACTGGCGGATGATCGTTTTTCCATTTGAGAAACACTACATAGCATTATCCATGGATCCAAAGATTTCCGTAAGTGCAACATCCAATGCGATACAAGTGACGAAAAGAAGGAATCGAAAGGAAAAGGATTGATCCCTTCAAACTGACCGAGAAGGAACTATTCGAGCAATTGTCGACGATCTGGTAACACCCGACATAGATAAGCTCTCATAGGAGAACTGCGATGTTATTACCAAAAGGGAAACCCCTATACGAAAATTTAAACACCTCATTTACGAGTTTCGGAAAGTTGTTACTGGATCTCAAGTCCAACGGTTTCACTGGATTCGTGCATATCAGTTTCTGGGACTATGAGGCCGCTCTATTTATGGACAGCGGGAACATTATCAATGCCATCGAAGAAACTGCCGGCAGCAGGAAAACCAGCCACGACGCCGTCGGCAGTATTACGGCAAAAGTCAATCAAAAAGACGGCTCAATCAGCGTGTATAGTCTCTCCGCGAAGAAAGTGACCATGCTTGCCAGCACCGTGAGAAGTGAAGTGCGATACAAGGATCTCAACACGGAATTCACCAGCCTGGAGAAATTGATTTCGAAGTTAAAAAACGAGGGACACACGGGCTATATCGAAGTCAAGATGACTGGCGGAGATGGCGTAGCTATCGTTTTCCTTGAAAATGGTGAAGTTGTCGAGAGCATCCTGTCCATGCAGGACGAATCAATCTCTGGTGATGCGATTCTCCCGCACATCGTCGAGAATGCATCTCTTCTGGGTGCGGACTTCAACGTGTACAACGCGGCGATCGAAGCTTCGTTCGCCGAAAGCGAAGAGATCGAAGCCGGCTTCGATCTGCCCCGATTGCTCGCAGTCTGGGGAGAGACAATCGGGGCAATTGAGAAAATGGCAGACAGCACGATCGGTAAAGGCCAATTTCTTGAGGCATTCAAATACGTCATGATCGAAAAGGCAAATGAATATCCATTCCTCGATCCCTTCGCTGGATTGTTCCTATACAAAGACGGCAGAATTCAGTACAGTGGTGATGCAAAGAATTTGAGTAAAGGACTCAGCGATTGCTTGAGCAACACCATTGAGCAACTAGCCGGCGAGCCGGCCGCCGCAGATTTGGAACGCAGAATCCAAGCCGAAATGAAAGCGGTCAGGGAAAAATATGACGACACGATCAAACGGCTTGGCTTGGGTCCATTCATTCTTTCCTTCAGTGAATAAGTGATCGAAATGGATAAAGTACTAGCAGAGATCAACGCATTGGACGGAGTACAGGGATCGTTCATCTGCGACAATCATGGAAACGTGATCATTAACGCCGTTCCTGCACATCTTAACATCGCCGCGCTGCGGGGAATCAGTCGTCAAGTGACGCAGGCAATAGCTGCCAGGATACAGAATGGCATTCATGAGATCGACTTAACCTATGAGGGACTCCGCGTTCTGATTCGCGATCTCAATCAAGCCGCACTGATTGTCTTGTGCAAACCGAGTATTGATATCGCACTTCTACGGATGACCTTGAATGTCAACTTCTCGAAATCAGACATTGAAACCAAACTACGGGATATCATCCCCGAAGAACGCGTCATCCGAATCGTAAATGAAGATGATGTCGATGATATCTCCTGGCGCTTATATAGATCGATAAATGAGGGAGTTATTTAATGTCAGAAGCTTTACGGGGTGATCTACACCAACTATCACTCCCGAACATCATTCAGCTATTGAAATCCGGGAGTCAAACAGGAAAACTCGATTTGTCCGACGGGACCAACACCGGCGAGATTTTCCTGCAGCAAGGCAACATCATTCACGCAGTTGCTGACGTCCAAATTGGAGAAGAGGCCTTCTACACCCTCTTGTCATGGATACGTGGAAATTTCAACTTCGTCAGCGGCGTTGAAGCGCCAGACCAAACCATAGCGACAGCGACCGAGTTGCTCCTCATCGAAGGGAAGAAACGAATCGAGAGCTGGGAAAAGATCAAAAATGTGATTCCATCGATGCAGGCGGTCTTCAATCTCTCCCAGGGAACGACCGGTGCGATCAACCTGGATCCTGATGAATGGAAAGTTCTCGCACAGGTAAACGGAGTCCGTAACATCACCGAAATCGCCAAATCTCTCGACTGGGAAGAATTCGAGGCCGCAAACGTTCTTGCCGGACTTGTAAAAACGGGATTGTTGGAGATTGTCGAAGAATCGAAATCACCTCCCGTTACTGCAATTGATACCGAATTTTTCGATCGTCTCAACGAAGAATTTATCGAAGTGATTGGCCCGGTAGGGCCTGTGATCATTGACGAAAAGGTCGCGGCTTTGAGCGAAACTCGTGAATCCTTTCCACGCAATAAGGTCGCCGATCTGGTAGAACAGGTTAGCACGGAAATCGAAGATGAAGAACAACGCATGAATTTTCAACAGATCATGTTGGATCTGTTGCGAGGCATCTAGAAG
This sequence comes from Anaerolineales bacterium, assembly GCA_034430425.1. Classification (GTDB taxonomy): domain Bacteria; phylum Chloroflexota; class Anaerolineae; order Anaerolineales; family E44-bin32; genus WVZH01. The sequence continues at coordinate 147,259 of DAOUEK010000031.1, read as the reverse complement.
GACGAGCGGGTATCTTTCTGCCACACAGGGTGTAAACTAACCCTTTGTCCTCTACGATGACAGTAAGGAGATCTAAAACAAGATGAGATTGACCATCGGGAGAAAATTGGGACTTGGCTTCGGAATTCCTTTGGTCTTGTTGGCCTTGATCGGGGTCGGCGTCTTTATTGGATTCACTACACTGACCAACGCTACCCGAGATTCCATTCAAGCACAACAAACCATTGAATCGGTGGAAAGAGGCATGAGGCTCCTGCTTACAGAACGAACATTGTTGAGCCACCATTTTGCCACCGGCGATGAAGTCGCTGCAAGTGACACCAGAGAAGACTATATGCAAGAGTGGGCGCTCGTCGTTGATAATACCGACGCTCAATATTCAGATAAGGTTGAGGTTATTGAACGGGCAGTCACACTCTACCACCAATATCTTGATAAAGCACAATCGACCTACGAAGCCAACCCGGGAAATATTTCCGGTGCATTACTCGAACTCGACGAAGCTGATATATTCTTCATTCAAATTGTCAAGCCTGCAATTGACGATTTACTTACCGCGGCCGATGTCGAGCTGATACAACTTGTCGATATTATGGAGAATCAGATCATCGACATTATGAGAGTTGCCATTCTCGTCGTCATCATTGGGATCATCATTGGTGTATTGAGCGGTTTAACGATTAGTCGTGGCCTTACGAGGGCAGCACTCTACCTGAGTTCGGCGGCCGAGAGCATCAGCCGAGGCGATATGGATAGCCCCATTATCGCTGAAACTGGCGACGAAATGGAAGATCTCGCCCGATCGATTGAACGTATGCGAGTCAGCCTAAAAGCTGCAATCGAACGATTGCGGAGAAAGACTTAAAATCATGATATTTCTTCAGGTTTCCTGGAATATCGTTTGCACCCGTTGTGAGCCTGTTGGGACAGGCAGTGGACAAGCATCCTTTATGTCCCAAGATCGAGAATCCGGCGTGACTCCCAACCACATGTTCTTAATCCGAAGTGGAAGAGTCCGCGCTAGCCTATTTCGGGAGGTGAAAAATGGCAGATAAAGTGATCATACCCCCAGCATTAATGACGAAGATCACCAAGATCCTATCTCAGCTGCTGGAGAAAACACAAGCCGGCTGTGTCTTGCTTTGTGATATCAGCGGACAATTGATATGCCAACAAGGATTTACCAAAACCTTCGATCCAGTAATCTTGTCCGCTCTGACCGCCAGCAACATGGCTGCAACGGCAGAAATTGCCAGACAGATCGGAGAGGAGTCTCCCTTTAAACTTATGTTTCATGAAGGGGACGACCAGAATATCTACCTTTCGAACGTCGCCGGCAGCTTCCTACTCGTTGTTCTCTTCAGCACGAAAGTCCAAATCGGTCTCGTGCGGCTTTTCACCGGACAAGCGGTAAAGAATCTCCTGCCCCTTGCCGCAGAATTTGAACAGGTACAAAAAGTGCAGGGGCGAATTGTCGACGATGAATTTGGCCAAGCATTGAGCACAGAGATTGAGAGTCTATTTGGGGATAATTAGGCCCGATTTCCTTGGATTGACAGGAAGGTATCGATGAATTATCAACAAGTTGATCTAGCCACAGTCCAACCGGTAACACTTGATGATTTGCTTCTAACCTTGCACCAACAGGGTCAATTCGAAACCGCCGTTCTCGCCAGCGGCGAAGGATTACCTATTGCGACGGTACCTGCAAATTTCGATATGGACAAGGCAGCAGCAATGATCGCCATGCTCAAACGCGTGAGTAAAGAGGCGCGTGATCAATTCCCGCTTGCAGAAATCGACGAATTTTCAATTCTCGATTCCAATCGGATGCGTTTGGTATGTCGCCATATTAAAGCCGGTGGCGAGGAAATGATCTTGGCGATTATTGCGCCACCGGACCAGAGTTACCGTCGTATGACAAACCTAGCAATAAAACAAATCGTTGAGTTTCTATCTTGATTCAAAGGGTAATTCGATCCGTGATTTGTGAAATGTATACAGGTGATGAGCGTAAGAGGCGGAAGTATTTCAGAGGTTGGTATCCATACGCTTTCAATAGTCGACCGGTCGTGCGAGGGTAAAGAGTTTGAGGAGTTCTTCCACGATCAATTCGATCAGTATTTTGCGCGTAGTGAAACACGACAACAAGCTCTGCATTATGTACAATCCCTGCTCCATGCAGAGCGAAAGCTCCGCGGGACAACGCCACTATCTTCCAACAACAAGAAGATATCAAAATCCGCCCAAAGACTGTTTTTTGGTGCGCAATGGGACGACGAAGCCGTACATCACCAGCTGCAGAACTTCATCGTTTCGGAAATGGGGCATGAGAAAGGCGTCTGCCTGATCGGCGTGACGTATTTTCCAAAAAAAGGGGGAAAGACAGTCGGAGTACAGCCGCAATTCAACCGAAAACTCAAGAGAGAACAAAACTGCCAGGTTTGCCTGCTCCTGGGGTATTCCTCCCCCAAAGGCCGCACACTTCTCGACCGCCGCCTATACCTGCCTGCGGAATGGACGCAAGACAACAAACGCAGGGCAGAAGCAAAAATACCCGAAGACATCGAATATCGAAGTAAATCCGATCTCGCCTTGGACATGCTTCAATCGATCCATGCCATTGGAACGCCCATTCGCTGGGTGATTGGCGGCGAACCTTTCTGCAGCGATATGAACTTACGCAACGTCATCGAAGCAGCAAACATGAACTACATTCTCTCAGGCCGTAATGCGGATTCGATATTCCAAAACCTCAATCATAAGCAGACTTCGTCTGATCCAGACAAACCAGAAATCGACGCCAGTGATTCTTCCATCTTCAAAATCGTAGCGAATTGGCACGAGAAGAAGTGGAAGCGGGTGATTGACAATTCCAATGGGGATGAGATCTGTGTCTTAGATTGGGCTTCGGATCGCGTACTCGAACGCCAGAAAGAAACCAATGCCCAAGAAGTATGGCTCCTGGCACGCCGATCGGTGAGCCAACGTTGCGAAACAGAGTACTACATCTCCAACGCCGCTCAGGATACGACCCTCACCAACCTCGCCGAGAAAACCAGTGATCTGGGAATTTTAGATCAAATGGTATCTGAAGCTTGCTCCAATTTTAAAATGGACGAATATGGCGTTCGCCATTGGAACAGCTGGCATCGTCATATTACCTTGTCGATGATCGCGCATGCCTGGTGGGTGTACAAAGGGAAGAGGATTGTTAGATGAGTCTCCCCAAGCTTTCGATGGAAGAACGTGATCGCACGCTGCAAAGCGAGCAGACAATCCCCGACAGCCCTCAAGGACAGGGCGAAACCATTCTGTTTGTCGAGGATAACGACTTAATGCGCGAAATCGGCTCGCAAATATTGGAAGATTTGGGATACCAAGTCCTTAGCGCTTCAAACGGAGCAGAAGCGCTGAAAATATTTAAGGAAACCGATCATATCGATCTCATTTTCACAGACGTTGTGATGCCGGATATCGGCGGCGCGGCTTTGCTACGTGAAATACGCAATACAGGCTCGGATATAAAAGCCGTCGCGGTTACGGGACATGTGCTTGCCGAGGACGTGGATCAATTACGTGAGGCCGGCGTCATCTCCATTATACACAAGCCGTACGACGTCGATATTTTAGCGGATGCAGTTCGGGAAGCCTTGGATATCGCCTAATTACCTTCCGTTGGAAAGGGATGGATGGTGATGACAGAAAATAGCATGCAAGATCGCTCACCGAAAAACAGCGATGCAGCGCAATCGCCATCCGTGCGCCCTACCATCGCATTCTTAACGGCTGCAATGGAAGACCATTTCAGCTTGGCAATGTGGACGGCGATCGTTGAAGCCGCCCATGAGCGAAATGCCAACGTGATTAGTATCGCAGGCGGAAATTTAAACAATTTAGTCGAAGGATTCAACTTATCGAGTTCGCTGTATCGGGCTGCGAATGAAGATATCATCGACGCGATCGTTATTTATGGATCAAGATTAGGGACCTACGTTTCGCAAACAACGTTTCATGAGTTCTGCCATCAATTCACATCCAAGCCGGTCGTCATCATCGGCCAACAAATCGAGGGAATACCAGCCGTACTTTCCGACAATTACATCGGTATGCACGACCTTGTTCGTCATCTCATCGACGAGCATGGCTGTCGGCGCCTGGCATTCATCCGCGGACCCAAAAACCAGATCGAAGCAGATACCCGATTTCAAGCCTATCAAGACGCACTTTCGGAATCCGGCATCCAATGGGATCCGGCTCTGATCTCGCAACCAGGAATATGGGAATCCGTGTCCGGTGAGGATGCCATTCGACTATTCATCGACGAGCGCAATGTAGATTTCGACGCCATCGTCAGCGCAAATGACACCATGGCGCTCGCGGCGATGTGGGCTTTGAGAAATCACGGTCTATGCATCCCAGACGATGTGGCCGTTGTTGGATTTGACAGCCAGGTGATCGCCAAAGCGGCCACCCCACCCTTATCAACCGTTCGCCAACAGATAAAAGAACAGTGCCGGCATGCAGTTGACATTGTGTTGGCAAAATTACGGGGCGACGACGTTCCGGATCTCATTGAAATCCCCACAAACGTCTGCATCCGACAATCGTGTGGTTGTACTTCGTCTGCTGTTGGACGGGCAATCACAAAAACGGTATTCGATAACGGCGATACAGAAATTTCGGATCCGAAACGAGAAGACGTCATCGAGAAGATCGCGCGCCTCGTCGATACGACAGTCGAAAGGCCGGATATAACCTGGAGCAAGCGCTTATATGACACGTTTATTACAGATATCGAAAAGAAGAATTCTGGCAGATTCCTTCGTGAGCTTGCGCGATGTATCGAAGAGACGAATTCCATTGAATTTGAAATTAATGAATGGCAAGGAGTCGTATCTTCGCTTCGTCTCTTTGCACGTATACGGTATACTGATGAAGCAAAGACGGAACGAATTGAGGAACTGAGTAATCAGGCTCGAGTGCTGATCGGGGAAAAAGTACAGCAGATTGAAATCCGTCAATCGCTTATTTACGATCAACAATACGCGAATACGCGTAATACCACCAGGGAATTGTCGACGGCACACCAACTCGATGATTTGCTTGAAATCCTGCATCGCAGTCTGCCCCGTTTCGGTATTCGCAGTTGTTACCTATCCCTCTACGAACGTGCATCTGCTGCCCGTGATTCAAAATTGCAAGCTGATCCTGGTCCATTGAGAAAGATACTCGCATTCGACGACCGCGGCCGACTGCCGCTCGAATCCGACACAGTGGATTATTCAACGAGTATTCTTCCCCTTCAGGAAATTACTTCTCGAAAGTACAAATCGTCCTTCGTAGTAAAAGCACTCGACCGCGGGGATGAACCTCTCGGAGTCGTCATCTTTGAAGTCTATCCCCCCGATGGAAGAGTCTGCGATATGCTGCAAGAACAAATCAGCAGCTCACTGACCTACGCATTACTGCTCCAGGAACAACAGCATGAACAGGAAGTACTCCAGCAAGCCTTCACGGAAGTCGAGAAGGAGGCCAGAGAAAAGGCGATCGAACTGGAATTTGAAATCGTCGACCGCAAACAGGCACAGCAAGCACTCCTGCGGGAGCAGCACCTGCTGCATTTGCTAATGGATTACTCCCTGGATGCGATTTATTTCAAAGATAACGAAAGTCGCTTTATTAAAGTCAACTCAGAATTTGCCAAGTTACACGACAAAGAATCTCCAGACGATCTCCTTGATTTAACAGATTTCGATCTATTTAGCGAGGAACACGCACGCGAAGCTTTTGAGGACGAGATGTCTCTGCTTAGTACGGGTAAACCCATTATACGGAAGGAAGAAAAAGAGACCTGGCCGGACGGCCATGAGACCTGGGTATCGACAACCAAGCTGGCAATTCGAGATGAAGAAGGCAACATCACGGGCACCTTCGGCATTTCCAGAGATATCACCGAATCGAAAAATGCGGAGCAAGAACTGCGGCGCCACGCAAGCCATTTAGAGGCAATCAATACCATCATCAGTTCGACATCGAAGGCGGTCGACTGTCAAGAGCTGCTGGAAATCTCCCTGGATTTATCCCTCAAAGCGATTGAAATGAAGATGGGATGTGTTTGGATTGCGCCGCATATAGTGTCTCGAGAATTACTGCCTCTGGAAAATAAATTTCCTCACTACGATTACGATCCTGTGAGCGCTGATCTGCCGGAAATTCTCGTTGTCGATGATTGGCAAACCGTTCCGGAAGAAGATCCTCGTCTTCGCTTCTATGAGACATTTCTCAAACCACATGGCGTTCGGGCTTCGATCATTGTTCCGATAAAAGCCGAAGAAGGCCACCGAATTGGAGGTTTGTGTATCGCCTCTTCCTATCCCTTTAAATGGACTTCAGAAGAGACTACGCTTTTGGAAGCGGTCGGTTATCAAATTGGTATCGCGTCAGAGCGGCTGCGTCTGATTGAACAAATCCGCGAACAAATGCAGCAGGTGCAGCAAATCACGGATACCGTGCCGGACGGTGTACTGCTGCTCGATGCAAGCCACCACGTCATCCTTGCCAACCCGGCAGGAATCCGAGATTTGCATTCGCTGGCGAAGGTTTCCGTTGGGGATGTTATTTCAAACCTCGGTGGTTGTGCGATAAGCGATATCCTTCAAGACGAAACCGAAGTCCCCTGGCATGAAGTCAATGCAGACAATCGGATCTTCGAAATCGTTGCACGACCCATTGAGTCCTACGCGTCTATCGAGAACTGGGTCGTCGTGATCCGTGATGTCACCCAGGAACGTGAAACGCAGCGTCAGGTCCAGCAACAGGAACGGCTTGCAGCAGTTGGCCAACTTGCCGGTGGCATCGCCCACGATTTCAACAATCTACTCACAACCATCATGCTCTACGCCCAGATGCCATTGCGCAAACAACAGCTGCCGGAAGAATTGAAAAAGCCACTCGAGACCATCCTCAGCGAATCGCGCAAGGCGGCAGATCTGGTGCAGCAGATCCTAGATTTCAGCCGGCACGCCCCGATCGAAAGACATCCCATCGATCTGGGACCGTTTATAAAAGAAGCCGTGCGAGTACTGCAGCGGACGATCCCCGAGAACATCTCGCTGTACATTGAGATCGACTCGGATGAGTACCTCGTAGAAGCCGATCCGACCCGCATCCAGCAAGTGCTGATGAACCTGGTTGTCAATGCACGAGACGCCATGCAAGAAGGTGGCGTGCTGCGTGTCGGGGTATCGAGCGAGATGGTTAATGAAGACGATGACGATGATGATATTCCAACACCCGGAATGACACCGGGCAGGTGGTTCTGCCTGTCCGTGAAAGATACAGGAACCGGTATCCCGGAAGACATCCAGCCACACATTTTCGAGCCGTTCTTCACCACAAAATCCGCCGGAAAGGGAACGGGATTGGGGCTATCGCAAGTTTGGGGCATCGTTAAACAACACGAGGGATTCATTAAAGTTGATTCGACGGTCGGTGAAGGCACTGAATTTCTCATCTATCTACCGATCCACCAAGCCGATGAAGTATTCGAAATGCGTCCCACTGACGACACAAGCATCCCCAGGGGAGTAGGCGAACGCATTTTGCTCGTCGAGGACAGTCAACACGTTCGAGAAGTGAGTGAAGAATTGCTCAGCGATCTGGGGTATCAGGTTGTAACGGCGAAAAACGGCCGGGAGGCCCTGGAAATCTATAAGCAAAACGGGGATTTTGATTTGGTCTTCACCGACGTTGTTATGCCGGATGTTGGCGGTGCTGCCTTATTACACGCACTTCGTGATATGGGATCGAAAGTTAAGACCATCGCGGTCACTGGCCATATGCTTGCCAATGACCTCCAGGAGCTGCGAAAAAACGGTGTCTCAGGGATCATTTTTAAGCCCTTAGAAGTGAAAGAAGTGGCTGAGGAACTGCGGAGGATATTGGACGGAAAGGAATAGATGTGCACAGCAGTACATTCCTATCGTCTTGCCGATTAGATTCTCCAACGATTGTGTTTCGGCTTAATGCCCAAAAGACAGAATCGATGCATTTGAAGAAAAGGAAGAAAAAAACGAAAAACGAAAACGTTCAACCTCAGAGATTGATATGCGTCGAACAATTGCATTTTTAGTCGATCGAATTCTTGGAATAAGCGGATACCAATCCGAAGTTTGGCGCGGTATCATTGAAGCTGTTCGCAATCACGACGCGAATGTGATCTGTTATACAGGTGGCTGCTTAAATGCCACGATGAAGTTCGACGAATATGAGTTTCAACGAAATGTGATCTACGATCTAATTCCTGGGAAGCATGTCGACGGCTTAATCATTGGGGCAGGTGTGATTGGTCAATACATTGGCCTCGAAGAATTATCGACATTTTGTCATCGATATCATCCACTTCCGACTGTCAGTCTTGGGGTAGAGGTTGCAGGTATTCCCAGTTTGATGACCGACAACACCGCGGGCATGCACGGAGCGATCGCGCACCTCATCGAGAAACATGATCGACGCAATTTTGCCTTCATTCGCGGTCCTGACGGAAGCGTCGAAGCCCAGCATCGGTACCAGGCCTTTCTCGATACACTTGAGGAGTATGACATTCCCGTGAATCCCGATTTAATCACGCAAGGTGATTTTTATCGAGATTCGGGAACGGAAGCGGCTCGCACGCTGCTGGATGAACGCAAGGTAAAATTTGATGCCCTCATTGGCGCTAACGATAACATGGCACTTGCTGCCATGGAATTCTTTCAATTACACGGCCTTGATATTCCTGGCGACATCTCGATAATCGGTTTCGACGACATTGTTGATGCCAACATTTCCAATCCACCGCTGACAACGGTAAAACAGCCGATGTACGAGATCGGCAAACGTGCGGTGGAATTCCTCATCACAATTTGCGAGGGGGGGCAAGTACCGGATTGTGAGATGATACCAACATCGTTGGTTAGGCGCCTGAGTTGTGGTTGTGGGCCAGAGTCAAAATTCGAGAGCCTCCTACTCGAAGATGTGTCGCCACTGGGGTCCGACGATCTCATCACACAACGAGATTGCATTATCGAAAAGGTCGTTGAATCATATAACCCTTCATCTTCACAAGAATCCCTGATTATCAGGCATACATCGGAATTGGTCGACACCTTTCTCAACGTCTCAACCCATAAAAGTGATTCCAACGAATTCATGATGGTTTTGGAAAAGGTACTGCGCCACAGCCTGATCCAAGGAGCCGATGTATTTCAGTGGCAGTATGCAATGTCGACTCTCAATCAACTCACAATTCCGCTCACCAAGGATCTCAAATCCTCCCAACAGTTCGCGGAACTCTGGCGACGTGCAAGCTTACTTCTGGGGAGAATGGGGTACTTATCCGTATCCTATCCCAAGCTGCAAGAAGAACACCTTGCAGAGCCGTTACGTTATACGAACCAGGCATTGCTAACCACATATAATATGACGAGTTTGATGAATACGATCCGGGATCGGTTTCCCAGCATTGGGATTCATCGTTGTGTTATTTCGCTCTTTGATGATCCCGAACATAACACTGAAAACGCCAGACTCATGCTGGCCTACAACATGGAAGGACGAATAGAAACAGCCGGTGATATCACACTTCCTTACCCAGCTACCGAACTCGTTCCAAAAGGTTTTTTGGACAGCGACAGCAGATATCAACTCGTTGTCAATTCACTATACTTCCGCGACAAACTCTTTGGCTATGTAGTACTTGGCATGGATAACCTCGACACAGAAATGTGCGAGACGTTAGCCACGCAAATCAGTGCTGCAATTCAAGGAGTAAACGCATTTCAAGAATTAAAAAAAGCGGATGAAAAAATCCGTCGCCGCTCGATTCAAGTTGAAGCCTTGAATACGATCATCTCAGCAGCGGCAACAGAAGAAGATCTGGAGCAATTGCTAGAAACCGCACTTGACCATACACTTCGTGCCATCGATTTGGAGATCGGAAGTATCTGGATTCTTCCCAATATCGTCACCCGCGGGATTCCGGAAGGTATCATCGACAGTGTCACCCGCGATATACTAACCCACGCAGAGATACAAATAACAAATCCAATCGCCATAGATGATTGGTCACAAGAAGTCGACAATGAATCTCTTGCACCGATCTCCAAGATATTGAACCATCATGGTGTCAATGCCTCACTTATTGCGCCTCTCCAGGCAGAAAACGGCATTTTGATAGGTGGCTTAATTCTGTCGGCCATCGAACCTCGCTCGTGGTCAAAAGAAGAAATCGATCTCGTGATTGCTGTTGGACAACAACTAGGGACTGCCGCACAACGTTTACACTTGCTAGAACAAATTCGAGAGCAAATGCGCCAGGTACAGCAAATAATCGACACCGTCCCCGAAGGCGTCGTTTTGCTCGACAATGAAGGGTTAATCTTACTCGCCAATCCGGCAGCCGAGAATGATCTCAATCTTCTCGCCGATGCGAATATCGGGGATACTCTGACTAAACTCGGAAATCGCCCGCTGACAGATGTATTACATCGTGATCCAAAGAATCCCTGGTGCCGGATTTCATACAAAAGCCGATTCTTTGAAGTCATCGCCAAAGCGTTGGAAAAAGGAAAAGAATCCAAAGGATGGGTTCTCGTGGTACGTGATGTGACCTTAAAACATGAGACTCAAAAACGCGTCGAGCAGCAAGAACGACTGGCAGCCGTGGGACAGATGGCTGGCGGTATCGCCCATGACTTCAACAATATGTTGACCACAATCATACTTTATGCACAAAGGCCGCTGCGCAAACACGAACTCAACGAAGATCTTAAAAAATCACTAAACACGATCATCAAGGAATCGAAACAAGCTGCCAACCTGGTGCAGCAGATCCTGGACTTCAGTCGTCGATCTCCGATGGAAACGAGCCCTGTAGACCTCGGACCATTCATAAAGGAAACAGTGCGTGTCCTGCAACGCACGATCCCGGAAAATATATCTCTCACTATGGAAATCGATCCGGAAACATACATCGTCGAATCCGATCCCACGCGTATTCAACAAGTATTGATGAATCTGGTGGTCAATGCACGCGACGCAATGCCCGAAGGAGGCACACTGCGGATCATACTATCGAGTGTTCATGTGGCAGAAGACGATGATCCGCCTGCCGTCGGTATGGATCCAGGGGAATGGTTCTGCCTATCCGTATCCGACACAGGCACCGGGATTCCTGCAGAAGTGCTTCCGAATATATTCGAGCCCTTCTTCACTACCAAGGAAACTGGTAAAGGAACCGGTTTGGGGCTGGCGCAGGTATATGGCATCGTAGCGCAGCACAAGGGACAAATCAGCGTCGAAACTGAGATTGGAAAAGGATCGACATTTCATGTATATCTGCCAATGTGCGAGGCGGAAAGGGAACCCTTAACGCAAGATGCTATCTTCGCAACCATCCCCCAAGGGAAAGGAGAGACTATTCTCTTGGTTGAAGACAATGAAAAGATGCGTGAAGTCGGTCAGCAGATACTAGAAGATCTGGGTTATCAAGTCCTGGCTGCCTCGAACGGTCGAGAGGCATTGGAAATCTACAAGGCCAATGGAAACATCGATCTTCTATTTACCGACGTAGTCATGCCGGAAATCGGTGGAGCGGCTTTGTTGCGTGAACTGCGACAGATGGGATCCGAAGTGAAAGCAGTGGCTGTTACAGGTCACATTCTTGCCGAGGATTTAGATCAGCTGAGAGAAGATGGGGTCGCTTCCGTGATTCACAAACCCTACGATGTGGACATCATGGCCGAAGCAATCCGGGAAGCACTAGATGATGAATGAGGAAGAATCGTAATCGATAAACCCCTAGCCAAGGGAAATAGGTCAATCACCAGCACATGATGTAACTGCCACCCGCAGGAAGCAATTCGATGTCACCGACTCGAAAAAAGAAATGTAAAGAAGCGAAAAAGAAGAAAATCAAATCTTTTCGCAAGCGACCTACGATCGGCTTCTTGACTACTGGCGTTGCTGAAACACTTCGCCTTGTAATGTGGAGTGCGGTTGCAGAAGCAGCTCAGGAGCACGACGTAAATATCATTTGTGCCCCCGGTGGTGAGCTGACAGAATCAAACGAGATTCAATCACTTACGAATTCCATTTTTCAAATAGGCAACAACGAAATCATTGATGCCCTGGTCATGTGGGGCGCATCGATCAGCAACTATGTTTCTCAAGAGACCTATTTTGATTTTTGCAATCAATTCAAACCAAAACCCATAATCAATATTGGTCATGTAGTCGCTGGGATTCCTACTGTGACTACCGACGATTACGTCGGCATGCGCAACCTGGTCTTTCATCTGATTGAAGATCATGGGTTCAAGCGTATTGCCTTCATTCGTGGCCCCGAAGCACAGGTCGGCGCAGATGAACGTTTTCAAGCATATCAAGACGTCCTCCAAGAAAGAGGGCTTCAAGTCAACCCAAATCTGATCTCGCCACCTGGAGGATGGTCTGGTTATACTGGTAGAAATGCAATCCGCCTATTCGTCGAAGAGCGGAAAGAAGACTTCGATGCCGTCATCGGCGCGAACGACATCATGGCACTCGATGCGATTTGGACATTGAAGAAATACGGCAAGAATGTCCCAGATGACATTGCGGTCGTAGGTTTCGACGACCAGATTATAGCCAATGCCGTAATCCCTCCTCTAACGACAGTGCACCAACCGTTTCGAGAGCAATGTCGAAAAGCAATGGACATGGCGGTAAAAATACTGCGTGGACAGGAGGTTCCGGAACGCGTAGTCATTCCGACCACACTCTACATCCGGGAGTCTTGTGGATGTTCATCACCCGCCATGGAGCATGCGGCCACGATTTTTCAGGTTGGGATAAAAGATTTTGGACAATCGAGCACACAACAGGATGACCTCCTATCGGATCTCGTTCGAGTAGCAAATATTGCCATCGAGGGTTCAAGCGAAGATACAATCATAGAGTTACTCAATAACTACCTCTCTGAGATTGAAAGCTGTCCGACTGGAGATTTCCTGAAGACACTCGATGAACTCATCGATCGCACGATTGCAGAAGACAGTGAAATCGGTATCTGGCAAAATGCTGTATCTTCACTACGTCACTACGCCCTTCGTCGGTTCAGTGATGAAAACATCCTGGCACAAGTTGAGGATTTGTGTGGACAAGCTCGTGTCCTGATAAGTGAAAAGCTGCAATCGGCGGAACACCACCAGAAAATACTGAGAGAAAGCCAATATCTTGAATTACGCGAAGTCACCAGGGCGCTATTTACAGCTTTGGATTTTAATGAACTTGCAGATACTTTGTATCGAGGTTTACCACGTTTAGGCATCAAAGGCTGCTATATATCTCTTTATAATCGGATATTGGAGCCCGAGGAAGGCGAGCTTTCCGGTAATACAGATCACTCGGAACTTCTACTTGCTTTTGATGATAAAGGTCTTTGGACAAAAAAACTTAACGAGGCCTTCCCTTCCGCTAATCTCATACAACATGTGGAACTAGATAAACGAAAGAATCGGTTTTCATTCGTTTCGGAACTACTATACCGAGGGAACAATCAACTTGGTATTGCTCTCTTCGAAGTTGAGCCTCCTGAGGGAAGAGTGTGCGATATCCTCCAAGAACAGATCAGCAGCGCCATTGAAGCTGCGCTGCTTCTGCAACAACGCAACAAGGACCAAGAAGCGCTCAGGAACGCCTATGCCGAGATCGAGAAACAGGTTGAAGAGAGAACAGCCGAGTTGCAGCAGGAGATAGTAGAGAGAAAACAAACCAAAGAAGCATTAACTCGAGAGCAACATCTTTTACGCTCTCTGATGGATTATTCTCCAGATTACATCTACTTCAAGGATCTCGAAAGCAGATTCATCAAGATCAACATGGCACTTGCAGAGAAGTTCAATTTGTCACATCCAGACGAGGCGATCGGTAAAACGGACTTCGATTTTTTTGCTGAAGATCACGCTAAGATAGCCTTCAAGGACGAGAAACTATTAATCGAAACAGGAGAGACGATTTCAGGTAAAGAGGAAAGAGAAATCTTCCTCGACGGTTTTGAAACTTGGGTTTCGACGACCAAACTGCCGCTACTCGACGAGGATGGCAACGTGGCAGGCACCTTGGGAATCTCCAGAGATATCGAGAAGCGTAAAAAAGCAGAGCAGGAGGTTACACGCCGTGCGAGTCACTTTGAAGCGTTAAACTCGATCATCGCTGCTGCAAATGCAGCAACCGACTTACCCCAACTTCTCGAAATCGCCTTAGATCGGTCGCTTCATGCCCTCGGATTGGAGATTGGAAGCATCTGGATCAAACCGCATCTGGCGACGCAAGGCATGGATTCGAAGACAAAAGACCTGATCATTCAAGCCATGCGGGCTGAAGCGGAGTGGAAAATCCCCGCTGCGATCCCAGTCGAAGACTGGCAAACAGCAGCAAAGCTGGAAGACCCTCCCCTGCCCCTCGCCGACCTTCTCCTCCAGCATGGCATGCGCTCCTCGCTTACTGCACCAATTTGGGATGAGGAAAACCAACACATCGGTGGAATAAGTCTCGCCGCTACAGGACCTCGCATTTGGTCGCAGGAAGAAATTGCATTGGCCGAAGCCGTGGGACAGCAGTTGGGTACGACTGCGCAGCGTCTCCGGCTTTTGGAACGAATCCGAGAACAAATTCGTCAGGTACAACAAATCATCGACACAGTTCCGGAGGGAATGCTGCTTCTCGACCAGAATAACTGTGTAATTCTGGCCAATCCCGCCGGTGAGGTTGACCTGGAAATCCTGGCCAATTCCGGTATGGGCGACACACTTACACACTTGGGCGACATTCCGATGCAGCAAATCTACAGCCATCCCGGCCAGGATCCCTGGCAGCAAATCGGAAAAGGATCGCAGATCTTTGAAGTCATCGCCCGCCCGTTGGAAAGCGGAAGTCAATCCGAGGGATGGGTTCTGGTCATACGAGATGTTACCCAGGAACGTGAAACCCAAAGACGAATTTATCTGCAAGAACGTCTTGCTGCAGTTGGACAGATGGCCGCCGGAATTGCGCACGACTTCAACAACATCCTGGTTCCGGTGACACTCTATAGTGAAATGTTATTGGAAGAACCCTCACTTAAACCTGAAGCACAAGGATGGGTAAAGACCATCCTCAGCCTCTCCCAACGCGCCACTTCAGTAACACAACAATTCCTGGATTTCAGCCGTAAAGGCGTTATGACGCCAATTGAAGTGAACCTGCGTGACTTCTTCGATGATTTCATTACCCTCATCAACCGCATGCTGCCCGAAAATATCCACGTCATCCACATACCTTGTGAAGAGCAAGTTATTATTCGGGCTGATCCCGGACGCCTTCAACAAGTACTGATCAATCTGGCAATCAATGCCAGGGATGCCATGTCCAGCGGTGGAGAATTAACCTTCAAAGTATCTACTTTGAAAGTACGCAAGGATCAGAGACCACCCTATCGAGATATGAAGCCCGGGGATTGGGTGCGGTTAGAAGTTAGAGATACTGGCACGGGTATCCCATCCGATGTATTGCCACACATCTTTGAACCCTTCTTCACAACCAAACCAGTTGGGCAAGGTACTGGACTGGGCCTCTCGCAAGTATACGGCATCATCAAACAGCATGATGGCTTTATCGATGTGGAGAGTGACCAAATAATCGGCACAACCTTTACACTCTACATACCTATTTATAACTCACAGGCTTCTACCATTGCAGATAACGATGCATTCGAAGCCGTAAAAGGAAATCTAGAAACCCTGCTGTTGGTGGAAGATGAACCTGATGTTCGAGACGCTCTCAGCCAGGTGCTGCGATCTCTAAATTACCGCGTCATCACTGCATCGGATGGAGATGAGGCGCTTCAATATTTCGAAAATGGCGGTGAGATAATCGATCTTGTCTTAAGTGATGTCATCATGCCAGGCTTAAGCGGACCCAGTCTGTTTCACACTCTGAACGAAAAACGGCCCGGGATCAAGATGTTGCTCATCACCGGTTATCCACTGGATGAAGGAACTCGGGAATTGCTCGAAAGCAATCTTGTATCGTGGGTTCAAAAACCTGTCGATAAGAAAACACTCTCCGCTTCAATCCACAAAATCCTCAAACAATGACCCTTGTTGATCTGCTCTGTCGTTTTATAAATTTCCCCGCTCACATCGGCACCACATTATTGAAAGGAAACTGAAAGGCAGAACAGGCATTCAAATTTGATATGATCATAAGAACCCACGTACACAATTTACCCGGAAAGATCGGAGGTAATCGAGTGAACGAACAGCGGGAACAGCCTCCACGCGTACTGGTCGTTGATGATGAATTGACCTTCAGCACCGCGATTGCGGACACGCTTCACAGCCTCGATGAAGGATTTGTCGTCGACACCGTCGATAATGGCTCATTAGCATGGGATAAGCTTCAGAAAATTGTGTATGAACTCGTTATTACTGACTTACGCATGCCGCAGGTCGACGGACTTGAATTGGTAGAAAAAATCCGCTCCAGTGGGATCAACACACCGATGATCCTCATGACAGCATACGGATCCGCAACAGTAGAAGCCAAAGCCAAGCAACTTAATGTCGCCCGCTATTTACCCAAACCCATCGATATTGATGAATTAATCGAAGCAACTCGCGAAGTACTAAGTTTAAACAGTGCATCAAAAGTTTCCTCAGAAGACGACCTGCAGGAAAGAATGGAAAGTGTTTCCAATAAATTAGAAACACTTCGCCAGGAAATCTCGGCCCACTGTATCATCCTGGCAAACTCCGAAGGCCAACCGATTACCTATGCGGGTTACGTGGAAGAATTCGATGTCCCTATAAGCACCGCACTAATTGCGGCCGGCCATTCCACCTTTTTCGAGCTGGCGCGCAGCATGTCGGAAGATAGTGTTTTTAACCTCATGTACAACGAAGGGACAAAGTGGAATACCTTTTCAACCAGTGTCTGTAAAGACCTCTTTATGGTAATCGTATTTGAACGTCAACGGGCACAGACTCCAATCGGTATGGTGTGGTTCAGCGCAAAACGGACCATCGCGGAGCTTCTCGATTTCATGACGGATTTGCAATTACCTAAAAGTCAATCCAAGCTTGTGCATCAACTTCGGAATTCAATCACGGAAGAAATCGATCAAGTATTATCCACGGATGATCAGGTGGCAGCATCCGATGATGCCGAGAAGGAAACGAATCAGGAACTATTTTCGTTTGAAGAAGCGATGCAGAATGGAATTGTCTCGTCAGATCTGAATGAAGAAGATGAACAGAAGGCGAAGAAGAAGGCAGCTTAGTTCAAACGCGTAGAAATCAAAAACCTGCCTGCCCGAGTTACCGACGCTCCATAATTTCCATCATTTTCGTACATCACTGAAATGCCCGTCATGCTGCATCGAATAATACAGCTCAAACGTCCGACTCCTGAGTTGATATTTGGCAACGATACAAATTGGTATTTCTCTTCTCAAAGCCTAGTTGTATGTATAAATTATTAGCTGCCATCCGGGCAGGATTGGAGGTAAGATCAATGGCCTTTACCCCCACCCTTCTGGCGTGCAGCAACGCAGTCAACACGAGCCGTCGCCCGACGCCTTGTCTGCGGATATCTTGCTCGACCACGACATCTTCGATTCGTGCAACATAGCCTGTGGGAATACGGTAGATCACAAGGGTCAATGCACCAACGATTTGATCGGATTCCTCCGTTTCGTCGATAGCGATCAACAGACTCGTAGCCTCCGCTTGCACAATGGTTTCTAGTTCCTCTCGCGTTGGCACTTCCCCTGATGTTGTTAATTGGGGAATCAGGGATTGAAATGCGTTGTATAGACTTTCGGTGACCTGGCTCACTTCTTCGATTCTTATCATCCAAGTTGTCCCTCAGGCTTGTTCATCACCAGCATCGCCCATTTCCCTTGCTGTACAAGTTTGCCGTTCTGGTTGAGCAGATCGACTTTAAAATTGACCAGCCCACCTCCCAACGGACGAAAAGATTTAACCTCGATGACTTTAGCACGCATCGAGATGGTATCTCCAATGTAGATCGGCAGCCGGAATTTCCAATCGAGAATTTCACGAAAGGCAAGTACTGTCCCCTCGATAAAACCTGTCCGTGTCGCCAGTGCAACTGAAATGGAGAGACCGAGCAACCCGTGTGCCACTCTCTGATCGAGAGGATGTGCTGCGGCGAAAACAGCGTCTGTGTGGATACTCGTCCAATCTCCGGTTAAACCTGCAAATCCTACAATATCTGCTTCGGTCACCGTTCGAGATGCGCTATAAATTTCCTGGCCGATTTCGAATTCCTCAAAATACAAACCGCGCTGCAGGGATGCTTCATGACGATCCATTTCCTAGTCATCCTTTCCAAGTGGGATTAATAGTGTTCACCATAATTATCGATAAAATGCCGCGGCGATACGATACCACTCTGACAGGATTAACCCCAAAAATCCGGCAACGTACGCGTCGAATGACGTCAGAATTTTCTCCGGGAAGCGCCAGGAGTGAATGGCAGCGTGATCGCCTGATCGCGAGAAGCCAAGCTCCAAAGGCAGAACACTTCAACTGCAACAGCCCAGTGAATTTTGTTACTGGATAATCCAATGCAAAGCACGTGCGCGGGCCAGCAGATTTCCTTCCTGATCACGAACACGAGCGGTAAAGCGCAGGGTCTTTCCTTCTGCACCGGTGAATTGTGCCTTAACTTCGATGCACCCCAACTCGGGCGAAATGGAACGATTGTAGGTTATTTCCAATCTGCGTGTCACGTTTGGAGGCGCAACCAACATACTCAACGGACCGAGTGTGTTGTCGATTGCTGCCGCGATCATACCTCCTTGCATGCTGCCGTAAGGATTGCAATAACGCTCGAGAACGGGAAAGCGAGTGACCAACCAGCCTTCAGCTGCGTTGAACCGGACGAACTCGCCCTGCATATCAACAAACACTGGAGGTGGGATCTGGTAGTCCTCGATCGCTTCACCCAGCCTGGCTTGCAGTATTTCGATCAGGGATGAAGATGACATTCGTTATCCAGCTTAATCAATTTCAACTTCCACAAATGCCTGAAGAACTCAATCGCTTTTATTTAGTTCATCAAGCGTCAAGATCGGAACTCGATCACTGCTTAGAACACAATTCACTGTGTCATACGTTAGATTATATGCAGATAACTGCCCTGAAATTCGTCCCCATTCGTCTTCATCAATGCTGATACACCAGCCCTCTCCTGGATTACGGACTTTATCGTTCTCGATGTATAGATACCCGCCATCCCGCCATAACGGCATCGATCGAAATGGCGTTATGTAAATCGTCTCGTAGTAAATGGCATAAATATAGGTCTCATTCTGCGCGAAGGGAAGGATCTGATCGTAGGTCAGTAGGAGCGACCCGAATGGCGCATCCGTATAGGCAACAACATGATCACCATGAATAAACCGCTCCATAGTCGGTAGATACAAGACACCATGCCCGTGGATCGAAAGCCGTACGGCAGGAATATTCAGTGAGTGTGCCATTCCTTCCAGAATCAAAGTCGGTTCATGACACCCGCTTACACGCTCCTCATATACACGCTCGAGACTCAGCGGAAAAGCAATCTGGCCCGGACCTTCACGAGGCGCCTGCCCATCCAGGTATACATCCCAGGCATAGCCCGGTGAAACTGCGTGAAAGAAATTCTGCTGCAGCCAGACAACCATTGCAGCAACAGCATCTTGTTGATTAATTGCGTCTTTGGCCAGTCGTCGTGCCAGATTGAACTGCTTGTAATGCGCTTCTTCTATCAGGATATCATCCATATTGTGCCAATGGTTGACGGCATTGGGCAATCCCTGTGGAAGATCTCCCTTGTGCAGTGTTGGATCTGTCTTCCGGAAGGATTCATCCTCAATAAAGAGATTCTCGATATCATCGACGCTGTAATCCTTCAGGGACCATGGCACCCAGCCATGTGCTTCAACAGTCAATCCTGTCGCCACATTGATCAGGAAAATCCGTGCACTGGGATAGGGAAAAATATATGTATCGAGAACGTCCATGATTTCTTCTTTATCGGAGTTCGCATCACGGGGATCGAATTCTCGATCGATCAAAATCCATTCCAATAACTCCCTGCCCGTCATATCTTGACCACTCAGACTATTGGACAAGTTCATCGTTTCCAAACGAACACGAATGGTTCCCAGAGAAGCGTATGTATCCAATATCGCCAGTGGATCGAGTGGGGCTTCATCAGGGTAAAGTTCCTCCGGAGCGACGTCATCAGACTCACCGTCTGGCTCATCGATCGACATCACATCCATTGTCATCGTTGGAGTTGCCTCAATCGCAGGAGCACTGCTCGCGCCCGGCAAATTACACGCCAAGCTTACTGCAAGAAGGAGAATCCAGGAGATCCCAATACAAAAGAAACGTTTTAAACGAAACTTATAAGGCATATCTGCACCCTTTTTATGGCTACGCGCAGCCACTTTTCATGATCTCGCCATACTTACTGGCAAAGACTCCGTTTTCGATCCGCAGGCATGGAATCCCGGCGATGATGGGATAAACAACCAAAGCTTCGGCGCTGAACATCATACCACCGATCTCTTCCAATGACGTTTTATACTTCGGACATGCCAGGACATGATCTGGCGAAGAAGTGCGATCGCTTTTCCGAATAACCGTCAATGCTGTGGGGTTTAGTGGATTTGATGTTACCGCAAACAATGCATGTTCTATCACATCGTACCCAGCAGATTCAGATATCCCCTTCAGATTCTTGCAGTATCCATGTAAATCCATCCGCTTTCTGGCTTCGTCGCTGGCAAGTTCGTACCCAGGTTCCAGAAGAATAACGTAGCGGATCGCAACTCGATAGAGTTCCCGCAAGATGATTTCTTCATAGCCACCATTGGGTTCTATCGAATGCGAGGTATAGACAACATCGATCGAATTATCCGCATACGGAAGTTGAAGCAAACTTCCTGTAGATAGAGTCGCGTTCGTTACACCCGCGTTTTCAAGCCATCGCCTCGCATATGCCACGCGAGACCAGCTCAGGTCAAAAGCATAGCTGGGAATGTGTTGCTCCAGACCCAGCAGGACACCGGAATACGTCGTTGCTTCCCCAACCCCTGCTTCCAATATCGACTGCGGTTGGCACAACGACCGGATGGTTTTAACAATCTCAGCGCAATACCTCTCCTTGCGTTCTGCGACATCCATTTCACTCAGCGCTTTGGTGTAGCTTCCCGCCTGTAAATCATAGGAGATTTCGATGATTTCTTTTGTGTTGTACTCTACGTCCATTTCCTCGCGCAAAATTTCACTGATATTCTGACCTTGCTCATATAGCGTTTTTAATTGGCGAGGCGTAAGCATTGGTTGGTACTCCTTGTTGGTCACAAGTAAAGTCGAAACACGTTTCGATAAGTTCGATGCTGATGTAGTTTTTATTAGCCGGATCGACTGGTATACTCAAAATGAAATCAACTCATTATAAATGATCTTCTCGTGTGGACGAATTTCAAGTTAGCATTCACTTTCATAAATAAAAATGAAGGTGCTATTGGTGATCGCCGAAATTGATATAATTACGTTCTACGAGATGAAACTGGATCATGAAAACCACCGAACTGGCTCGTACGATCACCCGAGATGGAAGTAAGCAAACCTACTTCACTGCGCGACTGATGGTTGACAAGGAACTGGTGGATGACTTCCTCAGCGCATATGCCTATTTCCGTTGGGTCGATGATGTCATCGATATCCATGCTCGTTCCAACCAGGAGCGTCTCGCTTTTATGGAGCGGCAAAAAACAATCATCGATGGGCTCTTCAACAACGAGACCTTCAAAGACTTATCGGATGAAGAAATAATTATTGCCGAACTCATTCAGCATCGATCCCCAGATGACGAAGGTCTCGGTTCATTCATCCGCAACATGCTGGCGATCATCGACTTCGATGCTCACCGAAAGGGTCGACTGATCCAACAAAATGAACTGGCATGGTACACGGAAAGATTGGGGATCTCTGTTACGGATGGTATTCAATATTTTATTGGGAACGGCCACCCTTATCCCCAGAACAAAGCTCGATTTCTGGCAGCCACCGCTGCACATATTACGCACCTTCTCAGGGACATGCTCAAGGATATTGCCGACGGATTTATTAATATCCCTAAAGAGTACCTGGAAGCCAATAACATCAGGCCGGATGACTTCGGAGCTCAAGCATATAGAAGCTGGGTTCAAGAACGAGTCAAATTGGCCCGGAGGTTCTTCTCCGAAGGAAAGAGATACCTGGACCTGCTAGACGTTTTACGATGTAAAATCGTTGGGTATTGGTATTGCGCCCGTTTCGAGGGGGTTCTGGATGCGATCGAGCGAGATAAATTCGTGCTACGCGAGACCTATAACGAGAGAAGAAGCATCCTGACACATATTAAGATCGCCTGGATCGGTATTGTCGTCACCTTCCGTCACATGTTCCGAAAACTGGCGAATATCTTCAACCATCAATTCGTCGAGTAATTCATTCACACTCATTCAGCTGCCAGAATCTGTTTTACGGTTGCTGCATATGCCTCTCGGGTGATCAATCCGCTTTCCAGCATTTGTTTTGCTTCCTGTAACTGAAGCACTTGATCTGCTTCAAGCGTTTCCGCTGCATCTTGCTTTGCTGTTATCTCTTGAAGTATATCCGGGCGTCCGTCATCGTCTGCGTCTTTCAGCAATTGTCGATAGACTTCCTTCACCTCGCTTGATATTTCATCCGAATTATTGTGGAGCCTGCCACCAACAATCACTACATCCTGGATTGGCGCGAAATCTTGTGCCGGCTCGATGTCGCCGGCAATCTTTCGCCTGAAGACAATTTCCACGGCGGCAATTACTAGTACGAATCCGAAAGCCAGCACGATAGCCAATGCCACACCAAATGTTGCGCCCCCAATCGTGAGACCTATAAACACACCCGCAATCGCAGAAAAGATATATACAAAGATCATCAAAGAGCTGGAAAGCAATCGATTCATATTAGATCGGCGCCTCCTGGTAACAAAGTTAGTTATTATTGGAGTAAATCCTCAACCGGGATGAATTGGTATTCCGTCTTGCTGTGATGGTCTGTAAAAAACGTCCGATCCACCAACAACGCATAATCTCCACCAAAATAGCAGTTAAAGAGGACTCGAAAGATATTTACTGGAGATATCTGCGAATACAAATTGCCATCACATCCATCAGGAAAGTAAAAGGCACTCAGCATGGCAATCTTCGTCTGCAGGTTTATCGGATCAGGTTGCTCCCAGTCAAAATCGAATGCTGGGCCGGTGTCGGATTGAAGGATGATCACCGGCTTGCGGGGCGAGTTCGCCAAAATGGTGTCAATGGTTTCCAATGTCAATGTATTAATATACATCATCTGGTCAGCATAATAGCTGACCTCATCTTTGGGCGCGATGGTTGAGCCCAAATCATCAAGCGTTGTCGGGCCTGACTGGGTAACCCGATTACCATCAGAATCGAAGAGATAGGGTCGATGCGGGGAGATGATGTGTGCAAAAATGAATTTTGGTCCTTGAATATTCGGGACGGTTTTAAGATTCTCGAAAGCCGCCAGGACAATCCGGCGGTGGCCTTCCCATCCAGAGAAATTGGCGAGCTCGCGTAGATTATCTTGCACGACTTCACGTTCGATATAATCGATAGGCACAAGCAATACTGTAGTCTCCAGCAGCATTCTTTCAAAATCATTCAGCCAATATTCTTTATATTTATAACCCGATTCTGACGTCAACATATCCGGAGACAGGAAATAATCTGCGTCGATTAACGTAGTGGTTGCCCACCCACTTGTGAGTGCAACCACGGAATAACCCAATGATTCCAGCTCAGTTCGAACGATGCTACTGCGTATCGGATCAACAAGCGATCCAGGGTACGTTCCCGGTGGAAGTTCGATTCCAAGATCCTGAACGTAGTTCATGTTCAAAGACGAAGCGAGAGAAAATGCAGTGGCAACATGATTGGGAATACTTTGATCTGCGACGTAAAAACCACGCTGCTTGAGTGCTTCGATAAAACCGGAATTATCGATACCATATAAATCCCGGAGGATATCCTCCCTGCCATAGGAATCGAGAATTATATAGTAAATATCCGGAAGCTCGCCTTCCATTACGAAATGTAGATCGGAGGTTTCCGTATTCGGTGAGAATGACGAGTCGATATTATGGAAACGAAAGCCAAAGGCGACCAGCGATAGGAGCGGAAAGATCAAAACCAGGAGACCGAATATATTGAGAGATCTGGCGATTTCACACATACGTTGGGATTCAATCTTGTGAAGAAACCAAATGACCCCCATCGCCAAGCTGACGCATAGTAATAACAGGAAACGATGTCGTCCGATATTGAAACCAGCGATGGTGAAGTCTTCGATTATGGCATAAACATGTCCATAAGAAAAAAAAATCAAGATCAGTGTCGAAGCCAGGATACCGCTTTTTTGCCAGGAGTGATAAACCCACTGAAACAGGACGAGGATCAGTAATACTACGATCTCCGTCAATAGCAACGCGCGCCAGGCCTGGCTTGGTGGAATCTCCTGGGCATTATTGGCAGCGAGCGCAAGTACGGGATATACAGCAATCAGGAAGGGATGTAGTGTTTTGGCGGTTAATTTCATCAATCTCGCTTCTCAAAATATCCTATCGAACACTCAACGACCGACAAACCCGGCATCATCTCAACGCGTTTCGTTCAATATATCTATACATTTCCTCGATGCAATCAAGACGACATTATCCCACATAATCCTCATAATCCGAAGATTTATACCAGATTGCTTCTCTATACATTATGGCTATGCGCATCCTTATTGTCGCAGATGGATTGACAGCTTGAGTCAGGCGCGATAGAGTATCCTTCGACCTGCGGTCAGAACAACAACGACCAACAATATACTTTAATCATCGGAGGCTACTTTGAAACGTTTTATTCTGATCCTCACCGTCATCCTCACACTGGCTGCATGCAACGCTCCCTCCGACAGCCTACCCACGCCGACAATCACCATCCCACCGCCCCCCACCGAAACAAATACACCGGAACCAACGAGTACCCCAACAGCGCAGATACTCGAGGTGACGACTCCGGATCCATCGACTGTGGTTCTCGATTTCGTCGCGGCAATGTGCACTGCCCAATGGTCGAACAACGGTGAATACTTGATCTGCCCCGGTGATCCTGACGATACCGGTGCCGGTTACGTGGATCGCTTGGATGGCACGACAATATCTGGCGATACCCTCGTCGAAGCGCCTTCGCTGATAACCATCCCCGCTTACGAAAGATTAGCCGGCATCTTCGGTCACTATCCAGCACTTGAAGTATGGGAAGGTGACACCTTCCACGCCATTCTTGCCTGTCAACCCTCCGATACAGACTGCAATGTGGAATTTGGATTAAGCTACTTCGATAGCTATGGTGGTTTTCACGATCTTTCCCCTCAAATAGGCCCGTCGCCGATTTCCGACCACGATGCATCCAGCGGCGCCTATACCGAAGTTGAAGTCGATCTCAGCGCACTCGCCGGACAAACGGTGGAATTTACGCTTGTCGTGCGTACCAAGGGTGATCGTACACGCTACAACCCAATTTGGATCTTACCGTATATCCAGCGGGATCCGGCTGCACTGCCGCCAGAGCCTGTTGTTCTCGCAACAGCAACTACATCCAGCACATCGAGTGGCATCCCCGGCACGATATCCGGAATGGTTGATTTGGCCTCCGCCCCTCCGTACCTGAAGGACTCCTACACATACCACGAATCACCTGTTGTGGTCATGTTTTTCAACCTGGACGACGGCACCTGGTGGTGGATCCACTCCACGCCGACCCATCCCTATTACAGAATGACGGTTCCACCCGGGAATTACCATGTTGTCGCCTATGCCAGAGGCGTCGGTGACATACCATATGTCACCGGCGGGTATACAGGTAGCAACCCTTCCTGTGGCAAGGCACTGAAAACCGTGACCGTCCCATCGAACGGCAGCGTCGAGAACATCGTTATCGCCGATTGGAATTGGACTTGCGGCGGGGACGCCTATCGACCTGCGAAGCCGGCCTCTGTCCCGATCCCGTAACCCCTTAAAAAAACAAGCTCCCCATGATGGGGAGCTTGTTTAAATTCACGATATTCCCAGACAGGCTACTCTAAAGGTTTCGGCACGGTGGGCTCCAGAAGCGCCTGACGCACGAATGAGTGTATCGGGGTGCTGCGTCGCTTTACCATCATCACCGTCACTTTTGCGAGCCGGGCAACGCGTTCTGTCATCTTTCCTACCAGGAGATTTTTAAACAACGGTTCGTCACTTGCCGCGAGGACAATCAAGTCATACCCCTCCGCCTGTTCGAGGATGGCACTGGCAAGATCGGCACCTTCAACGATATGCAGTTCTAACAGATCGAAATCGATCCCATCCACACTATCCTTCAACGCTCGTGTTCCTCGCACACGACCTTGTTCATTGACATTATGGGGTACGACGTGCAGCGCTGTCACCGAAGCCGGATTGGGAGTTTCAGCCGCCGCCATGTCCACCGCCAGCTTGACCGCTCGTCGGCTGTTGGCCCCTCCAGAAACCGGCACGAGCACTTTCTTTAAAGGACGCCATTGACGATAGCGAACAACAACCACATCCGTCGGCGGATTGTCCACAATGGGATCGATCACCGAACCGAAAACCTTTCCGGTTGTGTGAGTGTAACCGGGCCAGCCGAGTACCATAAGATCGGAAGCATTTTCCATCGCCGTCTGACGAATAGCCGCGGATACATTCCGTCCCAGGCGAATAATGGTATGTACAGGAACGTCATAGCTGCGTGCTTTCTCGATCACTTCCTCAAGGTGTACGCGACCCTCACGGAGGAATAAGCGGCCATCACCGAGTGTGAGCTGCGGAGGCACTTTAGCAACGTTCAATGCAAGCACCTCTCCCTGTCGCTGCTGCGCGAGGATTGCGCCAATCTCACCCAGAACTCTGGCCTCCTCCTTGGTCGACACCGGCACCAGAACGGAATAATCCCGACTAACCAATACTTCTTCGAGCAGGATTTCTTTGGGCTTTTCCATCTCTTCGACGCGCGAGAAATAAAAAGAATAAGCAAGTAAACCGATTACGACCCAGACAATGGTCGCGTACCAGGCAATGGAACTGAATTGAAAAATATACAACGCAAGTACGGCGTTAGAGAAGATCGCCAGGACCGGTAACACCGGAAAACAGGGCACCATAAACCCGCGTTTGAGTTCAGGCTGCTGTAGCCGCAGGAACAACACAGCGAGATTGACCATCAAGAACAAGAGCAAGAACATAATGCTCGCCGCAGAAGCAACATCCTCGATGGGAAGCGTCCACGCAATGAGGACCATCAAGCCGCCTGTAGCCAACACGGCCAAATACGGCGTGTGACGTTCAGGATGTATCTTAGCGAAGAACTCCGGTAGATTGTGATCACGCCCCATGGCAAAAGATACCCGCGACGAAGCATACGTTGTGGCATTCAATGCCGACGTCGTTGAAGCCAATCCACTCAGCAGCAGGATCAATCCGCCAATACCAAACGGGAACACCTGCTGAGCGACTTCGATCACAGCAACTTCCCCCTGCTCGCCAAGATAGGCGTACCCCACCTGCCCAGGTGGTGGCTGGACGGCACCGATCGCCACAAAACCAACCAGAATATAAATCACGACTGCAATGCCGATGGAATAGAACACAGCCCGCGGGATGTTGCGATTCGGATCGATTACTTCCTCTCCCGACTGTGCAATAATCTCGTATCCTTCAAAGGCGATAAAGGTCAAACCCATCGCCACGAAAACGCTGAAAATTCCGTTCGGAAAAAAATCCGAAGTAAAGCGCGTGTGCCAGGCTTCTGTCCGCAGCATGGCTGCAATACCAAAAAGTACCAGGAAGGCAAGTATGACGATTTTGGTCACCGTGAGGAAGTTACCGACCACGGCCGTTTCCGATGCGCCGCGGTAATTGGTGACGATAAAGAGAATTATGATCAGCGTCATGAAAAGCCGGCTTGTAGGCTCTATGGCTAATCCAAATGTCGGTAAATTAATGAGGAATACCAATTCAGCTGCAAAGCGACCGAACGCCAGCGCATACAGGCTTCCGGCTACAGCCTGGGCAAACCAGCTCATCCACCCGGACAAAAAGCCCAGGGTTCCACCGAGGGCTTTCTTAATCCATTGATAGCCACCTCCTGCACCGGGAAATGTAGAACCAAGTTCAGCATAGGACATCGCGGTTAACGAGGTAACGAGACCATTTAGAAAAAAAACAAGAATCAAAGCAGGGCCAGCAATACCGGCAGCGATACCTGTGAGGACGAAAATACCTGCGCCCACCATCCCGCCGATACCGATCATGGTAACGGTGAACAGATTGAGGTCACGGCTGAGCGTTACTTCCTGCCTGCTCTGGGTATTTGTTCCACTGTTTTCTGTCAAATGTACTCCTGCGCAGTCATCGAATTCCTGCTAACGATAGTCGGCCAACGAGTTATTGTACTCGAATCCTCGCGCATCGCCTATGCGGAATATCGCAAATCAATCACACGGAAGCACGTTTATCCTACAGCGTTCAAATGAGTTTCAATACGGAAACGTATGAAGAGACACCGCTTACGAGAATATACACATCAGCAGATAATATGCCGTGAGCGCAATCACCCTACTATTTGGAAAACCCGAGAAAGGGAACTCACTCCATTTCATCCAGTTGCGCCGTGATGAGATCCAAATCCACAGTGTCTTGCGCAACCACAATCCACGTTACCGCTCGCATCTGGCGGATAAATACAGATCGAGTCTCACCTTGCCACTGAAGGGTTCGATTGAAAGCATGGAGATCTCGCTCGATTTCTTCGAAACGATCGTCGAATTCGAAATTCAACCGATGTGCAAGTACAAATTGACGTGCATCTTCAACTGTGTCCCACTCAACCTTCCATACCAAAATATCACGTCCATCTTCTTCATTCTCGAACAGAACGTAACGATCGCCACCCCATCCTGCGGCTGCCAACTCGGCCGCAGAGGGTGAAATATGACCGGCCAAATAGGCACGGATATGGAACTCTCCCATCACGTTCCCCGCGATCTCGTTCCACGAAGGACCCAATAATTCTGAAAAATCCGGGATGTCTACCTCGAGCGGCGGATCACTTCCCTCAAGGAACTTTTCCGGGTGCAAGACTTGCTCAGAAGAGGTTGGGGGATCGATAAAAACAGCTTCGATGGAAGGCCAATAGCCACCTGGTGCAACTGCGTCGATAAAATTCTCGCCTTCTATATACGTAAAAACATCTCCAATAAATACGATACCATCCTGGTGATTATCGTCATTCAAACCGCTCCAAAAAGACTGCTGCTGCAATGGGGTTAGATAGCGATCAAAGTAGGCGTGCGAGACGACCTGGGCTTCCCCTTCTACAACAGCTCGCAAGGCCAGCTGCTCATCCTCGTTGGATGTTTTCTGCTCCATTTCACGCAGACCATAGGACTGATCTTGTAATGCATGTACGTATTCGTGGCAAAGTGTGATGATTTCGCTCACACCCAATTCGCCTTCTTCATCACTGACAAGATAAAATTTCCTTTCCTCTGGTACATAGAAACCGGAAATCGATCTCAGGCGAGCTTCCAAGATTTTCTCTTCCAGGTTATCTCCTCTCTCCAATAGGCCTAGTAAAACCAACAAATCGTGAGAAGCTTGGATGTGTTCAAGAGATTGGAAAGAGACACTTTCGTTGAGTTTATCGGCGAGTTCATCTTGGCTAATAATATCAAAAGTGATCTCTTGACTTGATCGGATGCCACGTAATGTCTCTACGTTTTCAGCGATCGTCTCCATCGCTTCGAGCCGATCGGAAAACTCATTGGTTGGTCGTAAATCAACAATCAACGCAGATTCCAAGATGTCAGAAGGCATAAGAACGACGCCATCCGAACAGTCGAGGATTGCCCTGTATGACAGATAAACCTCGATTATCTTCGTGCCATCTTGTTCAAAGATTTCAAGTACCAAGCCATCCTGAAGTGGTTCACTAACCCGCGCCGCTGTAAAGGAACCTAGAAGCAGAAAGTACTCGATGGTGATTAGCAGGCTGTCATCATCAGATCCAGCCTCTTTAATCCGCACGCTAATCTTCATTCGCTTTCCGGTGTCCTGCGTTTCGAACTGTGCCGAGGCATCGAAAGTCGGGATATCGAACATCTCTGCAACACTCATTTCGAGTGGACTGTCAGGCGTGGCCATTGCGCTTTTCACAATGTACGCTTCGGCATCCGATTCGGACATCCAATAATTTCCTTCCAATAGACTCATACCGGTATTATAAATACGGTATCCAACAAATTCTGGAAGGTTCTCATCCTCCAGGGCATACCCCAGGATCCGTGCAGCTTCTTCGTCATCACCATAAAGTCGATACGCTTGTGCAAGTTGGACGAAGAGCATCCAGTGTGTAAGGTGGTAACTTCTAGCTTGATTCATATTCTGAATCGCCATTGGGTACGACTCTAAATATAGATACGCCTGGCCTAAACCATACAATGCATCCTCGTCGTATGGCGAATCCTTTATAACTTGTTGAAAGATATCCCTCGCCTTCTTGAAATCACCGACACCC
The DNA here is from genome assembly GCA_034430425.1 of Anaerolineales bacterium. Lineage (GTDB taxonomy): Bacteria > Chloroflexota > Anaerolineae > Anaerolineales > E44-bin32 > WVZH01. Next base: position 116,502 of record DAOUEK010000031.1, on the reverse strand, counting down.
AGGAAATAAAAACCCAGTCCTTTCCCGGCCTCGATATCATGTTTGGCTATCCGAAGTGCTTGTTCAAATTCGGACTTTATGGTTCCAAGACCAGCGTAGTCATACCATTGCGAATACCCAATCGTCGTGTATAAAACAGGATCGAACATGCCTCTGATAAGGGCGGCATCGAACGCAAGCTTCCCTTCCTCGATATCGTCGATATTGAAATAGTGCGATCCAATTTCCATCTGAATTTGAGGATCGAATGGTTCCAATTCCAACGCAGAGGAGATTCCCTCCTCTGCGCGCTCATATTCCCCTTGGCATGTAAAGCTGAGCGCCAAACCCAAATGTGCCGAGCCGGATTGAGGATATCGCCTCAACACTTCCATGAAGTCTTCAATGGCCTCCTCACAATTCGAAAGCTCATAATTCGACCAACCCCTTCCCAAATGTCCGGGCCAGTAATTTTCATACTTTTCGATAAGCTCATTGAATAATTCCACCGCAGTGTAAGGAGATTCCAGATATAAACGATGATTGCCTTGCGCATATTTAACCTCTGGTAAATCGCTGCCGAGAGCTCTGGCTTTTTCAAGTTCATTACCAGCTGGAATAAGTCGATTCTGCAGTTGATAGAGGTTGATCTTCGCTAGAATCAAGTGCAAATCATCAGGATTCTCGATGAGCCCTTGATCGAGAATCGATTCAGCTTCCGTGAACTCCGCGCCCATGATATGACTATCAGCTAAAGCCAGAATGGAGAAGATGTAAAATGGCGCTTGATCGAACACCTGTTTGGCCGCTTCAATTGCTGCATCGATCTGACCGTTGTCTGCAAGGGCATACGAAAGGCAAATTAACGCTTCGGGATGTTCGGGCGATACCTTCAGAGCTTCTTCTGCTGCTTGTTGCGCCGCTTCCGCATCACGCAAAATTCTTGACGCCTGGCAGCGTGCGATTTGAGCCCAGGCATTCTGTGGTTCGATCTCGATCGCTTTTTCAGCGGAGGTGACAGCACCGTTAATTTGATAATTTCGCAAATACACAAGCGAATGGAAAGCCCAGGGTTCTGCAACATCAGGAGCGCTTTCAACGACCTCATCGATCATCGCCATCGATTCGGTACGAGATACTATTTGAACCGCTTTCAAATACGCCAGGCGGCTCAACGCACTCGCATCTTCCGGTTCGATTGCCAATACCTCTTGATAGAGGTTTTCCGCCAAATCATATTTACTCTCGAATAACGCATCATCCCCAAGCTGAAGATAATCCGCAGCGGATATCGGCGTCGGTGTAGGTAGCTTGCCACTCGTGAAAGGCAGCGTACACCCGACGATCAATGAGATCAACGTCAAACCTATGCTCATGTTTTTAATGACTGACTTAATGGGTAAGTATAAGCGTTTCATCGATCACCTCATCGTAGATCCGTGTGAATGAATCGATTGGAAAAGCCGATACGAGAGTACTTCAGTTTAAAGCCCATATTCGTCTCATTCGCAACTACGGTTCAACCCGATCCTAATCATGAATATAGCACCCCTTGGTTACCGGGAAGTTACCGTAGCCTCTCTGATGACCATACTACATTTCAGACGGACAATGCAAATTTGAGAATGAGAAGATAAAAAAAAGAGGTGCACCCGGCTGGGTGCACCTCGATCGCTAGAAAACCAGAGTGTTGTTCGTTCAGGATTCGAGTGCCGCATGTGCAGCAGCGAGGCGCGCAATCGGCACACGGAATGGCGAACAACTCACATAGTTCAATCCGTACTCATGGCATTGACGAATCGATTCGGGATCTCCACCATGTTCGCCGCAGATGCCCACTTCCAATTCCGGACGAGTCTCACGTCCCTCGTTGGTGGCGATCTGCATCAAACGCCCAACGCCGTCGCGGTCGATCGTCTGGAAGGGATTGTACGGTAAGATGCCCTTTTCCAGATACTCGATCAAGAAACCGGATTCGGCGTCGTCTCGGCTGATGCCAAAGGTTGTTTGGGTGAGATCGTTCGTGCCGAAGGAGAAGAACTGTGCATACTCGGCAATCTGTTTTGCCGTCAGCGCAGCGCGCGGGATTTCAATCATCGTACCGAACATGTAATCCACTTCGATGCCCTGCTCTTCCATCACAGCCTTGGCCACTTCTTCCAAGGTCGCTTGCTGGATCTTCAGCTCGTTCACGTGACTGGTTAGCGGGATCATCACCTCGGGATGAACATCCACGCCATCCTTGCTCACCAGACAAGCCGCCTCAAAGATCGCACGAACCTGCATCTTGGTCACGCCAGGCATGTGGATGCCAAGACGTACGCCGCGCAATCCCAGCATCGGATTGGCTTCACGCATGGACTCGACGGCTGAGAGCATCTTCTGCTTCTCGGCCAGTTCTTTTTCATTCCCGCCTTTCACCTTCAAGGTAGTTACTTCAACAAGTAACTCTTCATGGCTGGGCAGGAACTCGTGGAGCGGCGGATCAATCAGGCGAATGATGACCGGCAAGCCGTCCATCACGCGGAACAAGCCTTCGAAATCTGAACGCTGGAACGGAAGCAATTTATCCAACGCTTCATCGCGTTCCTTATCAGTCTTGGCTAAAATCATCTGCTGCACGAATGGCAAACGCTCGGTTTCAAAGAACATATGCTCCGTGCGGCACAGACCGATGCCCTGTGCACCGTAATCACGAGCACGCTGTGCATCTCGGGGGTAATCTGAGTTAGCATAGACATCCAGTTTACGAATTTCATCCGCCCAGGAGAGCAGTTTGATCAGGTAAGGATCGTTGATATCCGGCACTACAGTCTCCAACTTGCCGAGGAAAACCTCGCCAAGCGTACCATCAATCGACACCCAATCCCCCTCTTTAATCACCTGACCATCGACGGTCATGTGACGTTTCGAGAGGTCCAATACCAGCACTGAACAACCAACAACTGCTGGTTTACCAAATTGGCGTGCAACCAGGGCTGCATGACTCGTTCGTCCGCCTCGACTGGTGAGGATGCCTTTCGCCGCCAACATTCCATGCACATCATCGGGCTTTGTTTCCGGACGCACCATGATAACGTCGAGGCCGTCCTCTTTGGCCCATTTTTCAGCGGTGTCGGCGTCAAAAGCAATCTGTCCAACGGCCGCGCCGGGGGAAACATTCAAGCCCTCAGCAATTTTTCTGCCGGCCTCGATGGCTTTCTTTTTTGTTTTCGTGTTGAACTGCGGATGCAGGAAGAAATCGACTTGATCCGGCGAGACACGCTTCACTGCCTCTTCTTTCGAAATCAAACCCTCATCCGTTAGATCGACGGCGATCCGAACGGCTGCTTGCGCTGTGCGTTTGCTGTCGCGGGTTTGCAGCATCCAGAGTTTGCCGCGCTCGATAGTGAATTCGACATCCTGAACCTCACGGTAGTGATTTTCGAGGTTCTCGAGGATGGCCGCAAATTGCTTGTAAATATCGGGCATCTTTGTATTTAATTCTTCAATTTCAAGCGTTTGGCGGATACCCGCAACCACGTCCTCACCCTGGGCGTTGATCAAGAAGTCACCTTCGATGTCTTTTGTACCCACGGTGATGTTGCGTGTCGTCGCCACACCCGTGCCCGAGTCGTCTCCCATATTACCGAAGACCATGGTCTGGATATTCACACCGGTTCCAAGATCGTGAGAGATACCTGCGCCGTTGCGATAATCCACGGCGCGTTTTCCGTTCCAGGAAGAGAATACGGCTTCGGTCGCCATTCGCAGTTGATCGTATGGGTCCGTTGGGAAATCCTTGCCGGTGTTGGCCTTGACGATCTTCTTGAACTCCTCGGTGATCTCTTTCCAATCATCCGCAGAGAGTTCAGCATCGATCTTCACACCGCGCTTCTCGCGGTACTCCGTGATGACCTCTTCGAAAGGCACATCGGATACACCCATCACGACCGAGCCGAACATCTGCACCAATCGCCGATAGGAATCGTAGACGAATCGAGCGTCGCCCGTCAATTCGATCATGCCTTTCGCAGTCTCATCGTTGAGACCGATATTGAGAACGGTGTCCATCATGCCGGGCATCGAGAACTTGGCGCCTGAGCGGCTGGAGACGAGCAGGGGATTTTTCACGTCACCAAATACCTTCCCTGTCTTCTTTTCCACGTCTTTCATCGCTTCAAGTTCCTGGTCCCACAAGCCTTCGGGGAAATTATTCCCTGCAGCCAGATAGGCATTACAGGCTTCGGTGGTCACCGTAAAACCAGGAGGTACGGGAGCGCCGATGCGAGTCATATCACCCAGATTGGCACCCTTGCCACCGAGCAACGCCCGCACGCTATCCCAAGAGCCGGCCTTCTTCTCAGCCTGCTCTACCTCGTCGAACAGATAAACCCATTTGTTTGCCATTTAAGTCCTCCAAACTCCGAGTGGAGTATTTGTATCAACGTGACAATATCCGCGCCGCGTCCGCTGATTGCGCGGCCACGGCGCATCTCACACAATTTGTAATCATAATACAAAAACACCCCACTGTCAGGGGCGTTTCGTCATATTTATCGGCTTACATATCACTTATGCTTCGCCACAGTTGATTAGCGCTCAGGGTACTTTCACGGGGAAACCTACCATAATTTGCTGCCCTTCGATTCGCACCGGATAAGCTGCTATATCCACGACAGCCGGCATGGAAAGCGCCTTTCCGCTTTCCAGATCAAAACGGGCACCGTGACGAGGACATTCGATCGAATGGTCAACCAGATCACCCTCCGCAACCGGCCCTTGATCGTGCGAGCAGACGTCATCAATGGCATATAGTTTTCCGGCGATGTCAAAGATGGCGATCGGTGTACCGTCGACTTCCAAAAATAAACGCTCACCGTTACCCAAATCTCCCACATCTGCGACGGCTACAAACTCAAGCTTCTCATCCGCAAGTTCACGATAATTGAACATTGCCATCTACTCCAGCCTATGTGCGTCCTCGAGCGTATCTAATCCGTAGATCCCCGCTTTGAGCACTTTCAACGAAAGCAGCGCACATTTTAATCGGATAGGTCCTACATCGATCCCCAACAATTCCAGTACATCTTGCTTGCTGAGCTCACGTATCTCATCAAGCTTTTTTCCGACAATCGATTCAACGAGTAAATCGGCAGAAGCGATCGAAATGGCACATCCCACACCAGAATAGGCTGCCTCTGTCACTCGACCATCCTCGTCTACACGAAGATCGATCCGGATCCGGTCGCCACACAGAGGATTGTCATCCTCGTAGGAGTAGTCATGCGGATCGAGTGATCCCTGCATGCGAGGGTTCTTATAACGATCGATGATTTGTTCTCGATAAAGATCTTCCATATTTTCAGATATACCTTCAGGGTTATTCCTGCGCTGCGCAAGCTTCACAGCGCTATCGAATGCCGTTTTGTGGTTAGCCGTACTAGATATCAAACACTTTGATTACTTTATGCAATCCCTCGACCAGAAGATCGACTTCTTCCACCGTATTGTATAGATAAAAAGAAGCACGCACGGAAGCCGGGATATCGAAGCGCTCGTGAATCGGCATGGTGCAGTGATGACCGGCACGCACCGCAATTCCATCGTCATCCAGAATCTGCGCCACATCGTGCGGGTGTAGTCCCGTCATGGTAAAGGATATCACCCCGGCACGCGCCGCCAGCTCCGGCCCATAGACAGTTACACCGGGAACCTCACTGAGGCGATCCAGCGCATAACCTGTTATCGTATGCTCATGGGCGTGAACAGCATCGATCCCCACTTCGTTCAAAAAATCAACGGCAGCACCCAAGCCAATTGCTTGAGCGATTGCCGGCGTACCCGCTTCGAATTTCCAGGGGATCTCGGCTACTGTGAAGCCGTCAAGACGAACTCGCTTGATCATGTCCCCTCCGCCCAGAAACGGCGGCATTTCGTTCAAAAGCGCCTCACGACCATAAAGGACGCCAATTCCCGTAGGACCACACATTTTATGGCCTGAGAAGGCGTAGAAATCCGCTCCCAATTCAGAGACATTCACATGCATATGTGGTACGGATTGCGCACCATCGATCAGGACCAGGGCGTCCGCCTCATGGGCCATGGCCGTCATCTGCGCCACAGGATTGATCGTTCCCAACATATTAGATACATGCACAAACCCGACCAAACGCGGACCTTGATCCAACAGCGATTTGTAGGCTTCCAGCTCCAATCGCCCTTCATCGGTCACGGGAACGAATTCCAACTGCAGACCAATCTCCTGGGCCAGGATTTGCCAGGGCACTATGTTGGAGTGATGCTCCATTTCCGTGAGCAGCACAAGGTCGCCGGAGGTCAAATTTGCCCGCCCCCATGCATTCGCTACCAGGTTGATCGATTCGGTTGCATTACGGGTAAAAATCAATTCGCGGGCCGACTTTGCACCGATAAAATCGGCAATACGCTGCCGGGCATTTTCGTGAGCCTGAGTTGCTTCTTCGGCCAGGCGGTGGATGCCGCGATGGATATTCGAATTATGCTGTTCGTAAAACGAGACAACAGCCTGGATCACAGATTCCGGCTTCTGCGAAGTCGCGGCCGAATCGAGATACACCAACCCCGTGCCCGGCCGGACTTCCCGTGAGAGAATAGGGAACTGCTCCCGAATTTTCTCAACATTAAATACCTTCACATGAGGTCCCACCATGAAAATGCCTGCCTTTTATTTCTTTTTCTTCGACCCCGAACGTTTCGCAGATCGCCGTTTCGTCGCTGGATGGATCTTCTCACTTCCCTGGGGGCACCATAATACACGATCTGGAACCATCCATCCATCGGTTAGATAAACATCATCCGCGAACTGGACGGCGACGCGTTTTTCTTCGGCCTGTACCACAACACCCTCCATCCAGTCTCGAACGCGACGTCCTTCCCGATCGTGATCGCAAAACACCTCCACACGGTCACCGACTTGGTACTGCTCTTGGGTTACCTGACCATCAATTAATGGATTCGTCGATTTTTTCGTCACTTTGAATACCCCGCCTTTGATATAAGCTGAGCTGCCTGATCATGCAGGTGATGAATCATCACCTGACAATTTCTCGTCGATCATACCTCGAAAGCGTTCACGAACCGCTTCAAAGGGAATACGCTCCATAATAGGTGAGAAGAAGCCGTCGATCACCAATCGTTCTGCATCCTCCCGAGGAAAGCCTCGTGACATTAGATAGAATATCGGTTCGGTTTCCAATTGTCCAACCGTGGCGCCATGTGTACAGCGAACATCATTAGCCAGGATTTCCAATCCCGGGATTGAATCTGCGCGCGCCTTGTCACTTAATAGCAGGTTGCGGTTCGCCTGGAAACCGTCCGTATTTTGCGCACCGGGCGCCACATAGATCATACCTTGCCAGACAGAACGGCTTCGACCCAAAAGCGCTCCCTTGAATAGTAAATCGCTGGTCGTATTGGGCGCCATATGGTTCTGCTGCGTGTCGTGATCCAAATGCTGCTCGCCGTTCGCAAAATAAAATGCGGACATGCGTACTTCGGCGCCTGGTCCGAGAAGATCGATGTCGCTAAAATTCTTGGTCAATCGGCTGCCCACAGCGCCGAAAATCCAATGCAACTTTGCATCTGCTTCTATTTTTGCACGTTCGTGGGAAAAATTCCACATCCTCTTCCCAAGATTCTGCATCTCAACAAAGGTAAAATCAGCTCCCTTCCCTACATAGATCTCAACGATCGCGGCGTGCATGGAGTCGCCAGTTTGACTTTTGGGGGATGCCAGTTCGTGAACAAAGGTCGCGGAAGCTCCTTCTTCAAGGACGATCAGCAGACGGCTGAAAAATGCCGTATCGATTCCCGTCGGCCAAAGAACAGCATGTAAAGGTTCTTCGAGATGGACATTCTTGGGGACATGCAATAACACGCCATCTTTCACCAACCCCGCCGTCAGTGCCGAAAACTTCCCCTCTTCATCCGATACAACTTTACTGAGATGATCTGCCAGAATCGCTTCATGATCTTTTACCGCCGTCGCCCAATCGGTAAAGACCACTCCTTGTTTGGCGAGTCCTGCGCCGTTGTCCATCCGGGGAGGATGCCCGGGTTTAAGGATTAGCAGTGCGTCGTGCTGCTCGGCCGCCAGCGGCTCCAATAATGCAGGATTCACTTCTAACTCGTCTGCGGATTTCAAGACAAACGAGTCAGCCGGAAGAGCGCGGATGTCCGTACGACGCCATGGCTCGTCCTTCAACGTCGGAAGCGACATTTCTTTGAAGCGCTCCCACGCGGCCAAGCGCTTTTCCGCCATCCAATCCGGTTCGTTCAGATCCGCAGAAACCCGCCGTACATCCGCTTCCGAGAAAGGAAATTCGACCGTTTTACGTCTGTTGACTGATCGCTTCCGTTTCGCAACTGTTCGAGTGCCCATTACCCTAATAATCCTTTTCGTTATCCTTTTTTTTGAAGCGAATGGATCAACCGATCGAACCTTCCATCTGAATCTGGATCAATCGATTCATTTCGACCGCATATTCCATCGGCAGTTCCTTGACCAGCGGTTCGATGAAGCCAGAGACGACCATCGTGATCGCTTCCTCTTCGCTCAAGCCTCGGCTCATCAAATAAAAAAGTTGATCATCACCCACCTTGCTCACCGATGCCTCATGACCGATGGACACCAATTCTTCATCGATCTCGATAGACGGATAGGTATCAGATTGGGAGTGTTCATCAAGCAGCAAGGCATCACAGACCACATTCGACTTCGAATTCTTCGCGCCGTCGTGTACTTTCAACAAGCCGCGATAAGATGCCCTACCGCCGTTTTTACTGATCGACTTCGAAGTAATTTTGCTGGTCGTGTTCGGGGCAACGTGAATCACCTTGCCGCCTGTATCCTGCTGTTGATGGTCGGCGGCAAAAGCCATCGAGAGAATCTCACCGTGCGCGCGGGGGCCCATTAAATAGCAAGAGGGGTACTTCATCGTCACCTTGCTGCCCAAATTTGCGTCAATCCATTCCATTGTTCCACCCTCGCCCACCATCGATCGCTGGGTTACCAGATTGTAGACATTGGTCGACCAGTTCTGAATGGTGGTGTAGCGGCAGCGGGCGTTTTTCTTCACCACGATCTCGATCACACCGCTGTGGAAGGAATCAGTAGTGTACGTCGGGGCAGTACAGCCCTCCACATAATGTACTTGCGCCCCTTCATCCACGATGATCAACGTGCGTTCGAACTGCCCGATGTTGGCGACGTTGAGACGGAAATACGCCTGGAGGGGCAACTCCACTTTCACACCCGGCGGTATGTAAACAAAAGAACCGCCAGACCAAACAGCGCTGTTCAAGGCAGCAAATTTGTTGTCGGTGATCGGGATTATGGTTCCGAAGTATTCTCGGAACAAATCCTCGTGATCCCGCAATCCATTCTCGATACTCTTGAAAATTACACCCTGCTCTTCAAGATGTTCCTGAATGCTGTGGTAGACCATCTCCGACTCGTACTGCGCACCCACACCGGAGAGGAATTTTTGCTCCGCTTCCGGAATGCCCAGCTTGTCGAAGGTTTCCTTGATCGTTTCGGGCACATCATCCCAGGAGCGCCCCTCTTGTTCCGCTGGTCGAACATAATAATAAAGGTCATCCAGGTTGAGTTGACTGAGGTCTCCGCCCCATTGTGGTACCGGGCGCTCTTTATAATGCTTGAATGCCTTCAAGCGAAATTCCAACATCCATTCCGGTTCACCCTTCATCGCCGAAATTTGTTGTACAACTTTCTCATCGAGACCCTTCCGGGTCTTAAATACGGAAACATCCGGATCGCTAAATCCGTACTTGTATTGATCTAAGCCTTCAAGATGCTCGAGATCCGATCGCGTCGCCATACCTAGACCTCCACAATACCCTCACTACGCCTTTAAGAGCTTCTCAGCGTGTTTTTCTCGTATCCAATCATACCCGTGTTCTTCCAGATGCAGGGCTAGTTCTGAAGACCCGGATTCCACAACTCGTCCATCAAGCATAACATGGACAAAATCCGGTTTGATGTAATTTAGAATTCTTTGATAATGGGTGATGATGAGCACACCCAAATTCGGTCCCGAGAGTGCGTTCACGCCGCTGGAGACGATTTTTAGTGCATCGATATCGAGGCCGGAATCGGTTTCGTCCAGAATAGCGATGCGCGGTTCCAAAGTAGCCATTTGCAATATCTCGGCACGCTTCTTCTCCCCGCCTGAGAAACCCTCGTTCAAATATCGCCCGGCAAACTCGTGAGTCATTTCGAGTAAATCCATTTTCTGCTTTAATATTTTTCGGAACTCGGGAATGGAAATGCCTTTATAATCCGGATCATCTTGTTTTCGCTTGGCGTTAATCGCCATTCGCAGGAAATTTGCCACAGTAACACCCGGTATGGCAACGGGATACTGAAAGGCGAGGAACATGCCCAAACGCGCGCGCTCATCGGGTTCAAGATCAAGGATGTTCTTACCTCGAAATTCCGCTTCACCGCTCGTCACTTCATAGTTGGGATGTCCCATGAGTGCATAAGCTAACGTGGATTTTCCCGTACCGTTCGGCCCCATCAGCGCGTGTATCTCGCCTTGGCCGATGGTCAGAGTGAAACCTTTCAGGATTTCTTTCCCCTCAACAGAGACATGAAGGTCTCGAATAATAAGCGCATCGCTCATGTATGTCCTCCAGCCGCAAATTAAAACCACCACGATTTCATCAGAATCGCATAGACGGGATTATAGCACCCTTATATCGAGACGTCAATATTTTTGATAAAAATAGTAAATATTCGCCCATTTCCACACTGAAAAATTGTGATAGTCAGGAACAATGTAGGTGTATAAAAATGATAAATATCTAAAATATTGACAGATCCATCCCCAGCGTGTATACTCCCACTTACCATGACTTCTGGTACGCGTGATACGATCCTGCGTGCGCTGCGTGTTCAGGACAAGTGCACGGTCAAAGAACTGTCGGAGAAGGTCGGCATTTCTCCGGTATCTGTCCGCCATCATTTAACCCATCTTCAAGCCGACGGTCTGGTACAAGCCGAAGAAGTGCGCCGCGGCGTCGGCCGACCGCATCATGTATTTTTACTAACCGATGATGGCCGTGAAAAGTTCCCCTCTCGCTATTTTCGTCTGATTAATCTTTTGCTGGGCGAGTTGAAAGACACCTTGTCGGATGAGAAGGTTACAGAAATATTTACAGCCATCGCGGATTCCCTAGCCGGGCGTTATGCTGAACAGTTGAAACCCCTTCCGATTAAGGAACGCTTGCAGCGCTTGATCAAATTGCTGGCCGTGGAAGGTTTCGACGCCGAATTGGAGCTGCAGGGCGACCGATTCATCATTCGAGAACTTAGCTGCCCCTATTTCAAGCTTGCACAAGAACATCCGGAAGTCTGTATCCTGGATTATGGATTTATCGCAAAATCCCTCTCACTTCCCGTCGAGCGAGTCACATCGCTGCGGAAAGGCGATCCACACTGCGCCTTCAGCGTCTCGGTCAAACAGGAAGAGATATTTTCGTGACAGAGGACATCACAGAACCCAAAACGATCTGGGAAGCTGATTCAACGCATCCAGGGATTGCTGCGGAAATCCGTGAAACGCTGCGGCAAGTCATCGATCCCGAGTTGGGCCTGAACGTTATCGAACTGGGTTTAATCCGCGAAGTCCGCATTGGCGAGGAGGAAATTGCGGTAAAAATGATCCTCACCACGCCTTTCTGCCCATATGGACCTGCAATCCTCGAAATGGCTCGTTCCAAAACGGAGGAAACTGCGCATAAACTCACGACGATCGAAATGGGGATGGAAATGTGGGATCAGACCATGATGGAAGACGACACAGCCGCAGATTGGGGTTTGTTCTAGAACCAGGTCTAATATCTCATCCCCCCTATTGAATAACGAACGATGCGTCCTCTCCGAGCGTTTCGTATATAAATATTGAAAGGGTTCGTTGAAATCGTCTTCAGGCCGAAATCGAAGTCGGTTCGCCGGATCCACTCCGCTTACGGCTTAAATTGCTGATCAAACCGCCCCAGGATGAGAGACCGCGTACGAAAAGTCGGATTATGGTTACTCCAACCAGTACGATAGTCGCGATAACCACGATTACCATCCAGCCAGAAAAAAGGGTACCGCCGTGATAATGAACGAGACGCGCTCTTAGACGTTTAACAAATCGGCTTCTCGGTTCGACAGGGACTAGCGTTTTAACCAAGATCCGTTCTAATTCTTTAGTATCCATTTGCCCATGCTTTACGCCGGCCATTATGGAATTACCTCCAACACCCGTCATCATGCAACCGATCGAATTATCCGAGACCAACAACCAGATAACACTTTGCTATTCAGTTATCAGGAGGACTCCTTCTTGTTTTCCAAAACTGCTTTACCCTCGACAGCACGGACCTCTTCACGCAAAGCAATAAGCGTCCGATGGTACAGGCTTTTTATCGCGCCTTCCGTTCGCCCCATAATCTCGCCAATCTCGGCGTTCGACAATCGCTCCACGAACTTCAAAATCAGCAGTTGCTGCCGATCATCCGGTAAACTCCGTACTGCATCGAGCAGCATTGACTGCTCTTCCTGGACAATCGCCTCCGCTTCCGGATGATGACTTACTTTACTAACAGCAACGTGATCTTCGAGAGGAATAACTGGTCGGCGGCTGCGGTCCCGATGCCAGTTTGCCACGAGATTGTGGGCAATCCGATACAACCAGGCCGAGAATGGAACGCCCTTGTCTTCAAAGTTCGGTACGTGGCGAAGTGCTCTCTGGAAGACACGTGCGGTTAAATCCTCCGCATCTTGCTGATTTCCCGTGCGATAGTATATATAGTTATATATCTTGCGGACGTGCCGTTCGTATAACTCTCCAAACGCTTCCGCATCGGTAGCAGCCAGTGCTGCAAGCTCGAGATCGCTGATCTCGTGATGCGTCATTGAGTCGTAATCCTCATTGCACGCCTGCTATGAATCAAAACCCCGATAGCCATTGTTGGTTTCCCTATCCTGCTGCAATTCATTCAAGATTCATCCACTGACGCGCATCTCGGAAGCTTATCCGCCGTTGCGCACAAATGAGTATAGCATGGATGGCACTCTCTGATGCTATAATGCCTCAAAATGTCTGTGAAACAATCCCTGCTCGCTTTCGACCTGGAAACCACAGGATTAGATCCCCAACGAGATTCCATTATTGAAATTGGAGCCGTTCGTTTTCGGGGTTCCCGCATCGAAGATGAGTGGTCGACATTGGTCAACCCCGGCCGCCCCCTCGATCCGGTGATCAAGGCACTTACCGGAATCACCGATGAGATGCTTGCCAACGCGCCACGCCTGAATCAGGTCATTCAAGAATTCCAGGATTTCGCCGGCAATTTGATCGTTCTCGGGCACAACGTCCGTTTCGATCTCAGTTTCCTTCAGCCCAGGGGGGTTCTTGAGCACAATCTCGGGTTGGACACATATACCATCGCCTCCGTACTTCTACCTTCCGCAGGACGATACAATCTGGCCGGGCTCGCCAGTGCCTTGACCGTTCCGGTAATGACATCTCATCGCGCCCTAGAAGACGCCCACACGACGAGGCAAGTGTTTCTCCGCTTGTATGATACAGCGCTCGAACTTCCCCGGGAAGCACTGGAAGAGATCTGCCGCCTGGGTGCCGAGATCGAATGGGATGCTGGCTGGTTCTTCGATGAAGTGCACGAGGAAATTCGCTCGTCACAAGACAGCCAGGAATCTCCCCATCGCGAGCGCCCCCGATTCTTCAAACCCGTTCAGAGCGATCTGCAACCGCTTTCTCCCGCTGAGAATCCCCAACCTCTTGACAGCGATGGAATCGCTGCGATCCTCGAACCCGGAGGTCTCTTCGACAAGCGCTTTGCAGCATACGAACATCGTCCGCAGCAAATCACGATGCTGCGAGCGGTATGTGATTCTTTATCCAACAGCCGGCACCTCCTCGTAGAAGCCGGAACCGGAATCGGAAAGTCAATGGCGTACTTGATCCCAGCACTCAGCTGGGCTTCGAAAAATGGGGAACGAGTCGTAATTTCCACGAATACGATTAACCTGCAGGATCAACTTATCCACAAAGATATCCCGGATTTGTGCCAAACGATGGATGCCGCTTATCGCGCTGCGATCCTTAAAGGACGCTCGAATTATATTTGCCCGAGACGATTGGCCAGCTTGCGCCAGGTCGGTCCGCGCACACCGGAAGAGATGCGTATGCTGGCGAAAATCCTCGTCTGGCTGTACAACGGCGGCAGCGGTGATCGCAGTGAAATCAATCTGTCTTCGCGGGAGGCTGCGGCTTGGTCGCGATTATCAGCAGAAGGTGAAGATTGCTCTGTCGAAAGCTGTCGCCATTACGCAGATGCCGCATGTCCTTATTACCAGGTCCACAACCTTGCGGAAAGCGCCCACGTAGTGGTCGTCAATCACGCACTCTTGCTGGCGGATATCGCCACAGGCAATCGCGTCATCCCCGATTACCGCTATCTCATCGTAGACGAGGCGCATCATCTTGAATCGGCGACGACGAACGGTTTGAGTTTCCAGGTCAGTCAGAGCGCAGTGGGTTTCATGCTTCGGGATTTGGGAAGCGTTAGAGACGGATTACTCCACCAAATCCGGGAATTGGCCCGCAAGGAATTACCGACCGCTATCGTTAATCATGTCGAACAAATCATTGTCTCCATCGCGGATAAACGCCTCGATTGCAGTGAACTGTCGCAGCGATTGTTTGCCACCCTCTCGGATTTTATGACGCAGCAACGGGATGGGAAGCCACTCGGCCCTTACGGACAACGCACACGCATCGTGCCGGCATCACGCACCCTCCCCAAGTGGTCTGAAGTGGAAATTGCATGGGAGGATGCCCGCAGTCCGCTGTCTGCTATCACCCAATCATTAACCACCTTAAGCGATGCTCTGGACGATATGACCGCCACCGGCATTGAGACCGCGGAGAACTTGGCCACAGCGGCGCGTATTTCAGCTCGCAGTCTGATGGAGATAATGACCAATCTCGAAAACATGATTTTCGAGCCCGACCCACAGACGATTTATTGGCTGCAAACCAAGGTCGGTGAAGGAGATCTGATTTTACATGCCGCTCCACTCACTGTGGGACCACTTATCGAACGCTTTCTATGGCACGAGAAGGAAGCGGTGATTATGACTTCGGCGACACTTACCATCGGTGGAGACTTTGATTACCTCAAGCAGCGTCTGAACGCCGAAGATGCCGATGAGCTTGCCCTTGGTTCTCCATTCGATTTCGAGACCTCGACCCTTCTCTATCTGATCAACGATATCCCGGAACCATCCGATCGCCAGGCATATCAGCGCGCCGTTGAAAAAACGTTAATCCAGCTTTGCCGAGCCACCCTTGGGAGAACGCTGGTTTTATTCACTTCCAATCTGCAATTGAACCATACGGCCCGCACCATTGCCCCCCACCTCGTTCAGGTGGGCGTCGATGTTCTTGAACAGACTTCAGGGGCTTCTCGGCACGCCCTGCTCGAACGCTTTCGCTCATCGAAACAAGCCATACTATTGGGTACTCGCTCATTCTGGGAAGGCGTTGACGTTCCCGGCGAGGCGCTATCGGTGTTGGGAATCGCACGCCTACCTTTCGATGTACCGAACGATCCCGTCATCGCTGCACGTGCAGAAACATACGATTCCCCCTTCGATGAATATACCCTGCCAGAAGCTGTGCTCCGATTCCGACAGGGATTTGGTCGTCTCATTCGCACACAGTCCGATCGAGGGGTTGTATTTGTCCTCGACCGTCGTATTCTCTCCAAGAACTATGGACGCGCGTTTATCGATTCGCTGCCTCGTTGCACGATGCGCGCTGGCACTATGGAAGAACTCCCTGACGCCGCTTCACGTTGGCTGGGAATTTAAAAATCCTAAACCAGTATCGGGCTTCCTAAGCAAAGCCCCTTTTTAAGACGATTTGATTAATTGCCGGAAATGGATTGTTCCGTTATAGTATGATCGGTATGTACAGGTTTATAAACCAATCAATTCTCGACGCATTGACGTCGACACTCATCGGAGAATCGGAATGGAATATGGCGCAGCTACAGACACCGGGATTGTGCGCGAAAAAAACGAGGATAATTATTCAGTCGACACAAATCTAAACGTCTATATAGTAGCCGACGGGATTGGAGGACATATCGCTGGGGAAATCGCAAGTTTTATTGCCGTCCGCACGATTCAAGAATACCTGTCTACGCACAACCCCAACGATCATCAGCCTGTACAAGAAACCATTCTCGCCAGTATAAACGCCGCCCATAAAGCCATCCACGCTGCTGCCGGCGGAACCGATAACAACATCCGTATGGGAACAACCATCGTGCTGGCCTGGATTCCATCCCCAGCTGAACCAGCCTGGATCGCTCACGTCGGAGATAGCCGCGCCTATTTATACCGCGAGAACAAACTCAGCCTTCTTACCGAGGATCACACCCTCCTGTGGCAAGCAAGGCGAGAAGGCGTACTCCCCGAGAATCCAAGTCTGTGGCCTCCCAGACAAGCATTAAGCCAGGCACTCGGGGCAAGCGATGAGATCGAGCCGGAAGCACGCCAACTCGGCTTGAAATTGGGGGATCAACTCCTACTTTGTACCGACGGCCTGACGGACATGGTGCCGGATGATGAGATTGGGTCGATTCTTCGTAGCGGCAAATCCCCACAAGAAAGCTGCGATGAATTCATCCGAACAGCTATCGCCAATGGCGGTCAAGACAACATAACTGCCGTGCTGGTTCAAATCAACGATAGTATGGACTAAGCCAATCCCTCTCGATCTTGCAGCAGATTCCTGCCTCGATCCAATCTTTTTCGATTCCTTCTTCTCCACGCACCGCATTACAATTGACGCCTTCATCATTGAGACGCTATAATCTCCACATCTCAGCATAAAGGACAAACGTTGTGATTGATGTTAACGAACTGCGTAATGGCGTGACATTCGAACTGGATGGCAGCCTGTATAAAGTCATTGAATATAGCCACCATAAACCAGGACGGGGTAAAGCGACCATCCGCACGAAAGTGCGTGACTTACGAACTGGTTCTGTATTGGAGAAGACCTTCAATTCCAGCGATAAAGTCCAAGATATCCGCCTCGATTATCACATCGTACAATTTCTCTACAAAGACAACGATCTGTATCATTTTATGGACACGGAAACCTACGAACAGCCAGTGCTTAATCCTTCCATACTCGGAGAGGCGACATCCTACTTAACCGATGGTCTGGAGGTCAAATTGACCTTTTACGAAGGGGAACCGTTAGACATTGAACTCCCTACGACCGTCGACCTGGAGGTCGTGGAGGCTGAAATGGCGGTAAAAGGTGACACCGCAACGGGAGCCAACAAAAGCGTCACCACGGAGACGGGGCTGAAAGTCCAGGTACCGCTTTTCATCGAGACCGGAAATACGATTCGAGTGGACACTCGCAATGGATCGTATGTAACCCGCGCCTAAATCCCCAGCTACGGCATGGCTATGCGCACTCCAGCGGGAACAGAATGCCCCTACTACTACCAGGATTTCCATCGAGGGCGTTCGATTCAGGAATGTCGTTTGATCGAACGTACACCAACAAGTGGAACCTATACACCTGATCTCTGCGCCAAGTGCCGAGTACCTCGGATTGTATTGTCCAATGCTTGCAAACACATGGTCTTAGAAGCGCGTGTGGCCACCAGCTTCCTCGGCCTTCGACGCCGCGTAGAAGTCAGCGCCGTGTGCACCCAGACGCTGGAAGATGTCCCCGAACCGGAAATCGGATGCGGACAGTGTCATCTTGATCTGCCCGAGTTAATCAACCCAGAGAACGTTCCGTGATCTCCGCTCTGCTTATCGATCTAGACGACACATTATTGGATAATGATATGAAACGTTTCCTTCCGGTCTATCTTGATCGGCTGGGAACGCACCTTTCCAACCTGGCGCCTGCGGACCAAATTGCCTCCCGGGTAATGGCTGGAAGTATGGCGATGATTCAGAACGATGATCCCACCCGTACCCTACAACAGGTTTTCGCAGAACACTTCTTCCCCCATTTGGGGATCAAAGAAAAAGACATCTCCCCACAAGTGGACGAATTCTATAACCGGATCTTCCCCGATCTGCAAACGCTTACTTCACCTCGCCAGGGCGCCAGCCAACTCGTGCAAACAGCAATTAAAAAAGGAATCGAAGTCGTTATTGCCACCAGTCCGCTATTTCCACTTACGGCCATCGAACATCGTCTGGCCTGGGCGGACGTACCCGCGGATCAATACGCGTACTCGTTGATTACAAGCTATGAGGACTTCCACTTCGCCAAACCACGCCTGGAATACTATACCGAGATCCTCGCCCATTTGGGAATACCGCCCCACCAGGCGGCAATGATCGGCAACGATCCGACGGATGATCTCATCCCTGCCCAAAACATGGGATTGGCGGTATTTGACGTCAATCATGATTCCGACAGCTTTCCTGGAGGCGACCTGTTGGAAGCCGCAGCCTGGATCGATCGAGCCCACCAGGAAGCCCGCCAGGACGCCGCCAGTCAGCCGGAGGCAATTCTCGCTCGCCTTCGAGGCCATTTGTCAGCGCTTCACACCATTCTTGCTCCACTCGATGAAAGGCAGTGGACCCAACCTCCGAAAAAAGACGAATGGACAATCAACCAAATCATCTGCCACCTGCGCGATGTGGAGAAAGAGGTGTACCTGCCTCGCATGCATTCGTTATTAACAGAGCAAAACCCGCACATATCTGCCGTAGAAACGGATTGCTGGTCGGGAGAACGAGGTTATGCCCGGCAATCCGGAGAGGAAGCCTTCGACGCCTTTACTCAATCTCGGCTTCAACTCCTCGAATGGCTCAGCGGCCTGACACCCGATCAATGGGACCGGCCAGCGCGACATTCCATCTTAGGACCTACGACTCTCGCAGAAATCTTTAAAATCGCCACAGATCATGATCTACTCCATCTGGCACAGATACGTTCCAACCTGATTTCACTACAGGCAAAATGAGCTTGTCTTTACACAGTATTACACGGAAGCTATAATCTGCTGGACGGGGAAGTGCTGGAACTGGCAGACAGGCGTGACTTAGGATCACGTGCCCTCGGGCGTGCGGGTTCAAATCCCGCCTTCCCTACTCCTGTTTATAAAATCTATGCAATCAGCAATCTGCCATCGAAATGCAACCATTCCACACGCATCGATAGGACAGGCCACGAGAGGACAAACACTTTGAATGTAAAAACACAAGATCTGGAAAATCGTCAGGTTGAAATGACGGTCGAAGTACCTGAAGACCGCCTTCAAGCCGCCATGCAATCTGCGGCCCGCCGACTATCTAAGAATACGAACATCCCCGGATTCCGTCCAGGGAAAGCACCTTACGAAGTGATCGTCAATAAATTCGGTCAGGAGGCGATTTTCGAGGAGGCTTTGGACGGCCTCGGACAGGAAATGTACCGCGAAGCGATTCAGGAATCAGAGCTCGAACCCTATGCGCCCGGCACACTGGAGGAAATCGTCAGCCAGGATCCATTGGTCTTGCGTTTCTCCGTACCATTGGAGCCCAGCGTCAAACTTGGCAATTATCGAAAGATTCGCGTCCCATACGAGGCGCCGCAAGTCAGTGACGAAGAATTCGACAAGGTCATGGAGGAAATTCGTCAAAGCCGAGCGTTAATTGAGCCTGTTGATCGAGCGGCCGAAATGTCGGATGTCGTTGTCATCGACGTAGCCAGTAAGTTGAAAGAGCCCGAAGACGGTGAAGACGGCAGCATACTGGACATGAAAGGCACGGAAATTCTCCTCAGTGATAAAACCCAATGGCCGATTGCAGGTATCGCTGAACATCTCGTGGGAATTAAAGCAGAACAGGAAATCGAGTTCGATGCCGTCTTCCCTGAAGATTATCCTGTTGAAACGTTACGTCAACAAGAAGCAACCTTTCACGTCAAATGTTTGGAAGTGAAATCACGCCATATGCCAGAATGGTCGGATGATCTCGCCCAGAGTATAGGAGAGTTCAACGACTTGCTCGATCTGCGTTTGAAATTACGCGAGAATCTCGAGCATTCAGCACAGCAGGAAAAAGATTCCGAATACACAGAAAAAGTCATGGAAACCATGGTGGAAAAGGCTAACTTTGAATACCCTCCCATCTTGTTGGAAGAGGGGATCGACGAAATGGTCACCGAGTGGAGCAAAAGCCTATCTTCCCAGAACATAACCCTGGAAGATTATCTAAAAATCGAGGGGAAAACACTGGCTGATTTACGCGAGGAACTACTCCCGCGAGCACAAAACCGCCTGCTAAAGGCTCTTGTATTGGGTAAAATTGTTGAAGAAGAGAAATTGGAAGTTGAAGAAAAAGAAATCGAAGAGCAAATCGAACGCATAGTCCAGCCCTTCAAAGAGCAAGCCGGAGAATTTCGAAAAGCCCTTGATCACCCGGAGGGAAGACGCCGCATTCGTCTGGATCTGTTGACCGAGAAAGCTTTCCAGAGAATCATCGCCATTGCGAAGGGTGAAGGCGATACAATAGAAAAGAAGAAGGATTCCAAATCCGAGAAAGAGTCATCCGAGCCTGAAGAGAAGTCTGAAAAAGAGTGAGGGTAGAGATAATGAATAGCATTGATCCGAGATTATCCGTTCCCATGGTGATCGAACCTACCGGTCGCGGGGAGCGAGCGTATGATATTTACTCGTTGCTCCTGAGAGAAAGGATCATCTTCTTGGGAACTCCGATTAACGATCAAGTTTCCAATCTGATCATCGCCCAGTTGCTGTACCTCGATCGAGAAGACCCGGAACGCCAAATTTACATGTACATCAATTCTCCAGGGGGTGGGATATACGCCGGATTGGCGATCTACGACACAATGCAGCAAGTCCGAGCGCCAATTTCAACTGTCGCCGTCGGGGTGACCGCTTCTTTTGGAACCGTGCTGCTGACCGCTGGCACCCATGGAATGCGCTACGCCTTGCCACATGCTACGATCCACTTGCACCAACCATTGGGCGGCGTTCAGGGACAGGCAACCGATATTGAAATTCAAGCCAAGGAAATCTTGCGCCTGCGGGAAAAATTGAATACTATACTCTCAATACATACCGGTCAGTCCTTAGATCTCATCGAATCTGACACAGAACGCGACTTTTACATGGATGGGGATGCTGCGAAAAAATACGGCATCATCGACCATGTGCTTTATCCCTCCGACAAAAAGGAAGCGGACGAAAAGGGGAAGAAAGAAAGTAAATAACGATCAATGGCACGAAGACGCTCGTCAGAATCTGAAGTGCGAGAGTGTTCCTTCTGCAGTCGGGTTGAAGCGGAAGTAAAACGTCTCATCGCGGGTCCCGAGGGCGTCTTCATTTGCAACGAATGTGTCGACCTGTGTCGTGATATTCTGCAGGATGAACGACCAGGTCTTGCCAATTCAGCGGCTGTAGCAGCGAAACCCCCACTTTCTCCACGCGAGCTCTATGCAAAATTGGATGAGTACGTCGTCAGCCAGGACAGCGCCAAGCGGGTCCTCTCGGTTGCTGTATACAATCACTACAAACGCATTGCCCATCGAGGCAGGACGGATGTCGAGTTGGAAAAGGCCAACATCCTGCTCGTCGGTCCGACGGGATGCGGTAAAACATTATTGGCCCAGACACTTGCAAAAAGCCTTGACGTTCCATTCTGTATTGCAGATGCAACCGCGCTTACTGAAGCAGGATATGTCGGCGAGGATGTTGAAAACATCCTCTTGCGACTTCTCCAGGCCGCAGAATTCAACGTCGCACGCGCAGAGCACGGCATCGTATACATCGATGAAATCGATAAAACTGCACGCAAAAGCGGCGATAATCCCAGCATCACGCGTGATGTGTCCGGAGAAGGCGTACAGCAAGCACTGCTAAAAATTATCGAAGGATCCGCTGTCAATGTACCGCCCCAGGGGGGAAGAAAACATCCGCAACAGGAATTCATCCAGGTCAACACCACTGATGTTTTGTTTATCTGCGGGGGAACATTCGATGGGTTACCGCAAATCGTCGCCGAGCGTCTGGGGAGACGGGGCCGTTTGGGCTTTTCCGGTACGGTCACGGATATTAATTCCCTCGAAGCCCAGGAAAGTCAACTGCTGCGCCACATCACTCCTGACGATCTCATGCGCTACGGAATGATCCCGGAACTGGTCGGCCGACTTCCCGTTTCGATTAGCATCGATCCACTGGATATCCACGCCCTTCGTGCGATCCTGACGGAACCGAAGAACGCACTCGTCCGCCAATACCAACGTCTTTTCGAAATGGATAACGTGGAACTCCATTTCGATGATGCGGCATTGGAGGTCGCAGCCCAGTTGGCCATGGAACACGAGACAGGAGCTCGAGGACTGCGCTCCACGATCGAAGGCGCCTTGCTCGATGTGATGTATGAAATTCCCTCACGACCTGAAATACGGAAAGTACACGTTGACGCCGATGCAATTCGAGGCGATACCAAACCCCAACTGCAGGATGAGAAAGGGAAAGAACTTGCCTATCTCGATGAAACCCTGCCGGACGCCGCTTAATCATCCACCGAATGGATTCAAAACTTGAATAACATCGCAACCTTTTCAATCGTCGCCTATGACCCGCAAGAACCTGCTTGGGGAATCGCAGTAGCCTCGAAATTCCCGGCCGTAGGCGCCGTCGTTCCCTGGGCGAAAGCAAATGCAGGCGCCATCGCTACGCAATCCTATGCCAATACAACTTATGGCCCTCGAGGACTTTCATATATGGAAGATGGCCTGAGTGCAAGTAAAACGCTCGATCGCCTGCTCAAAGACGATCCGGAGCGAGATCAGCGACAGGTCGGCTTGATCGATGCATGTGGAGAGGCAGCTACATTTACGGGAAAAAGCTGCCATGCATGGGCTGGCGGGCGAATCGGCGAGCAATTTGCGGTTCAGGGTAATATTCTCACCGGCCCGGAGACTCTCGATGCAATGGTCCAGGCTTACCTGGAATTCGAAGGCGATTTCCCCGAACGCTTGCTCAATACGCTCCTGGCCGGGGACCGGGCTGGCGGAGATCGCCGGGGACGGCAAAGCGCGGCGCTATACGTCGTCAAACCCAAAGGGGGATACGGCGGCTTAAACGATCGCTGGATCGATTACCGCGTGGATGACCACGTCGACCCCATTCCACAGTTATCGGGTCTGTTGAAACTTCATCGGCTGTATTTTGGCAAAAGTCCGCAGGACGAAGAGCTGACAATCGAGGGCAAGATCGCTGCAGCATTACAGGAAATCATGAAGCTTCAAGGCTACTACAGCGGCCCAATCCACGGCAATTACGATAAAGAGACGAAGCAAGCCTTGCAACATTTTCTCGGGAACGAGAATTTCGAGGATCGTACGGACCTTAAAGCCGGAAAAATCGATCAACCGGTATTCGACTATCTCGTACAGAAATATACGTCTTAACGCCCTTTCCATCCTCATACATCAGGGGCCTCAGAAGTTAACAATCTCGCCTTTATGGTTTCATCCACACCCATGAAACTGGGGGAAGCCATTATAATGGCACCGTACTCGGTCGATTCAAACTCGATCACCCACCGAGCATGTAAGCGAAAGGTAACAAGTGAAGACACTAGACCAAATCCGCGCGCTGATTATCGACATGGATGGCGTCCTGGTTTTGGGGGCGTCTCCGCTGCCGGGGATCACCGAGTTCTTTTCTTTGCTCGCGGCGCGCGAACTCGGCTTCGTCGTTGCCACCAACAATGCCACAGTCTCACCGGAAATCCTCGCAAGGCGACTCAACGATTTGGGTGTTCAGATCCCCCCAAAGAAAGTCATTACATCCGCAATGGCGACCGCAGAATATCTACGCGAATATCAACTTCAAGACGGCAAAGTGCTTGTGATTGGTGAAGCACCATTGCGTCAAGCGATCGTTTCCGCGGGGTTCGATATTTGCGAAAGCGCGGAAGAAGCCGTCGCCGTCGTCGTTGGCCTGGACCGAGAAATTTCCTGGCAGAAGTTATCCGAAGCGGCGTATGCGATCGGAGCCGGGGCATTATTCATCGGCACCAATCCCGATCCAAGTTTCCCGACAGAGCGGGGTATCACCATCGGTAATGGTGCCATACTGGCCACAATTAGTGCAGCAACAGGAATCCAACCAATCATCATCGGGAAACCCGAGACTTATCTTTATCAATTTGCATTACGCACATTAGGCACGAAACCCGACGAAACCCTCGCACTCGGCGACCGGCTCGATACGGATATCCTGGGAGGCATCAAAGCAGGTCTTTGGACGGCGTTAGTACTTACAGGCGTGACCTCTCGTCAGGAGCTCGAAAATTCATCGATTCATCCGGACTGGATCTTCGAAGACCTCATCAAACTCACCACACAATTTACCGCAGATAAAAAATGACCCCCCGAACCTCGATATTCGATCTCTCCCTGGAGGAACTCACAGATAACCTCGAACAATGGGGAGAGCCATCCTATCGTGCCAAACAGATCTGGCGCGGAATTTATCGGCGGTTGGTCACAGATACGAATGCGTTGACAGACTTAACCCTCGAGCTGAGAGCACGAGTAAATGAGGTGCTCTCTTTCTCCAATCTTGTGGAAACGGACAGACAATGCTCCGAGGACGGCAGCACCATCAAGACACTCTTCACACTGCCCGACGGGGAAAAAGTTGAAACTGTACTCATGCATTATGAAAAGCGGAATACGGTCTGTATCTCCACACAAGTCGGCTGCGCCTTGGGTTGTGCGTTCTGCGCCACCGGGCAAATGGGATTTCGAAGGAACCTGAGCAGCGGCGAAATCATCGAACAGGTCATTCATTACGCCAGGCAGCTTGCCGCACAGAAGAAGCAAATCACCAACATCGTAGTAATGGGTATGGGTGAACCTTTCCACAACTACGATGCTGTACTCCCGGCGCTCGTACGTTTGAACCATCCTGATGGATTCAATCTTGGTGCCAGACGGATAACGATTTCTACCGTTGGCCTGGTTCCGGGAATCAAACTCTTCACCCGGGAAGGATGGCAATTCAACCTTGCCGTCTCCCTGCATGCGGCCACGAATGCCCTGCGGGATCAATTGCTGCCGGTCAATCGACGCTATCCCTTAGAAGTATTAATGCCTGCTTGTAAAGAATACATCCACCAATCCGGCCGACGAATCACCTTCGAATGGGCATTGATTCGCGACGTAAATGATGGCCTCGATCAGGCAGAGGCACTCGCCGATCTCATCCATGAAATGAATTGTCATGTGAATCTCATTCCGCTAAACCCAACTTCCGACTTCAAGGGTGATGCTACGAATAAAAATAATGCTGACCGCTTCTTTAGCAGACTCTCCCATCACGGGATTTCCTGCACAATGCGCCTGCGCCGAGGGATAAGAATCCAGGCTGGCTGCGGTCAATTGGCAACAGAAGGGAAGAACGAGTCCTAATCCCGACGGATTAGAATTCTCCAACCTAACAGGTCGTCAACCCGAAACAATCATTACGGCATACGAATATCATGAAAAAGATCAACCTGATAAACAGCTTGTCAAGCATGGGCCAAAAAGGTATGATTGCAGCCACGTTTGAAGTTGCTAGCCGCACGCCGTCCCATCGATTTTTTGAAATTCGCACACGATTTGATCCTGAGCACGTTAGCACCACGATCCGTTGATCGCAGTAATTGGAGCAAATTAATTTTGTGTCTTAACGAGGCAGTTCCACTTGAAGAACCAGTCGAAATCGGCAACCCAATATTGATATGGGAGAAAAGAATGAAAAAGACCGCCGAGGCGGCGGCCCATAATGGGGTTTAAATCAATAGAATATTGTATTGAAATTAGACACGAGCGAGGCGTTTAATACATTTTGTACATAACGTTTTCTGCACCAAACGACCGTTTTCCATGACCTGAACCTTCTGAAGGTTCGGCCGAAAAGTACGTTTCGTAGCTTTCATCGAAAAGCTGCGGGTTTGTCCGAATTGTGTCGTCTTGCCGCAATTTTCACACTTAGCCATGCGATACCCTTTCGTAAGGAGTATAGAATTCACTCCAGCGGCACAAATCTTACCACATGATAATTAATGTATCAATTGATTGCTGCCACTGCGGAGGCAAAATTTTATGACCGGTGAAACAACATATTTGGGCAGAATCACAATTGCCCCAAAGGCAATCGCCACCATTGCATCGCAAGCTGCACTTCAATCTTACGGCGTTGTAGGGATGTCGTCCAAGAACTTTATGGACGGCATCGCCAATGTGATCGCACGCGATCCTCAACATGGTGTTGATGTCCATGCCTACGAAGATCATATGTCCATTGACATCTTCGTCATAGTTGAATACGGGACGCGCATCTCTTCTGTCGCCGGAAGTGTTGCCAATGCCGTTCGTTTTCAAGTCGAACGGGCGATTGGAATGCCGGTAACCGCGGTTAACGTTCATGTACAAGACCTTCGTGTCAGTGATACAGATTGATAGATATAGGCCGAGGACAGGTAGAAGATGAGTGATGTAATCCCACAGATAGATAAAGCAAACCGTCAACGTCTAATCGGTCGGTACAAAACCGTTGATGGTAATATGCTTCGCCGCCTCACAACAGCCGGATTAACCTGGCTGCGCACCAATCAGCAGCTGGTAAACTCCCTCAACGTGTTCCCGGTGCCGGATGGTGATACGGGCACCAATATGGTGCTCACCATGCAATCCGCCATAGATGAGACCTCGAAAGAAGCCAATCGCTCCATTGGCCAAGTCGCCCACTCGATCGCGCACGGCGCGCTGATGGGTGCGCGTGGTAACTCTGGGGTAATTCTCTCGCAGATCTGGCGCGGGTTCTCGCGAGTCCTCGATGATCTAGAATATATGGACGTTGAATGTATGGCCGCAGCACTCTCCGAAGCGCGCGAAACCGCCTACAAGGGAGTCGTTCGGCCAGTGGAAGGCACCATTCTGACAGTTACGAAAGACATCGCCGATGAAGCAGAGAAAGCCGTGAAGAATGGGACCCATTCTGCCTACGAGTTGCTTGAACGCATCGTTGTAGCGGCCGACGAATCCGTGCAGAGAACCCCGGAATTGCTGCCCGTTCTCAAGGAAGCTGGCGTGGTCGACAGTGGAGGTATGGGGCTATTCCTCATTCTCGAAGGTATGCTGCGTGCCGTCTATTCCCTCCCCCTGGATCAACCCGTAACCAACGTTCAACCCTTGAGTTCCATCAACCTGGACAGCGCAACTGAATCGATCGAACCCGGGCAAGATTGGGAAGTGATCATCGACTTTCGGCCAGAACCTACACTGGACATTCAAATTTTTTACAGCCACCTCGAGACACTGGGGACGTCTATACAGGTTGGTGAAGGCGATGGATTGATGCGCATGCATATCCACGTGCCAGACAAGACGGAATACGAACCGATCGAATACGTTAAAACATTAGGGACGATCACCAATGTCGCCATCGAGAATTTAATGGCGCAGATGGAAGATCGAGCTTCCAAACAAACCATGGAAGATATCCAGCTCGAACCAATTCAGCCGGGAGACACCGCAACAGTCGCTGTAGCGCCTGGAAATGGCATTGCCCGAGTTTTCGCCAGCCTGGGCGTTTCTTCGATTGTCGAAGGCGGTCAAACCATGAATCCGAGTACGCAAGAAATCCTCAACGCCTTCGAGAACCTTCCAACCGAGAAGGTGATAATTCTTCCCAACAATAAGAATGTCGTTCTGGCCGCAAAACAAGTCATCAATCTAACTGTAAAGCAAGTTGCTGTAATTCCCAGCGTCTCTGTACCGCAAGGTATCTCAGCGTTATTCGCCTTCAACAAGGAAGCTGACTTCGATGAAATCGTAGCGTCAATGACGGCCGCGTTGGATGACGTTCAATGCCTGGAGATAACCACTGCGACGCGTTCAGTCGAGATCGACGACGTCCAGGTCGAGGAGGGCCAGATCATTGCGCTGCTGAACGGTAAACTTGCTATTGCCGGCGACGATATCGAGCAGGTCGTCAAGGAAGGCCTCGCCCTTGCCAAGGCGGAAGAATTGGAGTTGCTCACTTTCTACTACGGTGCGGATCTCAATGCCAGGCAAGCAAACGAAATCGCCGACAACCTGCGGCAGATCTATACAGATCAAGAAATCGAAGTCGTTGAAGGCTGTCAACCACATTATCAAATCATCATGTCGATCGAATAAACATGGCCCGCATCAGCATCGTAACCGACAGCTCGGTCCGTTTTCCTGCAAATAGTATTGCTCATCAATATCCTTTATCCATTGCCCCAATGGGGATTCGCTGTGGCGTAACAACGATCGAGGATCGAGGTGATGTTGATATTGGTGCGTATCGCTCGACGATCGAAGAGTGTCAGAGCGTTCCAAAGATCGAATCGTTTTCGATCGATCAAATGGCTTCGATCTATGCCCGACTACAATCAGAGAGCGATCAAATTCTTTCCATCCATACCTCCGCAGGGTTGTGTGATGCTGTGGCGAACGCGCAAGCCGCAAGCCAACGCTTTTTAGGGAAAACCAAAATCCAGGTCATCGACTCCCAGTCTGTCTCCTATGGATTGGGGTTACTCATACAGGCTGTAGTTAAAGCAGCAAGTCAAGGTGCCGATTTCGATTCACTCATTCGCCTTACCAGGAATATCATCCCTCGACTATACATGGTTTTCTTCATGCATGATCTCTTCTACCTCGAAGAAAATCAGTATATCAGCCGATCCCAGGCGATCCTGGGAGATATGTTGGAGATCATCCCATTTCTCACCCTGGAAGATGGGAAGATGATTCCGATGGAGAAAGTCCGCTCTCGAACACGGGCGGTTGAAAAATTGATCGAATTCGTACTCGAATTCTCATCCGTCGAACATATTGCCATTCTTCAAGAGAGTTCTCATCCAACCCAAGAAAGCCTCTCGATCATCGAACGACTGCGACCGATCTATCCCGAAGTCTCCATCGCCACGACATCTTATGGCGCCTGTCTAACAGCCTATCTCGGGCTCAACAGTCTTGGCATCGTCATCTTGGAGGCGATGTAAAAAAGTAATGAAGGCCTCGAGATCGAAAATCGCCGTTGTAACCGACAGCACGTCCGATATTCCCGAGCAGGAAGCAAAGGCATTGGATATCGAAGTTGTGCCTGCGATTCTCACGATAGATGACAAGACCTATCTTGATGGAATCGATTTATCCCGTGATGAATTTTATCGTCGCCTGCCAATTTTAAAAACACCGCCCACAACCGCTGTTCCCTCCTCGCTCGCTTTCGAGCAGGTGTATCAAGAACGATTTGAGTCGGGCTATACGCAGGTACTCTCCATACACCTTTCTGCGAAATTGAGTGGGATGATCAACGTCGTCAACCAGGCTGCACAAAAATTCGGCGACCGAGTCCACATTTTCGATAGTCAATCCGTATCCCTGGGTCTGGGGTTTCAGGCTATGGAAGCGTCTCAAGCTATCGCCGCAGGATGTACAATCCCAAATACACTCGAGAAATTATTTAAAATCCGTAAAAGGGCACGTTTACTCGCCATGTTGGATACGCAGGAGTATTTGATGCGAAGCGGTCGCGTGAGCTGGGCAACTGCGAGCCTTGGAAGGATTTTACGCATCCGTGTACTTGTAAGCGTAGAAGATGGAGAGGTCGTTCGTAAAGCACTCGTTCGTACACGCCACAACGCTATTGATAAATTGAAGGCCCTGGGAAGATCATGGGGACCGCTTCGACGATTGGCCATCCTGCATACAGCCGTCCCGGAAGAAGCCAAATCGTTGGCTGGAGAGCTATCGCATCTGTCCGCGACACCGCCCCTGACTGTCGATGTAACGACGTTGTTGGGTGTCCATGTCGGACCAAATGCCCTGGGCATCGCTGGACTTTGCGTTTAGTCTCTGGCAAATTTCCTGCTTCACCTTTATTATTAACCCAATGAATCCAGCATTAGAAAAAATCGCTAAGTTTTTAAATTTGGAAGTCGAACGCAACTATGATAACCGGGCTGTTGTGGGCGGTCTTCAACGTATGCTCGAACCCTGGGAATCGGAAGCACGTTCGACCGGAATTCCGGAAAATGTGATCAAAGCTGTGGTTGCAAGGCTTCGGGATTATCCGCAGTTGTCGATCACCTCACGACAGGAGGCGCTCGAAGGACTCATTCGTCGTTTGCAATCCGAGTTCCCTGGCTTGCCCTTCCCCGATTTGCCTCCACGAGGAACAGGATCTTATGCAGAACCAGCTTCCGCAATCCAAGAGGAGAGGCATGAGGAATCATTCTCTGCTCCAGCATCTCAAGATGAGGTGAACGTTGAAATCAACGGACAAGAGCTAAAGGAAACTGAGAAACCGGAACCCCCCGGGGAATCAAAGAAAGATCAGTCCAGCAACAATGGCGAGCCGGAAACCCGGGAACGTCCAGCTGCCCTCAACGCGCCCCTGACCAGCATCGCCGGTATAGGACCCAAATCCGCAAAAACGCTCAAGAAATTGGATTTATCAACACTCGGCGATTTACTCTGGCACCTGCCACGCCGATATGACGATTACTCCCAGCTGAAAACCATTAGCCAGCTGTTCTATGGTGATGAGGTAACCGTCATTGGCACAGTTGAAGAGGTGAACACACGAACCGTACGCAGCGGCAAGATAAAGCTGGTCGAAGCTGTCATCAGTGATGGAACCGGATCGTTGCGAGTGACCTGGTTTAACCAGCCATGGATCGCCGAACGCATCAGCCCCGATCGCCCCATCGTTTTATCCGGCAAAATCGATCAATACCTTGGCCACCTCACCATGAACAGTCCGGAATGGGAGCTGCTGGAACGGAAACAGCTGCATACCAATCGCATCGTGCCGATATATCCACTGACGGCGGGTGTATCCAGTAAATGGCTGCGGCGGGTCATCCATTCCGTCGTAGATCGATTGGCGCCTCGAATTCCTGACCCGCTGCCAGATTCAATCCGCGAGTCCTCAGGCTTGATCTCCCTGAATCAAGCGTTGAAGCAAATTCACTTCCCAGATGATTGGGAGCACTTGCGTCAGGCGCAACACCGCATCGCCTTCGACGAAATGTTCATGCTGCAGCTTGGTGTTCTTCGCCAGAAACAAAACTGGGAAAAACTCGACAGCCCACCTCTGCAGGTTGACTCGGAATGGATTGATCGATTTCAATCCTCATTGCCATACGAATTGACGCAATCCCAAAAACGCGCGCTGAAAGAAATTCAATCCGATCTCGAAGCGCCCCATCCTATGAATCGATTGTTACAAGGCGATGTCGGATCAGGGAAAACGATTGTCGCAGCGGCAGCCGTTGGAATCACGGCCGCATGTGAGGCGCAGTCTGCAATCATGGCACCCACCAGCATTCTTGCAGAACAGCATTATCGTACCCTGCTTGAGATCCTTCCATCCACCAGCGGGATTCCCGCAGAACGCATCGGATTACTGCTCGGGTCAACATCCGAAAGCGACAAACAGGATATTCGAACAAGATTGGAGAACGGCGATATCCAGGTTATCGTCGGGACGCATGCACTCCTGGAAGGTCCGGTTAACTTCATGAAACTGGGCCTCGCCGTGATTGATGAACAGCACCGCTTTGGAGTCGGGCAGCGCGCCATCCTGCGCGAAAAAGGCGAAAATCCCAATCTACTGGTCATGACCGCAACCCCTATTCCGAGGTCCCTTGCTCTAACCATCTATGGTGATCTCGATCTGTCGGTCATCGACGAAATGCCAAAAGGCCGCAAACCGGTCGAGACACAGGTCTTCCGACCACAAGAGCGAACCCGAGCACACCATTTCGTTCACACACAAATCGAACAGGGTCACCAGGCATTTATCGTCTATCCTCTCGTCGAGGATTCCGAAAAGATACAGACCAAGGCTGCCGTCGAGGAACACGAGAAATTGAGCCAGGAGATTTTTCCCCAATTCCGTCTCGGATTGCTGCACGGACGGATGAAGCCGGAGGACAAAGATGAGATTATGTCCAGATTCCGGGAAGGAAAAATCGACATTCTCGTCTCCACCTCTGTTGTTGAAGTCGGTATCGACGTCCCCAATGCGACTGTCATGCTGATTGAAGGTGCGAACCGATTTGGCCTGGCACAACTGCATCAATTCCGGGGGCGCGTCGGAAGAGGCCAACATCCATCGTATTGTCTGCTCATCCCGGATACAGACAACGATACCGACAACGAGAGGCTCGCGGCGATGGAGTCCACAACAGACGGTTTCAAACTCGCCGAGTACGATCTCGATCAACGCGGTCCCGGTGAATTTCTGGGAACACGGCAATCGGGTTTCACGAATTTACGCACCGCACAGATTACTGATGTCAAACTGATCGAAAAAGCGCGCAGAGAAGCACAGGTTGTTTTCTCCGTCGATCCAACGTTGTCTCAACCCCAACATACCCTGATCGCCGAAGACATTCAGCGCTATTGGTCACCTGAGAAGGGAGAAATGAGTTAATGGTTCGAGCCGTCTTTCCTGGCACTTTCGATCCCATTCATTTCGGTCACATCGACATTGCGAAACGTGCCATTCGATTGTTCGACGAAATGATCATCGCCGTATACGATAAACCAAAGAAAGAGTTATTGTTCACGCCTGAAGAACGTTTGGCACTCGTTCGCAAGGAATTCGAAGATGACAAACGCATCAGCGCGACCATATTCAGCGGCCTGACGGTAAATTACTGCAAGGAAGTCAACGCGCTGGTCATCGTTCGAGGTCTGCGGGTATTTTCGGACTTCGAACACGAATTCCGCATGGCGCTAGCGAATCACCGTCTCGAGCCGGACATCGATGTTGTCGCCCTGATCACCAGTGAGGAACATAGCTTCCTCACGGGGAGTACGGTGAAAGAAATTGCTTCCCTGGGCGGCGACGTCAGCAGCCTTGTTCCCGAGCACGTCGTAAAAGCACTCGATCGCCGCTTCCAGGAACTCGGTGAAGATGGCCCGAATCGCTTTTCGGACACCTCCCTGCGCGACTAAGGCGGGTTGACCGGAAAGCTTAATCAGTGTACGCTTCGGCCTAAACCTTGCAACATCAAGAATGCGGTCCTATCTAATCCGCAATACGGACCGGAGGAAAGTATGGACATCCTACATTTAGTGGATCGGTTGGAAGAGTTATTCAACGAAAGCAGACCGATCCCACTAACCCACAACGTTGTGGTTGACGAAGATCGTATGCTGGAAATCATCGATCAGATGCGGATTTCGATTCCAGATGAAGTAAAAAAAGCACAACAGGTACTTGCCCAGCGTGACCGCGTACTTGCACAAGCACAGGAAGAAGCCAATCGAACGATCGCCCTGGCGAAGAAGAACGCAGAAGAAGTTGTTGCTCGAGATGCTATTGTGGAAGCTTCACAAGCGAGGGCTGAACAGATCCTGGCACAAGCTCGAGCGGACGCCGAATTGATCCGTCGTGAAGCGGATGATTATATTGTCGAATCACTGGGAGCGATCGAGGCAGAACTGCTGCATCTCGTCAATCAGACCCGAAACGGTATCGCCAAGTTATCCGCCGACCGCCTCAATATTACCGAACAAGCACCCGAAATCCTAGACAGCGAATAAGCCCACCACCCCATTGGATCTCACCAATCCATACAGCCCCTGATCGGTGTTAATCCGTTCCTTGGGCGAATTTTTCCTTTTCGATCTGCTTACGCTCTTCGGCTTTAGCGGCTACAGCCTCGAGAAATGCCTGGAACAACGGATGCGGACGATTGGGCCGTGATAGAAATTCCGGATGAAATTGGCTTCCCAGCATGAAGGGATGATCGTCCAATTCCGCAATTTCAACCAGGCGTTCATCGGGTGAAATCCCCGAAAACACCATTCCATGTTCTCCAAAGATTTCCCGATACGTATTGTTGAACTCGAAGCGATGGCGATGGCGCTCTTCTACGCGATTGCTGTTGTAGGCGCGCCTGGCGATGCTTCCGCGTTTCAACACACACGGATACAAACCCAATCTCATCGTTCCCCCCATGTCCCCGATGCCATGCTGC
Organism: Anaerolineales bacterium; assembly: GCA_034430425.1. Lineage (GTDB taxonomy): Bacteria > Chloroflexota > Anaerolineae > Anaerolineales > E44-bin32 > WVZH01. The sequence goes on along the minus strand of DAOUEK010000031.1, from coordinate 82,370 downwards.
TCAGGCAGCAAATCAATGACGGGGTGAGGTGTGCTGATATTGAATTCAGTCGAATTGACATCTTCCGAACCCAGAACGTGCCGGCCGAATTCGATCACCATGACCTGCATTCCCAGGCATAGGCCCAGATAAGGCACCTTGTTTTCGCGCCCAAATCGAGCTGCAGTAATCTTTCCCTCGATACCGCGTGATCCAAAACCACCCGGCACGATGATTCCGTCCGCCATTTCCAATTCGGCCATTCCTTTTCCTTTTTCCAACTCCGCAGAATGCAGCCAAAGAATCTCAGCCTTCACACCCGTCACAAGCGCCGCGTGACGTACGGCCTCGCGCACGCTCATATACGCATCCTTCAATTCGACATATTTTCCAACCAATGCAATCCGGACTTCGGGTCTTTCCTTTCGCTCCGATGCGATCATATGCTCCCAGTCGGTCCAGACGGGTTTTTTCCTCGCCTCCAAACCCAAGCGGTCGAGAACAAATTCCCCCAGGCTTTCGCGCTCCAACATCAATGGAACTTCATAAAGAATATTCGTTGTGGTAAGTGGGATTACTGCACGCGCATTGACATCGCAAAATAAGGCAATTTTATCGCGCAAATCCTCACCAACAACGTAATCGGAACGAGCGACGATGATGTCCGGCTGGATACCGATGGATCTTAATTCACGCACCGAGTGTTGTGTCGGTTTCGTCTTCAACTCACCTGTGGCGCCAATTCGCGGTAACCATGTCGTATGCAGGAAAATAGTTCGATCCCGGCCGATATCCGACCGCATCTGCCGCAGCGCTTCTAAAAAGGGCAGTGATTCGATATCACCAACGGTACCGCCAACTTCAACGATCACAATGTCTGCGTTTGTCGTTCGAAACACAAGCCCAATACGACGTTTGATTTCGTTGGTGATGTGTGGGATGACCTGAATCGTTCCACCGAGAAAATCCCCCCTTCGTTCTTGCGCAATGACTTCAGAATAAATCTGCCCTGTGGTCACATTGCAAACCCGATTTAGGCTCGTATCGATAAATCTCTCATAATGACCTAAATCCAGATCCGTCTCTGCACCATCATCAAGGACATATACCTCACCATGCTGATAAGGGCTCATCGTCCCAGGATCTACATTGATGTAGGGATCGAGTTTCTGAATCGAAACCTCGAAGCCACGCTCCTTGAGCAGCTTTCCGAGTGCAGCCGCTGTGACGCCTTTCCCTACAGAACTGACAACGCCGCCTGTGATGAAGATATACCTTGTCATTGTCGCCTCCGATATAAGGATTCGTTGCTAAGACGATTCCGCCTTAAAAGGCGGTGGGGAGACCGATTTTCGGCGATCTCCCCACCGTCGTTGGACTTCCGATTTGCGTGTGTGTCCTCTGCGGTATCATATGCGAATGAGTTCTCCCAAATCGCTGATTGCTTTCCGCATTTCTAAAAATACAAGACCCAGTCTAGCTCGTTGACTCGCCATAACAGAGAGAAGGGCTTCATTTCCCACCGACATTAAAAGGATATAGCCATCATTTCCCTGGATATAAACTTCATCCAACATACCACGTTCCAATTCGTTTGAGATACGACTTCCAATATTCAACATACTGGCTGACATGGCAGAAACGCGATCTTCTGCCATTCCGATTGGAAATGAAGATGCAATCGTCAACCCATCTACACTTACGATTGCTGAGGCTTCGACATCTGGTGTGTTACCCTCGAAACTTTGCAATCTCTCGAGCATCATTGTGTTGCTGGTTTTACTCATTGTTGGTTGCCACCTGGCGTTTAAACAACGGACAGAGTTTACCACAGTGATTCTTATGGAGCAAGCACTTTTACTTGTATAGACAATTCACCGTAAAGATAATTGTTCCTTGAAACCTATAAGTCATTAACACATATGGTGGGGGTTTGGTTACTCGATTAATCCCGGTATCAACCGGACGACGATCCTTCCATTTTCAAGATCGACTTCCTGGATTACAGAATCAACCGCAGGCAATAAAATTTCTTTACCAGATGCATGACGCACAATATAAACATCATTTGCGCCCGTCACCAAGATATCTTCAATCTTGCCAAGTTCTTCCTCCTCTGTGGTCACGACTTTCAAGCCCACTATTTGCCAATGGAAGAATTCTCCATCAGGAAGAAGATCCAGCTCCGCGTAACGAATGTAGATACCCGCCCCGCGCCAGTTTTCAGCTGTCTCTCGGTTTATACAGCCGTCGATATACAACAGAAATTCTTTTCGATGCAAGTTCAATGATTTTACAGCTGCTGGCACTTTCTCGTCACCAAGGAAGATATGCACGGAGGAATTGAGCTTGTAGATAAGATCTGAATCGGCGGCGACTTTCATCCCGCCTCGAACACCATGTGGGCGAACGATGCGCCCGACAACCAAGAACTCTGGCGGTTGTCGGGCGTTGTCATTTGTTGAAAAGTTATCAGAACACATGTTACCTAGAGTATGTCCAAGGAAACACGATTTCCACGACGCGACGCGGCGACACGTAAAAGCGTGCGCATTGCATTCGCTACGCGTCCCTTGCGGCCTATCACTCGACCCATATCCTCATCTGCAACACTCAATGTAATTCTGACGTTTCGACGTTGAGTATACTCCATGACCTTCACTTGCGTGGGATCGTCCACCAAGGATTTGGCAATAAATTCGATCAAGGATTTCATTCTAGATTTTCTTTCTCCCCACTCCTCAACGAGATTCATTCCGGACAGGTTGATCGAGATGATGGGAAATCAAAGAACGGAAAACAACTCAGAATCAACTTTAGCGTTGATATCACGATGATGCTGTGAATTACTCGTCGGATTCTTCTTCCGAATCGTCAGATTCCTGGGTATCTTCTTCGGCCTCTACCTCTTCGCTCTCCGCCTCTGCTTTTTCTTCCGGTGTTTCTTCAGAGACTTCCGCTTCGCTCTCGGCCTCGTCTTCTTCCGGCTTCTGTACAGTCTCTTTCTGTGATTTTGCCGGCTTCTCAGGCTCTGCTTTATCTTTCTTCTTTTGTTCCTTTGCAGCGCGCATTTCTATGAGATCATCCCGTCGTGTACGTGGATCGACCTCTGGGATAGCTGCTTCGGCTTCCTTGAGCAGTTTTTCCAGGTTCTCGCCACCTTTATAGCGCTCCCAGCGATCCCACGTTCCGAGAGAGCGGAGAGCAGACACAACAGAATCAGAAGGCTGTGCACCATTCTTCATCCAGTGAAACAAACGCGCTTCGTCAATCTGAATCGTCGAGGGATCGGTGCGAGGATTATAGTGACCGATGACCTCAAGGAATTTTCCGTCCCGCGGACTTTCTCTATCCGCCGCGACGATCCTATAACTTGGTTGGTTCCGAGAACCTACTCGGCGTAATCGAATTCGAACCATTGTGATTTCATCTCTCCTATTTTTATTATCGCCGCCGTTCCTCGCAACAAGGGGAGAGGTATGCCAGGAAGGTAGCATGTATCACCTCGTTACGAAATTCTTTCAGCAGCGTCTTTACATCAAATTGGATAATCCTTTAAGCGCACCTGGTCCAGCTTTTTTAACCAACCTCTGCACTTGTCGAAATTGGCGAATGAGCTGATTCAACTCTTGCACTGTCGTGCCCGAACCAGCAGCAACTCGTCGTTTTCGGCTTGCATTTAAAACTTGCGGATGCTGCCGCTCGTATATTGTCATAGATTGTATCATTGCTTTCGTTCGAATCAGCTGTTTTTCAGCAAGATCCTGGTCGACCTGTGCGCCTCCAGTCAATCCGCTGGGCAGCATGGATACCAGTTTCCCGAATGGGCCAATGCGCTGGATCATGATGAGCTGTTCGAGGAAATCCTCCATGGTAAACTCACCGCTGCGCAGTCGATCGACTTGTTTGCTCGCCTGCCGAGGATCCAGGCTCATCTGTGCTTTCTCGAAGAGCCCGGCCAGGTCTCCTTTCCCCAGAATTCGCGAAGCGAGCCGCTCCGGATCGAACGTTTCAAGCGCATCTCTGCCTTCACCGACACCGATAAACTTGATCGGTACGCCGGTGACGGCTCTCATCGATATAGCTGCACCGCCCCGCGCATCCCCATCCATTTTCGTTAGGATCATGCCCGTGATGCTTAACACATCCCGGAATCCTTGTGCGATATTAACCGCTTCCTGACCTGTCATGGCGTCGGCTACAAGCAGGATTTCTATGGGTTCCAGGCGATCGCCGATCGATTTGAGTTCATCCATCATGCTCGTATCGATTTGTGAACGACCTGCGGTGTCCAGAATTACGACACTCGCTCCCGCTTTCGATGCGGATTGAAACCCGGATTCACTCATCTCCAGAGGCGAAAGATCGGGTTCGTAGGCTACAGGCACATCGATCTCCTCGCCTAGAATTGCCAACTGTTCCGCGGCCGCAGGCCGGTATGGATCGACAGCTACCAACCATACCCGTTCTCCCTGGTTCTTGAGCAACCTGGCCAGCTTCGCCGCAGTGGTCGTCTTACCCGAGCCCTGCAGTCCCACCAGCATGATGATTCTCGGTTTATTTCCGACAAGGTTGAGCGCGATAGGCTGACCAAGTATCGCCATCAAAACATCCTGGACGACAACGATCACTTGTTGGGCAGGATTCAGCGCCCTGGCCACCTCTGCACACAAGGTGCGCTCACGCACAACCGCAAGCAGCTCTTTTACAACTTTGTAATGTACGTCCGCCTCGAGTAAAGCGAGACGGATTTCTTTCAGGGCAGCATCGACATCCTCGGGACGCAAACGACCGCGTTTACCGAGTATCTGGAAAGCACTTTGCAGACGTTGCGTAAGAGCTTCAAACATATACGGTCATTACACACAAGCCGCCGGATCGGGCTGTCACAGGACAGTAACCGGCCGGCGAGCCATCTTTCATTCGATGCCTACAAGCCAAAGCATTGTAGCCGTGAAGATCAGCATGGTCAAGGGGCTGGCAGGCGTGAATCGAGTAACGATAATCCGATCGCTTTCGCGCGTGCATCAGATGCGTTTTCTAAAACAACCAAAATCAGCTGCACATTGTCCGATCCGTCTACACGGGCACAAACATACCAGCTCAAGCTCTCTTCTTCCGACCCCGCGATCGCTCGAGCCGAAAAACCAAGCAGCGAGCCAGAATCACTTACTAACGCTGCACGGATTTTTACACTAATTTCGGCGCCTATCACTTGATCCCGCACACCGAGAGATTCGACTTCCTGCCAGCGGCCATTCGCATCCTTTACCGCAGAGACAATGCGTAAAGCGGGTAAATAACCATCTGTGATAAGAGCGCTGAAGGCTCGGGCCACCTGCAACGGTGTGATCGTCAGATCGCCCTGCCCGATCGCAGCGGCCTGCCAATCCAACGGAGTAGAACCCATCACGACGGCCATTATCGGGGCGGTTTCGATTCGAATCGCAGGAGGACGCGTGAATTCAAAGGCCTGCGCCATTTCCTCCAGCCCATCTGCTCCCAGATTTGTCCCCAATTCCGCGATAGGACCAGGGCATCCAGCGCGCAGAACCTGACCATAATTAACTTCTTCCACATCGGGTAAGTCCATCATACAAGTCAAGGACATGCCGTCCAGGGAAACCGCACGGGTTGCATCCAGCACCTGGTCCTCCACATGTACCAACCCGCTCGTTTCCGACCAGGCCAATGTAAACGGAGCGAATATCATTCCAGGTTGATACAGGCCTTGCGTGGCGCGATTTAGCAAGGGTGCATCTTCCCGACTGATCAGCGTCCGCCAATCTACATCCAATCGATTGGGATCAAACGCCGGTGAGGAGACCAAGGCCAGGATTTCACCTTGCCGCGGATCGAGTATCACAATCGCGCCTGTCTCGCCCTGCAGTGCCTCCCAGGCATTGCGCTGCAAGCTCCCATCGATAGTCAGACGTACGTTTAATCCCGGTGGTGGATACCCATTGAGAAGCCGGTTCCACCAACTTATCGACAATGGATAACCTTCTTCCCCACGCAGTACTTTATCCATCGTTCGTTCGACACCGATTTGGCCATATGCCAGTGAATTGAATCCGGTCACGGTTGATGCCCATGGGACCGGATAGACTCGTTCATATGCCCCCTGGTCGCCGGTCGACATCGCCAAGATTTCGCCTGAGCGATCAACGATGCGTCCGCGCAAATTGTACAGCTCGGATACCGCCCTGCGTGGATTATCCGTACGTGACGTTAATACCGGAGCGCGGTACAGCGTCCACCACCCGAGCAGTACGACCAAGCACACCCAGGCGGCCATGATCCCGCCATGAATCCTTTGCAGTGGCTCTGCGTAAGGATCTGATCCTGCTGAGCCGCCGGATAGCAGCAGCAGAAAAGACAAAGCGATCATACTGGTCACGAGAGATGAGCCGCCGTAGGAGACAAAAGGCAGCGTCACGCCAACCAAAGGCAGCAATCGGATATTCCCTCCGATGATGAGGATCGCCTGAAAGGCCAGGCCAATCGTCAAACCGGAAGAGAGGATCACCTTAAATGGGTCGCTGGATTTGGTCGCAACCCGAAAACCGCGAGTGACGAGGATGGCAAGCAGGCCAATTAGGCCCAACCCACCTAGAAGCCCCCACTCCTCTACGATCGCTGTAAATACGAAATCCGAATGAATAACGGGGACGAACCCGGGAGAACCAATTCCCGGACCGCGCCCGAAGACACCACCGGATGCGATGGCAATAAGCGCCTGGACCAATTGATAGGAACCTCCGCTGGGGTCGATCCAGGGATCAAGCCAGGCCTGTACGCGGTTGTGTACAAGTGCGGACATCTCAAAGCCAACCAGGCCGCCGATTACCAGAAAGATAATGGCGATAACAAGAACATTCCGCTTTCCCATCACCAAATACAGCAGCGCAGCGAGGATAACCAGATAGAGCGCCCCTGCACCCACGTCCCCCTGCATGACGAGCAAGGCGACGGATAACCCCCACACTAGGATTAGCGGTGCATAGACAAGCGACCAGATTGGCGAGTGCTCCACCAGGCGAAACGCCATACGATCTGCCAGGTAAGAAGCGAAAAAAGAGATCAGCAACAGTCGTAGGGGTTCGGAAGGTTGAAGATAGATACCGCAACATCCCAGCCATAAGCGAGGTTCGATACTGGATGGATTGGTGCCCAGTAAAAGCGTTAAGGCCGTCAGGGCAACACCCACAAGCAGCCACAAGTAGCGGTATCGCCGCAGCCAACTCAGGTCCGCAGGAAGCCGGAATACACTTAACATCGCCCCGATCCCAATAACAAACCAGCCCAACTGCCGCAGCCCGAATCCGGGTGCTAGCCTCCAGATGGTCAATAGCCCCCAACCGCTCAGCAGCAATCCAATCGGCAGGAGAAACGGATCACGAAGCGGGCGTACTTTTTTCAGCGACTTACGCAGCAAATACGCAGCTGTTAACCAAACAGGCAAAACACTGAAGTGCTGCCAGCGTGTACCCAATGCATCCACCGTTCGCGTTTTGACAGCCGGCGCAAGATATAAAGCAACGGACGATAGACAGAGGAAAGTGAAAGCGAGACCCAACAGCAGGGCCTCGCGGCGATCGTTCTCCTCGATCTGGTTACGGAAGATAACGCTCGACAAGAATGCCCAGCCTCCTTTTTACTTCGGGAGTGAGTTTTTCCGGATCGGTGAGCAGCGTATCTCTGAGTGCATTAGTGCATTGGCATGTTCGTGACGAATCCAATTCATCGACAAGGAGATACACCGCAGCCTGTGCCAACTTTATATTTGCACGTAAAATCTGCACGATACCGTCCACAGTCACCGGATCTTCGGAGGTATGCCAGACATCGTAATCTGTGACGTGCGCCATAACGGCATAGCACATCTCCGCCTCACGTGCCAGGAAAGCTTCTGGGCAGGTCGTCATGCCTATGATCGACATCCCCCAGGCACGATAGGTATTGGATTCCGCCCTGGTTGAGAAGCGTGGGCCCGGTATGGTGATGTAGGTGCCGCCATGGTGAATACAGCCGCCGGCTGCTTCGACGCTTTTCGCCAACGCCTGTGATAAATGCGGACAGAAAGGATCAGCAGGCGTAACCTGTGCAATGATGCCTTCATCGAAGAAAGAACGAGGGCGGTTTTCCGTTCGATCGAATAATTGATCGGGAACGACAATCTCCCCGGGGGCATAGTCTTCACGCAAAGACCCGCAGGCACTAACGGCAACAATACGATCAACACCCAGCATTTTCATCGCATAGATATTGGCACGATAATTCACTTCTGCCGGTGTGTAGACGTGCCCAATTCCATGTCGTGCCAGAAATACGACTCGCTTTCCACCCCGTTCGCCCACGAACAAAGGGGATGATGGTGCTCCAAAGGGTGTGTCCAGATCGTGATATTCTCCATTGATAATGCCATCCATGGTATACAAACCGGATCCACCGATAACTCCGAGTATAGGTTTGGTCTGCATTAACCCTCCAAGGATATTTCAACGGGAAACCGGCACATGACGAGTATGAAAAGCAATAATTATCTGTTCGGTATTCGATGGTTTCTGAGTCAAAGGATCAAACGGATCTTCCGGATGCTTCTGTCTATGAATCTCATCGGACTGTCTCGAATCCGGCAACCACTTTTCCCAATTGAATTCGATCCCCATCAGTCAATACCATGGGTTCGTTCACAGGGATATCGTTAACTTGCGTCCCATTCCGGGACCCCATATCCTCCAATAGCCACTGACCTTTGTAAAATGCCAATCTTGCATGACGTGTGGAGACAGTCTCATCTAGAATCGGAATCGTATTCTCAGCCGCTCGTCCAATGATGTTCTCCTCTTGTAGTGTAAACCGACAGGATTCCTCAGGAAGCCCCTCGACGATGAGAAATGCGGAGGGGATCTGTTGTGCATATAAGCTGGTAGCACGTAGGTCCCGCCAGAGTACATACACCACGCCTCCAATAAATACGTAGAGTATCAGCGCGGCCAGTAATCGAAGCGCGAGCAGGAGAACATCCAGGTTCACTGATCCATTTGATCCTTTTTTAGAGTCGTACTGGTTGGCTGATCCCCCGCTGGGCGAGGTGGAAATGGGGGATGGTAAGATGGGGTTTCATCAGGAGGTCCTTCGGGGTCTTCTCCATACACAAGCCGGGTGTTGGCAATTGTAATCACATCGCCCGGCTGCAAGACATGCTGTTTTGCCAAGCGATCGTTCACACGCGTTCCGGAGGTCGATCCCAGATCGAAGAGAACAAAGCGTGACTCTCGCAGCCGCAATTGGGCGTGGGTTCTGGATACTTGGGGCTCATCCAGAATCAGGTGATTATCGAGGCGGCGTCCGATATTGATCAAGGGACGATCCAACGGGAAATGGCGTGTTCCGCTTACGATGAGATACGCACCGATCGGCAGCTCCCCCGGTTCCCGGTTTAAGTCCAGCGACATTCCTTTGGTCGATTCGATCAGTGTTTCACTATGCCAGGCGATAACGCGCACCTCGTGATCCGACAGTGTCGGATCTGCGGCGATTGTAATATGCGGTTCACGGGAGAGGTTATAACCACTGGAACGTACTATCTCCAATAAGCCTGTCGCAAGGTCTTCGCGCAAATCAGGTATTTTTTCCAGCAACATGTCTACTGCGACAGGATTGAAGGTCAGGGCATACCGATCCGGCGCCAGTAATTTATCGCCATTTCCATTTCGAACGCCATCAATCATCGCTCGAGCCAATTGACTCGCAAGCGTAGTGGGTTGGATCTCCGCTCCAAGCAATCGGCCTAAAGCCCCCTCGACAAGACCTTCGATTCGTTCTTCTAATCGATTCAACTGCTCTTTCATATTACACATTCTTCAACTGGATTTATCGCGGAACTCACTTTTCCATTGATCCCGTCGGTGCAGTATCGTCATCGAGTTCCTTTTTTTTCATATCGAGTGGGGTGATTTCATTACGATCATCAATAGTATCCGAGAGTGGGCTATATGGAGGTGTTGCAGCAGGTGGACCTTCCGCCCCTTCCGCATAAACCAACTCAACATCAGCCAATGCGATCACATCACCAGCTAAGAGAAATTGTTCTTGAATGAATCGGCCATTCACCTTGACGCCTGCCATCGAATCGAGATCGACAATTTGAAATCGTCCCTGGTGAGAACGAATTTGCGCATGCCTCCGTGAAACATGATGACCATCCAATACAAGATCGTTATCCACTAGACGACCGATGTCGATCACCGCCTTGTTCAGCGGAAAGTGGCGCCTCCCTTCAACAACGAGGAACGCGTTCGTCTCGGGCCGATCGGATTGGAAAGCGCTCTCAGGCATTGGATGGGATGTGATCTCCGTAGGATCCGCACTGTGCCAGGCGATTACCCGTATCTCACCTTTCTTAAGCGTGGGGTCTGTCGCCAAAGTGATATGTGGCTCCCTGGTAAAATCCAGATTGCATTCCTTCAATGCTTGTTGGAGATTGGAGGCCAAGTCATGTTGAATCTCTGGTTTTACAGCCTGCAATTCGCCGGTTTCATGGGGATGAATAGTCAACGTGAATTGATCCGGGGCATATTGACGTGATTCAGCACCGGCCCGCATTGTGGCCACCACCTCGGTGGCAATTTGATGGGCAAGTGTGGAAACAGAGAAATCGCGCCACGGCAGGAGTTTTACAGTTTCGTGGATTGCCAGTTGAATGGTTCTTGCTAAAGTGTGAAGTTGGTCATCCATGTGTAAATTATAAGCGACTGCCTAGATTCCATAAACCCTATAGGACTTCCGGACTATACCACCACGACAAGCTCACCGGATCATGAAGAGAATCAATCCTGCCATATAATACTATATAGATGCCGGAAAAGTGAGAAGATGGGCGAATCCAATTTTCACAACCAGGAAGGTTTTTTCGAGGAGATCGAACACACCGCCGACTGGGCTATCCGCGTTGGCGGGAAAACCATCGAGTCGTTGTTCGAAAACGCTGCGCTGGGGATGCTGCGCTTGATGCAGGCATCTTCACGCCCTGGAGAAACGAATATAAAGCACATCGAACTGGCCGCGATCGATAAGGAAACCTTGCTGGTCGCCTGGCTGGAGGAGCTGCTATTCAATATAGAGACCAACGACGTAAATTACACTGGCATCGAGGTTCATCAAGTGAAAAATGGGCAGCTCAGAGCAAGTGTTCGTGAAACACCTCTCGCAGAAATGAATAAGGAAATCAAAGCGGTAACCTTCTACGATCTAAAAATCGAGGCGACGGACGAAGGTTTTACCACAACTCTTGTTTTTGATGTGTAAAGGGAGGAACGTTTGATGCGGAAACAAGATTTTATTCGTCTTAATCCCGTAACCTGGGAAATTCCCCAATCATTCCGCGACGACATGCGCGTGCCTGTGCGCATTTTCGCCAGCGAAAAAATCCTTGAAGCCACTCTTGGTGATCGTTCGATCGAGCAAGCGATCAACGCAGCGACGCTCCCCGGCCTCGTGAGTCATGTTGTGGTGATGCCGGATGTTCACCAGGGTTATGGCTTTCCGATTGGCGGTGTGGCGGCTACCAATCTGCCCGATGGCGTAATCTCTCCCGGTGGCATTGGCTACGATATCAACTGCGGCGTGCGTGTCCTGGCGAGTGAGATCTCCGCAGATGAAGCCGAGCCCTGGCTGGATGATCTGGCGAATGCTTTATATGCACATTGTCCGAGCGGCGTTGGCGGGAAAGGCAGCGTCCGGCTAACTGCCAAAGCTCTCGAGAATGTGCTGCGCCTGGGTTCTGGGTGGACGGAGAGAAATGGATTCGCGACCTCCGATGATGTGCGTAGAACGGAAGAATGTGGGTGCCTGGAGGATGCCGATCCAGGTTGCGTAAGTGATCGCGCCAAACAGCGAGGCCGGCCGCAATTAGGGACATTGGGAGCGGGCAACCATTTCATCGAAGTCGACATCATTGATGATGTCTTCCATCCAGAAGCAGCAGAAGCGATGGGTTTGCAGGTTGGCAATCTGGCCGTTCAGATTCACTGTGGTTCGCGTGGTTTGGGTCATCAGGTATGTTCGGATTACGTGCGCGAGCTGCAGAATGCCGTCAGGCGCTACAACATCCAACTCCCCGATCGTGAGCTCGTTTGTGCGCCGTTGAATTCTCCCGAAGGCAAACGTTATTTCGCCGCCATGGCCTGTGCGGCCAATTACGCCTTTGCCAATCGCCAGGTCCTCACCCATCACGCCCGTACAGCCTTCGAGGAAGTCCTGGCCGGCAAAGTCAGCAATTGGGACCTTTCTTTGGTCTACGATATCGCTCATAACATGGGAAAGATCGAACAACACCGCATCGACGGAGAGGAACGCACCCTCTGCGTACACCGTAAGGGAGCGACACGTGCCTTCGGTCCTGGATTCGAAGATCTACCAGAAAAATATCGAGCGTTGGGTCAACCGGTTCTGGTTCCCGGCAGCATGGGGACAGGATCATGGGTTCTGCTGGGCACGGAGGAAAGTATGTCCCTGGCATTTGGATCCTCCTGTCATGGCGCCGGGCGAACGATGAGCCGCAGACAGGCGAAACGCTCCGTGCGCGGCGACCAGCTGCTGACCAAGCTCGAGAATCAAGGCATTCACATCCGCGCCGGGTCGATGTCGGGTCTGGCGGAGGAAGCGCCGCAAGCCTATAAAGACGTAGACAGTGTAGTCGATGTCGTCTCTGAAGCAGGGATTGCAAAGAAGGTGGCGCGTCTCAAACCGCTCGTCGTGATTAAAGGCTAAGCTGGTGAAAACAATCCTGTAAATCGAAAAGGGCTCTTCTTGATGAAGATCCCTTCCGTTTATTTGCGAATTCGCATGATTCCAATCGAATTTCACTTATCCGGCATCAAACGTACAAAGCGCCGTTTCCCCACCCGCAGTACGACCGACTCTTTGATCTCGATAATCTGATCGGCATCCTCGACGACGACATCGTCCAGGCGTACACCTTTTTGCTTGACCAAACGGCGAGCCTCGCTGTTACTCTTTACCAATCCGGCATCCTTCATGATCGCCACCAACAATGTACCTTGTTGTACGACGAAATCCGGTATGTTGCTTGGCGCCTCTTGCTGCTGGAAAATCTGCCTAAAGGTATCTTCGGCCGGCTTTACGGCTTCCTCGCCGTAATAGATACCAACGATCTCCCGAGCGAGCTTCATCTTCACATCCCTGGGATGGGATTTGCCGGCATTCAAATCGTTTTCGATCGCTTCGATCTCCGGAGGCGTCCAGCGTGTTACCAGCCGGAAGAAGTCTCCCATCGCAGCGTCGGGCACGCTCATCACCTTGCCATACATGTCCTCCGGCGTTGTGTTCAACGGGATGTGGTTTCCCAGGGATTTGCTCATCTTCACCACACCGTCGGTACCGGGGAGGATGCCGAGAATGATGGCAATGTTCGGCATCTCTCCCAGCGATTCCATTAACTTACGGGCGGCAGTGACGATGTTGAAAAGTTGATCGGTTCCGCCAACCTGGACATCGGTCTTCAAGTGAAAGGCATCATATCCTTGCATCAATGCGTAGAAGAACTCGTGCAGATATACCGGATCATCCTGATCCCAGCGTTTGCGGAATGCATCCCGGGAAAGGAACTGCTGTATGGTGAAATTCGAGGCCAGATGAATGAGGTCCGCGAAAGTCAGTTTCGATAACCACGTGTCGTTGTATTCAATTCTTGTGCGATCCGGATCGAGGATGCGAAACGCCTGGTTCGCGTAGCTCTCCGCGTTCTTGATCGCCTCCTCCGGCGATAATTGTGCACGTACTTTATCTTTATCGGAGGGATCGCCGACCAACGATGTAAAGCGGCCAATCAAGAAAATGACCTCATGGCCCAAATCTTGGAACTGACGCAGTTTCCGCATCGGAACCGTATGGCCGAGATGAAGATCCGTTGTACGTGGATCGAATCCACAGTACACCCGCAGCGTGCGTCCCTCTCTCTTGACCTGTTTGAGGCGAGAAAGCAATTCATCTCGCATCGATTGCTTGAGATGTTTATCTCCGTATTCCGTCCCTTGCATCAACAAGTCGACTTGTTGTTCGAGTTTCATTTCTTCCATTGCACTGACTCCATGTGCGATTTAAAAAATCAGGCGTGGGCCCTCACAGCCCACGCATTGTTAGTTCTCAGATTCGCTAATTAGCTGTCCTAAAATACGCAGGGCGTGTTCAGACGATTACGTTGGGGCACCGTCCGCCCCCGGTATAGATATAGGTGAGTACAACTGCATGCGAGTGGTTTCTCATCACGCCGCTATGATACCACAAGACCCCGGATTATCGACCCATGAGACGTTTGAAATTCGAGATTAAACACTCGACCGCAGCATCGTCAATCCAGTAATGGACCACCAGACGAATCGATCCATCTCCCGATGCACGCAGGATGATCCCTTCCTCACGCATTGCTTCCACCACGCTGGCAGCGTCCAATTTCGCTCCTGGCAAGAAATCTACAAAGACCATGTTCGTCGCGGGACGCTCATATCGCAGCGATAATCCAGGAATATCCCGCAGGCCGTCAGCAAGCCTGCGCGCCCGTTGATGATCTTCTGACAGACGGTCGATCATCGAATTCAACGCTACGATTCCGGCCGCGGCCAGGACTCCCGCCTGACGCATGCCGCCACCCAGGGCTTTCCGAATCCGATGCGCCCGAGTGACAAAGGTTTCATCGCCGCAAATCACGCTGCCCACCGGCGCACACAATCCCTTGGAAAGACATAAAGCGACTGAGTCCGCCGGCTCGGCCAGATCGGCCGCAGTAACTCCCAGCTCTACTGAGGCGTTGAAAATCCGTGCTCCATCGATATGCAATTTCAATCCATGCTTCTTCGCCAACGCTCCGACACTACGGGTATATTCAACCGTCAATGGAGTCCCGCCACAACGATTGTGGGTATTCTCGATAAGCACCAGCCGGCTGATCGGATAATGCACATCATCATGGCGTATCGCGCCTTCAATCGAGTCAAGCGCCAATGTCCCATCGCGGTTATTGGGGATAAGATGGGGATGGACACCGCCAAAAGCGGATATCCCTCCGGCCTCATTTTGAAAGATATGTGACTCATCACCCAGAATCACCTCATCTCCACGATCACAATGAGCCAGGATAGAAGCCAGATTCGCCATCGTCCCCGAGGGCACGAACAGTGCAGCTTGTTTGCCAAGAAGCTCGGCGGCCATGGCTTGCAATCGATTTACGCTGGGGTCTTCGCCGTATACATCATCGCCAACCTCAGCCGAGGCCATCGCCTCGCGCATCTCGGGGGTTGGATGTGTAACGGTATCCGATCGAAAATCTACTCGTTCCATAGGGCTCATCGTCTCCGCTGACTACTTAAGTTCCTCCAGGAAATGCACCAGCTCCTCCGGCAAAGGCGCCGAAAATTCCATGGGCTCGTCTTGGCCAGGGAGAATAAATCGCAGCTTATGTGCGTGTAAAAACTGACGCGGGAGCAAACGATGTGAGCCGCGTTTCCCATACTGTCGATCGCCAACCACAGGACACCCGATAAAATCCAAGTGCAATCGAATTTGATGCGTCCTTCCAGTAATCAGCTGGGCTTCGAGTAACGTATATCCATCGAATACTTCGAGTGTATGGTATACCGTAGTAGCTGCCCGGCCGCGCCCTTGAGACAGGACAGCCATACGCTTGCGATTGCGCGGATCACGTCCGATCGGCGCTTCGATTCGACCCTCCGGCGTGGGAGGACTTCCGTGAACAAGCGCAAGGTAGATTTTCTCGACCTTACGGCTCTTGAACTGATGTTGTATAAATCGATGCGCTGAATCATTCTTCGCCAGAATAATCAATCCCGACGTATCCTTATCCAAACGGTGAACGACACCCGGCCGTATCTCTCCACCTACACCTTTGATATCCGGTGCATGCGCCAGAGCAGCATTCACCAATGTGCCATCGGCATGTCCGGCCGATGGATGCACGACCATACCCGCCGGTTTATTGACGATTAGGACGTCGTTGTTTTCAAAGATCACATCGAGGGGAATTGCTTCGGGGACAAGATCAGAAACCTCAGGTTCGGGGATAGTGGCCTCGATCCATTCACCGCCTTCAAGTTGAAGGCTCGGTTTGCAGACAACGCTTCCGTTGATCTGAACCAAACCCTTGCGAATCAAGCGTTGGATCTGTGTACGCGAAAAATCGATCGTGTGGTCGACCAATGATACGTCTAGTCTGCCTGCAGGGGACGAGACTTGATAGCGGACATGTTTTTCAGTCACTCAACGGACTGCTCCAGATCAGAAACCGCATCCTTATCTGGATCTTCGGCCGATGCGGTTTCGGTCATCACGCCAGCTCGCGCTTTGCGTTCCTCGATCCACATCGCAGCGATCAACACCGCACATCCAATCGACAAGCTGGAATCCGCAACATTAAACACCGGAAAAGTGCCAACAGAGATGAAGTCGGTAACCGTCATATTGGCAATAACGCGATCGATCAGATTGCCAAGCGCACCACCGAGTTGTAACGCCAATGCAATTCGTACAGCGATTTGCTCTTTCGGAATTCGAGGATAGTAGATAATGATGGCGATTGAGACCAATGCTGCCACGACGGCAAAGAACAAGCTCGCGGAGGGAATCATCCCAAACGCCGCACCTGTATTGTTCCAATGGACGACACGTACATAGGGTGCCAACCATTTTATCGGCATCCAGGTTTCCCCAATCTGCAATTTCGTGTGGACCAGGTATTTCGTCCATTGATCGAGCGCAACTACAATACTCGCAATACCGATCAACATGAGATATTTTCGTACTTTGGTCAAATCTCCCTCCAAACCGTGGTTAACAGCGCAAGCCAATTGTACCGAATCGTCAGCCCCTTGCGAAGTCGATTGAAACGAAATCTCCAAGGAATATATCACCCTGGAGATATTCATTGATTGCTGTATATGCCCGATACCGAAGCACAACCATTAAAGGAGACTATGCTTCTGACAACGCGAGGACAAGTGATTCTCCATCGAATTCATGCGAAGCACTCGCCTTCCCCGAAGGTACTTCCACGGATTCAAGTGAGGCGCCGAGTGTTTCACCAATAATGTAATCCCGGTGGACTTTAACCGCTTCGTCGAGACGATCGCTTGCGTTGTACGCTATCTGAACGCGGTCATCGACCTGCAAGTCAGCCTGTTTACGCAAATCCTGTACGCGCCGCACGAATTCTCTCGCAAGGCCTTCCAGTATCAGTTCCGCTGACAACTCCGTGTTGAGCGCCACGACCTTTGCCCCTTCGGCAACGGCCACGAAGCCTTCATGCGCGTCGATCTGCACCTCTACTTCCTCCGCTAGGATGGCGATCTTCTCCCCATCCAGATCCACTTCAAACGATTTCCCCTCATTCAAAAGTTGTACGGCGACTCTTTCCACATCTCCTGCAGCCAAATTATGAATCGCTTTCTGGATGGCCGGGAAGCGCGATCCATACTTCTGGCCCAACTGTTTTGGCAGAGGTTTAATGCGGAATGCAGCAGCTTCGGAGACTGCATCCAGGAGACGGATTTCCTTCACATTCAGTTCTTCGAGGATCAAATCAGAATACTGGCGAACCGTTTCGGCTTCCTGTTTCGAACCCACGAAGAAAGCAGCGTGCGCCAACGGCTGACGCAGCTTTCGGTTGGCCTTGTTGCGAGCGGCATGACCCAATGAAACCAGCTTCGTCACCAGATTCATATTCGCCATCAGATCTTCATCGATGCGCGTGACATCCGCCACCGGCCAATCACAATGATGCACACTTTCCGGCGCATCCGGGCCGTCCGAACGCACAAGATTCTGGTACATCACCTCCGTTACAAATGGCACAAACGGGGCCAATCCTTTTACCAGGTTTACCAGCACTTCGTAAAGGGTGGCATAGGCCGCGTGTTTATCCTCATCGGAATCCTCACTCGCACCAGCTTTCGCCCAAAATCTCCTGCGGCTTCGCCGCAAGTACCAGTTGCTGAGTTCGTCGAGAAATTGATTGGCTGCATCACTCGCGGCGTCCGGCTCGAAAGCATCGAGAGCCTGGGAGATTACATTCAGGAGTTGATTGAGTCTGGAAAGAATCCAGCGATCAATCTGACTGTAGGACACTTTGCGATCTTCATCGGGTTGCCATCGATCGATATTGGCATAGGTAACGAAGAAGGAATACACGTTCCATAACGGAATCAAGAACTGCCGCCTGACTTCATCTGCACGGTGATACCCAAAGATCAAATCTCGCTCCGGTTTGTGATTGCAATACAGCCAGCGCATCACATCGACACCCATCTTGTCCGCGGCTTCATTGAATTCGATCGCGTTCCCCCAGGATTTATGCATGGCGCGTCCATCTTCTGCAAGTAAGGTGGCATAAGTAAAAACGTTCCGGAAAGGCGCCTTGCGTTCAAGAATTGTGCTCAACGCCAACAGGCTGTAAAACCAGTTGCGGAATTGCCCTGGAAAACTCTCGCTAATCAGATCCGCGGGATACCATTTACGCCAATACTCGGGATCGGAATTGTAAGACAGCGTGCTCATACCGACGATACCCGCATCCAACCAGGGATTTCCAACATCAGGAATACGTTCGATTTGCGCGCCGCATTGACTGCATTCGATCTTGACGGCATCGATAAAGGGACGATGTGGGGAATGTCCTTCGAATTCTTCCCAGCCGGCAACAGCGCGCTCCTTCAATTCTTCCTTGCTGCCGATAATATCGAAATTGCCACATTGATGACATTCCCAGATTGGCAGCGCAAGCCCCCAGTAGCGTTTTTTCGAGATCATCCAATCATGCATATTGCGCAGCCAATCAAGTTCGCGCTCGAAACCGAAGGATGGATACCATTGGGTTTCATCGATCACCACTTCCATGATCTGGTAGCGCAAGTTCTCCGCTTTTTCCGCCTGTGTGACTTCATCGTAGGGTTTATCCAATTGCTGCCCCATCGAGATGAACCATTCATCCACCAGACGAAAAACCAGATCCTCGCCGCAGCGCCAGCAGATCGGATAGCGATGGGTGTAATCATCGATGCGATATGACAGCCCCTTCTCGCCAAGTTTTTCGAATATCGGCTGTGTGACGGCATTGACATGCATCCCGCTCAACCAATCGAAATCATCCACAAAATGACCTGATTCGTTCAGCGGTGCGATCACGGGTAAACCAAATTCTTTGCCAAGCGCAAAGTCTTCCGCACCACACCCAGGGGCGATATGTACGATTCCCGTGCCCTCTTCTTCACCGACCTCATCCCAGAGGATCACACGATGCGCCTGAGGAGATTCTTTCTCGATTTGCACCGGCAATTCATCGAACGGACCTTGATACGTCCAGCCTTCCAATTCTGTGCCCTTCAGTTCCGCAACAACTTCATATTCACCTTTTAACATGTGCAGCGTCCCGGCGCTGAGGTACAAAAATTCGTCGCCCTGCTTCACCCGCACGTAGGTCAAATCAGGTCCCACAGCCGCCGCCACATTGCTCGTCAGAGTCCAGGGCGTGGTCGTCCAGATCAAGAGATTCTCACCGGGCCGATCTCTAAGTGGGAAACGCAGCGTGACGCTGGGATGAGTCACTTCCTGATACCCCTCCGTCACGATCTCATGCTGGCTTAACCCGGTACCACAACGCCAGCACCACGGCATCACATCCGTTCCTTTGTAGACCCAGCCTCGCTCGTTACACGACTTGAGCACCGACCAGATGGTGTAATTATTCTCATCGGAAAAGGTGAAGTATGATCCGCCCAATTCAGGCATTCCCAAATGACCTACAAGGTATTCCACGCTTTTCTTCACCGGACCAAGAGGACCCGGATATTCGATCATCCGGACTGGATCTTCACCCAATTTTTCACTCAGCCAGCGCAGCTTTTCCGGATCGTTCCAATCCATCCAATACCCCAGACGGATGCTCTGTTCGGTCTGAACGGCGGCGAAATTAAGAACGCGTTGTTTGCAGAGAACGACGAATTTCTCCAAACCGAACGCTTCGATGTCTCGTTTGGTTGTAAAGCCTTTATCACGTTCAACATTCACTTCAACCCACAAGCCCTGACAGTCGAAGCCATTTTGGTAGCGTGTATGATGGCCTTGCATACTTTTATAACGATGGAACAGGTCTTTATACGTCCGTCCCCAGCCATGGTGAACTCCCATCGGATTGTTGGCCGTAATGGGACCATCGATGAACGACCAAGTCGGACCATTCTGACGCAAAGTTCGTAATTTCTCAAATGCCCTCGTCTGCTCCCAGAACTTGAGGACTTCATGTTCCTGCGCAACGAAATCGATTTGACTAGGTACCGCTTTGAACATATTTCACCTCAGGCATCCAATTCAACCACCAGGCGTTTATTGATCGCGCCCTTGCTTTTGTAATCCACGATATGAATTTCACCGACTTCCTTCGTATTGGCGACGTGTGTACCACCATCCGCCTGTAAATCCAGTCCCTCGATTTCCACAATGCGGACTTCCTGGATTGCCGGTGGTAAAAGATTGATCTTGGTACGAATGAGATCCGCTATCTGAAAGGCTTCCTCCCTTGGGAGGATATCGACCCTCACGGGGCGGGCTGCAGCGACTTCACGATTGATCTTTTTTTCAATTTCACCAACGAGTTCCTTGCATATCGAATCGAACTCAAAATCCATCCTGCCGCGAAGCAGTTCCATATTTCCACCCGTAACCGCAGCGCCGTAATCCCGCCAGATGACGCCGCACAGGATATGCATGGCGGTATGAACGCGCATCAATGAATACCGCCGCTGCCAATCTATCTCGCCCTCGACCGCCGCACCGATTTCCGGCTGATCTCCTTCGATTTGATGCCAGATCTGGCCATCCTTCCGTCCCACCTTTCGAACCGGCAAGGTCTGTTCGCCAATCCGAAGCACCCCGTGATCGCAAGGTTGACCCCCACCGCCAGGGTAGAATGCACTCCGGTCGAGAACAACCCCATTTTCGGAAACATCCACGATCTTGGCTTGGAAAACCTTACAGTAGGCATCTTGATGAAAAAGCAGATCAGTCATCAACTGCTCCTTACTATATTACAGACGGAACTCGCCAATTTCCCGCAAATAAAAACTCGTCCCCATACAGGGACGAGAAGGTTAAGCTTTCCCGCGGTACCACCCCGGTTCCTGCAATACTGCAGGCACTCGTTCGAACACGACCTGGCGTACCAGGTTTATGCTCGCGCCCGGGATAACGGCAGACGAAGCCGGCTTCCTTACTAGCAAAAATTCTGCATTCAGGTCACAGCTCTGGAGGGATTTTCCACCCGCCAGGTAGACCCGGCTCTCACCAACCCGGGCTCGCTTCCAACCCTACAGGGGTGTACTCGTCTCCGTCACAGCTTTTCGCTTTTTAATATTGCGGATGATTATGCCACAAGCGCAATGCACGGTCAATGGCCGAGAATTTCAACCGTCCGTGAACGTGATTGATGTCGAAATCGTTGATTGGAAAATCGATCGAGAAGCGCCTCCGCCTCATCCCAAAGGTCCCGCATGCGCAAATTCTTGACCTTCCAGTCCCCGCGTAATTGATTGAGGATCAGTTGGCTGTCTCCTCGGACCTCGACGAGACACGCTCCAGGATCCGACCCTTCGGCCTCGATCTCTGCGATCAGCGCTTCCAAGCCAGCGATTAATGCCTTGTATTCTGCCTCGTTGTTGGTGCCATGACCAAAATTGAGCCGCACCGGTCGGGCTGGTTTTTGTCCCTTGGCTTGAATGCGGTAAGATCCATATATCAGCCCCGGATTACCTTTGCTGCCTCCGTCAAAAACGAGAACATATTCTTTCATCACACTAACATCACCTTTAGAACGCAAGGAACTGTGCACCACAGTGGAAGCTAGAGTTCTCCATACCACTGTTGATACAAGCCCAGCAGATTGCTCGTATGCAACTCTTCAGCTAACCCGTTTAACAGAATGCGGCTCTTGCCACAAGACTCAACATCAATGGAGCGCAGGTATTCTTCCGGTTCTCGCCGTCGGGATGCTATGCGAACGTGGCGCCGTAGTTGATCGAGATATTCGATATTCTCTGCTACTTTCGATTTAACCTCACCGCGTAAAACCACTTCTCCGTGTCCCTGGATCAGATTTTCCAGTTTCATACCGGGAATCTTTTGCAGACTGTCGATCATGATCTCGAAATCTCCATCGACAACGTACGGCACGGGCATCATGATGTCACCTGAAAAAAGTACGCGGTCTTCTTCGATCAAGACGCCGATCCCATCCGGGCTATGTCCCGGCAAGTAGATTAATTGAAGCGTACGTTTACCCACACGCAAACTGATACCTCCCTGGTCGAAAACGACATCCGGAAGGACGATGCGAACATCCGCCAATTCCTTACTCTGTTGCTTGGCAATTTCCAGTGCCACTCTTCCCTGTGTATCCAATAATGCCCTACAGCGTTCGTGTCCGATGATAATGGCATCCGGAAAGCATGAATTGCCAAGGCTATGGTCCGCATGATAGTGTGTATTGATCAAATAGCGAACCGGCCTATGGAGTTTATTCTCTAGAAAATCGTGAATTTCCTGGGCTTCTTCGGGATACGCAAGTGTGTCGATCAGAACCGACCAATCCGGACCGACGACGGCTCCGGCATTCACTTTGGCATATAGTTCACTCGTGAAGAGATATACATCCTCTGCGACGCGCTCGCGAACCATTCTTCCTCCATGCGGCAGAACACAGCGCACGGAAGCATAGCACAAGCGAATAGAGGATGTCAAGAATACTTTACATAACTTTGTGTTTCAGTGCTGCGGCCTCTGCACCTACGATTTCAAAGGGGAGAACTACCTGTTTTTGATCTGTCTCACAAACGAGTTCGACACCCCCACGCTCCAGATTCCGCTTACTGACTGTAACACGCAAGAAGCACCCGATCAGATCCGCATCCGTAAATTTCACTCCCGGTGAGACATCACGGTCATCGAGCAATACACTCAGACCCTGCTGCGTCAATGTCTCATACACCTCCTGTGTCTCTTGCGGAGACCGAAGGTCCACCAAGTACACATCGTACGGCGCCAATCTTGCCGGCCAATGGACGACGCCATCCTGGTGATAGATATCGATCAAAGCCGCGAGAATGGGCTCGAGGTATAAAGTCCCCGCGCTTACCACTCCTCGTGTCATTTCCCCGTTTTCATCCGAAAACTTAAGCGCCTGGCCAAAATCCTCCCAACCACCCAAATAGATTCCCGAACGCGATTCGAGTAGTTCACCGCATTGTGGGCATCGATCGCCCGCTTTTGCCATGGCAATATCAGCGATCATGGTGATATTGAAATCTCGCGGATAGTTCACCCCCGTGTAATGATAACCCTCCTGGTTTGCACCACTGGCGAAATTCGCGCCGTCTTCAATTGAAGGATCAGCCACAACCAGAACACCTTCAGAATCAAGCTGATTCCGAACTTGAAGGTCAATCGGGCTGGCGTAACCAGGTACCGTCCCGCAGTCTTCAATTTCCTTCCGGGAAGCTGGTGCCAATGATCCCTGGTTGAGCACACCCTCGAGCTTCTCAAGACTGATCTCCAGATCGCCTCGAATCAAAGCCAGCACAAGACTGCCTTGATCGCTGTGCAAAAATACGGCTTTCAAAGTCTTTGTCTTCGGGATGTTGAGGATTTTTGATAGACCGTCAATCGTGTCCGCTCCAGGTGTCGAAACGATCTCCAGCGTCCGGAGTACTTCCTGCACAGGATTATTTCGCAGGAATCGTGCAATTGCTTGCGACGCCGCATAGGAACACGATGAGCAAGCCAACAACGCTTCCGGTCCAAAATCACATACATACACCCATCCAACGACCTTTTCTTTCCACTCCATGCGTTGTGACGCTATACCGAGGGAATCTAGTCTTGCTTCGATCTGATCCAACCAGCGCTGGCGCAGTTCACTTTGTGAAGCCGGTGAAATCGATGCAGAAATCCATTGCAATCCACTCGCCCATCTCGGCCGGGCAATACCTCTGGGAAGGTTTGAAAGGAACAATGAACGCTTTGCAAGCAGCCGCCGCGGCAACTGACGATAGGATTGAAGCTCATCGTCGATTACCTTCATCCATTCATCCATATTGACATCGTGCGGCAATCCCGCGAATTCGATTTTGATATCCGTAGACAACAATTCACGGCATATGTTATTGGCTACACGCAACCCAAAAGGGAGAAATACGATTTTCTCTTTAACCAGACGAATCCATGCTGCCCTTTGCGCATACGCCGTCGACGGATCGTAGCCTGCAGGCGCCTGACGCAGGGTGCGTCCAAAGCTTTCCGTCATTCGCATTTCATCCTCCTCGAGCGAATGGGGATTATAAATCCGGCGGAGTTGTCAGGTCGACTGGCGTCGGTGTGGGATGGACAACAAAACCTTTGCGGCCGCGAAAGAGAATAAAATTGGTTTCTCCAGCATAGAGCGTTAAATATGCCTCATATTCAAAACCAGCAAAATCAATCGTGATTTTATAGGGCACTGCTGGCAAATCACTGATCACAAAATTTTCGTTATAGTATTCATCATGGTGAATCGTCGTCAGAACGTACGTCCACACTTCCCATTTTTTATCCGTCTCAAGAGACCGGATTTCAATGGGGAACTCTGGCAACAGGAACCCGGAAGTATCGGTAACTCGCCCTGCCAATACCGCCCAACCCTCCGGAGGTACCATCCATAATTCCGGATTTCTTGTTGCGAAATAACTATTTTCCCCAAGACGCACTTCAAAGTGCAGGTGAGGACCGTCCGAGTGGCCGGTCGAACCTACGGTCCCGAGCTGCTCGCCGGCTTGCACGTATTGTCCATCCCATACAAACACCGACTGCATATGAGCGTATACCGTAAAGAGTTCCTGACCTTGATAGCCAAAATCATGTCGAATTGCGACCGCAAGACCGTATGGATCGGAAGGATCCTCGATCCCTCGATAAAGCCCATACCCAGCCCACACCACCTCACCCGATCCTGCGGCAAGCACAGGAGCACCGCGTTCCGCGCCCAGATCCACACCGGTATGGATAGCAGATTCACCGAAATAGGAACTGCCATAGCGGTAAAACGGATGCGGCCAATTCACCTGTCCCGAGGGAATGGGACGCCAGAAGAAATAATGATCTTCCGCACGTAAAGCCCACGGCGCAGGATACGGCGGCGGCCGCCAATCCAATTCCTCGCTCGGAGCAACGGTTGGGAACATGACTGGCAACGGTGTTCGAGCCGGATCGCCTTGCATCGGATTTAAGGCAATTTGCGCAGTCTCTGGAGTCGCGGTTACTAACGGCAATAGAGCAGCATCGAACGAAGCTGTGGCCTGGGACGAGCGATCACCTGTTGCAGGTCCGCAGGCGAACAGCATCACAGCCGGCAGCATAATCGCGAGGAGCAGGAAACCCAGGCGTTTCATGGCGTTACAGTAGGCGTATAGTTCGGCTGCGGAGTTGGTGTTGAAGATGGTGTGCGCCAGCGCCAATACCAGGATGTTGCCGTCGGACGTGGCGTTCTCGTCGGTGTCTTCGTTGGGGTCTGAAACGGGGTCGGCGTGACCAACGCGGAGGCGGGATACAATTCCAGCATCGCATCTGCCCAACTCAAACCCCCGCGCTTGACGAATTCATTCAACCGCGTTCCATGGTTGTAGGTGCGCCAATTGGGCAGCGCAGGAAGGCGTTCGAAACCGTAATCAAAAGCCAATTGCGTAAAGTCGACGTAATACCCAGGCGGGATAGAATCAAATAAGGATCCACCTTGATCGTAAGCCACCGGGTCTCCGTTATTCCGTGTGTTGAAATCCCACGGCAGCTCCCGCAATGGTTCCCCTAATGTGCCGTCTTGAAGAGCTGCAAGCACAAAAACCCGCCAGTAGGTTTGACCACCAAAATCCTCGCGAATGAACTCGACCCATCCAGCCTTGATCGCTGCGCTGTTGAAGGTGAACGCCCGTCCGGTGTACAACCAATCGTTGTATGCAAATCCGGGAGGCATGGGATCATTCAGGCCAACAAAGGCGTTATCGAGGCTCTCCAGGAAATCCCATCCCAAAACCGAAATGCTGCGCTGCCTGAGCGCAAGAAAATCCTGATCGACCGCATCAGATAGCGATGGATGAGGTGCACGCACACCGGGCAAATCGGCCAATTCCATTCGCGTCGTGTCCTGCTGTGATTCATCCGCCTTGTCTTCTATGATTGGTGCATCGGTGGGTTGAATCCGCTGAGACGTGTAAATCTCGCCCGGCATCCCGGCTGCTGTCCACATGACATCATCCACATCGATCCCTGGTATGAGTGGCAAATCCGTTGCTTCTGTATGATCCAGAGCAAACACATGGAATCGTCGAACCAACCCCGTACATAACACGGTGATCATGTAGTGGTTATCAGGAGACCATGCTGCATGGCGACCTTGTCCGACCTCGTAGGGAGCTTGATCCAGGTCGTTCATATCGAACACCTTTACGACATCAATCCCCGAAAAAGATTCACTATAAGCTAATGAAAACCCATCCGCATTAAAAACCGGGGTCCTTTCCATAATTGATTGGGTGTTGGTTAAGTTGCGAAACCGATCATCCGGTTCATCAAGGTTGGCCAGGAATACATCAGGGGAACCATCCCGGTCGGAAACGAAGGCTATCCGGCGACCTCTAGGATCCCAACTTGGATCTTGGTCCGCACCCGGGTGAATGGTCAACTGGATTGGATCCTGCCCGAGATCGATGGGCACAATCCAGATATCGAAATTTCCATCGTAGTAGGCCTCAAATGCTAACCAATGCCCATCCGGCGACCACGTTGGATTTCCTTCGTAACCCGGGGTATTTGATAGTTGTCTGATTTCACCGGATTGTAAATCCAGGATATATAAATCCCAATATCCATTCCGCCTTGAGGAAAAGGCAACCGACAACCCATCAGGGCTCACAGCAGGATCACGATCGTCCCATGGACCGCCGGTTAGTTGAGTGGCGTTCGAATCACCGGACACATAGTTCCACAAGTGCGTTCGTCCATTCTCTCTCGCTGAGTAGATAATCGTTCCCAATGAAGTAATTCTTGTCGGCGCGGGTGTATTGGTGGGCATTACCGGCGAGACGGTAAGGGATGGGCTGGGGGTCGGGGTAAATGCCATCGAAGTCGCCAACGAGATAACTGTCGGATCGAGTTGTGTGTCTCGCGCGTTATTTTGAACCCAAACCCCTATCCAGCCAATTCCTCCGACTATTAGTGAAGCGATCAGCAAGAAGAATCGGAATACCCAGGGTTTTGATGTTCTTCGTCGTATCCCTGGAGATGTATCTGTCATTGATATGTGATTATTCGTCAACAGGCATCTTCCTCAAGCATGCGATTATACCTGGGTTCTCTAATCACGCCATTTTGTGCAAGGTAGATGCCAATCGACAGGCAAAAGAAATAAGATCAGCAATAAAAAAGGAACGTTCTGGCCTTCCGGGGAGATAAAAAGAGCCGGTCTAAACCGGCTCGAAATCACAAGAGGAAAATCGAAAAAAGATCGTATTAGGCCATACTCAACTCTTCACAGCGTTTTGAAGCTGCATGGATTGGGATTTTAAACTCTGCTACAATTTTCATCACGGATTTTTCATCAGCACAAAACTGACACAACAAACGCGGTGGTGCCAGCAGTATTCGTGCAAAGAACTCCGCAGATTCCCGCAGATGAGGCTCAACTAATTCAAATAGCCCCATTTTTTGTCCGTGCTTGCTGGTAATTAATGCACTTAGAGTTTCTCGTGCAAGTGCAAAGCGGCGTGTTTCTGGATCGAGATCTGAATGGACGAAAACATGACCACTCTGATCGGGAAGGCGCGCGAAGGTAGCGTCCCATAATTCAGAATTCATCTCCACAACACCGAAATCCGAATCATACAACGCGGGAGGATTTTTAAGCAGATCCTCGATAGGCACAGGCGGTCGCATCACACTGAGGTAATCAACAAGCCCCTGTGCGATGTTCTGTAGAAACCACTGCCGTTCATTCTTCGTACAAGTCATCATGCAGCTTGATTGTCCTCAATACAATCTCGATCTGGAATCAGACCAACCATAGGAGAAGGCAAATCGATTTCAAGCATTCTCGCTTCCGAAGCCTTTACGATCCGGTATGCCTTAATTGCAAATTCAACAAACGATGTCGCTTCAAGTTGACCGAGAGTAGAACGAAGCTCTGGAGATAAATCCATCTCATTGAGAATCTCAGACATACTGCCGGAAGCGAATGCTTGCACAATACCAGGATCGATAATCGAACGCGCTACAAGTTTATTCAGGCTTTGCATACTCATTAGAACAACCTCCTAATTTTCAATGGGTTTGGAAACAAAAAGGCAGCAAGTTACCTTGCCTCGCTGCCTGGCGTCTATCTACGTTCAAATGGTAGGTATGGATAACCGATTATTACGGTCCAATAATTCCCATACCGCGTGCGCAGCGAACTTTTAACATGGCAACCTCCTTGAAGAATTACGATCTCTCTCCTTCCTAATCTACAACATGGCTCTCAACGGATTCTCAACGTAACAAGGCTTGTTTGTGATAAAGGAATATCCATCCTTCAGTAATGATGAAACCCGAAACAGCTGATTCATATACTCATTGGCCAGCTTTCATGATTCCGTATTAGAAGGTAAACCCACCCCATTGTTCTTAATTACATTGAGATGTCTATTTGGAACAACGCAATTAATGGCAGAAGTTTCTATGATTGTATGAAAATACTTAGTTTCACGAGGAATATTACAAAGATTTTTATCACGATGCTGGCACCAGATAGCTATAGAATAAGAAGCTAATTGATCAAACGTTGATACAAATCACGGATAGGCTTTGGAGGGTCTAATCCCAAGTCTGTCGAGAGTAGATTCATATATTTCTGATAGTGGTTGATGATTTCCCCTCTACGTCCCAATCTACCTAAGGCTTCGAGAAATTGAAAATTGGTATCGTCCCGATAGGGATCAATTTGCAGAGCTTGACGAAGCGTATTAACTGCCCGTAACGGTTGATCACGAATCAATGCTTCTTCGGCATGCTGCGCCAATAGGTCTAAATATTGGATTTCTAAATCCCGACGCCTTTCAATAACCCAATCCGAATCGAATTCCGACAGGAAATAACCAGTATATGAATTTATTGCTTCCGTGAGTGCGAACATACGGCGAGGGTCACCGATCGGCAGACTCTCTGCCACAGAAGCCGCCCTCTCAAATTGGGCGACGTCGTAGTCAATAGGCACTTCGGGATTAATCAAGTACACAGACCCTTCATGCAAAATGGTTGAACGACCGAGCTCACGCCGTAAACTGTAGACGGCTGTATGCAGATTCGCCACCTGACGTCCTGGAGGATGATGTTGCCAAAACGTTTCCAGAAGCACATCCCGATCCACGCGTTGGTGGTCAATGAGATAAAACAAAACCTCGCGGGCAAGTGGTTTGAACTCCGCTAAGACAGCCTCATTACTCCGAATACTGGATTCTCCAAGTGCTGAAAAAGAGAGCGGAACACCTCTCGATTCATCCTCTTCACCAAGACTCCGATATTGTTGCGCAACAGCCCGCATCATTTCCACCCTCCGTAAAATGATTGAGAGAGATGGATGACTCCCAAGACGGTTTCGAGCAAACTCTCTGAAAGTATCATTAAATGCGAACTCCGCAGAGAGCAACTGCTCGGTTCCTTTCGTGTTTGCATAATCCAATGCACCCATAAGCGTGTCAGAAGCGGCGTCTTTGTTCCCAGAGATGAATTCTGCATACGCTTGGAAGAAAAGTGCCAGTGTTTTCTCACCTACGTCAATGTTCGGTTCCCGTCTAATCAAGGCCTTTAGTTTATCAATGACCTGCTGAGGTTTTACTGCGATTTCAAGAGCGGCGATATGGACGACAATATTTGCTGATAATTCTGTGGTCTTGCTGAGGTTAATCGCTCGTCGAAGCCACTCATGCGCCAGTCCGCTGCCGCCTCGTCTCCGATGCAGGATACTCGTCTGCACACATCCAGAACATACTTGCGGAATATCATCAAGCCGTACGGCAATATCCAGACCCTGACCATACAACTCTGCTGCCTGTAAAGCCAGATCAAGATCATTGAATAGATCTGCCTGCCCGAGTAATACCATCGCTTCATGAGGTAGACTTGCTGCCTGGCGAGCAATTTTCAAACCCTCCCTGTACAATTCCATGGCTTCTTCATAGTTCCCGCGATGATGGGCATCATAGGCGAGGTTGTTGAATGAGATCGCCAGAGATAATGGCGCCCCTTCATTCAGCAAGATTTTATGCGCCCGTTGCGTTGTGTTGCTTGCTTGCGATGATTTTCCCAAGGAAATCTGAATGGTCGATAAGTCAATGAGCACGTTGGCCAAAGTCAGCCGATTCTCCGTAAGGTGCAGCAAATCGATTGCTTTGTCGGCATATGTCTCAGCCGCGAGGAAATTTCCCTGTCGATGAGATGCGAGTGCACGCAATCGCAAGCACTGTGCTTTTCGCAATCGGCTGCCGGAAGGTTTCAAGATCTTTTCTGCTTGATTCACTGCCTTCATTGTTTCATCGAATAAGCCACGACGAAGCGCAATGTGACCACAAAGAATTTCAGCGTATGACTGGACGGTTTTAGGTGATCCTGGGCGAATCATCCTTTTCGCTTCAGTGAGTATTTCTTGCGCTTCTTCCAACAATCCCTGATTGATATATTTCGCTGCAAGGTAGAGCAGCACGCGAAGTGCGGGTGTGCCCACTTCTTCCAATCGTTGCGCCCAAACCTCCAGCGTCTTCCAGCGGCCGCTGCCATACATTTCACCGGCGCTCCGATCAGCCAATTCAGCCGCACGTTTGCCAGCCCCGGCGTCACAGAAGAGTTCGACAGCATATTCAGGGGAATCATGATTGGCCAGATATTGTGCCGCGCGAATGAGTAGCCGCTGGTACCGCAGGGCGTCTCCACCCTGTAAAGTCTCCAGAAGGAATTCACGAAATTGAGGATGGTATTCGTACGTTCGTGGACCTTCTTCCGTAGCGGTGACGAACAAACCCCTTTCTACGATGCGAGAAAGCATGCTCGCACTATCGTCCCGCTGCAACAAGTAATTACAACCATCCACGGTCATAACCGGAAAAACCGAAGTGTCCAGAGCAAACCGACGCAAATCATCAGGTTGTCGATTAAGAACGACGGAAGCCAGGTACTCAAAGACCATCGGTCGCGAACTTGTCTTTAACGCACTTAATCCTCTACCCGATAATTCTGCCGACATAATCACGCCCGTGATCCAGCCGCGGGTGTCATGCTGCAATCGCTCTGCAGCCTCCTCACTGATCTCGATGCTGGAATGAACGCGTGCAAGTTGGATAACCTCCTCTTTCGACAACGCCAGATCTTGAGGGCCGAAGCCGATCAGGTTTCCTTCTGCCATGAACCGCGCTAAAGATACTTCGAGGACTTCTCGCCCAGAGGCAACCAGAGTGACCTGTTCAGGTAGTTCTTCCAGGAACCGGTCCAAGAAATCTACAATCGGTTTGGATTTATTGATCCAATGGACATCATCCATTGCGATGACGAACGTCTCGCTGATATTGGCATCGATCACTTCGACAAACCTACGTGCGAGTGCCTCAGGCGAGTATTGAGAAAGGGTTTCAAAATTAAAAACACCCTGCAAGCGTCGAAAACGTCGTTGCAGCGAGCTGGAAAGCACCATGGCGAAATGAATCAGGTCTTGATCTACCGCGGAGAGGCGAACCCAACAGATGGGCAATTCGGTGTGCTTTGTAAAATCCGCGAGAAGAGTGGTTTTCCCATAGCCGGCCGGGGCGGCGATAATGATGAGTTTACGAGGTACATTAGCGTGGATTTCATCAACCAAATGCTCTCGATGCACCTTAGATTCAACATCGAAGCTAAGTGGTGTGATTGCATGTCGTAGAACGGAATTGTCACTTACCATCCGTCCCTCAAGATTCCTCCAACACTGATGAGTTGGAAATCGAAAAAGCCTTCTCTACTTCGTGCACTCTTCCCAGCTTTTGATATTCCACCGCTGTGTGGAGAATACAAGTATTGTAGGGGTCGGTTTCGGGAAGATGCATCGTAAATACCATCATGCGGTTCATGAGGCCGATAATATTCGCACTGGCGAGTTCCCGGCCATCTCGATCTGTAATCATCACCACAGCATCGGGAGGGATTTGAAATGGCGTCAACTCGATCGAGACTTTTGCTCTTCGTCGGTCACCATAGACAGTAATCGACACCTCTCGAATTCGTTCTTCGTCAGGTGGAAGAGCTTCTTCAGACGAATCGACGGTGGATAAATGCATGAATATCACCCCGATGTTCCTACATTATACGTTATTCAAGTAGCACATTATCCCAACCGTATCGAAGGCCGGACGTTAACGCTATCACAGATCAAGAAATTTAGCACCTGAAATTGGATCTCGTATCATTCCTCGGGAAAATCGAAAGGTAAATTAATCCCCATTGAAAGTGGCTGGAATGGACTTTGGTAATGGATGTACACCACCACAGGAAGAATCCAGCCAGCTCCTTCTTCTTGAATTGTGATTTGGCGATCATGAACACCGAGACGCCCTCGCTGACATGCACCCTGCCAAGATTTGCAGTATGCGAAAGCTTGACAAATTTCCCGAGAACGGTAATATATACAAGGTTGTATATATCTGGAGAAATTAAATTGTCTACTCGAATGGTTATCCTGGGATTCATGCGTAGTCGACCACAATACGGCTACGAGATTAAACAGATGATCGAGCATGTCATGGGCGATTGGACCAACATCGCCTTTGGCTCTATCTACTATGCCCTGAAGAAGCTGACCGAGGAGGGATTCATTGAGAAGGTGGGAATCGAACAGCAAGGAGATCGACCCTCTCGTACCGTATACCAGATCACGAATGCCGGGCAGGAGGAGTTTATGCGTCTGCTGCGCGAAGTATGGAGTAATCTAGAGCGGCAGACCTTTGAGATCGACATCGGCCTAAGTTTCATCAGCGCGCTTTCTATGGACGAGATAAAGAAGTATCTGCGAGAGCGTTTAGCCCATCTTGAGGAGATCATAAAATATCTCGATGCACACCAGGTGGAGGAATTGGCTGACGAACACGTACCCTCGTTACTCGCCTCGACGATATTTGATCACAGCCGCGTTCACTTCAACGCCGAACTGGACTGGACGCGCACTCTTTTGCAGAATGTGGAGCAAGGGACTTTTGATGAGGAAATCGAGTGGATGCGAGGAACATTGGAATCGGAGTGGACAGCCCATTCCGATTGAGTTTCGAAGCTCCTTTCTTTTTTCTTTATAATACAAGCTTGTATATATAACTTTATATATGGAGGAAAAAATGTTCAATGCGAAGAAGATATGCTTAAAGAAAGTTGCTGTTGTGATGCTCGTGTACGTCCTACTGTGTGCTTTCCTGGCACTGGGAAGTTATCTGTTTACCCAATTTCCAGAGAACGAAGCTCCAGGTGGTATCGTCCTTGGGCTGACCAGCCTCGTCCTGGGGATCATTGTCCCCTTTCATTTGTGGAGAACCAGGGTGGTCGAGTTTCGGTTTCTTGATTTGACGAAGCACAATGGTAAAGTGATAGCGGGCACCCTCCTTTTCGGGTTGTTCTTTTTATTACTCTTTCCCATGGGCATCCTATGGCAGAGGGCAACAACTGCGTTCTTTGCAAATCCACCATCTGCGGTTGAGGCACTGAGTACTTTCCAGGCGATGCTGTGGGCGACGGCTGTATACGGCTTCATCTTTTGGGGCGCCATGCTGCACACCCTGAAGGAAGCAATGGGCAGTCTCGTCGCCGTGCTTGTCACGAGTATACTGTTCTGCGTCTATCATTTCTCCATGTTCGGTGTGACCCCGACGACGTCCGAACACCTGCTCAAGACGCTCGTTGGAGGGCTGATGCTCGCTACGTTCACTCTCTGGGTCAGAAGCGTGATCCCCACACTGATCATCCACCAGCTGGGTCAATTCTTCCACTTTGCCACCCTGGAGAGCAATCCATTCGCGGAAGACCTCGATCGCCTCATTCCCAACTTGGTTATGCTGCTGGTTCTCTTTGGCATCTATGAAGGGCTGAGTCGGCTGCAGAGACGTCGTAGAAACGTTTCATCCAAGAGAAGTGTGAGATGTGTCTGATGGCGAGTCTTTTTGCGTAGAAACATTCCATGGTTCGTGTTTTGTGCGGGCATTCCGACAGGCAGCACAACGATTCAACTTAGTGATGGCCAGAAATCGAGAACGAAGTTATGGACATGGATCTGTCCGAGACTCTGCCAGGATGTCGGTGGTAGAATTGGATCGGTGTTCATCCCAGATACAATCTCTGTCATTAATTGAGGATAACATCATGCCTAACAAAGGAGTTAACACATGTCCGCGAGAGAATCTGCCATCGAATGGGCTCGTACGCATCAAGATGCCGCGCTGGATGATCTAAAA
This sequence comes from Anaerolineales bacterium, assembly GCA_034430425.1. Classification (GTDB taxonomy): domain Bacteria; phylum Chloroflexota; class Anaerolineae; order Anaerolineales; family E44-bin32; genus WVZH01. The sequence goes on along the minus strand of DAOUEK010000031.1, from coordinate 47,796 downwards.
GCGATCTTGCGGATACCTTCGATTTCGACGCTGCCGGAATATACACCTGAAATTGAGCGCGCGGCCAAATGGTTCTCGGATACATTACGCGATCTCGGATGCGAATCTGTGGAAACCATCCAAACCGACGGCCATCCCGTAGTGTACGCCGAATGGCTGAAAGCTGATCCAGGGCGCCCTACGATCCTGGTTTACGGTCATTACGATGTTCAACCGGCGGAACCCCTTGAAGAATGGGAAAGCGAACCGTTCGATCCCCAGGTTCGAGAGGAAAATCTGTATGCACGCGGCGCATCCGATATGAAGGGACAGATCGTCGCTTTTCTCAAAGCGGTTGAAGCCATACAACGCACCTCACAACTGCCCGTGAATTTAAAATTCATGCTTGAGGGAGAAGAAGAAGTCGGCTCGCCCAATCTCGCCGGCTTCATCGGTAAAAACAATGAAAAACTTGCCAGCACCGTCTGCCTGAACTGCGATTCGGGGATCATGGATCCCGATATGCCATCGCTGACGTACACCCTGCGCGGTTTGGCGTATTTCGAACTGCGTTTACAGGGAGCGAAAAGCGATCTGCACTCCGGACTTTTTGGCGGTGCAATCGATAACCCTGCCAACGTACTCTGCGGCCTGATCGCAGGCATGCGGGACAAACAAGGTAAAGTCACACTCCCTGGTTTCTACGATGACGTTCGCCCACTTACGGACGAAGAACGCCAGGAAATGGTAGCCAAGCCGGATTCCTGGTGGCTCGAGCAAACCGGTGTTCCCGTGCTTTTCGGTGAGGATGATTACACCGCCGCCGAACGCGCAACTGCCCGGCCAACGCTGGACGTCAACGGTCTCTTGAGCGGATTCACCGGAGAGGGTTCAAAAACCGTTCTACCAGCGAAAGCCATGGCGAAAATCTCGATGCGGCTGGTGCCCGATCAGGATCCCGAGAAAATTATAAGAGCCGTTGAGGACTACCTTTCTACAAACACACCGCCGACGGTTTCCTGGGAATTGGAAGATCTTTCCAGTTGCCATCCATCGATCAGTGAACGCGACTCGGCATCCGTTCGTGCAGCGACGAGAGCGTTCCAGGCGGTCTGGGGCAAGAAACCTGTCTTCCAGCGCCAGGGTGGTTCTGTTCCGGTTGTGGGCATCATTCAAAAACTTCTTGGCGTGGAAAGCCTGATTATGGGCTTTGGATTGCCGGACGACAACTTACATGCACCGAATGAGAAGCAGCACATCCCAACGTTCTATCGGGGCATCGAAACCTATATTCACTACCTATTCGAGGCTGCAAAAGAATAATCCATCGGGAGAGAGAAGAAAACATGGAAGAAAAATTGCCGTCCTATGGCGGCCAGGCATTGATTGAAGGTGTGATGATGCGTGGAAAACAAATCTGTGCCATCGCTGTCCGCGCACCAGATCAATCCATCGTCGTCGAAACCGAAAAACTCGGTGACATTTACCGGAGCCGCATCGCGCAAATGCCGTTTATTCGCGGTTTGATTATCCTCTGGGATGCATTAGCCCTCGGAATTCGTGCGCTCGTATTCTCAGCGAACATTCAAGTGCCCGAGGAGGAGAAAATCGAAGGGAAAATGCTCGCCCTCACACTCATCCCCTCTCTCCTCTTCGCCCTGTCCGTTTTCATGCTCCTCCCTATCGGGTTTGCGTATTTAACAGAAAGATATCTCTCCTGGAACGCCTGGCAATCCAATCTTCTCGAAGGCTTCCTGCGCTTAGGGATGCTGCTTGCCTACCTCGCGGCCATTCGACGCATTCCGGATATCCAGCGTGTGTATGCTTACCACGGTGCGGAACATAAAACAATCAACGCCTTCGAAGATGGCGCCGAATTGACCGTTGAAGGTATTCGGCCGTACTCGGTTCAACATCCTCGTTGTGGAACGGCATTCTTGCTGACGGTCTTCGTTTTTTCCATTCTGCTCTTCAGCTCCATCGGACCCTTGTCAATTCCCACACGGATCATCAGTCGATTGATTCTGCTTCCCTTACTCGCTTCATTGGCCTACGAATACATACGACTCACCGGAAAGCTGCAGGATCATTCCTGGGCAAAAATCCTCATGGTGCCAAACCTTTGGCTCCAAAACATGACGACGGCGGAACCGGACGACGACATGCTCACCATCTCGATCGCCGCATTTCAAGCCATGTACGCTGAAGAACGCGGTTTGTCGACGGAAGGATCATCCGTTTCACCTTGATCCTCCGATGTCGTTCCTGACCATCTGATTGCCAGATATCAGCCTTCATTGACTCACCCCAAACGGCTGAGTAGAATCCAGGAGAAATTGGGTTTAATATGCCGGCATCGATAGTATTACGTGACAATGTATTCGAAGTGCGTGCGGGCATGACAGCCCGAGACGCCTTGAGAAAAATCGATATACTGCCGGAGTCCGTCCTCATTACCAGAAATGGTGAGCTCATCACCGAAGATGAGATTCTCAACGAAGGCGAACAAATCCGCTTGATCGCAGTGATTTCCGGCGGTTCCGACCGAAAAACGCCCGGACAGGTTGGTAAGAACCAGTGAAATGTAAGAAGTGCGGCACAAAAGCCGTGATTAACATGCGGCAGCATAAGTTGGGCTTGTGCAAAGAGCATTTCCTCGAATGGATTCCACAACAGACGCAACGATTCATTGAAAAATACAAGATGTTCGGACGGGATGAACGAATCCTCGTCGCCGTCTCGGGTGGCAAAGACTCTCTGAGCCTATGGGACGTTCTCAATCGGCTGGGGTATCATGCGGATGGCCTCTATATTAACCTGGGTATCGATGACGGAACGAATTACTCCGCTCATTCCCAACGTCTTTCGGAAGATTTTGCCGAGGCACATCACTTCCATCTGCACAGCGTTGCCATCGAAACAATAGAAGGATATTCAGTGCCTGATGCCTCGCGACTGTCCTTGCGTGGTAAAGGCAGGCCGTGTTCCGTCTGTGGTCTCACCAAGCGGCACATCATGAATCGAGTAGCACGAGAGCATCAATATGATGTTATCGTCACCGGGCACAATTTGGATGACGAAGCTGCGGTTTTGTTCGGAAATACGATCAACTGGACCACCGGATACCTCGTACGGCAAAATCCGGTTCTCGAAGCAAGATCCGGGCTGGTCCGCAAAGCCAAACCGTTCTTTCGATTTTACGAGCGCGAAACAGCCGCCTATGCTCTCCTGCGTGGAATCGAATACATATATGATGAATGCCCTTACGCAGCCGGGGCGACATCCATCTATTACAAAGAAGTGCTCAATACCATAGAGGCCAAACGGCCGGGCACGAAGCTGGCTTTCTTCCTCTCGTTCTTACGCGCGAAGGAATCTGGATTTCTCGCCAATGGCCAAGCCGATGATCGCAGTGAATTGCGCAACTGTCAATCCTGCGGACAGCCGACGACGGCTGGGGATATCTGTGCGTATTGCCGCACTTGGGAACAAATTCGTAATCGACAGTCCAGAGCCATTGAGGAGAGGCGGATATGACCGAACCCAAAGATCTAGAGGGACTCACATTGCTTGGAAAAGGATCGACACCGAGCAAGCAGTTGGAGACATTTCCCAATCGCCATCTTGACCGTCGTTATCTGGTGCGTTTGGAGTCGGAAGAGTTCACATGCCTGTGCCCGGCAACCGGACAACCTGATTTCGCGGTTATTACCGCTGAGTACATCCCGAGTCAAAAAATCCTCGAATCAAAATCCTACAAACTTTATCTGTGGTCGTTCCGGGACCAGGGTGTATTTCACGAACACGTGACGAATACGATCCTGGACGATCTGGTTCAAGCGTTAGAGCCACACTGGTGCCGTGTGATCGGCGAATTCAACATTCGTGGTGGGATCGCTATCACGGTTGACTGCGAACATGGTGAACGCGGGGAATTGGGTTGATATGCGCAGCTATCGCTGGTATCCGACAATTCTCGCCGTATTCGTAACGACCTTGATCGTTTCAAACATCATCGCCGTGAAATTGTTTACGGTCTTTGATATCACCTTGCCGGCCGCAGTAATACTCTTCCCTGTAGCCTACATTTTCGGAGACGTTCTTACCGAAGTGTATGGCTATGCTCGTGCACGTCAGGCGATCTGGATCGGCTTCGGGTGCAATCTACTCGCTGTTATCGCCATCTGGATCGGCGGTCTGCTCCCTGCCGATTCGATCTGGACGGCAAACGTCTATCCCGGCCCAGAAGAAGCATCCCGTGCGTATCAAGCCATTCTGGGCTTCACACCCCGGTTGCTACTGGCATCTTTCCTGGCCTACCTCGCCGGAGAATTCCTCAACGCCCTCGTTCTCGCCAGGTTGAAGGTCACCACCAAAGGACGTTTTCTCTGGCTGCGGACGATCTCATCAACGCTCGTCGGTCAGGGCGTCGACTCGGCGATTTTCATCACCATCGCCTTTGCCTCACTCCCCGCTTCTGTGGTGATGGGCATGATCTTGAGTCAATGGCTATTTAAGAGCGGCTACGAAGCGCTGGTCACGCCATTGACCTACACAATTGTCAATGCACTCAAACGAGCCGAGGGAGAAGACTACTTCGACCGCGAGACAGATTTCAATCCCATCCAGTTCTGATATCCCTCGACCTCGGCCCGAATGAACGCATGCTGCACAACTAGGCTGTTTCCAGGTAATACTCGACTTCCCAATCCGTGACTTTGGTGCGGAACTCATCCCACTCTGCGCGTTTGGCCCGCACGAACGCCTGGTAAGCTTCTTCGCCCAAAGTGGCTTTGAACACTTCGTCTCGATCCAATTCGTCCAGCGCTTCTCCCAGTGAACCAGGCAATTGGCTGATGCCCATCGCTGCCAGTTCTTCTGGCGACATTTCGAATATGTTTACATTGTTGACCGGTTCGGGGCAATCGAGATTTCGTTCGATCCCATCCAATCCAGCGGCCAGCATACAGGCAAAGGCAAGGTATGGGTTGCATGTCGGATCCGGGAAACGGAGTTCGGCGCGGATCGATCCGGGGTGGCCCGAATACTTCGGAATACGGATCATCGCCGAACGGTTAATCTGTGCCCAGCAGACATACACCGGCGCCTCATAACCGGGCACGATGCGTTTGTAGGAATTAACCGTAGGTGCAACGATTCCGGCCAATGCGCGCGCATGCTCGATCTGTCCAGCGATATAGCCATAGGCCATCGGTGAGAGCATGTATTGATCCTTTTCATCAAAAAATAGATTCTCACCTTTATCCGAAAAGATCGACTGGTGCGTGTGCATCCCCGAACCGTTGATCCCAAAGATCGGTTTGGGCATGAAGGTGGCGATCAAGCCATACTTCGCCGCCAAAGCACGAATGGTGTACTTCAAGGTGACAACGTTATCGGCGGCGTGTAATGCATCGGCGAAGCGGAAATCGATCTCGTGCTGGCCCAAGGCTACTTCGTGATGCCCCATCTCGACTTCCAACCCCATGGTTGACAAACCAAGCATTAATTCCGTACGAACGCGCTGGGCCTCATCGCTGGCGGAAAAGTCGAAGTAGCCTCCGACATCATGGGGTACGGGATAGATACTGTCTCCGCTATCGCGGCGCAGCAGGAAGAATTCGGGTTCGGGTCCCATATTGGCTTTCCAACCCCGATCATTAATGCGCTTCAATACCTTCTTGAGAACGCCGCGCGGATCGCCCGCAAATATCGTTCCGTCCGGTTGATAGATATCACAGAACAGGCGCGCCCGTCGTCGCTCGGGTTGAGACCAGGGCAAGACAGCATATGTACCGGCATCCGGCACAAGACGCATATCGCTCTCCTGTATTCGGGCAAAGCCATGCACTGAAGAGCCATCGAACCAAATGCCTTCGTCCAGCGCCTTTTCAATACGTGAAGCGGGAATATCGACACTCTTGACTGCACCCGTTACGTCAGTGAACTGCAGACATACATACTTGATATCGTCCTCTTTCACTCTTTTCAGAACATTCTTTGGCATGTTCTTCCTCCTTTTTTTCTTATCATAATTCAACTGCTCTGTCGTACTTTCGCAAGCAGTGTCTACCTTAATCCAATTCGAAATCAATTCCCCTGTTGACAATCCATGGATGAAAATAAATAAGGCACGCTGGGCGTGCCTTACGGGTTGATTCTACATGTCGCCCTTCCATGATTATTCAGGGAATATCGACATCCCCAGTGATGTCCGCTATTCGCCTGGCCACGGCGGGGGTCTCGATCCCATCCCTCACCGGTTGGTTTTTAGCTGTCGCTTTCTCGGAAGGAAGAAGGGAGCCTGCGGCGGGCTCCGGAGGCATCCGCTGATGCTTTGATTTTCCCCCGGGATTTTCCGGGGTTAACCCTACCTTTTGGCAGGGAACCTCCTCTTCGTGATCCCAGAAACCATCTGACATCAATACGCAATTCTTCCGAAATCTGTTTTACCCGCGGGATTATAGCCAAGCCCTGATTCCGAGTCAAGAATTCAGCGGCTATCATCAAAGGAAACGTCCCTACTCTGTTCAGGATCGATCAACCGAAGCATAACGATTTCTTGCGTTTCCTCTGTGAAACGGACGTCTTGCGACATACGCAATCCTGCAACCCAGAGCACTTTGTCACGACTGACAACCAGCGGCCACCTTGCTCGCGCCAGCTGTGGTACATGATGATTGACAAAGAGATCCGCCACCTTGAGTGTTCCTTCCATTCCAAGCGGCCGGATGCGATCGCCTGGTTTTCGCGCGCGGATCGCAAGCGCGGCTTCGATCTTGGCGGCATCCACAGCTGCAATTCGCCCGCTGCGATCATTCAGCACGGTTTCCCGCAAGACGTGCGTTAGCGGCATCTCCAATGCTTCCAAGACCCAGCCAGACCCAAGTTCTATGGTCCCCGGAATGGGCATCTCACAAGGAGAATCTGAGACAAGTTGTGGGTATTCCGGAAGAAGAGGTTCCTTTTCAGCATCAAACAGAAGGTATTGATCTTCGCATCGTGATAAAACCAGATCTCCGACCAGGAAAATCCGCTTGCCACACTTATCCCTTTTCACGAAATGGCTGGCACGTTCCACAGCATCGAAGCCTACATCTCGCAGCTTGGGTTTAAGCCGCCGGATCATCTCCCGCAGGATTGCCCGCTGCAGCGCTGTAGGCAGTGATAGAAAGGCATTGGTTCGCAAAGCGAGTGCATGCTCCCCTCGAGCGTAGACCACTGTTGACCAGTATTCAGCGACCGTATCCGCCAGCCAGTCGGCTTCTGCCGCCATCACACGCCCTGTGCGGTTCAAGACATTGCGAATCTCAGGATTATATTTTTCCAGGATCGGCAGGAGATGATAACGCAGTCGATTTCGATAATATGTCAGCTCGAGGTTGGAAGAATCCAAAACCGGCGATAAACCCTGGGCTTCACAATACTCTTCTGCTTGTTGATGGGTTAGGCAAAGCAGTGGGCGGACCAATGAAAGACGGCTGCCCTCATTCTCTGCAATACCGACCCAGTCGCGGAGTGAGGTTTTTGGCAACATCCCTCGTAATCCTGAAGGCCCAGCTCCGCGCAGGAAATGCATCAACACCGTCTCGGCTTGATCGTCGGAGGTATGCCCTGTGGCAATGACATCGACGCCATGTTGCTGCGCCACGCGAACCAAAAAGCGATAACGCAGTATCCGGGCAGCTTCCTCGATTGATGCGCCCTGTTCGGCGAACCCTGCTACGTCGGCGTTTTCGGATACGAACTCCAATTCGAGCTGTGTTGCGATTTGCTGAACAAACGCAGCCTCCGATTTACTTTCCGGGCGCAATTGGTGATCGAGATGCGCAACGATCGGGCGATACCCCAGGCGAACGAGACAATACAGGAGACAGAGGCTATCCGCCCCGCCCGAGACCGCAGCGACGAGTCTCTCATTCGCTTCTAGAAGTTCTTCCTGGTCGATGAAAGCTGTAATTTCCCGGAGAATACCCATTTCGAGGCGATTATAGCATCGTAGAACGAGAGTATGGATATCGTTTTACATCACCATAGACATCGATATTGCAAAGGGTTAAACTTGTCTATGCTATAATCGTCAACTGGCCTCATGGAGGTATTCCTACTTTGGCATTCAACCCACTTAACTGGTTGCTGGGTCTTTTTTCTCTCGATATCGGCATCGATCTCGGTACCGCGAACACCCTGGTTAATGTGCGCGGGAAAGGCATCGTGATCAACGAGCCTTCGTGGGTTGCCATCGAGAAAAGAACCAAGCGACCTTTAGCGATCGGCGCAGAAGCCAAGCAGATGGTCGGGCGAACACCGGCCAATGTGGTCGTTATTCGACCGTTACGCGATGGTGTCATCTCGGAGTTCGATATCACGGAGCGGATGCTGGAATACTTCATCGCCAAAGCACATGAACAAAGTATCTCCCCCGTACCTCGTCCCAGGGTGGTTGTTGGAATACCCAGCGGGGCGACGGAAGTGGAAAAACGCGCCGTTTATGATGCCACTATGGCCGCCGGAGCCCGCGAAGCGCTATTGATCGAGGAACCAACCGCAGCCGCGATCGGCGCAAATCTTCCCATCGGGGAGGTGCGCGGATCCATGATTGTGGATATCGGAGGCGGTACGACGGAACTCGCTGTATTCACCATGGGCGGTATCATCGTCTCCCGCTCGTTACGAGTTGCAGGCGACGAAATGGATCAAGATATCGTCAACTACATCCGTAACAAGTACAACCTGCTCATCGGGGAACGCATGGCCGAACAATTAAAGATCAAAATTGGCTCTGCATACCCTCTCAAGGAAGAAAAAACGATGAGCGTCCGCGGACGCAACCTGGTACGCGGTTTGCCTGAGGCTGTCGAAATCTCATCTGTAGAGGTACGTGAAGCCCTTTCCGGTTCTGTGAACATCATCGTAGAAACCATACGAGATGCCCTCGACGAAATTCCTCCCGAATTAATTGCCGATTTGATGGAAGAAGGTATTTGTTTGGCAGGTGGAACTTCACAACTTCAAAATCTAACCGAACGTCTCTCGAACGATCTTCGCATGCGCGTCTGGAACGCAGAAGATCCAATGACTTGTGTGGCCCGCGGTGCCGGCCTGGTACTCGAAGACCTCGACAATATGGGACATTACCTCGTCGGCCTTGACCGTCGACAGCAGAGAGCATAAGCTTCACCGCCGAAACACAGTTTTCCGGCTATTTATCTGATGAATCGATCAAACTCTCGTTTACTCGTCGCTGGAACATTAGCTTTACTCACCATCGGGATCATGATCCTCAGTATTGGTGGTTTTATTAAGCCCGTGCAGGATGTATTGCTGCGTCCGATCAGTTCCGTTCAAGAATGGATCGCACTGCGTGTATCCGCTATCCGCGACACTTTAACCGCACCGCGAGACGTCGCCTCACTACAGGCAGAAGTCTCCCGGCTGCAGAGCGAGGTTGCCCGATTGGAACAAGAAATTATTGTATTGCGCGAACAAACCGCTGAAGCCGAAATCCTTGCCTCGTTGCTGAATTATGCTCGTTCGCAGCCAGAGAACCGCTCGATTGCCGCAAACGTTATCGGGCGGGACACGAGCCCCTTTATCCGCTCGATCTGGCTTGATCGCGGCTCTGACTCTAACCTCAGTCGGGGTATGCCCGTAGTTACGGAACGAGGCCTGGTAGGACGTATCATCGAGGTATTCCCAACCGCATCGCGCGTACAGCTGATCACAGACCCTGAATCCGCGGTCAATGTTACGCTTCAACTTGCGAGAACGGACGGTGTCTTGGTGGCCGAATTCAACGGGGAATTGTCGGTCGACTTGATCGATCAGAACGCCGAAGTAACAGTTGGCGAGCTGGTGCTGACTTCCGGCCTGGGCAATTTTCCTGCCGACATCCCGATCGGCCAAATTATAAATGTCAGACGAAGAGATTATGAACTTTTCCAGGAAGCGGGCGTCCAGGCGAGTGTTGATTTTGAAGCTTTGGACATCGTTCTTATTATCACTAACTTCCAGCCCATTCCGGTAGAATTAACCTCTCCTTGAAAATCGACGATGTCTTACTTTATCGGGATTCCCCTACTAACCCTGCTTGCCATTTTTCAATCCGTACTCATGAGTCATATCGAATTGCTGGACGGAAGAGCTGATCTGGTTCTCCTGGCTGTGGTCTCATGGAGTCTCACCAGACGAAGTGAAGAAGCGATGGTATGGGGAGTTATCGGTGGCCTCGCGCTCGATTTGCTTTCCGGCTTACCTCTTGGCAGCAACGCACTGATTCTCCTCATCGTCGCTTTTCTGGTATCCTTCCTGGAAGGCAGGTTTTGGGAGGCACATTTGTTGATGCCGTTGGGTGTTATGCTGGTTGCATCATTAGCCTATCACTTTTTATGCACCTTCGAGATTATTATTCTCGGATACGATGTGTCGCTTGCAGTTGTTTTTCGCCGCATCATCCTGCCCAGCACGTTCTTGAACGTTATCATTGCACTTCCGGCCTCACAACTTGCTTCAGCCTTGCATTCTCGTCTTTTCCCGCAAGAAGTGAAATTATAAGGCAAATGAAGCATGTCCATCAGTAATAGTTCACACATACCCAGGTCGAGATTTCGACTTTCCTATGCTATTGTCATGACCACGTTCGCATTCTTCTTCGTACGTTTGTTTATGCTGCAAATTGTCGAAGGAGAAACCTATCGGGCGCAGGCGGACGATAATCGCTTCGAAACGGTCAACTCCCCTGCTCCGAGAGGTATTATTTACGATCGCAACGGTTTCCAATTGGTTCGTAATATCCCATCCTTCAATGTGGTCATCACACCCGCACTTCTACCGGACAGCAATGCGGAAACTGAAGCTATTTATCAACGCTTATCTGAAATCACTGGGGTACCCATCGACCAGGAAGGTCCGCCGGCAGCACGCTGCGTTCCTGGCCGCGGGATAAGACAACTCGTTACAGAAGGTCGAACAAATCGTCCATTCGATGCCTGGCCTATTGCCTGTGACATCGATGAGACAGCGGCGCGGCTTTTACGCGAAGAATCCATCGATTTTCCCGGAGTTGGCATCGAGATTACACCCGTACGAGATTACACCACCGGTGACCTAACCTCAGCCTTGATTGGATACCTGGGCCCTATCCCGGCGATCTTTGAACCCTATTACACCGAAAATGGATTTATCGCCGGACGAGACAAGATCGGCTATGCCGGCATTGAATTTGGTTTTGGATCCGTTATCGAGGAAGGCGAATTAAAAAACACTTACATCGGCATGTATCAAAAATTTTTGTCCGGCGAAAATGGCGTTAAACAAGTAGAAGTCGACGTCGCCGGTCGACAACTCCGCGAGATCGGAGAAGTCACACAACCCGTTCCGGGCCGCAGCTTGCGACTTACCATCGACACACGCCTGCAAGCATCCGCCGATGCGGCACTTAGAAATCGGATGATGTTCATCAATCGGTATGCGGGTGAAGAACGAACACCCATCGGCGTCGTCATCGCTATGGATCCTCGTAAGGGTGAGATTCTCGCCATGGTCTCCCTCCCTACATATGAGAACAACCGCTTCGCCCGCTACATCCCGGAAGACTACTACTTTCAACTCATCCAAAACGATCGAGGCAAACCGCTCGTGAACCATGCCATCGCAGATGTTTTCCCTCCAGGATCGACGTTCAAGATGGTAACCGCCGTCGGCGCGCTGAACGAAGGAGTCATTACCCCCGAACAACAACTAAACGACCCGGGAAAGATCACCATTACCAACCGATATTTTCCCAATGATCCCGGCAAAGCCAAGGATTTTGTTTGTTGGAAGGAGGATGGCCACGGTCTCGTAGATTTCATCCATGGGATTGCCTACTCCTGCAACGTCTATTTTTATAAAATCGGCGGCGGATTTCCAGGCGAGATTGAGGAAGGGCTTGGTGTAGCAGGTATCAATCGTTACGCCCCTGCGCTGGGTTACGGTGCACCACTGGGCATCGATCTACCCGGAGAAGCCAGCGGGTTGATTCCCAACGAAGACTGGAAACGTATTAATCTCGGCGAAGGTTGGTCAACCGGCGACACGTATAACACTGTCGTTGGCCAGGGTTTTGTCGCAGCCACTCCCCTCCAAGTGCTCACTTCGATCGTCACCATCTCCAATGGCGGTAAAGTCATGTGGCCGCATGTGGTACAAGAGATTCTCGACGGTGAAGGCAATGTTGTCTCCAGCTACGAGCCTTGTGTGCTCTGGGATATTGCCGATGACGTCATCACGCCGCTGGAGGAAATCGGTGCCAACTGTCCCACACTTCCCGAGGAACTGCGTCAGTTCATCATTAGTGAACGTCGAGATTTAGGGATGACTTCCCCGGACATCATCGTCGACCCGCAGGTGCTTGAACTGGCACAACAAGGCATGCGATTGGTAGTCACAGAAGGCACTGCGGAAGGGTATGCCAATCTCGAAAATATCTCCTCCGCCGGCAAAACCGGCACGGGAGAATTTTGCGACAAAGTGGCCTATGACATGGGCTTATGTAAACCAGGTGCCTGGCCAACTCATTCCTGGTACGCCGCGTACGCCCCCTTTGAAAATCCCGAGATCGCTGTGGTTGCGTTCGTCTACAACGGCGGCGAAGGAGCCATTACCGCAGGCCCGATCGTCAAGCAAATAATGGATGCCTATTTCTCGCTCAAGGCGATAGACGCCGCGCTCGGCGAATAGTGCTCTTTCAAATGCATCGACCCGATTTCCAGGTCCAAGACACCGCTTGTCGCATTAGTTGAAATCGCGTGCTATAATCGCCAATCGAATGGGCTATGAACACACAGCTTGCGATTAAGGGCATCCGGGATGGTCTCCTGATCACCGTTCCTGCGGGCGATTGGACAAAAGTGCTGCCCAATCTACTCGAGACCATTCAGCAACAAGAGGATTTCTTCCGCGGCGCTCGTCTGGCCCTTCAAATTGAAGACCGAGAGTTAAGTGCGGCAGAACTGGGTCATCTTCGCGACCTGCTTGCGGAGGAAGATATCACCCTCTGGGCAATACTGACGACATCAGATACGACCCAGACCGCTGCCGCCGATCTTGGGTTGGCGCAAGAATTATCCGGAAAATCGAGCGCTGAGGATGAAGAAGGACTTCCACTTGAATCACGACTCCAAGGTGAGGAAGCGGTGCTCGTCGAACGGACCTTGCGATCCGGGCACAATATCCGCTATGCTGGCCATATCATCATTCTGGGTGATGTGAATCCAGGTGCGGAGATCATCTCTGGGGGACATGTGATCGTGTGGGGACGATTACGAGGAACGGTTCATGCCGGTGCCGGCGGAGATGAAAGTGCGACGGTTTGCGCTCTCGATCTTTCGCCAACGCAATTACGCATCGCCGGGCAGATCGCCGTATCCCCCAGTAGTCGTTCAAAAACCATGCCGGAAATCGCTTGTATCCGAGATGGACAGTTGGTAGCCGAACCCTGGCAAGCGTGATCATCGATTTCAGCATCATGAATACGGAGTTGGTGTATGAGCGGCAAGATAGCAACGATTACATCCGGAAAAGGCGGAGTCGGAAAAACAACGGCCACCGCGAACATCGGCGCTGCTTTAGCCGATCTCGGATTAAGCGTGGTTTGCATCGACGCTGATATTGGACTGCGAAATCTGGATGTCGTTATGGGTCTCGAGAATCGCATCGTCTACGACCTTGTTGACGTCGTTGAAGGACGCTGTAAACTCCGCCAGGCAATGATACGAGACAAACGGCTTGAGGAGTTCTACCTCATCCCTGCAGCACAGACCCGGGACAAAACTGCTGTCTCACCACAAGACATGATCCGCGTGACGGATGAATTACGCGCTGATTTTGATTGGATTCTCATCGATTCACCAGCCGGAATCGAGCGTGGCTTCCGCAACGCCATCGCCCCTGCAGATATTGTCGTGATCGTCACCAACCCGGAGGTTTCCGCCGTCCGTGACGCGGACCGTATCATCGGTCTCGTCGAGGCGGAAGATAAGGGTCCGGGAAGATTGATCATCAACCGCGTAAAACCCGAGATGGTCAAGCGCGGTGATATGCTGGGAACGGAGGATGTGCTCGACGTACTGGCCATCGAACTCATCGGAGTGGTGCCGGATGACGAAACGGTCATTGTCGCCGCCAATAAAGGGCTGGCCGTTGTACTTGATCCGCGCAGTAGAGCAGGAACAGCATTCCGCAATATCGCTCGTCGATTAACCGGTGAGGATGTGCCGTTCGAGGCGTTGGAGGAGCAAAATGGTTTCTTTGGCCGCTTGTCGCGCCTCGTCAAATCAGGAGGCGAAGGATGAGCCTCAAGGAATCCATTCGATTTAAACGACGCAGCAGTGCGCAAACCGCCAAGGAACGTCTCCAGCTCGTACTCGTGCACGACCGTGCAGGACTCTCTCCAAATCGTTTGGACGCGCTCAAAGATGAACTGATCGACGTCATTTCCAGGCACGTCGAGATCGATAGGCACGCGGTGCGTATTTCTCTCACACGCGACCGAGATCAACAACGCCTCGTCGCAGATATTCCCCTCACCCCCACACCTTCTCGACGCGGAAGGTCACGATAAGGTATGCGTCAAACCCGTATTTGGCGACATTTTGATATTTGGCTGCTCGCCACCGTCGCGGTGATGACCATCGCCGGCGTGGCCATGATTCGTTCTGCGATCGCGGGGAATGAGGAATTGGTCGACAGCGCATCCCGGCAGACACTTTTCGCCATCGTCGGATTCGCCGTGGTTCTCCTCACAGCTTCGATCGATTATCGTATCTGGGCTACACTTTCCCGCCCAATATATATACTCACCGTTGGATTGCTTGGAATGATCGCTGCAGCGGGTGTCGTCGGCTTCGGATCCGCGCGTTGGTTTCGAGTCGGCACGAATACCGTTCAGCCTTCCGAGTTGGCAAAGATATTCATGATCCTGGTGTTGGCCAGTTACATTGCCCGCAACCAATACAAAATCAATCAGGCAGGTACGGTCCTGCGCAGCCTGGCACTCGTCGGACTACCCGCCCTGCTCGTATTCATTCAACCTGATTTAAGTACCGCTATCGTTCTGGGCGTGATTTGGGCGGCATTGATTTGGGCTGGCGGAATTCGTTACCGTCATATCGCCATCATCGCCACCATCGTCTTACTCCTGCCGATTCTTGCGTGGCCCTTTCTCGAACCCTACCAACAAGCACGCGTTGTCACCTTTCTCTTCCCGAATCCGGATGAAAGCTACGGCGAAACGTACAATGTAAATCAAGCGTTAATTACAATCGGATCCGGTGGCTGGTCGGGCAAAGGCTACGGCAACGGGACACAGGTTCAACTGCGCTTCCTGAAAGTTCGCCATACGGATTTTATATTTTCTGCCATGTCGGAAGAATTTGGTTTTGTCGGTGCATCGATTTTCTTGCTGCTCTTCATCTTCGTTATCTTTCGTTGCCTGCGAGCGGCCCATATGGCCCGCGACATGTTTGGCGCGCTTATTTGTTACGGCGTTTCGATCCTGCTCTTTTTCCAGGGTGCCTTTAACATCGGCGTGAATCTTAATCTATTCCCCGTGTCCGGGCTGCCATTGCCGTTTCTAAGTTACGGTGGATCTTCGTTGTTAACCAGTCTCCTGGGCATCGGCCTCGTTCAAAGCGTGATCCTGCGTCATAAGAAAATCGAACTATAATCCTCAGATTTCGTAAGGAAGGTATATGGCATCTTCAAATCCCGTACGCGTTCGTTTTGCGCCTTCTCCGACAGGACACTTTCACCTCGGCGGTGGCCGTACGGCGCTTTACGATTACCTGCATGCCCGTCAAAACAAAGGGCAGTTCATCCTGCGCATCGAAGACACAGACCGCAAGCGATTCGATCCACAAGCGGAAGATGAAATGATCGAGGCGTTGCATTGGCTGGGAATTTCGTGGGACGAAGGCCCTGACGTCGGCGGACCATATGCACCGTATCGTCAATCGGAGAGAATGGAGATCTACAAATCGCATGCCGAAAAACTCATCCAAAGCGGACATGCCTATTATTGCTTTTGTTCACCGAAACGGCTGGCAGCAGCCCGTCAGGAACAGCAGGCACACAAGGAGCCGCCCCGCTACGATCGACTCTGCCGCCAATTAAGCCCCCAGGAAGCTGAAGCGAGAGTCCAGGCCGGTGAGTCCCACGTCGTCCGATTCAAGACACCATTGGAAGGCACAACCACAGCTTTCGATTTGCTGCGCGGTGAAATCAGCGTCGAAAATGCAACCATAGATGACTACATCCTGCTCAAATCCAATGGCCTTCCCGTCTATCACCTGGCGGCAATGGTGGACGATCATCTCATGGGCATCACCCATGTCTTCCGTGGCTCGGAGTGGCTTCCCACGTTCCCCCTGCACGCGATGATCTATGAAGCCTTCGGCTGGGAACAGCCGGTTTGGGTCCACCTTTCGGTGTTTCTCAATCCCAGCGGCAAGGGAAAGATGAGCAAGCGCCAGGCGGATGTGAAAGGCATCTATGTTTCTGAATTACGCGATGAAGGATACATCCCGGAAGGTCTGGTGAACTGGATCGCGCTCATGGGCTGGTCGTACGATGATCACACCGAGTTTTTCACGATGCAGGATTTGATCGAGAAATTCAACCTAGAGAAACTCAACCCCAGCCCGGCCGCGGTGAATTACGGCAAGCTCGACCATTTCAACGGTCTGCACATCCGCGCCTTGCCCATCGAAGAACTGGCCGAACGAATTCTCCCTCTCTTTGAAGCGCAGGGATATGACATCGATGAAGCGCGCCTGCAGGCGATCATTCCACTCATCCGGGAACGCATCCGCATGTTGGACGATGCCGTGCCGATGGCAGGATTCTTCTTTCACGACGAAGTGAAACCCGAGGCGAACGAATTAATCGGCAAGAAGATGGACGCTGCGCAGTCCGCAAGTGCAGCGCAGGCGGCGTATGTGTTGATTGAGTCTATCGCGAAGTTCGAAGCCGAACCGCTGGAAGAGAAGCTGCGCGCCCTGGCAGACTCGCTGGAGTTGAAAGTCGGTCAATTGTTCGGGATACTGCGGGTTGCCGTTACCGGCCAACAGGTCAGCCCGCCGCTGATTGAAAGCATGGTCGTGATCGGTAAAGACATCGTATTGGCCCGTATTCAGCAGGCGATCTCGATGCTGGAGGGCTTGAACTAAGCCACACGAATCCATGACTGCCCATCCGCCGTTTCTTGAACCGCGAACCTGACCTGGACGGATTGGTAAAAAAATCAATCTCTGGAAAATAATCCGATGCATGAAACACCAGGGAAAAGAACGAACAGCACGATCAGAAAAACAGTTTCAATTGTGGGAGCCTATGCGGGGCTTCTTGGCGCCGTGCACGGCTACTTTGAGATACTTCAAGGTGACCTTGCAGCAGGTGGAATTGGGATAAACGCTATTGGTACTCCCTGTCAGGCGAGTGTGGTTTGGCATGCCTGTCTACCCGCTATGACGATTGTCCCCAACTTCCTCATCACTGGTATGCTTGCCATCATACTTGCTTTAATCGCCTTCATTTGGGCGATGGTTTTTATTGAGCGAAGGAATGGTGGCCGGGTAATGATTCTCTTGTCATTCCTGATACTCATTGTCGGTGGAGGCTTCATCCCCACATTTTATGGACTACTTGCAGGCTTCGCTGGGACAAGGATCGAGAAGCCGCCAGTCTTTTTTCGTAAATCTTTCTTCCGCAATTCCCTGCGATTTCTGGCCGTATTATGGCCAGTGGCAATGACTGCGTTTGTGGCCTGGTCAATCGGTGGATGGATACTTGGGCATTATTTCAATAAAGCGATGGTAGATTTGAGCTTCATCCTTTTCTTATTCTGCAATCTCGGACTTCCTTTGTTGGCTGTCTTCACTGGATTTGGGCGAGATGTTTTAAACCACGATCAAGCGGCATTTGGAGAAATCGAAGCAGAGCATACGTAAGAAACATGCCAGCCGCACAAGTCCACCATTTGAAGTAGACCAGGAAAATCGCCTATGGTAAAATGCCTAACGTTATTGGCGGGTCGTCTAGTGGCAGGACAGCGGACTCTGACTCCGTCAGCGGTGGTTCGAATCCACCCCCGCCATCTCATCAACGGTCGATTGTTTTTTATGCGTACTCTGAATCCGTCAGCCGGGTTTTGAATCCTCGACCCCAACCTAAAAACGCCCGCACCTGAGGGACGCACCCCAGACAGCGGGCGTTGTACATTAATTCCACATCCAGTGGCTATGCGAATAATTGCCAGCCGTCGATTTTTTTGATAGTCAAGCCGCATCCTTCTCGTTTCAACCACCAGCGAAGGGACCCTAAAGACGTTGGTATAATGATCGGATGGAAGAGACAAAGTCCTGGCGCCAGACCCTGCAGAAGACCCGCCAGACCGCCCTGGGCCGTCTGGCGACGCTGTTCGGGGCAAGCGAGTTAACCCCGGAATTCTGGGACGAATTGGAAGAGGTCCTCCTGCGCGCAGATGTGGGCATCGAGACGACCACCGAGATCCTCAAAGACTTGAAACGTTCGAGTGTTGAAGACGGTTTGATCCAAGGAACCCAGGTCGAAGGACAACTTCGATCGGTGCTGCAATCCCTACTCAAACCGCCTCCGCCGGAGGAACTCGCGGGAAAACCTCACGTGATACTGCTCGTGGGCGTAAATGGTTCCGGCAAAACAACGACCGCAGTAAAAATCGCACAACGATGGCTGCAGCGCCGGCATTCCGTCCTGTTTGCCGCGGCAGACACCTACCGGGCAGCGGCCAGTGAGCAACTGCAAATGTGGGCTCAACGTTTGAACGCTGACGTCATCTGCGGGCAACCGGGAAGTGATCCCGGCGCCGTCGTGTTCGACGCCTGCACAGCGGCAATTTCCCGGGGCATCGATGTCGTACTTGTCGACACCTCGGGCAGGATGCACACGCAGCACAATCTCATGCAAGAACTCGGGAAAATTCGGCGTGTTGCCGGGAAAGTCGTCCCAGAAGCACCGCATGAAACTTTGCTCGTGCTCGACGCCACAACAGGCCAGAATGGATTATCCCAGGCCGCAGCCTTCTCCGAAGTGACTGCTTTGTCTGCCGTCGTTTTGGCGAAACTGGACAACTCTGCAAAAGGCGGGGTCGCTTTTGCCGTTGCAAGAAAGCTGGAATTGCCGATCCAATACGTCGGGACCGGCGAGTCGGCATCCGCTCTGCAGCGCTTCGATGCAGCGGCATTTGTCGACAGTATCCTGCCGGAATTGACTCCGTAAAAAACCACACCCTGGCACGATCACATGCTCTACTCGGCCGTGGATGGACGTGGCATAATGGTAGCAAAGGAAAATCAATCGATGGATGATTTGAACGCAGAACTAATAGAAATCGAACAACGAATTCAAGATCTCATGGTGCGTCTTTGACTTCGCCACACGCCAAGAAGAACTCACGAGACTCGAACGGGCGGCGGAAGACCCGTCACTCTGGGACAACCAGGAATACGCACAGAAATTAATGAAACGAACGGCGCGCCTTCGCGAAGTGGTGGAGGCCTGGCACACATTCCTCCAGCGCGCCGAGGATGCAATCGAACTGGCATCCCTCGATGACGAGGAACTGCACGCCGACATCGAAAAAGAGCGCGATGAACTGCTGCACGAACTCGAACGCAGGGAAACGCAGGCTCAATTGTCGGGACCGTACGACCGAGACAGCGCCATTCTCGCCATTCACGCTGGAGCCGGCGGAACAGATTCGCAAGACTGGGCGCAGATGCTCCTGCGTATGTATCTGCGCTGGGCGGAAAATCACAAGTACGAGGTCGACATTATCGATCAAAGTGATGGCGAGGAAGCGGGAATTAAAAGCGCCACACTAACCATCGATGGCGAATATGCCTATGGCTACCTGCGATCTGAAAAAGGCGTCCATCGCCTGGTGCGCATCTCACCCTTTGATTCATCCCATCGAAGGCATACATCCTTCGCCCTGGTTGAAGTCCTCCCGCAGGTCGAAGCCGATGATGAGATCGTGATTGATTCCAATGACCTGCGCATCGACACATACCGCTCTGCCGGCGCCGGCGGCCAGAATGTGCAGAAGAATGAAACCGCCATTCGCATCACCCACCTCCCCACCGGCCTCGTGGTAACCTGCCAAAACGAACGCTCGCAAGCGCAGAACAAGGATAACGCGATGCGCGTCTTGCGTGCCAGGCTGATGGATATCAAGCAGCGGCAGCAAGAAGAAGAATTGGCCGAGATCCGTGGAGATTACATCAAAGCTGAATGGGGAAGCCAGATTCGCTCGTATGTATTGCACCCATATCAGATGGTCAAAGACCATCGCACTGAGCATGAAGTAGCTAATCCATCTGCAGTTCTCGATGGCGACCTTGATGGATTTATAGACACGTACTTGAAAGCATCCATCGGACAATCTACATAACACACACCTTGTCGGTCGGATAGCCATCTGCTATAATCCGGCCGCTGAGTTTTCAAGGAGGTATTACGCGTGGAGACGTTTCTCAATCTCGCAATGGTCATTGTATCCATCGCTTTAATCATCCTCATCATTCTCCAAAGCCGAGGCGCAGGTCTCGGCGGTCTGGGCGGTGGAGGCGACATGGGAGGGGGGTCCAGCTTCTACGCTCGTCGAGGCGTTGAACGCTTACTGTTCAATATCACTATAGGCATGAGCGTCGTTTTCTTCATACTCGCAATCCTTAATGTAATCCTGGTGGGCTGACATCTCCACCTAACCCGGTAAACGAATAAGGCCTAAATCAAACATGCGAAATATACGCTGGCAATTATTAATTGCGGTCGGCGGTTTAATACTCGTCGTAGGATTGCTTGTCGGTCAAACACCAGACACTGAAGTCCTAAGCTCCCAACCCGCTGTTGGCGGCGTATATATTGAGGCGCTCGTCGGCCAAATCCAACGCCTCAATCCAATCCTCGACATCTTCAATCAAATCGATCATGACATCGATCGCATCATCTTCAGCGGCCTGATCCGTTTCGATGACCGCGGGGTTCCCGTGCCAGAACTCGCAGAATGGACGGTTACCGCCGATGCGACTCTATACACTGTGACGATACGGGAAAATGCGGTGTGGCACGACGGCGAACCCGTCACTGCGGACGACGTTATCTACACCTTCTCCAAATATCAAGATGAGGATTATCCGGGCCCCCAGGATTTGCACGAATTATGGAAGCAGGTCAACATCATCCGTCTCGATGATCGACGGGTACAGTTCCAGCTTCCTGAACCGTTTGCACCATTTTTGGATTATTTGAGCGTCGGTATACTACCCGATCATCTCTTGCGCGGCGTGTCGGCAACCGCCCTTGTGGATCACCCTTTTAACCTGCAGCCGATCGGAACAGGCCCCTTCCGTTTCGACCGTTTCCTGGTCCAGGAAGGTCAAATCACCGGCGTCAGCCTCGTAGCCTTTGCCGATTATTTCGATCAACGACCTTTCTTCGAACGCGTGGAATTACGCGTCTTTCCAGATTCCACAGCCGCATTGGCGGCGTTTGAAGATGGAGAAGTTCAGGGTATCGCAAACGTTGACAATGATATCCTTTCCCAGGTTCTGTCCTCTCCGGATTTAAATCTGCACACAACAAGACTACCCAATCTGGGCATGATCTTCTTAAATACGCAGCATGCCGAGAAAGAGTTCCTTGCCGACAAGCATTTCCGACAAGCATTACAGCTTGCCATCAACCGGCAGTGGATCATCAACGAGGCACTCTCCGGGCAGGGATTGATCCCTATTGGTCCTGTACTGCCCAATACATGGTCCTTTGCGGAAAATATGAGTGTGCCTGAATTCGACCCCCAGCGTGCGGCAAAGATCCTCGACACTCTTGGTTGGGTGCTGCCTGCAGGTGCAGCTCCAGGAACACCGGAATACCAGCGCAGCAAAGACGAGCAGTCATTAAGTCTCTCACTGCTGTATGATGAAAACCCCTTGGACACTTTGATCGCAGGGATGATTAAAACCAGCTGGGAATCGATTGGCATACGCGTCGAGCTGATCGGCGTTGATGCAGCGACGCTCATCTCCTCCCACCTCGAACTGCGGGATTTCGAAACGGCGCTCACCCACATCGACCTGATGCGCTTTCCCGATCCCGATCCTTATCCATTCTGGCATGACTCGCAAATTGAAACCGGGCAGAATTACAGCGGCTTTAGCGACCGAAACATCAGTATTTGGCTCGAACAGGCACGCATCACACCGGATTACTCCCGCCGGGCAGAACTGTATCGAAGTTTTCAATACCGCTTCCAGGATCAGGTTCCTTCCATTTTGCTGTATTATGAAATTTATAACTATGCCATTGGGGTTCAAATTCAAGGTGTGAGTATTGGACCAGTATTCGATCCCAGCGATCGATTCAATAACATCGAAAATTGGCATCTCATTGCACGGCGCAATCTGAACCCACAAATTGTAGATACGGATGAGCCGTGATTGAATGACGCCCCGTTCCCTGACACCTCAGGTATTACCCACCTGGATACTGGAATACTGCGGCTAAAAACACAGCCGGCAAATGAGAGTAAACCTGACTCGGGGAAATCATCAACACCGAGAGACTGCACTGGACCGTGGTATAATCGACACGCTTAAAAGGGGAAAATGCACAAAGATTGTTAGGAAGGTGTCGAAGTGAGCAATAAAGAAGAAACAGTAACTCGACTCTATCTTAAGGACCTAAAACCCGCAATGAAACTCGAGGGACGCGTTACCAAAACGGACCTCGCAGGAGCATTTGTCGACGTTGGCGCAGAATGTGACGGTCTGATCCACATCTCGAAATTGAAAGAAGGCCAGGTTAATCGCGTCGAAGATGTTGTCAAGGTAGGCCAGGAAGTCGAGGTATGGGTCCACCGAGTCGATCCAGAGACAGGGCGTCTCGAACTCAGTATGTTGAAGCCTATCTTGTTGAAGTTGAATGATCTCAAAACAGGCAATCGCCTGACAGGAAAAATCGTTCGTATCGAAAATTTTGGTGCCTTTGTTGATGTGGGTGCAGAACGACCCGGCCTCGTTCATGTCAGCGAAATGAGCAACGATTACGTAAAAAACCCCGCGGAGGTTGTCTCTCTGGGAGATGAAGTTGAAGTCAGTGTAATCGATGTTGATCGCAAGAAACGTCAGATTCGCTTCAGCATGAAGGATTCAATCAGCGACTACGTTGACGAGGACGACGAACCTGAAGAGGAAACACCCACAGCAATGGAACTCGCACTTCGCCAGGCAATGGAACAATCTGACCAGAAAATTCAGAAATCGCCAAACGAAACGTCGACGAAAAAACAGCCAAAACGCGACGAACTCGAAGATATACTCCATCGCACACTCGAACATCGAGTTCAAACCGCATCAACAGAGTCCTGATTCAATATCGTCATTTTTTCATTATCATTGGCTCCACCTGCCAAACCAAAAATCGGGCGTCATCGATACGCCCGATTCTCGTTTTGTACACTGGAGTTTTCCGATCCTGTTTGATCATCAATCAAACCGCAAGCCAGCCAAATCAAAACGACAGGCTTTAGAGCACATCGTCTTCGATCCAACCTTCCGTTTCTTCCTCATCGTCCTCGCCATCATCCCAGACTTCATCAATTTCTTCGATTTCATCGATTTCTTCGATTTCGTCCAGTTGCCAATCCTCAGGTTCTGAGAGTGAGATATCATCGATGTGGGAATACGTCAGACATCCCTCATCGGGATCGATGATAACGTTTTCGGCAGTGCAAAAACCCGATTCAAGATAATAGCAGTCGATATATCGACAACGAATGCGAGACATATTGATGATCTCCGTTTATTCACTCACAAGAATCTCTCTCATCCAGACAAAGCACAAATCGGACAAATCGCTCGAATAACTTCTGCTGCAATAGAGAAATCCAGAACGATGACGACATCTCCAAACAAACCTACATATGCGATGGTCACATGTCCAATCTTAGCATAAGGACTGATGTTTACAGAATCGCAATCACTGATATAAATAATTTACGACGTTTGGACTTTAGAGCCAATCCACTCATTTCGTTCGAATAACGAGACCATGATTATTGAAAATAATATACACGAATCCTGAATGACTGTCAGTATTAACTCCGCTTCAAATTTAAAGTCGAACTTGCGTTTATCCAGGATGAAATCGTCTGGCCTCAAGCACATTGGGAAGCGCCTCCAAGCGGTTGAGAATGCGGCTCAATTGTTCGATATCGGTTACCTGCATCACCAGATCAAACAATGCGAGGCTGTTCTTTGTCGAGACGTTGACCGACGACATATTGATGCCCTCATTTGCCACGAGTGTAGACACATCACGCATCAAACCATCACGATCGTAGGCGCGCAGACGAACCGAGACCGGATACGTTTGCCGCGCTCTACCCCAGGAGACCTGGACCAATCGTTCTCGATCCTTATTGCGCAACACGTTGGGGCAATCCTGTCGATGAATGGTCGCCCCACGGCCGCGTGTGATATACCCGATAATTGGATCTCCAGGTGCTGGCTTGCAACACTTCGCCATACGTGAAAGCAATCCCCCTGACAATCCGAGAATACTTACATCCTCGGTGGTGACATCCGGGGATGTAACAGGCTCCAGTTGCTCCGTAAAACCAAATTCTTCCTCTTTCTCCTCAACGACTTTGGAGATGATCTTATTCAGGTGTAGATCACCGCAGCCAATTGCGACCTGCATTTCTTCCGCGTTTGGATAACCCAAATCTCGGGCGATTTTTTCGTATGAGACACCTTCCACACCCAGGCGTTTTAATTCTCTTTCCAACAACAGACGGCCGTGGGATATGTTCAATTCACGGTCCCGTCGACGGAACCACTGCCGGATTTTGCCTCGAGCCCGCTGGCTGCGAACCATTTCCAGACTCGGATTTAGCCAATCCCGGCTGGGCCCGCCTCGCTTCGCCGTTAGAATTTCGACCGAATCACCCGTCTGAATCTTATAGTTCAGAGAGACCAACTTGCCCCCTACTTTCGCGCCACGACAGCGATGGCCGATATCCGTGTGAATGTGGTACGCGAAATCGATAGGGGTTGAACCTGCGGGCAGGTCGATGACGTCACCCTTCGGCGTGAAGACATATACACGGTCGTTGAAGACATCCGATTTCATGGCATCAACGAAATCCCCGGCATCATCCACATCCTGCCGCCACTCCATCAGTTTACGCAGCCAGATAATTCTTTGTTCGAAAGTGTCATCTCTCGGACGACCTTCCTTATAGCGCCAATGGGCTGCGATACCGTATTCCGCTTTTTCGTGCATCGATGGTGTGCGAATCTGGGCCTCAAGTGTCCCCCCATCGTTGTAAACCACTGCAGTGTGTAATGATTGATAGAAGTTATCTTTTGGTGTAGCGATATAATCATCGAAGGTGCCCGGGATGGGCTTCCAGCGACTGTGAATAACCCCCAACGCCAGGTAACAGAGCGATTCAGTTTCCACGATTACACGAACGCCGCGTACGTCGTAGACCATGTCGAAGGGTACTTCTTTCCGATCCATTTTTCTGTGGATGGAATACAAATGCTTCGGACGCCCGTATATTTCGGCCTGGACGCCAGCTTCCGCCAATACGGCCTTAAGTTGTTTTGAAATTACTTCTAAATCATTCTCCCGATCGACACGACGCTTGGCAACGTTCTCGGCAATTTCCCTATATTTTTCCGGATAGACGTAGCGAAAAGCCAGATCCTCCAGTTCCCACTTCATCTGCCAGATGCCGAGTCGATTAGCCAGTGGTGCAAATATCTCTAAAGTCTCCTCGGCAATTCGCTTCCGTTTCTCTTCCGGCAAATGCATCAGCGTACGCATGTTGTGCAGTCGATCTGCCAGTTTAATCACGACGACACGCACGTCATCACCCATGGCCAGAAAGGTTTTTCGGAGTGTCTCTTTGGCCAGTTCGCTTTTCGTGGCGCGAGGTTCTTTTCCGCCTCTGGAACGCCGACTGACGCGCGGTAGTTGCGTCAGTTTGGTGACACTGTCTACCATGAGTGCCACCTCGTCCCCAAAATCACGTTTAATATCTTTCAGTGTTACATTGGTATCTTCCACGGTATCGTGGAGTAAACCTGCGACAATCGCAAGGGTCGGTGCTCCTAATTCCGCTAAAATTACGGCTACAGCGAGGCAGTGCTGTACGTAAGGTTCCCCGGATGCCCGTTTCTGACCTTTGTGGGCTTTCTTCGTAACTTTGTAGGCGCGTTCAATAAGCTCGCGATCTGCGGGACTGGTATCATCCGGTAAAAGCTCGAGAAGACCTTCAAGTTCCATGATTAACCGAGCCGAGTGCTCAGATATTTTCTCCTGACTGAACTACAATCAGCATAGCAAACAACGATCTTCTCATACAAGTTGCATCAGTAAAATACTGATCGTCTCGATATATTCTGTTTACAATTTTTAAACGGATTGTATCACCTTGGGATCATTCATCGAAAGGTGATACAGGAAAAATACTTAGATTATTAGGTTGAATGGTGTGCACATTCTCTGGCGGACGTTCCTTATACCAATTCAGGAAAATGGCTAATAATACCCATCACTCTCCGGTACTTCCACATTGGGAATTCGTTCCTCCCAATTTTCGAGGATAGTGATCACTGCGTTCCCTTCCACCACGCTCAGCCAATCCTCGTATGCCGCATTCACCGCCTGTTGGTATTCATACTCTGAAAGAAGCTGCGTAGCACGATCCATGATTTCGAACACGTGCCATCCCTGGTAAGTTTGAATGGGCCCCACCAGCGTACCGACGGGTTCTATGGAGAGCAATTCGGCGGAAGGTCCGAAACCTGTAAGAATTATCGTGCTTGTCAACCAACCCAATTCCCCACCGGCATCCTTCGTGGTCGCATCCTTGGAATATTCCGTAACAAGATCTTCCCAGGCTTCACCTTCTTCCAGTTTCAATCGCACTTCCTGAGCAGTTTCCTCTGTTTCGGTCAAAATTTGACGCAATTGCGTTTTCTCCCCCTCCAATGGAACGTCTTGTTTGAGAATCTCCCACATCTTCTCCGATAACATATTGGTCCGAATCAATTGACGGATTTGCTTCTCCGACAATCCGGATTTCTCCTCAATGCCAGATATGTAACCCGCATAGGCTTGTTCATAACCCTCCACTGTGTACTCGGTTGGCGTCGGGCGAGGCGTGGGGGTGTTGGCAACTGTTGGAGTAACATCGGCCGTAGGTAATGCCGTGACAGCGGCTGCCGTGAGGGTTTCTTCTGCCTTTCGGGTTGGATCGGGTGTCAGTGAAGGAAGACTTGTCGGCGTTCCGTTGCGGTAATATCCAAGGTACTCCTCGATTCTCTGATCGAGTTCTGCTTCTGTAATTTCGATCTCCATTTTCTCGGCTTCCTGACGGACGAGCGCGTCTTTGATCATGGTGTCTAATACGGTCCGAGCGATTGATTCCGCAGATTCACCGGAGAACTGCACTTCGGAGATAACGCGATCTTGAAAATCACGTGTAATGATCTCCTCGCCATTAACAACTGCTATCGGTTGGCCAGGTATAGCGACTGCCTCCCGATAGAAGCCATAACCGATGAGACCAAAAACGAGTATCGCTGTAATGAAAGTGCCAGCGATGATCCGATTTTTCAGGATTCTTTCTCGTTCCGCCCTGGCTAAATGCTTATTGGTTGGTCGCAGTTGTTGTTTTTGCCTGGCCATGAATCGTCTCCACGAATCAAATGAATTGAAATCTAATGATTTCGGCGCGATCGAGGGTGATGATAAACAACCTACAGGAATTAACGATATCGCTCTGCTGTAAAGGGAAGCAAAGCCATGTGTCTTGCGCGCTTGACTGCCTTAGCAACCATACGTTGGTGTTTTGCGCACGCACCTGTCTCGCGTCTCGAACGGATTTTGCCCTGATCGGTCACATAGCGCTTGAGAAGATCGATTTGCTTGTAATCAAGCGATTTGGTCTTGTCTGCGCAGAACTGGCAAACCCTCGGTCTACGAGTGAAACGACGGCCTCTGCCACTACCACGTTGAGGTCGTGAACGTCGTTGTTGATCTTCTCCTTCAGATTCATCGGTATCCTCGTGAAAATATCTATCTTCTGCCAATTTCATTACTCCCATAATGGTTAAGTATAAAAACCATCGTCATATCGAACTAAAATGGAAAATCCTCTTCTATCGCCTCGCTTGAATCCGCTGGGTCGTTCGCGATTTCGCGACGATCACCCAACATGATCATCTCTTTTGCCACCAATTCCGTAGTGAAATGCTTGTTGCCCTCATTATCTTCCCAACGACGGGTTTGTAAACGACCTTCCACATATACTTGCTGGCCCTTATGTAAGTACTGATTGCATATCTCTGCCAAAGAGCCCCAGGCAACTACGTTAAACCACTCTGTTTCCTCGTGTCGATCCCCGTCAGCAGAGGTCCACGAACGTGTCGTCGCCACACTAAAGGTCGTAACCGGGCGGCCTGACGGCGTATAGCGCATCTCCGGATCGCGCCCTAAATGGCCAATGATCATTACCTTGTTTAAGCCACGACTCATCACAGGCTCCTTTCCTATTCATCCCCTTACCTGAATGACTCTCGCATTAGTCTTTAGCTATGATCATAAAGCGCAATATTTGTTCACTAAGACGAAGGTCGCGTTCCACAACGATGCAAGCATCCGCCGGCATCTCGAGGTCAATAATGAAGTAATAGCCGTCGGTCTGTTTCTGGATTTCATAAGCCAATCGACGCTTACCCCAACGATCTACTTTGTTGATTTTTCCACCGGCAGCATCAATCCAACCGGTAATTCTCTCTTCGAGATTCGTAAGGGTAGACTCATCCAGTTCTGGGTGGGCGATATAGACTAATTCATAGCTGCGCATCAGGTTTTCCTTTCCTCGGGATTGCCCCTCATCCATAACCGAGCGATTAAGAATAGGAGCGGAAAGCGCGTCGGTTCTACGACGCGGCAACAGGCAATAGTGTATCACGCACAAGTGAGAATATCAAGCACGACTAGCAAGTGCTCTTTTTTCACGGTATAATCTGATCAATTAAGGGTTGGTCTACTTTTTACATGATCGAAACCAACCCGATCAATCCGAGAGGCGCTGGAATTCGTTCTGGGCACAGTCCCGGTTGATGTCTAGCCGGCCAGGTTGATTATCACCTGGCTCGCTTCGTGTAAAGCCATATCGTTCAGATATGCTAAGCTACGGAGGCAGGATGACAACAAAAGCCATTAAATTCGGTACTGACGGCTGGCGTGGGCGCATCGCTGAGGATTACACTTTCTCAAGTGTCCGGCGCTGTGCACATGGTTTTGCACAATACCTGCTCGACACCGAAGGGGCTAATAACAAAGTCGTAGTGGGGTACGATCAACGCTTCGGATCTGAATATTTCGCTGCTGCGGCCGCCGAAGTGCTCGCCGCACAAGGCTTCCAAGTTCTGCTTACAGATGGTGTTTCACCCACCCCCACAATCTCCTATGCAACAGTAAACAACGAAGCCGTTGGTGCAATCAATATCACCGCTTCCCATAACCCCTCCAGCGATAATGGCTTCAAAGTGCGCGATCGACATGGTGGCGCTGTTGATCCACAGGGGCTGAAACAGATCGAATCTGAAATCCCGACGAGTGAGGACGATATCCCCCGCATGCCCATCGAAGAAGCCGTCGAACAAAAGAAGATCATCTATTTCGACCCATCCCCGGCCTACATCGAACAGATCAAGCGCTTGATCGATATAGAACCGATTAAAAAGGCGGGCCTGACGGTGCTGGTTGATGCGATGTGGGGGAATGGAAGTGGCTGGTTTACCAAACTGCTCGGCGGCGGTAAAACCAAAGTGATCGAGATCCACAATCACCGCAATCCCATTTTTCCCGAGATGACTCGCCCTGAACCCATTCCACCCAATGTCGATGTCGGGCTCGCAGCAATCAAAGAATACAACGCGGATGTACTCTTGATTACAGACGGAGACGCTGATCGAGTAGGCATGGGTGACGAAAATGGTGAATTTGTAGACCAACTGCGAGTGTATGGGCTCTTGGCACTCCACATGCTCGAGATTCTGGGCAAACGCGGTCCAATCGTAAAAACTCTCTCCACGACTTCCATGCTGAACAAACTCGGGAAAATCTACGACGTGCCCGTCTACGAAACAGGCGTCGGCTTTAAATACGTTGCGCCGAAGATGCTCGAAGTGAATGCACTTATTGGCGGGGAGGAATCCGGTGGCTATGCTTTTCAGGGCCACGTCCCCGAACGAGATGGTATTCTCGCAGGATTGTTCCTTCTCGATATGATGGTGCGTCTTGAGCGTAAACCTTCAGAACTCATCGACTTGCTGTTTGAAAAGGTCGGAGCACACTTCTACGATCGCATCGACACTCGACTCCCCGAAGCTGAGCGTGAATCGATAAAAGATCGTGTACAACAAGCCTCCCCGGAGATAATCGCGGGTCTCAAGGTCGTCGATATCAACAAACTCGACGGATATAAATACACCTTGGAAGATGGCGGCTGGTTGTTGATTCGCTTTTCTGGAACCGAACCGATCATTCGGGTTTACTGTGAAACAACGCAGGCTGAACGTGTCAACCCTATTCTCCAGGAAGGGCTCCGGATCGCAGGAATTGAATGAATGCAACGACAAGGCGGCTTACAGACACACACTGCCATCTCATACTTCCCCAGTTCGATCAAGATCGCGTCGAAGTCCTCGAGCGGGCTTGGGAAGCTGATGTGCACCGTATTCTCGTTCCAGGCATTGATCTGCACACAAGCCGTCTGGCGGTAGAATTGGCACAGCAACATGAAAATATCTTTGCAGCCGTGGGCATCCATCCGCATGACGCCCGAACGTGGAATTCCGACACGGCCGTAAAAATCGGCGAACTCGCTCTTTCAGAAGGTGTGGTTGCGATCGGAGAGATCGGACTGGATTACTATCGGAATATATCCGCGCCCGATCAACAGAAACACGCCTTCCAAGCGCAATTAGCACTCGCCGCCGAGATTGGATTGCCCGTGGTGATACATAACCGGGACGCGACAGAAAATATTATCGAAATGCTGCTTGCCTGGTCTCGAGATCTACCGGCAGGGCTCCGGGATCGAGCAGGCGTGCTGCATGCCTATTCGGCAGACATCGATACCGCCCTGCTCGCTGCCGATTCCGGTTTCTATTTCGGTGTAGCCGGACCAGTGACCTTTCGAAACGCCGATCACCTACGCGAAGTCGTTTCACAATTACCAATTTCCAAAATTCTGCTTGAAACGGATTCTCCCTACCTTACGCCACACCCCCACCGGGGCAAACGAAACGAGCCAGCTAACGTGAGATTTGTTGCCGAAAGTTTTGCCGGTATTATAGATATGCAGGAGGGTCAAGCCACCGAAATCACATGGCAAAATGCTGCGACTCTCTTCGAATGGAACCATGGAAACAACGACTATCACCTTCTTTGATCTCATTCGCTCCGAACTTGCAGAGGTGGAGCAGAGAATGCGCATCAGCCCGGGTGAACACGACCCCAACCTGATCGCCGCACTCGACCATCTGCTCTCCTCGGGCGGGAAACGCATCCGTCCTGCTCTTGTCTTGCTTTCTGCAGGTATGTTGAGCGCCGATCGCGATCATGCCATCACGCTTGCAGGCTCAGTAGAAATGCTGCACACCGCAACGCTCGTGCACGACGATTTGATCGACGGCGCTTCTCTCCGCCGGGGTATTCCCACCATCAACGCTACGCTGGGACCTGGTGCTACCGTCCTAACAGGAGATTACCTTTTTGCTCGAGCCGCGTACCTGGCGGCAGAAATCGGCGAACAGGCATTGATGAAAATCTTCGCGCGAACGCTGATGACGATCGTAAATGGAGAAATCTCCCAAATGTACGCCAACAGCAAAAGCGATGCTAACATCCCGGATTATCTTGAGCGGATCTATGCCAAAACCGCATCGCTGTTCGAAGTCGCCACAGAAGGCGCCGCTATCCTGAGTGATATCGATGAAGACACAGTCGCTGCAATGAAATCCTTTGGATACAACATCGGCATGGCTTTTCAAATCGTCGATGACGTCCTGGATTTCACCGCCGATGAAGAAAGACTCGGAAAACCCGCCGCAAACGATCTGCGACAAGGCTTGATCACACTCCCGGTCTTGTACTTTCTTTCAACAATCTCCGATCAAGAAGAATTACGGCATAAAATTATTACACAGCAATGTGATGAAGATGAACTTTCCGAAATCGTCTCCGCGATCCGTTCCTCGAATGCAATCGATAAGGCACTCGATCAGGCACAGGAATTCGTCACCACAGGCATTTCGCTCCTGAAAATGATGCCCGCCAACCAGGAACGAACGGCGCTCTACGAACTCGCAGATCACATTATCAATCGCAGCACTTGAACCATTGGTATCAAAGAGGTTGTCCGCACGAGAGCCAACGGCACCTCCTTGCGCAGAAACCAACCGGATCATCTGGCCCTAAATCATAGGCGCAAGGCCTCGAACTTCATTGAGCTGGTTTGCAGGAGATGGGTATGGAACCATCAAACGTATTCGCATCGACACACCCCCTCGTGGCACATAAATTGAGTAAATTACGCAACCAGGATGTTGTTCCCAAGAAATTCAGGGAACTCATTCGCGAGCTTTCGGCATTATTAACCTACGAAGCAACCCAGGATCTGCTCGTCAATCCGATTGATGTTCAAACACCTATGGTAAAAACCAAAGGCCTGGAATTGGCTGAACGAGTCGGATTGATCCCCATCTTACGCGCCGGCCTGGGGATGGTGGAGGGGGTTTGGGAATTGATGCCCTCCGCCGAAGTATGGCACATCGGTCTCTACCGGGATGAAAAAACCCTCCAACCGGTTGAATACTACAACAAACTTCCCATCGAACCCACCGTCTCAGTATGTTTTATTCTCGATCCAATGCTTGCCACGGGAGGATCGGCCGTCGCCACGATTGACATCCTTAAAAATTGGGGCGTGAAGAAAATCAAATTCGTCGGTCTCATCGCTGCACCGGAAGGTATCGCCGAAATCCACTGTCATCATCCTGAAATCCCGATTCACCTTGCTGCGGTGGACGACAAATTGAATGAGAATGGCTACATCGTACCTGGCCTGGGGGACGCCGGCGACCGCCAATTTGGTACAGGATGATAATAAGGAACACTCGATAAACGCCAAACGGGACACCCATTGAAGAAGGTGTCCCGTCGATTTTTATCGATTTTGTTCGCCGGAAAATTGGCGTCGGCTAGCCTAAAGCGGCTTCGACGATGCCAATAAAATCATCGGCTCGCAGACTGGCACCGCCGACCAAAGCGCCATCGATATCCGGCTGCATGAAGAACTCCGCGGCATTCCCCGGTTTAACGCTGCCACCATATTGAACTCGAATCACCTGTGCGATATCTTCATCAAACATATCCTTCAATACGGGACGAATCGACTCAGCAATGGTTGCATTGGCATCCTCGGCTGTTGCCGCCATACCGGTTCCAATAGCCCAGATGGGTTCGTAGGCTACGATGATGCGCTTCATATCTTCCTTGGAAATATTCGCAAAACCCTTAGAGACCTGCTCCCGAACCACAGCTGCCGTCTCCCCCGCCTGGCGTTGATCGAGCGTTTCTCCAACACAAACGATCGGGCGAAATCCATGACGCAGAGAGGCCTGGACGCGCAAATTGACTGTCTCGTCTGTCTCCCCAAAATACGCCCTGCGTTCCGAATGGCCGATGATGGTAAACGTACACAGTCCCTGCAGCATCGTGGGAGAGATTTCTCCTGTATACGCCCCTGCGTCCTCCCAATGCACGTTCTGTGAACCCACGAAAACGTCCTCGTCCTTCAAACGCACTGAGACAGCCGGCAAGGCGACGAACGGTGGGCAAACGACACGTTCAACACCGGTGAGTTCGGATAAGCGGGGAAGCATGGACTCTACAAGCTCTACTGCCTCCGAGATGTTCTTGTTCATTTTCCAATTGCCTGCAATACACGGCACTCGTTCCACATTGTCCTCCAATGAATTTAGATTATTCAGGAATCTGTTTTTTCAATAATTGCATGTGTTCCTGCAGCCAAATCGGTACGCGGGAATTTTCTTGAAGCATCCCAAGCTGCTCCCTTGCAAAATCCACATCGCCAAGATGGATGTGGATCTCGATGAGAACCAAATTCGCCGCGACGTCGTCCGGATTCCGATCAAGAACGAGGGTTATTTCATCCAAGGCTGCTTCAGGGGATTCGGCATACAAACGCATCCGCGCAGCTGCAATCTGGATGACATCACGATCCGGGTAATTATCATACATCTCCTCGATCATTGGCCACATCGGCTTTTCCGAAGCTCCGAAAAAGAGCGTTTGCAAAAGCTTGGTTGCCAGCAGGACTTCCGGACGCATCGGATTTTGCGACAACTCACGCGCCCGCAGGAAACATTCCATCGCCATTGGGAAATCTCCCACTGCCATGAAGAAATCCCCGGCCTTGATAAAGGCATTGTACGCCTCGCGATCATCACCTTCGGCGAGCAACGCTTCCGCACGGTGAAGCTGCGTGTCCGCATCCTCCCTCGATCTTTCTTCGGGTTCATCGACCTCCACAATTTCTTCATCACGGGGATCGATCTCTTCTGTTCCACCCAAGGAAGAGAGTTGATTGATGCTGCCGATAAAAGCGAACAGAATACAACAGGTCATCACCAATCCCGCAACGACCCAGAACCACCGGCTGCGGTTTCGAAGCGAGTCCTTCAAACCCGGCTTCTCCGCAGCAGCCTTGGTTTCCGCATCTGGGGCCTCATCGGATTTCACCGGATCGGTTAGCGTATTCGCCTTCGCCAGGGCTTCCAAGGAACGCTTCTCCGTTTCGCGAGGCTTCGACAACGATTCGAGTACACCGATATCCCCACCTGTGACCGCAGCGCAAAATGCATCGATCATTTCCCTCACACTTCCGAAACGGTCATCCCGGTTTTTCGCCAGGGCTTTGAGCAAGACCCGTTCAACGGCTTCCGGCACGGTTGGATTGACCTGGCGAGGCAAGGGCAGCGGCGTGTAGATATGATCGTGAATAATCGAGAAAGGTGTATCCGAAGAAAAGGGAACCCGACCGACCACCAATTCGTACAATACCACACCGAGCGAGTAGATATCTGTGCCTTCGTCCAAATCCGTCGTGCCCTTCGCCTGTTCCGGAGAGATGTAGTGCGGCGTGCCCATGAGCATATCGCCCGAAAGCGTCGATGCGCCTGCTTCAGCCATGCGCGCCAAACCGAAATCTGCAAGGTAGATTTCACTTTCGGGTGAAATCAAGATATTGGAAGGTTTTACATCGCGATGAAGGTAACCATGTTTGTGCGCATACTCCAGTGCACTTGCAACGGCATCTACAATGTGCAAGGCCTCGTCTTTATTAAGCGGACCTCTTGCCAAGCGTGCCTTGAGGGTTTCCCCCTCGATGAATTTCATCACCAGGTAGGGTTGGCCTGCATGCTCGGAGTAATCATAAATCGGCACGATGTTGGAATGTTCCAATTTGGCAACCACCTTGGCTTCTCTCTCAAAGCGTGCCAGAAAATTGGGATCTTCCATAATCGCCGGGTGGAGCGCCTTGATGGCCACGTATCGATCGAGGGCGGGATGGTAAGCTTTATAAACCGTGGCCATACCACCCTGGCCCAGCTGCGTAATGATGCGATACGCACCTACGTTTTCACCTTTATCGAAGCTCATGCAATCTCCAACCTCAGGCCGGGCACATTATAGACGAGACGTTCCAAAGGGACAACAAAAATACACACAACGTCCATCCAACACGCAGCGAAAGATGTCCGATGAGGGGTCTCGCACTTCCTATCGATATACTGTGTTTAGATCAGGAGACTCTGAAGC
This sequence comes from Anaerolineales bacterium, assembly GCA_034430425.1. Classification (GTDB taxonomy): domain Bacteria; phylum Chloroflexota; class Anaerolineae; order Anaerolineales; family E44-bin32; genus WVZH01. The sequence continues at coordinate 11,802 of DAOUEK010000031.1, read as the reverse complement.
TATGCTTCTTTATCATCCAGAACAACGACACCGGGTAAATCTTTACCTTCGAGAAACTCGAGTGAAGCTCCGCCGCCTGTCGAAACGTGACTGATACGATCCGTCAAACCAGCTTGGCGAACAGCGGCTGTCGATTCACCGCCTCCGACAATCGTGGTACCATCACAAGCCGCTACGGCTTTGGCGATTGCCCAGGTTCCTTTTGCGAAGGCATCGAACTCGAAGACGCCCATCGGTCCATTCCAGACAACCAGCTTGGCATTCTTCAACGCCTGGCTGTACACTTCCACAGTTTTCGGGCCGATATCGTAGGCGCCCCAATTCTCCGGCACTTCGTTTGCAGGTACCGTCTTGCTCTGCGCCTCGGCTGCGAATTGATCGCCTACTACCAAATCGACTGGGAGAAGAAGTCGATCCGCTGAACTCGAGAGCAGAGCTTTCGCTGTATTAATCGAATCCTCTTCTACAAGGGAACTCCCCATAGAATACCCTTTTGCTGCTAAAAAGGTATTGGCCATGCCGCCGCCGATAAGCAAGCGATCTGCTTTCTCGAGCAATCGCTCCACCACGGTGATCTTGTCGGAAATCTTGGCGCCACCCAATATGGCGATAAAAGGATGCGCGGGAGTCTCCAGAGCTTTGCCCAGGTATTCCAATTCCTTTTCCATTAAAAATCCGGCTACCGCCGGCAGATAGTGCGCAACACCTTCCGTGGATGCATGTGCCCGATGCGCGGAACCAAAGGCATCATTGACGTACAGGTCCGCAAGTGAAGCCAAAGCAGCAGCGAATTCCACATCGTTCGCTCGTTCTTCCGGATTGAAGCGCGTGTTCTCGAGCAGCAGAACCTCTCCTGCTTGAAGCTTCTCGGCTGCAGCGTGAGCTTTGGACCCCACGCAATCTTCAACGAAAGCCACCGGCTTGCCGAGCAAGGACGCCAGATGCTCAGCCACAGGCCGCAAGGTAAGCTCTGCAACGACCTTTCCTTTGGGACGACCGAGGTGGGAGCATAGGATTATAGCCGCATCGTGATCGATTAAATAACGGATCGTCGGCAACGCGGCCTGGATGCGGGTATCATCGACCACTGCCCCATCAGCAAGCGGAACATTGAAATCAACCCTCACCAGAACACGTTTACCTCTGGGATCGATATCGCGGATTGTCTTTTTATCAAACATGGATTTTTTACCTCACCGCGGCGCGCCCGGGTTTCAAGGCGCGCCGCGGTCGATAAATCTATAGGGATTTCGATATCAAATTGGCAAGATCTGCTGTTCGCACAGAGTAACCCCACTCGTTGTCATACCACGCGACCAGCTTGACCATGTTACCGCCCATGACAAATGTGAATTGAGCGTCGACAATGCTGGAGCGATCATCCTCTTTGTAATCCATGCTGACCAAAGGCTCCTCGGAAAGAGCGAGAATTCCCTTCATGGGGCCATTGGCCGCCTTGCGTAACGCAGCGTGCAGCTCCTCTGTGGTCGTATCCTTCTCCAGGGTAATGACACAATCTACGATTGATACCGTCGGAGTCGGCACGCGTAATGCATATCCGTCGAATTTCCCCTTAAGTTCGGGGATCACCAGCGCCACCGCCTTCGCTGCACCCGTCGTCGTGGGGATGATGTTCAAAGCTGCAGCACGCGCACGTCGCAGGTCCTTATGAGGAAGATCCAGGATATTTTGATCGTTGGTATAGGAATGAATTGTGGTCATCAGACCTTTCTCAATGCCGAAATTATCCTGAATGACCTTTGCCGGAGGTGCAAGGCAGTTCGTCGTGCATGAGGCGTTGGAGATGATGTTGTGTTTCTCCGCATCGTAATCGCCATCGTTAACCCCCAGCACAACAGTAAAATCGGGGTCCGTCGCCGGTGCGGTGATAATCACCTTTTTCGCGCCAGCTTCGATGTGCTTCGAGGCGCCTTCCCGCTTTCGAAACACTCCCGTTCCTTCAATGACGATTTCCACGCCCATGTCTTTCCAGGGAAGATTGGCGGGATCAGGTTCGGACAGCGCCTTGATGAAATCGCCTTCGATGGTCAAACCATCTTTCTTGACCTCCACCGACCCCGTATAGCGACCGTAATTCGAGTCGTAACGGAAAAGGTGGGCCATCGTGTTCAAATCCCCGAGGTCGTTGAACGCAACAACGTCAAAAACGTCAGCATACTTTTCTTTCATGATCTTGAGGACTTGTCGTCCGATTCGGCCGAAGCCATTAATTCCTACACGAGTTGCCATAATTACACTCCTCTTTTCTTCGGATCAATTGAGATCCGGATTAGAATCTTGTTCTTCCATCAACGGTAGATCCAACGGACCTGTCCGTTCTTCCAGCAGCGCGATCAGCGTTTCGGCCAATTTACTGGCATCATGGTGCCAGGGTCGATCGACATCGACCAGATCGGCGGTATAGAGTTGAACCAGGGTGCTTGCCTCGAATTCCGGCAAAACCATTTCCATCCCATCCGGTTTCGCATCCAGACGTCCATCATTGGCCACGACCAAATCCACCAAACCCTGTCCGACGTGGTTTTCGATGGCCTCGATGTGCTGCTGGCAATTATACCCATCCGTTTCCCCCTCCTGTGTTGCCACATTACACACATAAACCTTGAAGGCACTGGAGGCATGGATGGCTTCGACGACGTCGGGCACGAGCAAATTCGGTAAAACGCTGGTATACAAACTGCCCGGTCCGACGACAATCATATCTGCCCCCAGGATGGCTTGGATGGCTCCCGGATAGGCAGGCGGATCGTTGGGTTCGAGCTGTACCCGATGGATTTTTCCGGGCACATCCGGAATACGACTCTCCCCCTCCACGCGCACCGCTTTATCTGCCAGAGCAGGCACCTTGTCCGCCGTTAAAGCGACATCGCCCAAACTGGATGGCAGCACCCGACCATGGATAGCAAGCACACGACCCGTCTCCAGCAGACCCTGATCGAAACTGCCGGTCACTCCTGCAAGTGCGGCGATGAAGAGATTTCCAAAGGAGTGCCCGTTTAATTCTTCGCCCTGCAGAAAACGGTATTGGAACAACTGGGTCAACAAATCTTCATCGTCGGATAATGCAGCAAGACAGTTGCGGATGTCTCCCGGAGGTGGCAAGCCGAGAGATTGTCGCAGCCTCCCGGAGGAACCCCCATCATCTGCAACCGTTACGATTGCGGTCAGGTTTCCGGTATGTCGCTTCAAACCGCGTAACAGCGTTGACAGCCCGGTCCCTCCTCCAATGGCCACGATCTTGGGACCGCGCCCCAAACGCCGATGTTTTGCTACGGCATCAACCAAAGGTTTGCCCGGACGAAGATAGGGCGCGAGCAATGTGCGATTCAGTCGTAGAACGGAGAAGAAGGTCAGTAAAAAACCTGCAAGTGCGAGCAGGAGCGCACGCAGCCATCGAGGCAGATCACGCAAACTCAGGATGGCGAGCCAGGGGGATTCCGGATGATTGCGGTAAATATCGAGCAAGATGACCGCTACGCCCAAGCCAATCAGAGCGACACCGATAATCAACAACACGAACCAGCGCTTGACTCCCAATCCGGGTTGGAGCCAGCGAGCGAGCGTGCGGAATCGGCTGCGTGTCAGGTTGTTCTGATTGGATGGACCTGGTGATTTATACACGCGAACGACTATACCAGAGAGAATATACAGCGTCAACATAAGCCGCTTTACGATCTTTGAAGTTGATCCGGTTATGTGTATAATAGTGGCACTATACCCGAAAGAAGGAGGTTGACGGCCTATGGCCACCGTAAGTTACACCAACGTAAGTAAGCGCTTCGGAGACGTCACTGCAGTAAACGATATGAATCTCAATATTATCGACAGGGAATTCCTTGTCCTGGTCGGGCCGTCGGGGTGCGGCAAGACCACCGGCCTCCGCCTGCTTGCAGGTCTCGAGGATATCGACGAGGGCACGATCGCCATCGGCGATCGGATTGTCAATGATATTGAGCCAAAAGATCGGGACATCGCGATGGTGTTTCAGTCCTACGCGTTGTACCCCCATATGTCGGTATTCGACAACATGGCTTTTGGACTCAAGCTTCGCAAAACACCCAAGGAAGAGATCAAAAGACGCGTACAGGAAGCCGCTGATATTCTCAGCATCGAGCATCTTTTGGATCGAAAGCCCCGCCAGCTTTCCGGTGGCGAACGCCAGCGTGTTGCGGTAGGACGCGCCATCGTGCGCGAACCGCAGGTCTTCCTGTTCGACGAACCACTCTCGAACCTGGACGCGAAATTGAGGGTTCAGATGAGGGCCGAGATCAGCAAGCTCCACCACCGCCTCAAGACCACCTTCATCTACGTGACCCACGACCAGGTCGAGGCGATGACGATGGCCGACCGCATCGCCGTGATGCGAGGCGGCATTTTACAGCAAGTCGATACACCACAGCAGCTTTACGATCATCCCGCGAATGTTTTCGTGGCCGGCTTCATTGGATCCCCGGCGATGAACTTCTTCAAGGCCAAGCTGGATAAATCCGATGGTTCGTTGGTGGTCGACGCAGGCTCCTTCCAGGTCAGCGTTCCGCCATCGAAGGTAGATCGGTACATGCCTCACGCCGGCAAGGAGGTTATCTTCGGTATCCGCCCGGACGACGTGCACGATCCCACGTTCTCCCCGCCCGTTTATGCATCTCCTGTTCCGGCAAGAGTGGAAGTGACCGAGTTGATGGGCAACGAGATCTTCATGCACTTCTTAACCGGCGACAACAGCTTCATCGGACGGATCGATCCACGAACGGCGTTCAAGGTCGGCGACCAGGTCGAGTGTGTATTCGATATGGACAGCATGCAACTCTTCAATGTCGATGGCGACCAGACCACAATCGTCTAATCGATTCGACATATAATTCAAACCCCCCCGCCTGCAAAGGCGTGGGGGTTTTCTTATAAGTAAGGAGATAATACCTATGCCCGATTTTGAACTCATGCGTTCACTGCATAAAAAGAATGACACGAAAATTGTGCTGCTCGTCATGGATGGCCTTGGCGGCATGCCCATCGAACCTGGTGGGCCCACGGAATTGGAAGCTGCAAAGACACCCAATCTCGATCGGCTGGCTGAAGAAGGGACCCTGGGACAAACCATTCCTGTCCGTTATGGCATTACGCCGGGATCGGGACCCGCCCATCTCGGGCTTTTCGGATACGATCCGGTAACGTATGAAGTTGGCCGCGGCGTACTGGAAGCAACAGGTATCGGCATGACCGTGTCGACAGGTGACGTGGCTGTCCGAGGGAACTTCTGCACGGTTGATTCGGATGGTATGATCACCGATCGTCGGGCGGGACGAATCTCTTCGGAAGAAGCGATCCCGATCGTTGAGATCTTGAAAGAGGTTGAGGTCTCAGGTGTTTCGGTGGATGTGGAGCACGTACGCGAGTATCGTTTCGCCGCCGTGATGTCCGGCAACGGTCTCGCGGCAAACATTGACGATACCGATCCACAGCAAACCGGCATCGCCCCACTCCCTGCGCAAGCATTCGATAAAGAATCGAAAGCTTGCGCCACGTACTTCAATCAGTGGATTGACGCTGCCCGGCAGAAATTGCAATCCCAACCCAAGGCGAATGCTCTCACACTGCGTGGATTTTCCACGGATCCCTGCCTGCCGCAATTCCCAGAGATCTTCGGATTGCGCGCCGGCTGCATTGCAGTCTACCCGATGTATCGCGGCGTTTCCAAACTGGTCGGAATGGAGATCATCGATTTCGAAGGCGAAAAGCCAGAGGAGGAATTTCAGACTGCCGCACAGCATTGGAACGATTTCGATTTCTTCTTCATCCACATCAAGAAAACCGACAGCAAAGGCGAAGACGGAAACTTCGACGGCAAGGTGGAAATCATCGAAAGCGTCGACGCCGCATTGCCAGGCTTGATGGAAATGAAGCCGGACGTTGTAGTCGTGACTGGAGATCATTCCACACCCGCAAAATTACGCTCCCACTCATGGCATCCCGTCCCCACGCTGCTCTGGGCGCCGGCAACAGTCAGAACAGACCTTGAAAAGGCATTTGGCGAACGAGCATGCGGGCGAGGCGGTTTGGGCACGATACCAGCCACAACACTGATGCCGTTGATGATGGCACATGCCGAACGTTTGGATAAATTCGGCGCCTGAGTGCTCCCGAAACGATCCGCGAGGATCACGAAGCATTTTCGTACCTGATCATCCGTTTATTCCAGATGATAAAACAAAGATCGACAATACCGTCGATCTTTGTTTTTTATCTCTTATAACCCACAGCCGGGTGAAACGAGTACCGGCGTCTTATCAGGTTTCTAAAGGCAACCTTCTGGCCGCTAACCTGCTGATTACGTAGACGAGAGACGCTTCCACAACCGTGACGATAGCCAGAAGAATGAAGCAATCACGCCAAAACTGCTGCGGGTACAAGCGGATGAAGGTATCCGAGTATGCAAAAAGCCAGGAGTCTCCTTCGAAAAAGATGCGATGAAAACCCACAAAGAGCACACCGAATGACACAGCGATCCCTACAATCAATACGCCAATTACAATCAAAGTGACTCGGGCTCCACGTTGTAGTGTCTGAGCAATTTCTCGACTTCCACCCAAACGCCATAATATGAAGACCCCCGAAACGATGAGTATCCAACCACCCAGAAGAACCCGCTTGACCACGTTCAACAAGATCTGGACATCGTGCATGTGATTCAATTCGCGAGCGTTATGCATCGGTGATCCATCGGCGAGATAATAGGAATCGAAATAGGAAATATCTTCGTTGCGAAGAAGAAATTCGATGTCCACGGAAGACCAATACAATCGATCGTCCAGATCGAAGCCATATTGATCCTCCGGAAAGCCCGGCATGCGGTATTCAATCGGAACCCAGATCCCTGCGCTGTAAAGAACGAGAAATACGCTCGATAGAATGAGTGTTATCGGCAGTAGAAAAATGAGGAAATTCACCACCACACGTTTTAATATGCGTTGCCTCGATGACACTGATATCTCTCCTTGTTCTCTACCGTAGAGTCTCGACTTCCCCACCCAGGATAAAGCGAAGGGCCATAGCATTGGTCAGGAATTCGATCGGCGCACGGTCATCGGTATAGATAATGTCTGATTCTGGTGTCGGCTGTAGTTGAGCGACCGTTCGCCGGAGGATATCCGTCAAGACTGGCGAAACGCCCTGCTCTTCTAATGTAAAAATATTCATAACAAGATTGCCTGCATCCGTTGGTTTTTTTGTGGCATAGATGAGCGTGTTGAATGTATTGGGCACGTCAACCACGTAAACAGAAGGAAAAACAGATTGGATCGTCCCGACCAATGCTTCGATGATCCTGCGGTCCTCCGGTGTCCGACCGACATTAATGGCCACGACGCCATCATCATAGAGATGTGCGTGTACTTCTTGAAAGAACTCCTGTGTGGTGAGATGCCAGGGAATATACGGCAAGCGGTAGGCGTCGATGCCGATGACGCTGTAATAATACTGGCTATGCGCAAGCCCCCACCGTCCGTCAACAGCGATGGCATTTAGATTCGGCTCATTCATATCGAACCACTCTCGACCGACCTCAATAATTCCCGGATCGATTTCCCAACCGTCAATGGGAATCGCGCCGAAGACTTTCGTATACTGTTTGGCGATCGTCCCACCAGCCAATCCAACAATACCCACCCGTTTCACGTCCGATAGCGCGAACGGCGGTGCGTTAAAAAAAGGAGCGGAGAGGAAATAATCCCACGTTCCATAGGTAACATCAACACCCGGCGCGTAGATCGAATGGATACCCTGTCCTTCGTTCAACATCAGATAACGAACACCGCCCCGTTCGATAACCTGGATGTAGTTGTAGGCCGACTCGGTTTCGAACACTTGCCCCGTCCCGCGCTTAATCGGACCGGACAGCGTGAGCCCCGATAAGACAACGATTACGAGGGGAAGAAGGAGATATCGCAGACCGGCTCGCCAATCCTGCAGAAATAATCCCCCCAATGCGATAACGAGGAGAATCATGCTAAAAACCAAAAAAGTCGCCGCAGTGCCAATCGTGGGAATCAACCAGAGCACAGGGAGGAAAGTCCCCAGGATCGATCCCAGTGTCGAGATCGCGTACATTTTGCCGGATATGCTCCCGGCTTGCTCAGGCGTTTGGATTGACAGACGAATAGCAAAAGGAGATACACAACCCATTAAGGTGACCGGGACACTGAACAGAATCAGCACCACGAAGAATGATCCCAGCATTACCGCCGTGGATAAATACTCAACAGCATTGGCAGCTTGAAGCAGTACAGGTCGGGCGACGATGGGCACCAGTCCCGCAGTAAAGGCACCCCAGGCCATAATGCGATAGAAGGTTGCCTGATGTGGAGAACGATCAGCCAAGCGACCCCCGATAAAATACCCTGCAGTGAGATAGATAAGAATGAGACCGATGATATTCGCCCAGACGATATTGCTGGTACCGAATACATTCCCCAACAATCGTGAAGCGGATATCTCGATCGCCAGCGTGGTCATGCCCGAGAAAAATACTGCTGCGCTCAGCAGCCGTTGACGCATTGTCTTCATCCTAGCTCAACCCGCCCTCTCCTAAATATGATAAACATGGGATCACTCGAGAACGTCGCCGTGCCGCTCGCCAGCCAGGACGGTTTCTAAACACCCAAAACCGAAGAACTTGAATCGAGCACAATCACATGTAGATTCCTGGTGAGATATCACAATGGCGCGGAGCTTTCCTTAACTGTCCCCGAAACCACTCCGCATTAGCTCTTCCGCTCAAGCAACCTCGCCACCCGGGACCAAAATCTGCTCTAAAATTTCGTTAATAATCACTCGTGCATCGACTTCACGAATTCTCGCCGTCGAGCCAACGATAAGCCTATGGGCAAGTGTAGGCACGGCAAGCCCCTTGACGTCATCTGGAATCACGTACGATCGGCCCAATACCGCCGCCAGTGCTTGCGATGTTCGGAACAGTGCGAGGCTGCCGCGCGGACTGGCGCCTAAATAGACTTCTGGATGCCTTCTGGTAGCATCAACGAGCTTGATAATGTATCGCTTGATATCATCAGAGATCGTTTGTTCTCGAACAGCGTTTTGCAGAGCGATAATTTCCTCGACAGATGCCACTTGCTTGAGGTTCTCGATCGGATGGATGACCTGCTGTTCTTCCAGCATGCGAATCTCATCAGGACCATCCGGATAACCAAGACCTACACGTAGTAAGAAACGGTCCATTTGCGCTTCCGGCAGCGGGAATGTGCCCTCGTATTCGATCGGATTCTGTGTCGCTAAAACAAAGAATGGTTCCGGCGACTGATGGGTCACCCCATCCACCGTCACCTGACACTCCTCCATGGCTTCCAGCAGCGCAGCCTGGGTTTTGGGAGTCGCGCGGTTGATCTCATCCGTCAACACAATCTGATGCAATATCGGACCCGGGCGGAATTCGAACTCGCGTGTCTTTTGATTGAATATCGATACACCCGTGATATCACTGGGCAGCATGTCGGGCGTGAATTGAATACGACTGAAAGAGCAGCCTATGGACTTGGCAATACTCTTGGCCAACATCGTTTTCCCGGTGCCCGGCACATCCTCAATCAGGACGTGGCCCTTGCATAGAAGGCCAATCACCGCCAGGCGTACGGTATCAGTCTTGCCGATAATCACATTCTCCACATTGCTGATTATTCGTTCTGCAATTGTCTTGATGTCAGTCATGGATTCTCCATTCGGCGACGAGATTTGAATATACCACACGAAGATCGATTTAACGCCTCAATACCGTTGGGACTCGTCAAAAGGTATATGAGATTTATTCTAGTACATTTCCCTTCATCTTGACTGGATTCCAGTCAAGAATCCCCTTACCCGTTTACCAATACTGCGATCAAGGCAATCCATGCGAGTGTATAGTTTAATGGTTTGTGGAGTTTATTGCGAGCGGAGAAAAGCAATACAGCCAATACGAAGCCACTTGCAAATCGTAATAGGCCCAAGGGCTCTCGAATCGTAGAAAATGGCAGGAATAGGATCAGGAGACTGTTTACCAAAAGACTCAAATTTTCCGGGTTGACCTGCTTTCTGCAAACCTCACGTGCAGATTTGAATATTGCCCATATCACGGGCATGAAAATCGTCGGTCCAAAAATGACGATAAACAACGCCAAAGCCGGAAGGCTCTCGAAACCGATACGCCAAAGTCCCATCAATGGAATCAACTCAAAAGGCGTCGACTGGGCGCCTCCGCTCCCGATTCCGGGTGCTCCAAAAATCCGCCAGAGCCACACTTGCCAACCCGCATAGAGCATTCCTACGACAATCCAGGAAGCCGCAGATCGCCAGTCGCGTTTTACAATCAGATCGACAAACAACAACACAAACCAGAATACAATCGTGGTTTCTTTGGCGAAAAGAGCGAGGCCCAGCAGAATTACACTGGTAAAAAACCTGCCTCGTTTACGCGCCAACCAGGCAAGACTCACCAAACCGAGCGCGAGGGGTTCATGCAACTGTAATCCAACAGATGAAACCAATCCCACCCACAATCCATAGCTCAATGCGTACCAATTGCGAAGACCGTGATCCTCCATATAGAGCATTACCGCCCATGTTCCCGCGATATGCGCGACCAGGTTGATTGCCAGTAACACCCAGGGTATCGCAGCAGTGTTGCCATCTGAAAGAAGACGAGCCAGCATCGGTAGCAGGATTCTCTGATAACGGTATGCAGGGACATCGAGCTGTTGGCGTACAGTCGTTGGATTCGGGTCGATGGCGATATAGTAGGTAAATTGCCCATCGTAGCCCTCCGTTCCCGCCGGATCACCTTCGGAGAACTGCGTTCCAATTTCTGCGAGCGCAACAACATCCCCATCAAACAGGAGCAAGCGTGCCAGAATGTATCCACCGGCGACGACGAATGTGACCAACAGCGGCCAATAACGTTTTATCTTCGAAGCCATCGCCATCCCTGCAGCATAATCAAACAACATGCAAGTATGCTCAGATATAGACCGATCTGAAATGAGACTGGTCGATATTCGAAACGAATGTAATGTTCACCGGCAGGAACTCGAACCGCTCGAAAGATGAAATCGGCGCGATATATCTCCACCGGTTCATCATCGATGCTGGCTCTCCATCCTGGAAACCAGGTATCAGAAAGCACAACCCAGCCATCAACTGGCGCGCTTGATTCGACAGCGACGATGTTTGGGTTATCGGTTTCAATCAAGTCGGCGGTCCCCTTTGCGTTCTGGGACACATCCTCCGTGGCGAAAGCCCACTCCAGGATAACCGCTTTATCCGGATCGAAATCCGCCTTTTTAACCAAATCTAGGGAATATTCGTATGAAGCCGCCAGTATCGATTGAGAAATCCAGCGAACACGTTGGGGATTGGGAATCTCACGATATGTCAAGGACATATCTTCGGACGATTCGATCACAGCCTGCCACTGCACGTCCATGAGCGACAGCAGCTCGGTCCGATGGTCAATTGAAACATCTTCGAGTCCGTCCATCCACATGACATAGCGCTGCGGCAGAAGGGGATCGAAATTGTTCGCCGATGAAATGCCGTCCATGAGAGTTATATTGGGCAATCCATACTTGCGCACGAGGCCCCAATCTTCAGTATTCAGATAGGTATCGAAGCGATGAGTCCAGTCGAATTTAACTTCCTCCTCGACTTCCGCATCCATATAGACGCGGTGTTCCATGCCTTCTGCTGTGGGCACGTCACCCGGTTCTGTGAACAAGGACGGGGAAACGGAGGGGATCA